>CAVTMS010000013.1:0-190879 GCA_963735905.1 Candidatus Bathyarchaeota archaeon | reverse complement strand
AAGAAGAAGTTGCCTTCGGACTCAAAGCGCTACTTGTTCAAGTCCGCTTCCCAGAAGACAATATCCGGTGTCGTTGAAGAATTCGAAATTGCACTCGCCAAAATACCCGGCGTGAGCCAAGCTGAAGCCTTCAATATTCGCAGAACAAGCCGCGATTAACCCTCTTTCAACCTAAAATCCCTTAATTCTCCTTTTAACAAGCACCTGAATGTTTCTGGTGTTACGCTTTAAAGTTTATATATCCTACTCGTCTTTTTCAAACACACCTAAGTCAGCATATTATTTGGAGAATTTCACGATGAGCGAAGTTCAATTACGCGTCGGAGACGCACGGCAAAGAGATGTCGGCAGAGGAATCGCCCGCATCGACCAACGCACAATGCAGAAACTAGGCATAAGCGCTGGAGACGTAATCGAGATAGTTAACAAACGCACAACAAGCGCCATTGCTTGGCCAGCTTACAGTGAAGACCAGAACCGCGACATAATCCGCATCGATGGCTTTACACGCAAAAACAGCGGTGTAGCCATCAACGAATATGTTGTTGTACGACCTGCCAAAGTCAAAACGGCGCTTGCATTAACTTTAGCGCCAGTCGACATGAGGCTAAACGTAGATGAAGACTTTACGAACTTCGTCAAAAACCGTCTCATGGAACGCACACTAGTCGAAGGCGACACCACCTTAGTCATGATGCTAGGCCACGCCATACCATTCACAGTATCCAAAACACGCCCCACGGCATCATCAAAGTCACAACCGAATCCAGAGTAACTATCCTCAACGAACCCGCCCCAGAAGGCAAAGGACTCCCACGCACAACCTACGAAGACATCGGTGGACTCCGCGTAGAAATCCAACGTGTCCGAGAAATGGTAGAATTGCCATTGCGTCACCCTGAACTTTTCCAGCGCCTCGGAATCGAACCACCAAAAGGCGTATTGCTACATGGTCCACCAGGATGCGGCAAAACCCTCCTCGCCAGAGCAGTCGCTAACGAATCCGAAGCAAACTTCTACAGCATCAACGGCCCAGAAATCATGAGCAAATTCTACGGCGAATCCGAAGCACGCCTAAGAGAAATCTTCCAGCAAGCACAACAAAACGCTCCAAGCATCATATTCGTAGACGAACTCGACGCCATCGCGCCAAAACGTGAAGAAGTCACCGGCGAAGTCGAAAGACGAGTAGTTGCCCAATTGCTTGCACTCATGGATGGCTTATCAGGCAGAGGAAACGTCATCGTCATCGGTGCAACCAACCGCCCCGGCGCATTAGACCCAGCATTGCGTAGACCCGGCCGATTTGACCGAGAAATCGAAATCAGCGTTCCCGACAAAAAAGGAAGATACGAAGTCCTACAAATCCATACACGCGGAATGCCGCTTCATGGAGTGGACGTTCCTGAAGACCAAAAAACAGGACTAGACGTTGACCTCAAGAAGCTCTCAGGCATGACGCATGGCTACACAGGCGCAGACCTCTCCGCACTAGGCAGAGAAACAGCCATGAAAGCACTCCGCAGATACCTGCCACAGATTAACCTTGAAGAAGAACGCATCCCACCAGCAGTGCTCGAAAAGATGGAAGTCACCATGGATGACTTCTTAGGCGCATACAAAGAAGTAACACCAACCGCAATGCGAGAAGTCTACATCGAAGTCTCCACAGTCCACTGGGATGATGCAGGCGGATTAGACGACGTTAAACAGCACCTCAAAGAAGCCGTTGAGTGGCCCATCAAGAACCCCGAAATGTTCACTCGATTAGGTATTCGTCCACCAAAAGGTATACTAATGTATGGTCCACCAGGCTGCGGCAAAACCCTACTTGCACGAGCCGTCGCAACTGAGAGCGAATCCAACTTCATCTCAATCAAAGGCCCCGAAGTCTTCAGCAAATGGGTCGGCGAATCAGAAAAAGCAATCCGCGAAGTCTTCCGCAAAGCCCGCATGGCAGCACCCGCAGTGATATTCCTCGACGAAATCGACTCATTAACACCCCGCAGAGGCATGGGCATGAGTGACAGCGGAGTCAGCGAACGTGTAATCAGCCAACTCCTAACCGAAATGGACGGCATCACCACACTCCAAGACATCGTAGTCATCGCCGCAACCAACCGCCCCGACATGGTTGACCAAGCAGTTATCCGCCCCGGCAGATTCGACCGCTTAATCTACGTTCCAGAACCAGACGAAAAGAGCCGCCTACAAATCTTCAAACTATACACCAAAGGCATGCCAATCAACAAAGACGTAGACTTAAACCAGCTGACAATATCTACCAAATACTACAGCGGTGCCGACATCGAATCACTCTGCCGCGAAGCAGCTATGCACTCCTTGCGTCGAGACGTAAACAGCCGCGAAGTGACAATGAAGGATTTCTTGGATGCCATGAAAGAAATGGGTCCATCCATATCGCCTGACATGGAAAAATGGTACAAGAGCTTCATGCAGCAAATCCGACAAGTACAAAAGCCACAAACACCAGTTGCTTAGACAGAAGGAAACCGTTGATGCCGCAGATTAAAACTTGGAAAACACGCCCAGCTTTCTTTTACCTATTGGAAATCCTGAAAAAGAAGGGCGACATGACTGACGATGACCTCTTTGAGCAGCTTAAGGATGAGTATGAGGATTTGGGGTTTAAGGACTTTAATGAGTTGCTGCTTGATTTGGAGGTTAGCGGTAAAGTTCGGACGTCTTCGATGGCTCGCGGTAAACGCCGAATCGAGTTAATCCAGTAAGGATAGCTTTTTTCTTCTATTCCTCACTTTTGTTTGTTTTTCGATATCATGACATTCTTCATTTTTGTAAATTGTAGTCGATGTTTTTTAGTCGGTTTTATTGCTGGTCTATGGGTGTTGTTTGCGGTTGGTTGTTGGTTTATTCTGGAGTCCACTGCTTTTTGATAATTGCAAGTTTAACTATCGGTTAAAAACTAATTGAGTTTTGTAGTAAAACGTCTAATATATAGCATCCAAATTGCTGCTTATGCAACACTTTTCAGTGAAACTAGACCAGTAATGCGTTTTGTTTCCGCCCCCGCGAAAACCTATTTTGTTTTTATAATTAGCAACCTAAAGTATTCAAAAAAGATGATCGTTTTGGTATATCTACGTGGGTTGATATGGTGAAATCCCTTTCCGTTCTCCAGTTATTTACTAAAAACTTTAAAAGAAACCGAGTCAAATAGCTGGGTTAAGACAGCGGTATTTTTAGTAAATATCGCTTGTCTTTATAAAATAAAGGAAAATAAAAGAAATGAAAACCACAAATAAACTCGCATTGGCGCTATTAGCGATCTTTGCACTATCAATTGTTACATCAATACCTTCTATGAACATTGAAGCACAAGCAGCAACAACAATGAAGACTTATGCAATCTCTGACGCCATTCCTAATACGCTTGGTCTCGGAGAAGAAACACTGCTCAAATGCGCTATTACAGAGGCCTTAGCAACTCAAGCCTATGGCTGGAGTGGTCTCACGATTAAAGTCACTGCACCAAACGGCGATACCGAGACATTAGGGCCATTCACAACTGACTCTACAGGTTCAACCTACACACTCTACACACCAACACCAAATAGGCACATACAACATAACAACCTACTTCCCACAGCAAGAAATGCCAGTAAATACAACTGCCATGGAAAGAGGCACAACTATTGTCAAAGGCACCATTATGCTAGCAAGCACAGCATCAAGCCAATTCGTTGTAACCGAAGAAGCATCCCTAAGTTATCCAGGTCATTCTCTTCCAACTGAATACTGGAGTCGTCCAATTGACCCACAGCTCAGAGAATGGTACAGCATCTCAGGTAACTGGGTTGCAAGACCAGATAACTCATTAGCACTCTACAACGACGATGCACCAGAATCTGCACACGTTCTATGGGCAAAAGAATTAACAACCGGTGGATTGACCGGTGGTCTATGGGGCGAAGGTCAGATTCCCGCTGCATCCGAAACAGGTGACGCATACGAAGGCAAATACGCAAACTCAGTCATACTCAACGGTGTCCTATACTACAACCAATTCGACCAAGGATTAACAAGCTCAATAGTAGCAGTTGATCTACACACTGGCGAAACACTCTGGGTTAAGAACGCAACTTCACTATCATTCGGTCAAGTACTCTACTTCGACAGCTTCAACTACGACGGTGTTTTCACATACATTTACTCAGTCTCAGGCAGAACCTACACAGCTTGGGATCCATTCGATGGCAAATGGGCATTCACATTCAACAACGTACCAACTTCAGGCGTTAGAGCATTCGGTCCAAGCGGTGAAATTCTATTCTACCAAATAGACTACACCAACGGCTGGATGGCACTCTGGAACTCAACACTAGCAGGTCTACAAAACTCAGCAATCGGCACATCCAGCTATGGTAGTTGGGGTAGCCAAGTTCAAGGAAGGACATTCGATGCATCCACACCTAAATGCTACTCATGGAACGTTACAATTCCAAAAGGATTGACAGCAAGCACATCATTCTTCGCACCAATTCTAAAAGTCTACAATGAAGACAGAGTTGTGTCAGTATTCTTCAACCAAACAAACGTTAGAGTATGGGCACTACCACTCGACAAAATTACACCAACACTAACAGCAAACCCAACAACACCACAATCAATCACAACAATCTACGATGAATGGTGGAATGCACCCTCTGAATGGCTCAACGGCTCAAACACACTACACTATGTCGGCGCATCAAACAACGTTGAAGACGGTGTCATCGGTGTTTGGTCTAAAGAACTAACAACCCACTATGGCTTTAGCGTTGAAACTGGCAAATACCTCTGGGCAACTGAATCCGAAAACTACTTAGACGCATACGGTTGGGGTAACGCAGAACACACCTGGTACTATGCCTATGGCAAATTGTACTCAGTCGGTGTCGCAGGCATTCTATATGCATATGACCTTACCACTGGTGAAACTCTATGGACCTACAACATGACTGACGCATACGGCGAACCAGTCACTGGCCAAAACTGGTGGGGCTGGATCGACTCTAATTGCAGACGGTAAAATCTACCTCGGCACAGTAGAGCACTCAGCAGAAAACCCACTACCAAGAGGCGCACCACAAATCTGCGTTAACGCATCAAACGGCGCAGAAATCTGGAGAGTTAACGGTATGTTCCGTGACACCAGATGGGGTGGTAACGGAGTTATCGGTGACAGCATCATCGCAACCATGGATACCTATGACCAACGTGTCTACGCTATCGGCAAAGGCCCAACATCAATGACAGCATCTGCAGGACCCAAGGTTACAACCGAAGGTAGCAGTGTAGTAGTTGAAGGTACCGTAATGGATGTTTCTCCAGGTACAGCAACCACTGAACTATCACTACGCTTCCCCAACGGTGTCCCAGCAGTCTCTGACGCAAGCATGAGCTCATGGATGCTCTATGTCTACAAACAATTCGAGCAGCCAACCAACGCATCCGGTGTACCAGTCACAATCTCAGTTGTCGATGCTAACGGAAACTTCAGAACTGTCGGCGAAACCACAAGCGACGCCACAGGCTACTACAGCTATAACTGGGTACCAGACATCACTGGTAAATACACAGTTATTGCAACCTTCGGCGGCTCAGCAGCATACTATGGCTCATACGCAGAAACCTCTTTCGTAGTCGACGCAGCAGCAGCAACCGCAGCACCAACAGACACACCAGTATCAAATGGCTGATCTATACTTCGTTCCAGCAACAATCGGCATAGTAGTCGCTATTGTGATAGTCGGTGCAGTTCTAGCACTGTTGCTCTTAAGGAAGAAACCTTAAAACAACAACCGCAAAACCAAAAATCAAATCCCTTTTCTTTTTTGTTTTAATTTCTAAAAGCTTCTTAATTGTCCTGAAGCATCTATGCCGCACTGGTTATGGCTGGCTCCGCAAGCTGATGGTGCTTGGGGTTAGTTGCAATTTTTTTCTAATAGCCCCCTTATTTGAAGGCGTATATGGAAGCGTATGCGGCTATGTAGCGGGGTCTTGTTGCTTTGCCGAGGACCCCTCCCCTATATCAAGGCAGAATTGTGCGCCATCTCGATGTGTTATTCTTTATCAACCCGAACAATCAATAATAGTGACTGAAGGTTGTGCAATGAAAACCCCAAGTGACTGGCAACAGATTCTAACCGAATGCAAAACCAACATACAATACTCCATCAAACCTCTTTTAGCAACCATACGGGAGCCTCAGCCGAATTTAGGCATGGGCGCAGGCGGCGACATGATGAAACCCGTTGATTTAGCCGCCGAAACAGCCATCGTCGAAACGCTAAAGAGGCATAACGTATCCTTCACCCTAATCAGCGAAGAATCAGGCATCAAAAAATTCGGCACCTTCACCACAAGAATGCTACGTCACCGTGGACCCCATTGACGGAACAACTAACCTAACACATGGATTACCATTCTACGCAGCCTCAATCGCAGTCTCGAGCAAACCGGAACTCACCGACGTCTATGCCGCCATGGTAGCAGACCTCCCCCACAACGTAACCTACACCGCCTTTAAAGGCGAAGGCGCCTATCGAGACGGAAAAAAAATGGCTACCTCCAAAACCATCTCGCTAGATGACGCACTAATCGGCTTAGACATCAACTCCTACAACGGCAAATTCGTCATCCAAAACGTCACCCCCCTAATCCAAAAAAGCAAACATATCCGCCACTTCGGCGCAAACGCCCTGGAAATCTGCTACGTCGCCAACGGCTTAACAGACGCTTTTGTCGATTTAAGGGGAAAAATCCGCACCACCGACGTCGCCGCCGGATTCCTCATCGCTAAAGAAGCAGGCGCAATAGTCACAGACGCCAACAACCAACCCGTAAACGTACCCTTAGACCCCAAGCAGACGCTAAATTTTGTAGCTTCAGCCAACATGGAGATTCATAAACAAATTTTGAGATTGGTAAAAGTTAATGTATAGTTTGCTCTTGCCTCATCCTGCAGCGTTAGTGAAAACAGAGAAAACTAGGACGCTTCTTATCGCTGACCCGCATATCGGCTGGGAAATGGAGCTTCAGCAAAAAGGCATCCATGTACCAAGCCAGACTGGCAAACTCCTAAACAAATTAACGGCGATTCTCACCGAATACAAACCTGACACACTGGTTATTCTCGGCGATGTCAAGTATACGGTAATATCGAGCGAGTTTGGGGAATGGCATGATATTCCAGAGTTTTTCAAGAAACTGCAACCTTATGTAAACAATATTTCTATTGTCAGAGGCAACCATGATGCGAACCTCGAACCGCTTCTTCCCGAAAATGTCGAATTCTTGCCCGCGACAGGAGCCGTTATCGGTGATGTCGGCGTTTTTCATGGGCACAAGTGGCCGTCACCTTCACTTTTAGGCTGCAAAACCTTGGTTATGGGGCATCTTCATCCAGTGGTAGTGTTTCGTGATCCGACGGGCTGCAAAATGACGCGGCAAGTGTGGATGAGGGCAGACATTGATAGTGAGGCTTTGGCCAGAGTTTTGCTGAGGAAGAGCAACATAAAAATCGTTGGTTCAGTCGAGGAAACACTCCAGAAGCATTTCGGCGTGAAGTTGAAGGCGTCGGAGCTCTACATTATGCCCAGCTTCAACGACTTCTTAGGCGGCAGACCGATAAACGAAACCAGACCCAGAAAAGAAATCGGTGCTGAAGCATTGATTGGACCTGTGCTGAGGTCAGAAGCGGTGGATGTTGATGAATCGGAGCTTTATCTTTTAGATGGCACCTACTTGGGCACACTAAACCAACTTAGAGCTTTGTAATTTGAGGGCGTTTAGCCGATAACTCTTATATTTGCCACATAACATATGGCTAACATAGTTTAAGGGAGAGATAAATCAAAATGAAACTAGTAACAGTACTTTTACCAGAAGCCTACCTCGAAGGCTTAGATGAATTAGTTCGAGCAAACATGTATCCAAGCAGAAGCAGCGTCATCCGCTCTTCAGTACGCGACCTGCTCAAAAAAGAGCTCTGGGAAAACAAACGTGGAAGATAAAACCGCTCATATTCCTCTTATTGAATAAAGCAGCCTCTGGGCAGCTTCCGCTGGGTCGGTGGCCATAGTTATTTCTCTACCCACAATCAAGTAATCTGAGCCAGCCCTAACAGCAGACTCTGCACCGCCACCTTGAACCCCGACACCCGGTGAATAGATAGCGGCTTTACCCTGCAGAATAGTTTTGACTTCAGCAATCTTTTCAGGATGAGTCGCGCCCACAACCACGCCGTCAGCGCCCCATTGCACAGCTTTCCTTGCAAAAGAGACATACTGCGGTATCTGCTCGCCAGTGTATGGGTCAACTACTGTTTGACCGTAACCTTCTGCGGCGCCTTTATGGCTCATGTAGGTTAGTAGTATGACGCCTCTGTTGAGACGTTTGGAAACGTCAAACAGTGGTTTCATACCCTCTTCCCAGCCCACAAACGGATTAGCAATGATGGCATCAAAGCCAGCTGCAAAGTAGTATTCAGCTATGACTTGGTTGGTGGCTCCTATGTCGTTTACTTTAGCATCCATAATGGCAAGTAAGCCTTGTCCACGGATTTGTTCCACGAGGAATTGGACGCCATCGAAGGTACCCAATGGTAGGGTGAGATGGTGGTTGATTTTTACTGCGCTGATGTAGGGGTGGACGGCTTTGAGAATTTTCTGTGCTTTGATTAGGATGTTGTTTTTGTTTTCAGCGGGTTCAAATGGAAAGTCAAGTGCTAAGACGAGGGGTGAATTTTTGCTTTTTGCGGCTTCCTGCATTTTTCCTTTAAACGACAATCGGGCAATACCTCTGATTATTGTAGTGACTCTGGTTCTGTTTTATCGGCATATTAGCTTTTAAACCTTCAACTCAGTATAAGAAACTTAAAATTTGCCTCTTCCAATTTGGCGTATAACAACAATCAAACTTCTCAAAGAGGAAGAATGGACATGGTTAAGCAGACGATAGCTCAAAAAGTAATCGCAAAGCATCTAGTTGAAGGTAAAATGGTTGCAGGCGAAGAAATCGCCCTAAAAATCGATCATACCCTAACACAGGACTCCACAGGCACCATGGCCTACCTCGAATTCGAAGCCATGGGCATCCCCAAAGTCAAGACTCAACTCAGCGTCAGCTTCGTTGACCACAACATGCTCCAAAACGACTTCCGCAACGCCGACGACCACCGCTACCTACAGGGCGTAGCAGCAAAGTACGGCGTCATCTTTAGCAGACCTGGCAACGGCATCTGCCACCAACTCTTCTTGGAACGCTTCGCCAGACCCGGCTACACATTACTAGGCAGCGACAGTCACACCCCAACCGCAGGCGGAGCAGGCGTAATCGCCATCGGCGCAGGAGGCTTAGACGTTGCAGCAGCTATGGCAGGCGAACCATTCTACCTCGAAATGCCCAAAATCGTCGGCATAAAACTAACAGGTAAACTCCAACCCTTCGTATCAGCCAAAGATGTCATACTCCAAGTCCTCAAAATCTTAACCGTTAAAGGCGGAGTAAACAAAATCCTCGAATACTATGGCCCCGGCGTAGAAACCCTCAGCGTGCCAGAAAGAGGCACAATCACCAATATGGGCGCTGAAACAGGCGCAACCACCTCCATCTTCCCCTCAGACGAAGTCACAAAAGCTTTCCTTACTGCACAGGGCAGAGTTGAGCAGTGGATGGAACTCAAAGCAGACGAAGGCGCAACATACGATGAAACAATCGAAATTGACCTCTCGAAACTTGAACCCCTAATCGCATTACCCCACAGCCCAGACAACGTAAAAACAGTGTGCGAACTCGAAGGCACTCCAGTTGACCAAGTCTGTATTGGCAGCTGCACCAACTCGTCACTGCGCGACCTAAAAATCGTCTCTGCCCTACTTAAGGGCAAAAAAGTCCACGAAAACACCAGCCTGACCGTCTCTGCTGGTTCGCGTCAGGCTATGGCGAATTTGGCTGCTGCAGGCGAACTTGAACCCTTCATCCAGTCAGGTGCAAGAATACTGGAAAATTCGTGTGGACCCTGCATCGGCATCGGACAAGCCCCAACCACAGAAGCAGTTTCACTTAGAACTTTCAACCGCAACTTCAAAGGCCGCTCCGGCACACAAGATGCCAAAGTGTATTTGGTCAGCCCCGAAACCGCGGTTGCCGCAGCATTAAACGGCAAAATTACTGACCCACGCAAACTCGGCAAATTTCCCCAAATCAGCATGCCAGAAAAGTTCCTGCTAAGCGACGCCATGTTTATTCAGCCAAGCTTCTGCGCATCACGCAAAGTGGTTATGGGTCCAAACATTAAACCGCTACCAACCTTCGCGCCTCTGCCCGAGAAACTCTCAGGTGAAGTTCTTCTAAAAACAGGCGACAACATCACCACCGACGACATAATCCCCGGTGGTAGCGAAATCATGTCGTTGCGCAGCAACATCCCCCAAATCAGCACCTACACTTTCTGCCATGTAGACAAAACCTGTGCAGGCAGAGCATTAGAGAAGGGCGGCGGATTCATCGTTGGCGGAGAAAACTATGGCCAAGGCTCCTCGCGGGAACATGCAGCGTTGGCACCAAAATACCTCGGTGTAAAAGCAATAATTGCAAAATCATTCGCCCGCATCCACATGGCTAACCTCGTTAACTTTGGAATACTCCCATTGACTTTTGCTGATAAGAAGGATTATGACTGCATAGAATTGTGCGATGTCTTAGAACTTGAAGTTGACGGCTTAAAAGAGCACCTAGTCATCGTGAACAAGACTAAGGGTACAAAGATCAGCGTTAACTTGAACCTAAGCAGCATAGAAAAAGAACAGGTACTTGCAGGCGGAAAATTAGCCCTCATAAAAGCTAAACAAAACAAAAAATAGAAAAATTGGGTATAGTGCACAGCATAAGTTGTTTGTGCTCTTAAATTCCCATTTCTGCCAGTTTCCGTGGACTATTAATTTCTATTCCTTTTGTTCCTGTAACCAAACGAGTTAGCTTAGAATTCGCTTCGGAACCCACAGTGACGACTCTGTCGCCCTTATAGGAAACAGTTAAGGTTACACCTTCGCGGCAAAGATCCTCAACCAATTCCCTCACAAGCGGCTGCGTCCTTCGGACTTCTCTTAGTGTATCGACACCTCGGTGAATACTTTCGCCTATGCCTTTCTTAGTAGATGCTCCACGTGCGCTAGAAATAATCTCTTTTATGAATTCTTTGTCCTTGACGTTTGCATCAATTTTTTTGTTTGCAACGTTAACTTCCACGGCTTCCTTATCATTTTGGCTGATGATTATTCTTCCCGATTTTATAGTTTCAACTAGCAAAGTGGTTAATTCCACTAAAGTTCGCCTTAAAGGGGGGTTTAGGCGCCTTGTGCTTTCTTCGCCATAACAACGTCTAAAACGATTGCACCGTTGATGGTTGCTTTCAAGACGCCTGTATCAAAGGTAAGCTCTTCAAAACTGAGTTTCACATCCGATTGTGTACCGGCAAGCCTGTCAAGCACAGCAACTATTGTGTCACCCATTGTTTCAGCTGTTCGCTGCATCGATTCAGAAGCCTTACTCATGGCCATATTTTTATTTTCCATCAAAAACACCTGATAACTCCTAAGAAAAAATGCTTATAAATACTTGACCGAAATAAAAAAGTAAAAAGGAGGGCTTTCGATTTTTTGAAAGCCTGAATTTTAGGCATGAAAGGTTAAATTTTGACGCTATCTCCTTTGGTATAATATGGAGAGAGCGGTTGATGCTAAGCGCTAAACCTGCCAAACTGTGGAGCTAGTTAAGGTCCAAACGATTTTTTCGTCTCTTTCGGGGTTGTTATAGAATTGGTAGTTCTCAAGTTGAATCAGCATGCCGGTTTCTCTGTCAAAGAATATGTTCATGTAGTCGTATCTTAGCGTACTCCCAGTTGGGTCTGTAACGTCTGAGAATGGGTTGTTTATGAACCAGAAATTCTGTTCTCTGTTGCCACTGCTGTATGTTCTGGGGCTCGTATTGTTCACGATATTGTTGTCATGACCTTTTGGTCGAAGTAAGTCGTTTTCGTTGAGGTTAGCTGGATAGATAGCCCAGAATTTGACATTCTCTCCGCCTGTTGCTATGTCAAAGGTTTCTGTGAATACCTGGTTAGTACCGTTTAAGAATTGCCAAGTGTTTTGAGTGGTAACTATGGTGCCATTTACACCGGTAATCTCGACCTTATAGTAGTCTGTTTCGTTGTAGCTTGAGAAACCCTGCGTTGGTACAGCACCTAAACCTGTTAAGGTTACATAACCCTTTATGCTATAGGTGAAGGTGTCGCCAACATGTACTCCAGCCACTACTGGTTTAATTGACATGGTTGCATAGACTGCTGCGCCTACCGCTCCTATTAGTATAATCGACAGAATAATCGCTAGGTTGCGTTTAGTATGGCTTTTCTTTACGTAGGTCATGGCTCTAAATTGAACTCTTCAACTATTTAGTTGTTTTCCCAAAACAGAGCCCTGGAACGTGTGGGTCTTTAAAACCAGCAAAAACTTTTATGGTCTGTTCTTTTAACTGCTTGCTTATCCTGATCGTGCAGAAGGAAACTCTAAAATATAGTAAATATGAACTGGAAAACTTGCAGGATAAAATTTTCCTTGAATATCTAAAGAAATGCCTGAATATGTCACTTTTCTAATATTTTACCGCTTTTTTATCTAAGAAGTAAAGGAATGCTCAATATTCGTAACTGTTATAAACATGAAAGTTGATAATTATATGTTATTGGGCAAGCAAGCCCAAAAGAATTCTAAATTTGCTATTCATTGAACTAGCATATTCTTCGCTTTCTTGCCCAATAAAAAAACAAAGGAAAAAGAAAAAATGCAAATTTTAAAAACGAAAATCAAAGCGGCAATAACAATGTTTCTGCTATTAGCTTTTGCAGTTTCTTCAATCGCTATATCTATCCCCGTTCAGTCTGCTCAGGCACAAACAACAATGAAAACTTACCCGATTTCTGATGCCATTCCCAATCCTATCGGCGTTGGACAACAAACACTGCTCAAAGTCGGCATTTCACAGGCGGCACCATCCGCATCCTTCGGATGGACAGGCATCACAATTACCGTCGTTGCACCAAACGGCGATACCGAGACACTCGGACCATTAACGACTGACTCAACCGGTTCAACATACACAATATATACGCCCGACCAAGTAGGCACCTATAACTTAACAACAAATTTCCCGCAGCAAACCGTTCCAATAACTTTCACTGACTCAGAAAGAGGCCAAAGTATCACGGCTGGCACTATATTGCTAGCAAGCAATAAGACAAGCCAGTTGGTTGTAACCCAAGAACCTACTCAAATGCAGTATCCGGGTCATGGTTTGCCAACTGAGTATTGGAGTCGTCCAATCGATCCACAGCTCAGAGAATGGTATCAGTATCGCTGGTAACTGGGTTGCACGACCAGATAACTCATTAGCACTCTACAACGATGAAGCACCTGACACCGCACACGTACTATGGGCAACTCCCATACACCCAAGGCGGTTTATCAGGCGGCTTATTCGACGGTGAAAATCAAGTTCCAGCAGCAGTTTTCGCAGGCGACGCATATGAAGGCAAATTCGCAAACTCAGTGGTCATCAACGGTGTGCTATACTACAATACCCAAGGATCAGGTACCTATGCGACTGTTGGAATACCAGGTATTCAAGCAATTGACTTACACACAGGCGAAAAACTCTGGTTCCTCAACAACACAGTACTATCATTCGGCCAAACAATGTTTTTCCCCAGCTACAACGTTAACGGCGTATGGAACTATCTATGGTCTGTAACTGGCTCAAACTACACAGCCTACAGCCCCGCTGATGGCTCATTCCAGTTCATGTTCTACAATGTTCCCTCAGGCACCAGAGTATTTGGTCCAAACGGTGAAATACTGATCTACCAAATCAACACCGCTAACGGCTGGATGGCACTTTGGAATTCAACACTTGCAGGGCAACAAAACGCAATCATAGGTACACCATCCTATGGTAGTTGGAGTTTCGGCGTTTTAGGTCTAAATGGCACTGGTGTCAGCACTGCTAATCCAACAAATCCAATAGGTCAACAGGTAAACTCTGCGTTTCCACAAACAAGAGCTCTAAACGGAGCGCTAGCTAAATGCTACTCATGGAACGTCACAATTCCCAGAGGCTTGCCGGTTTCAGCTTCATTGGGTTCAAATGCAATAAAAGTCTATCAGGACAACAGAATAGTTGGTGCCTTCTATAATCAATCACAAGTTAGACTCTGGGCTCTACCCATCAATGGCATAACTGCAACTCGAAATGCAACCATAAATACCCAAACACTTACACCGATTTTCGATACAACTTGGGCAGCACCAGCTGAATGGTTAGATGGCAAAAACACAATACATTACACAGGCGCAACCAACTACGTTAATGATACTACATATGGTAACGGTGTAATAGCAATCTGGGACAAAGAGCTAACAACTCACTATGGCTTTAGCGTCGTCGACGGATCATACCTCTGGGCAACACAATCGGAAAACTATCTAGACATGTATGGTTGGGGAAATGCTGAACACACCTGGTACTTTGCTTACGGCAAATTGTACTCAGTCGGTGTCGGAGGTATCCTCTATGCATACGACTTAGCTAACGGCAACACCACATGGACCTACAATTTGACCGATCCATATGGTGAACCTATCACTGGCGAAAACTGGTGGGGCTGGATCGATCTAATCGCAGCAGGCAAAATCTACATCGGCACACTTGAACACTCAGCTAACAACCCAATCCCAAGAGGTGGACCATTCGCATGTGTTAACGCAACCGACGGTTCAGAGATTTTCCGCGTTAACGGAATAATGCGTGAAACTCGTTGGGGCGGTAACCCAGTCATCGGCGACAGCATCATCGCAGGCTTAGACACATACGATCTACAAATCTATGCACTCGGCAAAGGACCAACAAAAATCACCCTTAACGCATCACCGGGCGTATCAGCATTGAACAACGGCGTAATGATAACCGGTTACGTTACTGACATTTCACCCGGCACACAGGACGCCACAATACAAATGCGGTTCCCCAACGGTGTCCCAGTAGTAACTGATGAAAGCCAAAGCCAATGGATGCTCTATATCTACAAACAATTTGAGCGTCCAACAAACGTAACAGGGGTCCCAGTAACACTTGATGTCATTGACGCAAACGGCAACTTTAGAAACATCGGCACAACAACAGCCGACGCAAACGGCTTCTTTAGCTTCTCATGGATACCAGACATCACTGGCAAATACACAGTATACGCTACATTCGAGGGTTCACACGCATACTATAGCACATTTGCCCAAACAGGCATCTCAGTAGCCGAAGCAGGCGCATCACCCACAGCAACATCTGGGCCAGGAACAACAACAGCTGACCAGATTCTGCTACCAGGCATCATCGCCATAATCATCGTTATCATCATCGTTGGCGCAGTGCTGGCGTTGATGATTCGAAGACGATAAATCAGCCGCAAAAACAAACAACTTTTCCCTTTTTTCTTTTTTGTTAAATGAATTATAGTAAAAGTCTTGTATCCTTACTTCGCTACTTTCAAACAAACTCCTTACCAACCTGCAAAAGAAAGGCATGGTTTCGAGGGTGATTTGAGTGCCCTCAAAAAAGTAAAGCTTCGGAACTAAGCATCCTTTAAGAATCTAAAATCAAAATTTCCTAAAGTCCGCCAATGCTTTATCCAGATCCATCGCCGCACTAAACGACAAGTCATCACTGTCATAGTCAATTCTTTTTAAACCCTTAAGATTCGACGGTAACTCTACTTTTCTCTCAACCAGCAAAACCACTTGCGTGTTATATTTTAGATAAGCGGCATTGATTTCTGAGGTTACGTTTGGATTAAGTATGTAGAGTCCGCTGTATCTTCTCTCTTGTTCAATGGCAGCGATGTTTATTATTGCACAATCACAGTCTCTCATTAATCCAAATTTTCCATCAGAAATTGGCACGGTTGTTTCTTCTTTGTCACCGATAACGTAGTCATAATGAAGGAAATCTAGGCATTCTCTTCAATTGCTCGCCTACCTTAGTGTTGCTGTTAGATATGAAGATCCGCGGTTTCAGTCCTTCTTGTCTTGGTGTATTTGGCGTCTTTTCAAGGGTTTCTGTTTCCCTCACTGGGTCTTCAGCGGCTATACCTATGAGTGGAGCTTCAAAAGTTACCGGTGTACGGGCGAGGCTTTCAATCCTGGCGGAATAGCGTTTATTCAATAATTCATTTATGGGTAATAGTTGGAGTTCAATTCCGTTATCCATTGCTGTTAGTTTTCCTTCGAGGGTATCTTTTTCAAAATTTAGGGCTACTATGGCGCCCTTTTGTGCTTTTCCTTTTACGAGGATTTTGACAAAATCTTCAACTTCCGTCAAGCTGACATGATCGGATTGTACAATCAAAAGGGGTTGACCTCCCTGGGTAAATGCATTTACTCCCGACGATGGGTCACTTGGTTTGCCATTGAATCTCTTAATGACCCATTCTTCGAATTCACGGGATGAAATTTTTCTTAGGCTTTTTTCGCTAACCTTCCTCTTCTTAACAACGACAAATGCAGCTATGGCTCCAACAACTGCTATCGCCGCTATGATTCCACCAATGAGTAACAAGTCCAAGGAGCCTCCTTGGTCTGCTGTTGCTGTTGGCGTTGGCTCTATTGTCGCACCATCCGAGGGTGTTGCTGTTTGGCCGTAGGCTATTTGTGGAACGAGCACAATAGAGAAAACGAAAAATGCAGTAAAAATAATTAAGAGTTTGTTGTTCATGGTTTTTGCATCCCCTGATATGGCAAGTGTTAACTCCCGACCATAGATAAATGCCTACAGTGAATGGAAAGTTATTGCTGTGTCTCCTTAAAATAATTTGGGTAGGAATTTTGTTTCCAGCGAAGGAATAGCAGCAATAAACTTTTAATCCAAGTCAAACCAATAAAGCCGAGTAAGTGGATAAAATGAACAGAAAATTAAAAACTATACCCGAACCCAAAAAAGAACCCAAACAGTTTACGCATCTAAAACCTTGCCAGTAATAAAAAGCAAAGGTGGCAATACTACCTATCTATGCGGCAATTGCGGCGCAAAAATAGGCGAGACTATAATCGAAGGAAAATTCAAGAACGTTGTATTAAAGTGTCCAAACTGTAACCTCTACAACGAAGTATAGTTTAGGTTCACGGGCAGTGAATTAAACATCAGAAAGAATTCCGTTATCGCTACGTTCTCATGGTTCCAACTTTTGCTGGAAGAAGGAACGTAGGTATTCTATTTTTCCATCCTTGTTATGGCTGAGGAGTTTTTGCTCTGATTTGGTTTTATAACTTGTTTTTCGCTTCTGTTTATTTTTAGTTTTGCAGTTTTGTTAGTTGTTGCAACTGGTGTGGGGGCGCGGTTGCAACAACAACAGCAACAACTATGAGTATTCAATAACCCTAAAACAGCAGTTAAGGCTAAACCACCGCTTCACGCTTCACTACTTAAGAAGGTAAAGTTTGCCTAATTTTAACAAAGTAGAAGAAGAAGCGCAAATTTTTCTATTTCTTCTTCTTTCAATTCCTATAGGCAAGACAGAACCAAAAGTTGTAGCTGCGCTTCAAATTTTGGGGTGTCTATTTTTTGTTCTTTGTGGGGATGGGTTGTGTAGGAATTTTCCCATCCCACGGTTCGGTTGTGGGGGTGGTTGGTTTTTTGGTTTGGGCTGTTTTTCGGGTTTTGTTGGGATGGGGAAAGCGGCTTTTTGTTCCGTGGGCTATGTTGGATGGGTGGGATGAGGATGGGTAGTATGTTAGGTTTCTATTTTGAGGGTTGCATTGGTTGTTGTGTTAGGGTTATCTGTGGTGTCTTGTTGTGGATTTGATTTGTCACCGAGTTTCAAGGCGCTAAAATCTTTAGAAAACGCGAGCTTTAGCGGAACTTGCATCCCCTGATAGTTTACTTATGTGTGGTGCAGGGGGTGGGATTCGAACCCTAAAACCCTGGAGATGTCACCCTCCTTTTCCCTTTTTATTTAAAGGAAGGTGCCTGAGGTATTCTTTTGATTAATAGGTTGACTATTGAAGTCAACTTGCTTGATTTGTGGTGCGGTATGAAGGTGGGTGTTCTACATGCGGCTAGATTTTTAAATACTTTAGCGTAGGAATATGTGCGGGGTAAACGGTCCACGCTTGACTCGCTGCTCGTAAGAGTATTCATGCTTACGCTTGAATTTCTTTGTGTTGGGTTAGCATTCATTCTTGCTTATCTTTTTTTAAAACTGTATAACACTCGGCGTTCTATTTTTCTGCTTGGTCTGCCGTTTGGTTTCTTTTTCTTGTTAGTGTCCTATTTTTTCCTTGGTGTGCATATGTTAAATTCGACTTTTTACAACCTTCCCTTCTTTTCTAGTTCTCTTATGTGGGTGCGAGTTGTAACCCAGACCGTCGGATTCACTTTGATGGCTCTTTCGTATGTCGTTGCCGGTAGGTTTCAAGGCACATCTAGACGAAGTTATTTGATTATTTTGTTAGGCATAATTGCTTTGATTCTTAGTGCTTTCGGGCTTTTGTCCCTTTTTTCCAATCCAGTACTTTTGGCATCTGTGTACTCTTATATCGGCATATTTACTGTAGTGAACCTTGCTTTGCTATCTTACATAATTCTATTTCTATTTAGAAAAATCCAGTTGGCAAAGGGAGGGTTTAAGGATTTACTGAACGCTCCTTTGGCATTCGTTTTTCTATGGATTGGGCAATTTAGCTTTTTGATTTGGTCAGTTACTGATGGGGGTACTATTATTTTGGTAGTATCTCAGGTCGCAAGGATAATGAGTTTTGTGCTTTTTATCCAAATTTATTACATGGCAAGCAAGGAGTCATCAATTAATGCCTGTGGGCAAACGAAGTAAAGTTGATATTTACTGCGATGTGCTTGAACTCTTATGCCAAGAGGGTGCTATGCTTGGAAAGGCAAGCCCTACACGAGTTGCTCGTCGAGCCAACCTGCCCTATGATAGATTCCAAAAAATCTTAGAGCATTTTATTGGAGCAGAAATGATTCGTCGAACAGATGAAGGCATTCTAATAACCGAAAAGGGTCTTAACTGTTTGCGCCAATTACGTCAGACAAATGAAATGCTCAGACGATTGGGGCTCGCTTTTTGATTATTCTAAAGGGTTGTCTGCGCTAATTGTCCAGCGCGCTTTAAACTAAAATGCACTGTATTGTTCTTGTTTTCGATGATACTTGGTTAGGTCTAAAAATTGTATTATTAGTTTTTATCGGTTTTTTAGTAAAATCAAGCGATATCGTATAAAATTTTGACAATTTCTGGGTTGTTAGGAAAAAGAAAACATTTTATCGCTAAGGTTTATAGTTACACTTTAAGTCCATCAGTTTTATAAAGATTTTTTATCAATGGCTTGGAATATCAGGGAATCGCAAAAATCCCTCTGCCATGAGAAACGAAAATTGTCAAAAATAAAAATATCTTACAAGTTTCATTTCTCATATTCAGAAAATTGGGCTGATAAGCTCTAGAAGCATTAACAGTGATTGCAGTCAATGAGGAGGAATTAATCTGAAACAAGAATATGACGAAAAGAACTGTAATGTAGCCCTTGAAGATGGGGGTATCTGTATTGAGGGGAATCTTGAACTTGAAAAACCGAAGCAAAAGTCTCCGGAAATAACCTTTGAAGTGATTTGTTTTAATTCTGTTGAGATTAAGCCGCATGTTACTAGGACTTGTGGTAAGGAGCGTAGGTATGGTAGGATTCAGATCACAGTTGATAAGTCGCTTATTGGTGAAATTGTCGATTTCACCGTATTAGTAAAACGTGTGAAGGCGGCTAAAAATGTCTAGCCCTCTAGTTAAGCCACTATCGAAAATATTTTGGCTATAATTAAACGGGAAGAAGGGATGAATGGGCTCTGGACTAAATTTAGGAGTAAGAGCAAATACAAAAGCTCTCACACATACTTCCTGGGCAGGCAACATGTGAAACTATACCAGAGCGCAGCAAACCTCCATTTTCAGTTTACTGGCTGCGGCAATTTCTAGACTCTTCATGTTTTAGTTAGTTTACGATTTCTATACTTTCAGATGCTGAAAGGGACAATGATTTACCTCGAAACCAAAGACATGTACTACACAATGCAACGTTTAGGACACAAGAACATCAAGAATACTTTGCTATACGTTCAACTCGAAGAAGCGTTATTTCAAGGCGAGACAATTATATTCAAAAAAGTCGCTAAAATTGAAAAAGAAATCTGCAGCTTGGTTGAAGCTGGCTTTGAGTACGCCAGAGTTTCAAGGCACACAAAAATCTTAGAAAACGCAAGCTTTAGGCGACAAAACTTAACGGTATCTCCACGGCGGACCCCAGTTTTGTATAATTGGTGCAGGGGGTGGGATTCGAACCCCTCGTAGCCTCGAGGTGTCACTCGCAAACTCCTCTTTTCTTTGTGCCAAAGGTGAACACTCATGGAACAGCACACATTCAACTGCCCACACTGCGGCAGGATCATCTCAAGAGATACACTCAACGGCAAAACAGATCGCCCCAAAGTAACCTGCACAGATTGCGGCAGCCAAAGAAACTACCGAAATGGCAAGCGCCACCAGAAACAGACTTACCTCTGCCGTGACTGCGGTCGAAGGTTTACATAGTATTTCGTTTCCATATTGTGCCGTTGAATCAGCGAGCTACGGGACTTTTATGGCACCTTCATGATCAGGCATGGACTCGTGGCGCAGGAGGCAGATTTGCTCTGTGGAAGGATTCCGCCCAGCATATTCGTCAGGCACTATTTTTCTCCAGCGATAAAGGAACTAAAGGACCGAAAATTGAATGCTCTTGAAGAAATGAGCGCAAAAGGCCTTCAATAAATCGGGGGGTATAGAGGAAAAGGCTTTAACGGTTTTATCTTATCATCAGAACATATAAAATAGAAAAGATAAAATAGAGATTGTTTTATCCTATGGCGTCTATCTTTAGAAGAAGGCCGCCTTGTCGGTTGCCCTTATTTGTAGGTCCATTTACCGTTTAGCTCTTGGGGGGGGGGCAAACGTACAATGAAAGTTGTTCCTTTGCCTTCTTGGCTCTCAAAAGTTACGGTGCCGCCTAATGCTTCAGTCATACGTTTGATCACTGCTAAGCCGAAGCCTTGACCTTTCGATTTAGTTGTGAACATTGGAGTAAATAATTTGCTTTTTATATTCTTCAGGTATGCCAACGCCTGTGTCCTTAACAGTTATTACAGTATCGTTTGCTTCTTTGTAGGCATGTATGGTTAGTTTTCCGCCGTTTGGCATTGCTTGAACCGCATTATTAACCAAATTGTACATAATACGATTTATGAAGGTAGAGTCAGCCACAACTTTCCTAGCCTCAGTTTCAACTTTGACACTTATCTTAACATTCTCTGGCAAACCATTCTTTGCTATCAACTCATCAATTATGAGTTTTAGGTCGGTTTCCTCTGCTCGAGGGCTAAGTGGTCTGGCAAAATCTTGTAGGTCCTGAACAATCTTGTTAATGTAATCAACGTTCTTTTCAATTTCCTTCAAACTTTCTAATGCATTCTTTTTCTCTTCGCTCTCAGGCGTCGAAGCCAATTCTGTCTTAGCCAAGTAGACATCGCTAGTTATAGCCTGCAAGGGATTACGAATATCATGCCCAACCATACCTGCAGTCGCGCCAATAGCTGCTAAACGCTCGGAATCTCTGAGCTGACTTGTGCGTTCCTCAACAAGCTTCTCCAAGTTCTTAGCGTATTTATCAAGCTCCTCTTCAGCTTTTTTGCGTTTAGTAATATCTGTGAAGGATAAGAATGCCCCGTCAATTCTCTTGTCTTCAGTTAGGTACGGTCGAACCCGCATTTCATAGCAACGATCTTCCAAACCCTCAACTTCTCGACTAACAGGAGTTAACTTATCGATTACCTCCGTTATCGTCTTATCCAAGTCTTGAATATGAACTCCTGGAGTTATGTTGGCGATGGAGCTTCCAACATCGGATGGCGAAATTCTCAAAAGTTCTTGAGCTGAAGCAGTGAAACGCCTTATCTTCAGGCCGTTATCAACGATAACCACTGCGATATCAATGTTCGTTTGCAGATTTGCTAAGTCATCATTTAGGCGACCAAGAGCCTGATTGCGGTTCTTAAGCTCCTCATTTAAATGTCTGCAGCTCCTCATTGCCTGACTGTAACTCCTCTTTTGCCGTTTCCAACTCTTCATTTGTGCTCTGCAACTCTTCATTGCTCGACTGAACCTCTTCCATAGACGACCGCAATTCCTCATTGGTTGCCTCCTGCCCCTCAACAAGCGTCTGCAAAGACTGCTTAGTTGCCTCCAAATCCTCCCTAAGCTCACGAATCTGACGATCCTTAAGACTCTCTGTCTCGCCAGGCGAAATCTGGAGCTTCAATTTCCTGATGTTGAATGCATATCATGTTGAACTGTGCTTCGGTGAATAATACAAGGTAAAAAGGTTCGTCGTACTCCGCTGTTTCTAATGGTCTTATCTCTGATGCTAACTGTTTTTGGTTGCCCTTTTTGTTTGAAGTGCACCGTTTCTTTGAAAGCTTTCTTTTCTTTCTTTGCTCTATAAAGTGCAGTCTGAATTTGTGACCTCAATTCTTTTCGAACAATCTTTGTTACGTTAAAACTTGCCGCTCCTGATTCAGGCGTAAGATATGGAGCAACATCTCCACGAAAAACCAGTATATCCAAGTTATTGTTTACCAACAAAGTCGCTGGACCATACTCTGAGGTTATAAGATGGTCGACTTTCTCCCCTAAAACAGTCAGTAGATCTGCTTTTTCAAGCGGTTTAATGGTCTTCTTTGGCAGCTTGTAGGAACAAAGTTTCTGATGTAACAACATTTGTGGCTGGGCTTGCTTCTTTCTGTAAATTAAGCCCTTTGGTAGTAATTGGTTCAAACAGGTATTGGAATTTGCCAATACTTTCAGATTCGCCCAATAACAAGAAAACCATTGGGTTTTAATCCGTAATGGAAAATTGGAAATACTCTTTCGTGAAGAAGAGAGTCAAAATAGATGAGAACGTTTCGGCACATTATGAGGTCTAAGTTAGAGAAAGGCGGATCGCTTGTTATGTCCTGCTTTGCGAATATGCACATGTCTCGGATGAGTTTTGTTATTTGGTAATTTCCGTTTTGCCTATTGAAGAAACGTTTTAGCCTGCTTTCGGAAACGTTGTCTTCTATGGTCTTTGGATATATTCCTTGGCGAGCTTTCTCAATATTCTTTTCATTTGCGTCAGTGCCAAAAATTTGAACCCGTATCTCAGGTATGGCTTTTTCTTCTAGGAATTCCTGAATTGCTATGGCAATAGAATAGACTTCTTCGCCTGTTGAACAGCCGGGAACCCAAACTCGAATAGACTCATTGGCTGACCTGTTTTTGATAAGTTCAGGAAAGACTTTTTCCTTCAAAGCCTCAAAGGTTTTTGGTTCTCTAAAGAAACTTGTGACACCTATTAGCAGGTCATCAAACAATGCCTGGGGCTCATTTGGATGGGTTCGCAAATACTGCGACGTATTCTTTCATGTTTTCGGTCTTGTTAATTACCATGCGGCGTGTGATACGTCGGTTTATGGTTGTTTCTTTGTAGTGGGTAAAATCAACGCCGAAAGAAGTTTTTAGCATCATGATGATTTTTTTAAAGTCAGTTTCGACTTTTTCTGGTTCTGGAGTTTTTGTTTCAGAAGGAATGAGTTGAGGGTGTTTGGCGATTCTAACTAATTCTTTTGCTATCTGTTCTGGGGAAAGAATAAAATCTGGGGTTTCGGCAGTTATGGCGTTTTTGGGCATGTCGGGATATTGAGCTGTTTCGGGGTCTTGTGCGAAGGTTATTCCGCCTTCGGCTTTGATTGCTTTTAGTCCTTCGGTTCCGTCATTGCCTGTTCCTGACAGCACGATTCCGATTGCTTGGGTTTTTCGTTCTGAAGCTAAGGAAATCATAAAGTCGTTGATGGGTTTGAGAGCTACACCTTTGGGAACAAGCCTTAAGGTAACCGTTTTTCAACGTCATGGTTGTTCCTGGAGTGATGACGTAAACCTGGTTTTTTTCAACCTTCATGCCATCTGTTGACTTGGAGAACTTTCATTTTGGTGGATCTTGAAAGGATTTCAGGAAGCATGCTTTCTTGTCCCGGAGCCAAATGCTGGATAACAACAAACGCCATACCAGTATCGACGGGCAAGTTCTCTAGCAGTTTCCTGATGGGGTCTAATCCGCCTGCAGAAGCGCCAATCCCAACAATCGGAAACTCATTTACAGCTTTGGTTTCAGAAGAGCTTTGCATGTTCAAACCGTTTTTTTTGAGTTTTCACTTGTAAACCCCAAGCCAATAAACCGACACAATCTTGATAGAGGTTATGAGCGTTCGTAATTTAAGACTTGCTGGTGTTATCTGGTTGAAAGTTGTTGAAGTATTCTATGGGGCATACGGCAATTCTTTGTTATTTGCCTCAAGATAGTGATAATTAGCGCCAAATTGCTTTGTTAAGACCTTAAATAACGCAGCTTTCTAGTGTTCTGTTAAACAAAACGCCTTGGATTGTTCGTTTGCCGCCTGCTCCCTCAACAAGGAGAAGTGTGCGGTGTCCAGTGGAGAATAGGTTTGGTGTTTTGGCTTTGGGATTTAATCATAGGGGACATTGGATAAGCCGAGAGGCTATAGTTTCGGAAAGCGCGTCAGTTCTACTTTCAAGAAAGTAAATACGACCCTAAACTCCGAGAAACAAATATCCAGCTGGACACAAGCGCCGTCATTCCTATAAAGGTGCATCCGGACAACGGACACGTATAAAACGTGGAGGTCAGCAAAATGATTAGCACAAATCAGTCACAACAATCGAATTAAACCCTGAATTAGCAAATTTAGCCGACGAAATGGGTTTAAACGTTCAAAAATCTGCGAAAACGCCTTAAAATTGGCAATTGGACGCTTGCAAGGGGTAAATCAAAATATTAGATATGGTGGACGGGGCGGGATTTGAACCCGCGACCTCCACGATGCCAACGTGGCGATCATACCAGACTGATCTACCCGCCCAAATGGCTAGACTTTCTGAAGCTTTATCCCGCGGCTTATGCCTATAAGCATTTCTTTGTACAGGTCTCCAAATAAAACAAAATATCAGTTTTCCGAGTTAAAATTTTGTGTGTTCCAGATCTTTTTGACTTTCTTTGTTTGCGTTCTTGTTAACGGTTTGTTCATTTTCTGATGCAAAGCGGAATTAACAAACAACTTAAGCTGGCTTCTCAAAAAGGGTTAACTTCAAAATTCAACTAGTACTTGCAGTAACACTTAAGGAGGAATAAGATTTGGTGTCTCAAAAGAACAAAACAGTTGAGAACAGCAATTCATGTCCTAAATGTGGCAAAACTGGAACAAGTACTGAAGTCAATCCCAATACTGGGGAAATCTTGCTTGTTTGTGCAAACAGGGCTTGCCATTCCTTACGATCAAGAGGCTGGTTCTAAAAAGTCAATTTAAATCACAGCCATCTCTTATTCAAGATCAATTTGTTTTTTTGGCTGATATAAGAGCCAGGTAACTGATTAGCCCACGATTGATACCAATAGGTTCTCAATATTGGGTGCTTCAGGAACCATGGAAACTGTTCTCTCCAGTTCTAATTTCTTATTGCGGATTTCCTTGAGCCCTTTGTTTTATCCAATCGTGGGCGAAAATTTCTGCTTCTCCGCTTTCTATGCCTTCCACAATTTTCTGTGCGGCGTATTCTGCAGTGTCCGGCGGGAATGGACCTCGAGGCTCCAATTCACTCTCGGGAACGGGGACATTTCGAATTGTGTTTCTCTCAAAATTGGTCAGCGTTATGTATGGGTACGCCACACTCACTGTTATGTGGTCATTTTTTAGTTCTTCTCTTGCGGTCAGGCTCATGAGGGAAAGTGCTCGTTTTACTGAAGCGTATGGCCCATTATTTGGCAGGGTCATTAGCGCTACTGCTGAACTAACGTTTACTATTGTGCCTCCTCCCTGTTTTCTCATAATGGGGATGACCTGTTGCATCGCAATCAATGGACCAACTAAGTCCAGATCGAATAAGTAATGAAACGTGTCAACGTCGATTTTCTCAACGAAGGCATCATAACCCACACCTGCATTGTTAACTAAAATGTCGATCTTGCCAAATCGATTAGTAACCTGGGCAACCATTCTTTTGATTTCAAAAGCTTTGGCCATATCCGCTGCAATCGGGTATGAATTTGGAATTTCAACCGATAGCTTATCCAGTTTTTCTTTTGAACGGGAAACGAGGGCTACATTGGCGCCCATTTTGGACAGAAGTTTGGCTGTGGCCAACCCGATGCCTGAGGATGCGCCTGTAACAATTGCTGACTTGTCTTTTATCATCATAGAAACCAAATTCCTCTTTACTTTTCGAGTCTAATTAGCTCGGATAAAACCTAACACTAGAAAATGAATAGGAGCTGATAAAGTTTTTGAGCCAGTGCATTTTCATTAAGAACACGGATTCACAGCCAAAAATCTAATCTCAGCTATCCAAAAGTAGGAGTACTATATCCATTAAGATTGAGCAAGGTTTACAAAATTACATTATGCCATCTAATCTTAATGAGCCTCTTCGGATTTGTATTTGAATTAATGTTCTAAAAGTTTTTTTGAAAGGGAAATGATGGAAACTGCGCATCAAAAACACGTCTGGATTTGCGAAGAGACGCACAGCATAGTAAAACTGTGTTTCGCCACTCTTTCTCACCCGCGACCGCTCCTCTTTCCTTTTGTGTTTTCGTAAAGGTTACCAAATCACGGCAAGCATATTGAATCACTGTAAAGCATGGAACAGTTGCCGAGGTGAGATATCTCACTTCAGATAGGCAATTTTTCAACATCACCCTTAACTCAATTCCCCTTTCTATTTTCAAAACTTAGATTTCATAATACTTGTTTTTGGTTTCGCCTTTAATTTGGCAAATTAAGCAGTTTTGAAGTTGCTGTACTTGGAGGAAGGATGATTGAATTGGCTAAAACTCGCAAAGAACATACGCGACAAGAGCCTTCTTTAGCTCTAATTTACAAAAGAATCGCTAAAAACGAATAGAGAAATTCAGGATATGTTATTTTCTCAACATTTAGTCTCAAGCAAGAATAGTATTCTAGAAGATTCTTTCAGAAAGGTTATTTGCCCATAAAACAGACTTCTTTTGAGGGAGAAGGTAGAGTGGAGAAGGACCAATCACCTAAGATCAAGCAAGTTTCTTGCGATCATTCAAAACATGAGCAATACACGCGACGGCGGTTTGATATTATGAGGGGCTTTGAGCTTATTGAAACAAAATGCCTCAACTGCCACAAGGTTCTTGAAACAAAAATTAAGAAAATAGCAAATTAAGCCATTTTTCTTCAACAGAGTTGTGTTATAGCTGACGAGAGGTGTCTTACTTCAGATTGGGCAGTTAGTCAAAATCACGCTTAACCCACTTCTCTTTTCTATTTTTTTTGGGTTCCCTGAAAGGTTGCCAAATTACGGCAAAGCGTGCTTAGCCAGGAGCAAAATATTGGGTCTTGATACAACTGACGGATCAGGAAGTTCGCTAATGTCGGTTCCCAAAGCACTTGCGTCAGGGGCGAACTCCATATCCCCTATTTGTCCAGCTTGACCTATCCGGTATTCAAAATGGTAGTTTCTTCCGTCACTGACGCCCACTTCGACACCTAAAGAAAAAGTTGAGAGTAGTGTGGTCGCTACTATTTTTGAATTTGAAAGTATTATTCCTAATCCTCGAACGATATATTGACGTACAATTGGGAAAATCGTCAATTCAGAGTTTTTGAATTAACGGTAATGACTATCTAAAGAAGCAACTATGTTTTTAGAGTGCATTACTTCTTCAGTTTTCTTAGATTATAGCGTCCTTTGACGCTTCTTGATAATTCCCATATACAATTTTCATTATCCATGAAAGCAATACATTCCCCTTTTTCTAAGTTAATCACGAGCATTTTATCATTGTCATAAAGTTCTTTTTTTGAGCCTTCGAAACCCAGTAACGCTTTGAATGCTAATCCAGCTTTGCCTTCAAGGTCTTTTACCCTGACTGGAGATTTTATGCTAACCATTATTTCTCAACCATAAATTTCCACTTCAAGAGTTAGTTATGTTACAATCCTTTTAAAGGAAAGGATGAAACGAACATCTGAGAGAGGGGAGAGAGTCCTAACTGAAAATGAACATAGTTACTAAGGAAAGAAGTCCTTATTTTGTCTAATAGAAAATAGGAATTGAATTCTTTTTTCTATGTGATACGAGTGATACGGCCTTCTGAATGGGCTTGCCGAAATGCATTTTCTGGGTTATGATATTTCACTGATGGACCTGTCTGCCACATTTTGTCATAGGCAGCTTTGAAGTCTTTGCTTTTCAGCCTCTTGACCATTTTGCATCAACATAAATAATGAAAACCAAAATTCAATATAAAATAAGCTTCAGCAAAAACAATATTGCCAATGCCAACACATTTCAAATCTTATTCTATTCCAAAATTTGATGTATTTACATTATCGAAATTTCCCTTAATAGTCTCATAATTTTCAATATCCAAAGAAGGAGAACGGAGAAAGTGAGTAGCTTTAACCCAGCTAAAGCATGGTTTGGAATCTTAGCTATCGGTTCAGTATTTTTAGCAACTATGTATTTTTTGCTTCGCATGCTGGGTATATTGGCTTAGTTGGGTTTTCCTCGAAAAAGCTAAGTCTTCTATTTTATCTTACTGTTTTGTATGTCATGCTCCCATAATTAATAATACGGGTAACAACATAACCCAACGCTTCTAAGAATGGAGCCACATGGCTACTACTAGAAAATCCATCAATGTAGCCGGCGTAAGGTAACTCGCTTCAGATCAGGTAATTTTTCAACATCCCTTTGACCCCATTTCCCCTTTTCATTTCTAAAACTTAGAAATTCTCATAATATTTGTTTTTTGCCGCTTCTTTTGTCTTGGAAAAATTAAGCAATTTTTGTTGTGGCTGTAACTGGAGAAATATAAGCAGATCGGCTAAACCTCGGCAAAAATCGCCCAAAAGAAAAATATTTCGGCGCTAAATTGCTTTTGAAGACTATTTGAAACTCGGTGATAATTTGCACGATACAATCACATTAAACTGAGGGGCGAAACGTTAAATATGCATAATTATTTATCCTCAAACCCCAAAATTATATAGCATGTCAAAACTCACTTTTTCGTTTAATCCAAGTCATGGTATATTACCCTTAAACGTACATTTTGAAGGTATTCTAACTGACGACAACAATGTACCTATAACGCAAGCAGAAATCGTTCTGCAAGGTTTCTATAATGCGCGATGGAGGGACATGGGAATAAATCCTCATACTGACAGCCAAGGAAAATACTTGGCGAGCACAACTTTAACAGTTGAAAACGGCTGGATGCCTGGAATGGTCGAACAATTGCAAGCAGTCTTCAGGGGCACCACTAAAAACTTTGGTTGTTTAAGTGAGATTAGAACCGTAACCATCGACTCAGCTCCAAATTTTGGTCATCTAGAAGTATTAATGGATGATCTTATCGTAAGGGGTATCGAACTCATTGCTCATCTCGAATACTTTGACACCGCAACCAACGCTTGGTCTTTAGTACCCACCAATCAGCCTCTTGCGCCGAATACCAAATATAGGTATAGTATGAGGGCTGGTAACGAAGGATGTGGATCATGTGAAAATGTTTATGTAAAAAATGTCGAATTTGTTGTGAATCGGTCTTCTTATGACATAAAGTTTTTTACAGATGAAACCTATCGAGTTCTACTTTCATTCAATCCGAATGGACCACAGAGATTCTCTAGTCCAATCTTTCCAAATGTGCTTCCACCGCATCAATATTATTCCGTGTCAGCTGGGTTTAGCGTTTCACACTTAACACCTTTTTATTACGTCTATTTTATGGTGGCTCAACAAATTAATTACAACTCTAAAATTTTCGAGGTAGGGGTATATGCGGAAATAGTTCCCAAGGGACACTATTGGAGAGAAGTAAAAGCGAGTTAGGTTCTTAAACAGAGGTAATTAGGTGGGCAAGAAACTGGCTTAGAGGGTCTTTTGCGGTTAAACCCTTAAGCTCATTAAATTACCGCAAAGCGTGCTGAATCAGTTGTTTTTTTTTGGAAATGTGACCGAGGTGAAGTATTTTTGCTTCAGTTTAGACCTCTCGTAGCTTTTTCTCTTTTTTGGAGTGTTGTCGCATGTCTGAAGCTAAGTTTGAGTTTTCAGGTTCTAAGCCACGAAAAGAAAGCCCCCAGAAGCGATAACGGAAGAAAACACAAATTACCATGAAAGTGCAATAATTCAAAGTACATAGAAACGGTTAACACAAATGCAAAAAGAAAAGTGGATTCTGCTTAATTATTGTGGTTCCGTTAGTTTTTATAACGTCCCTGTCTTCAGGCTACATAATAATTTCATAGCAGCGAACTCTGCAGCGCCAGGAAAACCCGACGTAAGGCGCAGGGTTGCCTTGTTTGTCCCAGCTGTAGACTTCCACAACTAGCTCGGTCATATGTCCGGGATATTTTTGTGATTCTTCAAACTTGATGACAGTTGTGAGGTACGTTGGTTTGTCAGCAAATGGTGTTGCAACAAAGCTTACTGGTCTATCTAGATCGTAAAACTCATAAAGAGAGGTTTTAGCATGAATATAATTTGTGAAACGCCAAGTCGTTCGACCGTTCAACTCGGTTCTTGAGCTTCCCGACATATCTATAACCGGCTGGTCGTACTCATAGAGTTGGAGTTCATGGCCTGGACTTGTGAAGCCACTCTTTTTCACAGTTGTCTTTTCAAAGTTGTAGCAGCTTATCGGAACCTCGGCCGGTCTCAACAAGTCTATGCCTGTCTTTGCTATAGCCCAAGTTTTAACATTTTCTCCCAATTTCTCACCTCCGCACAGTGTGAGTCTTTCTTTAAAAGATGTATAGCAATTTAGTCTGTTGTCGTTTTGTTTATAAGGTTTTCACCCTATTAAAAGGAGACTTTGAACCGTTCCTGGTAACACAAGGCGTTCAGCTAAAGAAGAAACCCAAAGGTATGTTACCAAATCACGATAAAGCGTACTGAATCACTGGAAACGATGGAAATATGGCGTAGGTGAGGTAGCTTACTCTTTTAGATTTTTATCGATCCTCACTAGTAGCCTTTTCTCTTTTTTTTCAAAAATTTCTGTTCTCCATGTTCAAAACTAATCTGTTGAAAATGTAATCTCAAATTGCTACAAAAAAAAGAAAAAGGTTAGATTGTATAGTTGCGGATTACTATGTTGCCGTCGCTCTTTGGTGTTTGAGCACCATTGGCTCATTGTTGTTTGCTTGTAATGAGTTTTGGACCTTCAGATTTTCCTTCTAAATTATTCCTTCGGGGTAGATTTGGTGGGTTTGTAAATAACTGGGTACCTGACTGGATACCTGACTGGGTATTTGACTGGGTACTGGACAGGGTATTTAACTGGGTAACGGATTGGGTAATTGGGAATTGTTAGATCTCCAACGACCGCTACTTCAGGTTCTTTTAACTTTGCAAGTTGAGGTATTTTTGCCAATTCTTCTGGTGTTAGTGCATCGAATGTTTCAAGAATTTTTTTGATATCTCTGGCGAGCTTTTCTTCATCGATTTTCTCATTTGGGGTTGTCATAATTTATCTCCCTTAAAACTTTTCATTTTTCGCTCAAAGCTTTTCATCAAAGTTATGATGAATTGCCTGTAGCTATCACAATAGTAGTATTTCATATTTATAGTTTTGTAAGTTGAATATGCTATGAATGGACATCCACCGTAACAATAATTGTATATGAAACAATCTGAACACATTTTTTTAATATATTCCTTTCTTCGAATCATTCTTTTCCAAGTCGGCGTATTAACAATATCTTCTAAATCAATACGTAAAATATTTCCGTAAGAAAATTCCTCATAACCCTGAAATAAACAACATGGATATAAATCTCCGGTTGGACCAACTGCTAAAAAGAATTTCTGGCAATCAAGACTTGAAGTACAACTCCGTTCATAATTTCCATTTTTGAAGATAGGTCCAAAAACTTCGTCAAAAACAGATATGCTGACTGGATTTGGGTCTTCAAGCCAAATTTCGCCCATTTCTATCAAAAAGTTTTTGTATTCTTCAGATGAAATCGATAGAGAATTGAAATTTTCCTTTGCCTTGCCAGAATAAAATAATGGATTAAATTGAAAAGGAAGGTCATTTCCTTTAAAAAAGGCGTAGATTTCCTTTGGGTATTTAATATTGTGTTTAGAAATTGTTGCAATAGCACCTAATGTGACGTTGTGTTTTTTTAGAATTTTAATTTTATTCATAACTTCAGTGAAAGTACTATTATTTCCTCTATCAAATCTCGTTAGATCATTTATTTTTTTTGGACCGTCAATACTAAAACCAACAGTGAATTTGTTTCTCTGAAAAAAATTAGCGAATTCATCAGTTATTAACGACCCATTTGTTTGAATTGAGTTCATAAATTTTAATTTGTAACCCTTTTCTATTTCCATCATTTCTTCAAAAAAACTAATGCCTGCGAGGAGTGGTTCACCCCCATGCCATATTACTGCAATTTCTTTTGAATTGATATTATTTTGGATTTGTTCAAATAATCGGTGAATTATTTCTTTTGAGATGATTTTATGTTTTGGGGCATTTCTTTCAATAAAGCAATATTTGCAATTATGATTACAATCATTGGTTACTTTAATAATTAGGTTTTTTGTGTTCAATGACATATATAATAAACTAAAGAACTCATAATATATTAAATCTAACGTCTAATGTTTATTTTTATTAATACCCTCAAATCCACCCCATTCCACTCCAATTGAAAGATAATTCCCGCAACCATTTTTTAACTTCAGGCACTAATTTCTTTCATATGTAAAAAAACTAAATTATTAAAGAAAACGTAACCAGATAAAAGCAACGGTAAATTTAAGAACTGTTGACACTTCCAAGTTGAAGATTTTGTTGAACCAAACTTTTCCTCTTAGATCGCCTTTTCAATAGTTTTCGTTGCCGAACATGACGTACTAAGAAAGTGATTTACCTATTAGTGCGAATTTGTATTTCCATTGGTGCAAGGTTAACTTGTAATCGTCTAGCCCAACCTTGAGAAATAGAACCATTATTTCCATAAAACGTTGCTTCTTTACTTACAATACTTTGGCTGCCTTGTTTCCCATAGTTACTATAAACAATATTGAATATAGCGGTTTCTTGGTTTATTCTGTTATCAACTAAAACCCAGCCTGGAAAGTGGCTAACTGTACTTGTGTTGGCTACTACTAAGACTTCTCGATCATTTAATACGCGAGAAAATGCAAGTATCCCACCTCTTTCTTTAGAAATACTAAAATCTACGTTGTTACCGGAAACCTCCCGGAAATATTGACGTCCGTACCGCAATGCCGGTTCTTTGTTCCGAAGCCGTGCTATAGCCTGTATTTGTTTGTACACATTGTTCTCTTGATCGAAAGCGATTGGTTTCTTTCCCCACAACGCCTCACGCACATGCTCGACTTTACCGCCTTGTTTATAATTTGGATCATAAAGTTCTTCAGTTCCCTTTAATCCTTGCTCTGTACCGTAATATAGACAAGGGATTCCCTGTAAACAATAGAGACATCCAACTGCTAAAGACAGTTGTTTAGAATATTCTCCTCCATCATACGGATATAGGAAACGATTAAAATCATCATGATTATCCAAAAACGTCACAAAAAATCGTGAAGCTTCACCATGAGTACTCATAACAGAACGTTCAGAATACACTTGTTTTCTACGATTAAAGACTTCAGCTGTGGCCGTAGGTGGTGCAAACCCTTTGACAGTTTGCACCAAGTTGCTCTGCAAAGGAAAATCGAGAACTGCGTCAGCACCAACCATTTCCTGTTTTTCGGATGTATAGCGTCCAGTATAGCTTGCTAAAAGCGTTTCATCATTCGATTTAGCCTCACCGAAAATAAAGAAGTTCTTTTTACCTATAGAATATGCTAGTTCACGAATGGCATTTGAAAAAAATAGAGCACACTCACGCTCTACATGCTTAATTGTATCAATTCGAAAACCGTCCACATCAAATTTAGCGACAACATACTGATATGCTTTGATAAGAAGATTCTGAACTGGTTTGTCACCGTAGTAATCATATAAATCTGTTTTAAACTCTTTTAGAGAAGCAAAGTCTCCTTGTGTTGAATTTGGGTCTGGGGGATTCTTACCTTGTCGACGAAACCACAGGTTATTTTGAAATTCTTTTGGCCAAATCCCTTCATCTTTGTTAACAGTCTTTGGGAGTTCAGTCCATTCTTTTCGTGGAGCACCCTTATTGTCACGCCAATATATCTGTTCATAGGGTTGATCATGCCAAGGCGCATCATTCCAGGCGTCGCCATTAACTGCGTAGGCGAATACATCTGCGGCATGATTTATTACTATATCCAATATTACATATAATCCGTGTGCATGAGCTTCATTAACTAAATTCATGAATTCGACTTCTGCACAATCAGGAGTAGACCCAAACTTAGGATTGACCTCTAAAAAATCCATTATGCCATATCCGTGATAATCTTCCCGGAATTTAGCATTTTTTAATACAGGCGAAAGCCAAATAGCACCCGCACCAAGATTCTTAATGTAAGAAAGTTTTTGTCGAACTCCTTCAAACGTACCGCCCTGTGATTTTTCGACCGCTTTATTCCATTCAAATTTGGGATCAGAAGATGGATTATTGAAACGATCAATCATAAGAAAATATATGGGCTGATCTCGCCAATCTACGGGTGACGGATAAGGCTTCTGTATAGAAATTGGATGCTCTAAGTCAGACCTTTTGACTTTAATAAATTCAGATTTGAGATTGGTGAGAACCTCAGTAACTTCTGGATGAGAAAATGACGAAGGCAATTTATGATCTCCACCAATTACGGGTATGAATAAAGAACTATATAACTGTAAATTCAGTCTTTTTGTTACTTAAAGAAGATCGGTTTATAATTTAATAATATTCAACTATTGAAAGATATTCTAGACTATACGTACTTCTTGTACTTCCCAGTTTTTAGTCATAGTCTGTAAAAATGTTGAAACTCGGTTTTCAGAAGATGCACAAAAATTGGCTAACTTTTTCAGTAAAAAAGTGTATAGGAATTGGTAACGCGCAAAGGATTAGGATTCTATGGTTAAGGGAATTTGAGAATATTAACAAAAATGAGCGTTTGGACGTTTGAACACAAAAAACCTAATTATTAAAGATTTATTTGGAGATTGCGATAACCGAATAGACCAAAAATCTATTGCGAAGTTAAAATGGTGAAATGGATTAGATACGTTTGTGAGATGGATGGTCAAAAATTATTTAGAAAGCGCAAATAATGGAAACTGCACAACAGAAATACGCACAGATTTGAGAATATTCACACAGTATTGTGAATCAATATGAGAGCGTATTCGCGGCGATACATTTTTTGGATTCGTTAGCCTTATTAGCTGTTCATTCGTATTAGGCTGCTTGAGGACTTAGAGGAAATATGTCAGCTAGATCGCCGTCCAAAGATGAAGCTCTGGAAGCCTTAGATTTTATTGTGAACGTTCTCAAAGAACATGAGAAGGATCTAGACAGACTGGTAAGTGAACTGGGGAATGTTGCAGGTCAATTAGGTGATTCTGGCGAACTAAGTGGCAAAGTTAAAACAATAGAGGACAAAATAGGCGGATTACAAAATGATGTTGGCAATCTATTGAAGTCTTTGTCAGCATCTCAAAGCGAAGAAATATCTGTTACTGTTGAAGGTGCCTCAAAAGAAGCGGCGAAAAATGAACGCCCTCTAACAAACTTGCCCAGCGGATTGCCTCTAATCTTACAATGCAAGCAATGGGAGGATTTTCTGCATATTGCGACTGAAGCCCAAACAGTGTCTTTCGCGATAAAAGAATCGGAAAAAAGTTTTGAAGTAGATGCATTGAAGAATTATCACGTCATCACTTATTGCGGTGAGATTCCCAAGCTTTCTGCGCTTTTGAAGCTATATTTGAGCAGACAACTGGGGATTTCAGAGAAGCAGATCCTTGAAGGCGACATGGCCTTAGGTTAAGCTCTCAACAGTTTTTCTTAATTTAGTTTGAATGCACAACGCTTTTATAATCAAGTGTATTAAGTCTTGAGACGTAGCATTGAAGGGTGAATGAGGTTGAAGGCCTACCAGACCAGCCAACAGATAATTTTCCGTTCTCGAAGCCTTCTCCTTTCTCCTCGATTACGGATTGGCCCTTGGTAGCCAACAAACAATGACGCACCCTCAATGCCATAATTCAACTCAACCAGGTTTGAGACATGACAACCCAAATAGACATGCACGCAAAAGTCTTAGCCGAAATGGCAAATTTCCAAAAAACCATGGATGAACTACGCCTTCTAAAAAATGTCTCACGCGACCTGCGAAATTTCAAAAGAATGATCAAAGTCAGAAAATTCGACTAAACAGAAGTTTTTTGGTCGAGCATCTGAATTCGACACTTCTGCATCCCTTAAAAGTTAAAAGCTTCTTTTTCAACATTTCATATAACGGAGACTTTCTGTGAAGGCTACTTTCTGGTTACTAGACATCAACGCCGAATACAAGACCAATTTGCCGGAACTATGGCTGTGGGGAATTGATGCACATGGAAATAGGCTACTTATAGTAGACAGAAATTTCAAAGACTATTTTTACACCATAATTGAAGACAATTGCAAACCCGCTGAGATTGTCGAAAAAATCCAAAAAGACTTTGGATCTTTAATTGAAGAAATGAAGATTTTCGAGCGAAAATACTTCGGAAAGCCTGTACAAACAATCAAAATTTTCTGCAAAGAAAAAGCGAAACTAGCCAAAAAGATTCGCGAAATTGAAGGAGTGAAAGACTGCCTTGAAGATGATATCCGGCTCTCCACTCGGTATCTTATCGACAATAATGTTGTCCCATGCTGCTGGCACGAAATTGAAGCAAAGGAAACAGAGAACACTTTTGGAGTACGAGCCAACAAAGTATACCTTGCTGAGTCGATTCCAAAACTATTAGAAAAATCTGACTTGCCGACTTTGCGGGTCCTCGGGTTTTACGTAACCTCCTACAGTCGAGAAGGATCTCCAAAACCTGAACGAAACCCTATAATTATGATTTCTGTTGCCACAAATGAAGGCAAAGAAAACCAATTCCTCTCAAAGGATAAAGACGACAAAAAAACCCTGCAAGAATTCACAAATTACGTTCAGGAGTTTGACCCCGACATCATCACCGGTTACGGCACAAATACAACAGACCTAATCTACTTGCGCGAAAGATGCCATGTCCTCGACTTGAAACTAAACATAGATCGAGCCGGAACAGAACCGCATACCAGCGTCTATGGACATATTTCTCTGACGGGTACAATCAGCTTAGATTTAGCAGATTTCGAGGATCAGTTTCCCGATGTTAAAGTCAAAACGCTGGAGAACTTCGCAGACTATCTAGGCATAATGAAATTGGAAAACCGCAACGTAATCTGGGACGTTGATTTCGCGGATTATTGGGACGACCCCAAAAAATGTGAAATTCTAAAGAACTTCGCCCAAGACAACGCACGATGTGTAATAGGCATAGCAAAGGCACTCCTCGACTTTGCACTGCAGCTCTCAAGCCTAGTAAGCCTTCCACTGGACCATGTTATGACGGCCGCAACTGGTTTTCGAGTAGACTCGTTTCTCATGAAACAAGCACAAAAAATCGACGAACTCATCCCCAAACGCATAGAACAACCATACCGAACATACGCTGGAGGACTAGTTCTCAAACCAAAGCAAGGACTCCACGAAAACATCGCCGTACTAGACTTCAAATCAATGTATCCAAACCTCATGATAACCTACAACCTTTCACCAGACACATACATTTCACCCAAAGAGAAAACAACCCAAGAATTTTTCGAAGCTCCAGAAGTGAAACATCGCTTCCTCAAACAGCCACCAGGATTCTACAAAGCGATACTAACGTACCTAATCAACATAAGAAAAGAAATTCGAGCAAAAATGAAAAATCTTAACCAAAAAAGCACCGAATACCAAGTTTTGGATGCCCGACAAAAAGCCGTAAAAATAACCACAAACGCAACTTACGGCTACGCAGGTTGGGTTGGCGCCCGATGGTACAGCAAGCCAGTAGCTGAGGCTGCAAGCGCTTGGGGCAGACACACAATACTTGCAGCGATTGAAATGGTCGAGAAAGCAGAATTAACCGTGATTTACGGCGATACGGACAGCATATTCGCCACATACGACAGTAAAAAAACAGCCCAGGTTGAAAAAGAAATTGAAAAAGCCCTTGGATTAGAAGTTGAATTGGGCTCAGTATATACACGTATTTTCTTCACTGAAGCAAAGAAGCGATACGCAGGACTCCTAAAAGATGGAACGTTAGACATTGTCGGCTTAGAAGTCATCAGAGGCGATTGGGCTCAAGTCGCAAAAATCGCTCAAGAGCGAGTTCTGCAAATCATTCTTCAAGAACAATCACCACCCAAAGCAGAAGAATACGTTCGCAAATTTATTGAAGAAATCAGGCAGAAGAAAGTTCCTTACCGCGACCTCGTCATTTGGAAAACTCTATCCAAGCCCATAGACGAATACGCAGTCAAAGCCAGCCACGTAGAAGCTGCAAAAATGCTTCAACAAAAAGGTTGGAAAATGACAATTGGCGACAAGGTTGGATACGTCATAGTTAAGGGCGAAGGAAGACTCTACACACATGTCAAGCCCTACGTTTATGCATCATTAGATGAAGTTGACGTAGAATATTATATTACTAAACAGATTGTGCCTGCAGCGGCTCGTATCCTTGAGTTTTTTGGCATATCTGAAGAAAAACTTCTTTCGAAAGAAACTAAAATTGAAAAAGAGAAAAGCTTGGTGGAGTTTTTCGGCAATTAGCTGCTTGGGACGACTTCGGCGAAAGTGTGCAGCTCCACGTTGAGAGCAGGCTTTACTGCTTCTGAAACTCTTGAGGCGATTATGCGCTTGATGTTTTTCTCGCTTGCGATGTCAACAATGCGTTGAGTGATTATGCCGTCGAAAACTATTGTATCTATGCCGGTAACTTGCTGCAATTTTTCTGCAAGTTGGCTTACTGGGAGTTTTTCAACTTGTTCGAGCTTTTCGTTTAGAAGGATTGCTTCGAGCGAGCCAATGAGTCCCTTAGCGGTTTGAACCATCTGTTCAGGGAATTCCACTTTGGGTTTCTCAACTTTCTTTGGTTGAGGCTGTGGTTGCTCTTTTGGTTTGAACAAATCTGCAACGGCTATTCGGTTTTCAAAAGCCTCGCTGATTTCTTTGCAGTTGCATTCTTCAATTTCTTTGCCTCGAGGAGCGCGTCCAACGTATTTGACGCTGGTTACTTGAAGTAGCTCTTTTAGAATTAAATCGCCGCCTCTGTCGCCGTCGAGTAAAGCAGTTGCTTCTTTTTCCTTGGTGAGTCGCTTTATGGATTCAGGAACCTTTGCGCCTTCAAGTGCAACTGTGTTGGTCATTCCGCAACGCATTAGATTTATGATGTCTGCGCGTCCTTCGACTATGATGATTTCTTTGCTTGATTCCAATGTCGGTCCCGCGGGCAAGTCTTCAGGGCCATACTTTTCTACTTTGCCTGCTTTCATTGTCTCAGAGATTTCTTTGTATACCTCGTCGACGCTGGGCATTGATTCAATATTCCATTTATGAAGGATTTCTTTGGCCCGGTCAATGATAATTTTTCGTCTAGCTTCGCGGATATCTTCTATTTTTTCTAGAAATACTTTCGCAGAGCACGGTCCTACGCGGTTTATGCTTTCTACGCTTGCTGCAATAAGGGCTGTGCTTACACGGTCTAAGCTTGTGGGTATGGTTATGCTGCCTGTTGTTCGATCGTTTTTGGAGTGTAAGTCAATTTCTATTCTGCCGATTCGACCAGTTTTCTGCAATTCGCGCAAATCTAGTTCGGGTCCAAATAGGCCTTCGGTTTGTCCAAAAACTGCACCGATTACATCAGGTTTCTCAACTACACCTTCAATTTCAAATCTCGCGTGTATAACATACTTTATAGTGAATGTTTGGGATGTTCCCGTAAATGTCAACCTCCGATTTTATGAGATAGTTAGTTATGTTTTTTGCGTTCGCCACGTTTTTCGCGGTTTCCGCAAGTTAACTGTTATCTAATTACTGTTTGAAAGTACGTTTCTGGAACTAATATTACTTGTGGTTTCCAAATACGGTATGTCGGATCTACAAATAGCCCCAAAAAACAACTTGTAGTTTCGTTATCGGACATCACGAGATGCTACCTTAGGGTAGCGTTATTTGGATAACCTCTAGTTTCCCAATAACCCAAGTAATTACTGTTGTCTGATACCTCTATTTTGGTTATCCACTTTATCCATTTGTAACCATATTGGCTTTGTGCAACAAGCTCAAAAGGGAATCCCCGTTCTGGAGGGATAGTTACATTATTCATTTTGTCTGCAAGTACTATATCGTTTTTCACAATGTAATCTAGAGGCAACGCCGTAGAATATCCATCTGATGCATAGAAAATCACTGATGACGCACTCATGTTCGCACCAGCCTGCTCAAGCAAGTCCTTCACAAGAACACCTTCCCAAAGAATGCTTGCCTGCCATCCTTCAACGCAGTAGATAGTTACAACTTTTTGGTATCTTTGGTGATTGTTTACAACATCATCATAGGTTAGTTGCAGAGTTTTGTCCACTAACCCTGTTACGGCTAGTCGATACGAAGATTGATTGATGTATTGTGTGCCAGCTATAGCATTTTCCTTCACATCTGCTATCGAGCTAAGATTTTCGCCTTGATAGTTACGAATTTCCGCGGGATACAAATTCTGAGGCGAACGGGGCAATGCTGCGGTAAATAGAGCGACCAAAACTAGTAGAACTAGAATGAAGATTATCAAAGGTAACTTTCGTGAAGGTTTAGTTTTCTCCATTTTCAAATTTTCCTCGCTTTTCCTACTTTGATGCCAGATAGTTCACTGTGAATTCTGATCCGTTGTTGCTCACGCTTGATACGTCGGTAAGCGGTGAAGCTCCACTTCCCGGAGTCATCGACGAAAACATGATTACTTGGGTTGATGGAAAACTGTTGATTCCGCCCGTGATCGACCCAATTGTTGTTTGACAGTTAGTGAAGGTTGCGCTTCCAAAGTTTGCTAATGAACTTAATACGTTATTAACCGTAGGTCTTTCCAATATCCATTCGGCAGAAAGTTGGCTGGATGAATATATAACGGGAATTTGGAATGTCTGTCCGTTTGTTACATCCGTTACATTGATTGTCCATTCGCTGAGTGTTGGATCTACAAGTTGGATAGATGCAGTCATTTGATCTCCTGCTGATGGAGTTATGCCTCGGATCACAATGGATGTTCTTGGTAGCAATTCGTACCATGCGAAAAACTCTGTTTGTCCATTAATTGAATCTTGTTCTGTTCCACATTGGATTAGAGTGTGGTCAAATTGTCCGCCTACACCAATCCATGCTGCGGAGAAAGTATCGGACCCCGAGATAGTTACGTTTGGGATTGTCCAAGAAGCACTTATTCCAGTTATAACAGGTTGGGGGTTCTGGAGGTCTGAAGAAACAACGTAGCCTGCCCAATTTATTGCTCGTGAAACATTGGAAGGCACAGGCGTTGGCGTTGGTGATGGGCTCGGAGTTGGAATTGGTAACGGGGTTGGATTAGAGGTTGGCTGGGTAGTAGGAGTGGGAATAAGTGTGGGCGAAGCCGTAAGTGAGGGCGTCGGAGACGCTTGAGGTGACGAAGTTTGAACAGGAATTGGGCTTTGCGAAGCTTTTGGAGTTGACGTTAATGTTGGGACTGGAGTAATTCCAGGCGTTGTCGTTGGACCTGAAGCAGGCGAATTGCTTGGTGACGCGGTTAATTGGGTCGGAGAAGCGCTTGCTAGAGCACTTGGTTTGGGTGTCGCGGAAATTTCCGGATTGTTTGCAGCGTTTTCAAAACGGACAAATGCATAAGCCCCCAGCGTAACCCCGACAAGAATCACAATTAACAAAATAGCCAGAACGGTCTTGGATGTAGCCAATTTGTTCAAAAAAATGTCTCTCCGTTCCTGAAAATTTTTTTTGTGTTACTCATAAGAATCATTTCAAATTTTCTGCCCAGTTAAATCTAGAAATTTAATGGTTGTTCGGGAACCTAATTTTGCCAAAGAATAATTCTTAATTTCTATTTTTAACTCTGTGTTAGTGTGTTTAAGCTACAACAATTATTTCTAATTAAACAAAAATATTTTTCATTGCAGTCTTGGCAATGAAACAAAAAGGAAATTGAAATTATGTTTTCTCTTCAACAACGATCATTGTTAGGGTTGATCTTACTTTATCGAGTCTGCGGATCCGCCACGTAACAATTTCCTTTAGTCGATCCATTGTATCGGCTTTTACTCGAGCTACTATATCGTATACGCCGTAGACTGCTGATGATTCCTCGACGCCTTCAACTTTTCTTAGCTCTTTTAAAACATCGGTCTCAGAACCAATTTCAGTATTAATTAACACAAACGCTGTAGGCATGTAATAATCCTCATATTATCTTGTGTTCCTATGCATTAAAATATTTTTCTAGCATCGCACTAAACTGGAGGATTGTTTCCATTCTGCTTCTTGCTTGAATCGCCTGTTTTCTTCTTCCCCAACAGCAAACTAACCCCTGCAGCTTGAAAAGCTATGTAGCCCAAAATAAGCTTGAACCAAAGAGTAACAACTCGAGTCAACAAAGTAACTGAAACGCTTACAGCGGGAGGAATGAACAGAACATTGTATGAAAGGCTCATAATTGTTTCAGTCAATCCAAAGAAGGAAACACCTATTGATTGAAGAGTGCCAGTTAACGCGTAAACGATCAAAACAGTGTCAATCGGTATTGGGTACCCAATACTTGCAAAAGTGAAAAATACGACCGAAATATCAAAAGCTAAACTGAATATGTAGAATAATATCGGGCGAACCAAAGCTCTCTTTTCAGCACTCAGAGTGGCAATTCCTTTATGAAACACGCCCAAAAAATTTTCTGAATCAGCTCTGAACTGAGTCTCGTTAAATCGTTTTCGCAAAACAAACGCAAGAACGACAACAAGCCATCCAACCATGGTTTTTGTAGCTTTAGGACTAGTGCTTAGATAATAAACAATAATCAATGATGCAACCGAAATAGACAAAATAGCTCCAACAAGAATCAAAGCCGGGGCTGGTAAGACATAATTGATTGCAAGAAGCGCAAAACCCGAGATTAAAACAAGTATAGTTGTTGCCATGCCAATGATTTTTTGAGCAACGACTGATGCAACAATTTTTCCGACATCTTCATCGGACTTTTTGCCAAGCATGTACGCTTTGGAAATATCACCCGACCATCCTGGTTCAGGAAGCGTAGAGTCAAAGAAATATCCCGCCCAAGTGAGAAGCAAGACCCTACGAAAACCCGCTTTAACACTTAGATTTCGCAGTAGACTATGCCAGGTTAAAGCTGCAAACAAAACCCCTATCGTGAATACGACAAAAGCACTTGTGTAGAGAAGTAAATTTGCTGATCTAATTACATCAAAGAATTTTCCGATACCAACATAATAGTATAGGTAAAGGAGAAAAGCTGCTAAACCAACAACGAAGAAGATGATAATACGATTTGATTGAAGGGATTTGAAGGACACCGGAATGCAGACCTTTCAACATTTCCGTGGAGGATTTAATAGTTAAGTGTTTGTCTAATCAGAGAACAACCTTTTTGTGAGACTAAGACAGCTTTGATTAACAGACACATAAGGATGGATTTATGTGAGCAAAAATGACAATTTGCCTGATTTTGAAGAGACACTGAAAACCCAGAAGAAAATGTTTGCGCTTTTTTACGCTTCATGGTGTCCGTTTTCAAGAAAGTTTCTGCCCATATACGAAAAATGCACAATGAACAGCCCAATTCCATGCTTACGAGTCATGGTTGATAACCGCGAAGACTTATCTGAAAAATATTCAATCGAAACCTACCCGACCGTGATTCTCTTTGAGAACGGTGAAGTCTCCAAACGGCTGGACGGTGAACCCGGGGCTGGATTAGAAGAAAAACAATTGAAGAAACTTCTCGGAAAAGACTGATTCTTGAACAGACGCGTCTAAAAATGTGTCAAATCGAATCCGACTCTTTCAGAAAGCGCTGACAAATCATTCAAAACATAAACAAACGCGTATCCCATCCAGTTCCCCCAACGTTTCTCAGCTATTTCTTTAAGACCTGGAATAGCTTTGCGAGGGTCATCTGGCACTTTCCCTGAAAAAAGAACGCCAAAAATTTTCGCACTCCAAACATCAAGAGGAAAACCCATACCGGGCATTATCAACTCCGCAGAATACTCCCCGATTCCGCGAAGAGTCATCAGTTTCTTCTTTGCTTCTTCTGGCTGCATAGAATATAACTCGTCCATTGAAGGGAAACCCGCCTCCAAACTCTCCGAAATTGAAATCAAATTATTAGCCCGATAGCCCAACTTAGCCTTTTCCTTAAGATCATCCACATTGGTATTAGCAATTCTTGTTGGAGAAGGCCAATAACGAATCTCGCTATGATCAAAACATGCCATCTCTCCGAAGTTCTCAACCAACAAATCCATCATTTGATTACTCCTTTTCATCGGCGCCATCTGCAACGTAACAGCTAAGATTAAAGCCGGAAACAATTCAGGCCAAGCAACAGAATGCATGCCGTTAAGATCTTTTGTTACAACTTTCAAAATTTCATCCTTTTTCGCCAAATTGTAAAACGGTGTCAGGTCTTCATCCAGTCGAAGTGCCCTTCGCAACATTTTCTCAATTGCTTGCTTTGCTGGTTCACCAATTTTTTTAGCGGAAAAAACAGTGCAAGATATTATTGGCTGTGTTAAGTTGTCAACAGACTTCAATTTTAACCCTAAAAGTGCCCCACCAAAACGTGTAGCCGACCAAAAGGTCCCATTCTCAAACTTCTCGTCAGGTGCACTCCACCACCAACCCGCTGGCTTGCGCACAGTTAACTCAAAATTGTAAATCGGAGGCATTCGTAATTCCAAAGTAAAAGATTCATTCAGCGGCACTTTTTTCATATCTATTTCCTTCAGCTAAAGAGTAATAATAAATTTGGGTTAAAGCAACAAACGAAGTTTGAGATAACTCGAAAAAGGAATTTTCAGTAAGCAAGGGAAAATCTTAAAACGTTATTAAACAAGCTAACTTTCAATCGAGGGAATATGCTTTCATGAAAACAGTCACGGTCGCAAAATTTGGCGGCAGCTTGCTTGACGTCGAAGGGAAAAAGATACCAAAAATCCTCAAACGCATTTGTGAACTCAAGTCAGAAGGTTCTGTTGGGCCAATAATTGTTTTTTCTGCCCCAACCGGCTGCACCGATGAATTAATCCGAATAGGCGAGTCTTTTTCGAGGTCAACACCAGTTTCACTAGATTCTGTTTTCAACATATACACAAATATCGCAACCCTCTATGTCAGCAATGAACTCTTAGCTCACGCCTTAGATGATTTAGAAAAATGCAAAAAATCAACCTTGAAAGCTCTCGAATCAGTAAACAAACGTTTTAGCGGCCACATTAAAGCAAAAATACTGGGCATTAGGCGGAGAATACGCAACCTCAATCATAATGGATTACGTAATGAAAAGCAACGGAATTGATTCAAAGTATCTCGCTCTAAAAGATTTTCCAATAGTAACCGACGACAATTTTGAAGAGGCTTTGCCAGATTTTGAACAAAGCAAAAAACGTCTAAGCTGTATTACTGAACTTTTGGAGTCAGGAAAAACAATCTCAATGGCAGGCTTCATAGGAATCACATCAGATGGACTCGAAACCATCCTTGGCAGAGGCGGCTCCGACCTAACAGCCGTTTTCATATCATGCCTCTTAAAGAACAACTATCAAACAAAGACTTCGCTCTACAAAGACGTCCCAGTCCAAAGCGCTGATCCAAAAGTGGTAAAAGGACAACAAACTCACCACGTTGCTTCGATGACATACAACGAAGCACACAAAGCCTCAATGATGGGCATGAAAATTGTCCAAAGTCCAGCAATCGCCTACGCAAGACGATTCAGTCAACCCCTCCTAGTTGTTCCCATTGACGAACCCAAAAATTACTCCACAATTCAAGAAGAAAATATAGGTGACGAAATCGTCAAATGCCTCACAGGAAAAACCGGCACCGCCATTTTATCCATGCGCGATGAAAAAAGCCGATCGCTCGAAGATTCATTACGCATTTGGGAAAGACGAAATGACTTCATGGATTTAGGTTCTGAAACCCTAGAAACAGGCGACAGAATTCGAGACTTCCTTTTCCTCGACTCAGACTTCTTGAGAAAAAACGAGGAAAACCTGAAAGGATTTGACGAACACTTGAAAATAGAATATGGTTTAGGCGTTGTTACTCTCATAGGTGACAAAATGAAGACTTCTCCAGGAGTAGCGTCAACTGCGATAGGAGCGATTAACGGGATAAATATCAAGAGAAGCATATTTGCGCCCCACACCAGCCAGATAATAATCGTGGTCGAAGACAAAAATGTTAAAGCAACTGTTGCCGCCATACATTTGAAGATGGCTGAATTAAACAAACTTCCAGACTAATTTCTGCTTCATTTCAATCTTTCTTTTTGTTTGAATTTTTGTCCTATTGATTTCACAAATCACTCGATTGCACTCTTCTTTTAAGCGTGTCGAAAATCATTTCTTGGCACAAATCGGAATGACTTTTTAGATCGTTCTCCCGTATTCATCTACATTAAGTTCGCCCATTCCGTTTAGAGTGAAATCAGTGACAACAACATACCCCAAAAAACCTAAGCTCGTTGTTTTCGATGTTGAAGGCGTATTAATCCCAAAGAATCGGCTATTCTTTGAAGTCGCAAAAGAGTTAGGAATTATTCCCGTGTTGAAAGTGCTTTTCTATGGCTTCCTCTATGAAGTGGGCATAATGCCGCTGAAGCGAGCTTTAACGAATGTTTTCAAGGCAATTGAAGGCGCAAAAGTAGAGGTACTCACTCAGAAACTCATGCAACTTCGCATAACACCTGATGCCGTCACCACTTTTGTGACACTAAGGAATGATGGAAGTAAAACGGCTCTGATAAGTTCAGGTTTGCCAACTTTCTTAGTCGAAAAATTAGCCAACATTGTAGGAGCGGACTACGCCGTTGGCATAGAAATTGGGGTCAAAGACGAGAAACTGACCGGCGAATTTTGGGGGGATGTTACTGAACCGCAGGGCAAATTTAAGGTCTTTAAGGAACTAATCGAAGATCAACACCTTTGCCCAAATGATTGTGTCGTTGTTGCTGATGACCGGAACAATGCCTCAATCTTTCTAAAAGAAACAAAAAAAGTTGGTTATAACCCAGACTTTCTAATACGAATTAAAGCAGATGCTGTTGTTACAGGTAAGCTGTCTAAAATTTTGCCGATAATAAATCAAGAAGAGGTGCACAAAGGTCTACCTTCTAAGAGAGACGCGACGCGAGAGCTGATTCATGGTTCAGGCTTTTTTATTCCGATACTTGCTGTTTTGTTTGGTGTAGCACCAGTAGCATTATTCATCGTCTCGGTCACTGGATTTTACATAGTATCTGAACTTGCCAGAATTAGAGGCAAAAGTCTGCCCATCTTTTCTACGATTACTCGCCATGCTGCATCTCAATCAGAACTTCGTCAATTTGCACTTGCGCCAATCTACTTTGCTTTTGGCATATTAGTCACATTGTTAATCTTCCCAGCTCCGGTAAGTAGCGCTGCCATTGCAATTTTCACCATAGGAGACAGCACTGCTTCAATAATTGGAGGAACTATCTCAAAGAAACCTTTGCCCTTTAACGGAGCTAAAACCCTTGAGGGCTGTTTAGCATTCTTCATTTTCTCGTTCTTAGCGGCTTCACTGTTTATTTCTCCATGGTTCGCTTTGATCGGTGCTTTGGTAGGCATGATAGTGGAGTATCTCCCGCTGCCGATAAATGACAATGTGTTAATTCCAATAATCACAGGTTTGGTTCTAAGACTAATAGTGTAATGTTCTTAGAAAATTAGTCGATGCATAGGTTATATTTGAGCCAAAACCCTATCGTAATTCTGCACAACAAAGTGTTTCCCTTTTGATATTACGATGTGTCCCTCGTTTTCTAGACGTTTTCTTTGTTTTTCTGTCCCGCCAGGATATTTTTTGTTGAGAAGTCCTCCTGTTTTGAGTGTTCGCCAGTAAGGTGTGACATTCTTTTCGCCGTTTTGCTCTTTTTCTTCTGCTGCATTCGCCACAATCCAGCTGAAAATGCCTGTAGTCATTGGGCAGCCAATCGTTGCTCCGTGACTCCTTGCGATAGATACTCGAATTTCATTTATGGTGGTAACCTTTCCCTTGGGAACCTTACGCATTAGTTCGTCAACTTCTATTGGAGCTGGAATAACCATTGTGCCCTTTCCCCATTTCATACTCATTTTTTCATTTATTGGCTCTATTTTAGGCAGGTCTTTGCAATCGTTTAGTTTGTCATTCCAAGAAGATTTGTTTTTTGCCGCACTTTTCACTTTGTTTGACCCATTATTTTTTTCCGTTTTTGATTTCCCTATTTTTAAAAGCCTTCTTTCTCTTGCTATTTTCAATTTGTAAGAATCAATGAGATCTTGCTTTTGTCGATGGCTAAATTTCTTAATCGCTCTTTCGCGTTTCATTGCTTCTGATCGAGTACTTAATTCTTCGACATATACTACTTTTTTGGGTGGATACATTTTTGTGTATTTAGAACCCCGACCGTTCGAATGGAGTTTAGCACGCTCTTCCACGTTTTTAGTGTACCCAGTGTAGAAGCTTCCTCCCCGGCATAGAATTATGTAGACATAGAACGGCATTATTTGTCAGTCTCTATTAGAAGATAAACCGATTAATTTTTCCTTTTTGTTCTTCTTCTAAAATTCGCTTTTTGAAAAATTGAAGACCATTTCTTTCGCTAAATATTTTGAATAGCTCAGAAGAGCTAAATCATTAAACGTCCATGTGATATCCATGCGAAAATTGTTGGTGCTTGTGCTAGCCCTAAGCACTTTAATTCTTGCCTCAACTTTTCTTGTTTCAGCTGAAACAATGATAGGAGTCCAGAAAGGAGATTGGATAGAATACAAGGTTTCCGTTACGGGCAATCCACCAGAAGGGCATGATGCCAAATGGGCACGAATGGAAGTCTCGAATGTCCAAGGAGACTCCTTGGATCTTAACCTAACAACTCAATTTACAAATGGATCCTTCTTGTACGAAAACATAACGTTAAATCTGAAAAACGGTGAACTCGGAGACGATTTCTTCATACCGGCAAATTTGAATGCTGGAGAATCCTTCTTTGACGCACACTCAGGTAATATTACCATAAGCAAAATTGAACAAAGAAACTATGCAGGCGCATCTAGAACGGTCGCAACAGGAAGTACCACCTTTACCACATTTTATTGGGACAAGCAAACAGGCATTTTAGTTGAAGCACACTCAGAATACAAAGACATCAATTTTGCAATGACTACGATTGCAGACAAAACTAACATGTGGCAAACGCATGCCCTAGATTCAAGCTTTCTAATTATCATTCTGACAACTGCATTAATTATTATCATTTTGGCTTTCGTCTCGATTTTGATCTGGCGAAAGAAGAAAACGGCGTAAACGAGGTATCGAAGTGCCTTCAAGCAAATCGTATCGGCGCGGCTATCCGGTCGCAATTCTCGTAGGATTTAGTGAAGCGCAGGCCGCCCTTTGGAGAGTATACAGCCAAGTTGTGAAACCAGACCGAACAATTCGCATCGAAGGAACTAGAAACGACCCTAAAGCAGTCTACACCTTTCACGAATCTATTGTAAACGCCTTAAGACCAATAATGAAAGAAGGAGTAAAAAGCATAATAATTGCATCTCCGCCACGCACAAACTACGGTCAAGATTTCCAAAAACATATCCAAGATCATCATACTTGGCTTTCAAAAGGTCCAAGCAAAGCTACACTCGCACAAATAGTAGGTTTGGCAATAAGTATCCACGAAATTACGACGCTTTCAAGGACAGCTGATTTTCGCAAAGTTGTTGGAGAGACAAACGAGGAAGAAAGCGAAAATCTTGTTGAACTCTTGGAAAAACGGCTTAATGCAACCGGTCAAGAACCGTTAGTGCTCTATTCACTCGAGGAGATAGAAAACGCAATATTTAGCATTTCCAAACCAGGCAAACCCCATCCAGAATTTTTGATTTTAACTGACACTTGCTTATCAAGAAGCCGTCAAAGGAACAGAGTGCAAAGACTCCTTCAAATCGCCGCCAACAATAATATTAAGACACGAATTGTCAAGTCTGACACACCTGCAGGAAAACGCGTCTTGCAGCTAGGCGGTTTAGTCTGTGTTTTAACTACTCAATAACTTCTTAAGATGGGCAAAGCGTATATTTAGTTCCCATCAAAATTAGTTTCGTTAAGGCATATAGTTGTGAAAGATTTGGACGAATTCATACTAGCCGTTTCGAACCTTAAAGTCGAAATTCAAAACCAAATCATACTGGAAAACATTACCTTCAAAATCAAAAAAGGCACAACTTTGGCAATTGTGGGTCCAAATGGGGCAGGCAAAAGCATGTTTTTCAAAGCTCTTCTTAATCTTGTGCCCCACTCAGGCGAAATTACATGGGACGAGAAAGTAAAAATTGGATATGTTCCGCAAAACGTAAGCGTAAAAGATATTCCCATTTCAGTCAAAGAATTTCTTTCATACACTAAAGACTCCGATGTTGAAAGCGCATTAGCAGCTGTAAAACTCGACGATTTGAGCATTCTCAACAAAAGTTTAGGCGTTCTTTCAGGAGGCCAACTAAGACGAGTCCTGATTGCATGGGCTATTATCGACAAACCCAACGTTCTGCTATTTGATGAACCCACTGTTGGAGTTGACATTGGAAGCGAAGAATCCATTTTCTCCATGTTAAACAATCTAAAAAAAGAGACCAACATCACAATGCTTCTAATTACACACGACATACACTTAGTGAAAGAGTATACAGAGCAACTTTTAGGTCTTAACAAGTGCATGACCTTCTTTGGAGATTCAAAACACATTGGTGAACCCGCCCTACAACAAAAAATATATGGCGAAACTATTTGTCTCGCAGAATCTGAAGGATGACTTTCTTGGTTGACACAATAATTTTTAGCATAATCGTTGGCGCGGTTGTAGGATTTGCAGCAGGCTATTTAGGATCAATAATGGTGCTCGAGAAAATGGCACTAGTTGGAGACGCAATGTCCCATGTTGCTCTTCCGGGACTTGCTCTTGGAGTTCTATTAAATTTTAGCCCACTCCTAGGTGGGTTCATTTTCTTGTTTGTTTCAGCAATTCTGGTATGGTACTTAGGTAGAGTGACCAAACTCTCATTTGAGACCCTAGTTGGAGCCGCCTTCACTTTAGCACTCGCAATAGGAATTTTGCTTTACGGCGACAAATTGGATGCATTAGAGGCAGCTTTATTCGGAGATATTGCAAAGGTAGACTTGACTTACGCATTGATTGCCGTTGGAATTTCTTTAACGGTAATTTTCTTAACCCGCATCATCTATAGGAAAATAGTGTTAAGCTTGATTTCTGAGGAACTAGCCATCTCTAAAGGCATCAACGTAGCACGAACGAACCTTCTCTATCTGCTCCTAGTCTCTGCAACTGTGGCTATAGGTATTCAAGTCACCGGAACATTACTAGTCGGTTTCTTAGTTGTAACGCCAGCAGCTGCCGCCAGAATCGTAAGTTCTAACCTATCAAGATATTTCATTCTAAGCGCCATATTTGGAGCCGTTTCAGCTGTCATAGGAATAGCACTTTCCAATTCTCTGAAAATTCTACCAGGTCCGCTAGTAGTAGTTACAGGAGTCACAATTTTCGCTGCCGTGCTAATCATTAGGTGGCGCAAAAAGATGACATATTAAGATTTTGGCTAGGCTTCTATCCTTCTTATTTCGTCCATAGTAATTTTGCCAGTATGGAGGGCTGTTGCAATTAGTGCGCCATTAACGCCCAGATCCTTTAAGAATAACAAATCAGTCAAGTCTCGAACCCCGCCTCCGACAAGAATCTTTGATCTCAAAGTGGGTCCCATTTCCTTTATCAGCTCTAAGTCGATGCCTTGACCACTGCCTACGCGAGCTAAATCGAGAAGAATTATTTTTTTAACCCCCATAGCATCTATTTCTGAAACAGCTGCCAAAGCGTTTTTGGATTTTAGGCTTTCAGATTTGCTTAGGACTTTTCTGTTCATGAGGTCAAGGCTGACAATTATCTTTTCATTTCCATAAGCATCCAAGATTTGCTTTAAAAAAGTCAAGTCGGACAGGGTTTCAGTTCCAACTATGACATTCGAAACCCCACTTTCAAGAAGCTTGCCAACTCTTCTTAAATCTTCTACGCCTGCATCAACCAAAAGTTTTAGACCCGTTCTTGAAACAATCTGTTCAATAATTGGGATATTTTCCCTTTTCTTCATAATTGCATCAAGATCAGCAACGTAGAGTTCTTTGAATCCTAAAGATTTGAAGGCTGAAACAACGATTATTGGATCAGAAGGAATTTACTAACTTACTTTTCAACTGTTTATACTCGCTTCTTTTGCCTTTAACGGCATTAACGACTTTTTCGTTTAAGATGTCCATAACCGGGATTATTTTCACTCGACTACATCACTTCTTGGCGCGATATGAACCGGGTTATTGTTTTGCAGCAAAACATTTAAGGTTTAGAAATTCCGCATGATCGAGTAAAGTGGAGTGAACCCGGCTGAAGCTTCTGATAAGCCCAACAAATGAAAATGAAGCATTAGAAGCCATTTTGGGCGGAGCAGACATTATCGATGTCAAAAACCCAAAAGAAGGACCGCTCGGAGCAAGCTTTCCATGGATAATTAAACGGGTAAAGGAATTAGCTCCTGAGGGAACAGAAGTAAGCTGTACACTGGGTGACGTTTCCAATTTTCCAGGGACAGTTTCCCTCGCAGCCTTGGGAGCAGCTTCTATTGGCGTAAATTATGTAAAGGTAAGTCTTCAGGGCTTGCGAACAAAAGATGACGCAATTTTCATGATGAGAAATGTAGTTAGGTCTGTCCACGACTGCAATCCCTCAATCAAAGTAGCTGCGGCAGGTTTTGCCGATGCATTTCGAGTAAATTCTGTGGATCCTCTACTTATTCCAGAAGATTGCCCGTGAATCAAAAAGTGACATTGCGATGGTTGATACTGGGATAAAAGACGGAAAAAACCTTTTAGATTTCCTAAATATTGCCAAATTAAAGGAATTCATAGATAAAACTCACAGTTTCGGGCTACAGGCTGCCTTAGCCGGATCATTGAGAAAAGAAGATTTGGGAAAAATCTCACAATTGAACGTTGATATTATTGGATTGCGAGGAGCCGCATGCTCTAATGGAGACCGAGTAAGCGGTCAAATCACAAGAGAAAAAGTCCGCGAACTCGCTGAAATATTAAAGAAAGCACAAAAGCAAACTGGACCTTTTATTTCTTGAGCTGACGCCTATGCGTGAAAAAGGCTTGAGCAAAAGCGATTTAATGGATAAACTGAAACGTGCTCAAGAAAAAGATTCAAGATATTCAGATGGAAAAGTTCTTTCTTCTTTTTGCACAAGTCCTCATCCCATAGCAAAAAAAGCAGCCGCAATGTTTTTTGAAGCAAACTTGGGCGATCCAGGTCTATTTCCTGGTACAGCCCAATTGGAAAAAGAAGCGATAGCAAGCTTAGCGAAGCTTCTTCACGGTTCTAATGCATGTGACGGGTTCATCCTTTCTGGAGGAACGGAAGCAAATTTCCTTGCAATGAACGTTGCTCGGAATATAGCGAAGGTGAGTAAGCCTGAGGTTGTGATGTCTGAATCTGCCCATTTCTCATTTGATAAAATCTGCAATTTGTTAGGCATCCGGCAAATAAAAGCGAGTTCAGATGCCTCTTTCAGAAGTTGATCCAGACTCCGTGGAGGAATTGATTAACGACAATACTGTGGCTATTGTTGGTAATGCAGGTTCAGCTGAACTCGGAACGGTAGATCCTATTGACAAACTTTCCAAAATTGCAATAGAACACAAAATCCACTTACACGTTGACGCTGCTTTTGGTGGATTAGTGCTACCATTTCTGGAGAAAATTGGCAATTCAACTCCAAAATTCGATTTCGAAATAGAAGGAGTGAAATCGATTACTGTTGATCCCCACAAAATGGGGATGTCAACAATTCCCTCAGGAGGAATTTTGTTTCGAAATGCCGAAGAAATGGCTTGCATCAAAACTGAGACACCATATTTAACGGAACAATATCAATGCACCTTTGTGGGCACTCGACCGGGGGCTTCGGCCGCTGCTACATGGGCAGTTTTTGAATACCTCGGCAACGAAGGATTCAAGAAAACTGTCAAGCACTGCATGAAGCTCACAACTATTTTGTACGAAGGGCTCGAAGAAGCAAAGTTCGAAGTTTTGCTTCGACCAACGATGAACATCTTGGCTTTTCGCAGCCAAAACTCCAAGAAGCTTGTGGAGGAAATGCGAAAGCAAGGCTGGCACATTTCTTACGTTCCCCGATTGGATTGCATACGTGTTGTATTGATGCCGCATTCAACGAAACAAAATATTCTCGACTTCTTGAAATGTCTTCGGGCAACAAGAAAAACCGAACCCTAATTGTTGAATGTTAGCAGCGAAAAGATCTTAAGGCTACAATTGTTTGTTCGGTCTCTGGTGACCTCAGCTCTTTGAAGATTCTTCTATATGAGCACGTTTCAAGCGGAGGTTTATTGGGTAATTCTATTCCTGCAAACCTCTTATGTGAGGGCTATGGAATGCTAAGAGGAATCGGTTCTGATTTTAAGTCGGCTGGTCACGAAGTCTCCATTTTGCTTGACTCAAGAATAGCCTCTATTTCCCCGCACTTTCAGGCAAATGAGATCAAAACGGTCTCTTCCAAAGACCAAGTTCCTCAAATGATTGACAAGTTATGTGAAAATGTTGATGCAGCGTTTGTAATCGCTCCCGAACATGACCACGTTTTACAATCCCTCGTTGAAAGAATTGAAGCAACCAGCGCAGTTTCCCTTAACTGTGGAAGCGAAGCAATAGAGCAAATCTCAAACAAAGTGGCTCTTCTCGAACGAGCTAGCAAACTCGAGTTAGATTTTCCTAAAACACTAACATTCAATATTGATGAGCCAATAGCCAAAATTACCCAATCTATTAAGAGCAAACTTGGCTTTCCAGTCGTGATTAAGCCATCAACTGGAACAGGATGCAGCGGGTTAAGTCTAGCTTTAACCGAAATCCAACTTGCTGAAGCCATCAAGAAAGTCAAAAAAGAATTGCTTTGCAGTGATGTAATAGCCCAGGAATATATTCAAGGCATTAACGCGAGTGTCAGCGCAATTTGCACAACTGCCGAAGCCCTTCCATTTAGCTTGAATTTCCAAGAAGTGAAACTATCCGATCTATCTTCAGACTCAAATTATACAGGTGGACAAGTTCCTTTAGAGAATCCCCTTAAAACAAGTGCATTTGATGCCACAAAGCGCCTATTGACTTCATTTAAACACCTCGCAGGCTACGTAGGCGTAGATTTTGTTCTCACTAAAGAGAAAGCCTTTGTTATGGAAGCGAACCCCCGTCTAACAACTTCATACGTTGGATTAAGAAGGGTCGTAAACCAAAATCTTTCACAGGTCATTCTTGATTCAATCCTCCAACAGGAAATTCCGCGAAAAATGGAAACCCACGGAGTGGCATTGTTTCGCAAGTTTCCCATAAATAATACCGGCATTTCTCATTGGCGAGAGCTCTGTGAAATGAATCAACTTACTTCACCTCCGTTTCCAATAGATAGAAACGGTACTGGATGTGCTCTTATCGAGTCTTATGGAGCCAATGAAAGTGAAGCTTCAGACAATCTATCTAATGCAAAAATTCAACTCGAACAAATTTTAGCACATAGAGGCCAGTCGACATGATAAAGGTCTTAGGATTTGATATTGGTGGCGCAAATACAAAAGGCGCCTTTGTTAAAACAGAAAATGGAAATGTTATTGAAATAAAGACAGCTTTGAAATACTTCCCTTTTTGGAAGCGTGACAAAAGCCAACTAATTGAAATGCTTTCAAATATGATTGATGAGCTTTGCAATACTACCAAACTTGATGCGATTTCCGTCACCATGACCGCAGAGTTGTCCGACGCATTCTCAACAAAACGTGAAGGCGTCAATTACATATTAGACTGCGTCTCTCAAATTTCGAGAAAAACTTCGATTTTGGTTTTGAATGTTGACGCTAAATTTTGTTCTGTAGAGACTGCCCGATCTGAACCACTTAGGGTTGCTGCGGCAAATTGGGTTGCAACTGGTTGGATGGTTTCCCAGATGATAAGCGATTGCGTAGTGGTAGATGTTGGTTCCACAAGCACAAGTATTATTCCAATACTTGAAGGAAAGTTGGCCGCACACGGCAAAACTGATTTGGAGAAGCTAATTGTAGGTGAACTAGTCTACACTGGAAGTCTACGCACAAATGTTGCGGCTATAGTGCAATCCATTCCAGCTAAAGGAAACCTAAGTAGGGTTTCTTCGGAATTATTTGCTCAATCAGGCGACGTTCACTTATTGCTTGCAAATATTAAACCTGAAGAATACACCGCGGAGACTGCCGATGGCAAAGGAAAATCCCGCAATGAAACATTAACAAGACTTGCGAGAGTTGTCTGTGCAGACGCAGAAATGCTTACTGAGCCCGAAATAATTCAAATTGCAGAATTCGTTTTTGAAAATCAGATCGAACAAATTGCTTGCGCTTTGTCACAAGTGTATTCTTGCTTGGAACCAAACTCTAAGAAACTCGTGCCAGCAGTTGTGACTGGAATTGGAGCGGGTTTTCTAGCAAAGAACGCTGCTTTGAAGGCTGACTTAGCCAAGATAATAGAGCTAAAAGAGTTAATGCCAAAGGGCGCCGTTCTTGTTTCCCCCGCCGTTGGTGTAGCTTTGATGGCGGCAAACCAGCTCGAAGGAAGGAGATTGAAATGGTAGTCATCGTAAAAGTAGGGGGAAGCTTGGCTGAAACGCCAAAAGCTCTAGAAAATTTAGGTAGCTACTTGTCTCGAGAATCGCCAAAAAATAATTTTGTTGTCATCCCCGGGGGCGGTCGGTTTGCCGACATTGTCCGTGATGTGGACGAGCAATTTAGATTGCCACCAATCTTATCTCATCGAATGGCAATTCTGGCCATGAACCAATATGGCTTACTACTATCCCATTTTATCCCTGACAGCAAGTTAACCGAATCAATTGAAGGCATAAAAGAAATTGCAAAAAGTGGAAAAGTGAGCATCCTTTTGCCTTACAGGCAATTACTTGACGAAGATCCATTCGTGCCTTCTTGGGATGTAACTTCAGATTCTATAGCCGCATATTTTGCCGTTAAATTGGGCGAGAGCAAAGTTGTTTTTCTAACAGATGTTGATGGAATTTATGACAAAGATCCTAAAACTTCCCCGGACGCAAAATTATTATCTGAAGTTTCAACGAGAGATTTGCTTAGCCGATCAAAACGGTCAAGCGTAGACAAATTCTTGCCGACTTTCGCAAAAGAAAATCGATTAACTTGTTATGTCATAAACGGCAAACACCCAGATCGTTTGGAAAAAATTCTCTCAGGAAACAAAGACGTGATCTGCACTAAAATTAAGCCATAATATAACGAATATTGGAAATCTTTCTTACTACTCACCTCTCAAGGAAAATATTATATTCTGTTGCCTTCAAATTATGGCGAGGAGAGAAAAAAATGAGTGAAAGACCAACAACAGCATTTATAATATCCTTACTAGGCGGAATTTTTGTCTTGTTTGGCGGATTACTTTGGGCCGTAGTTGGAACAATCGTTGCTATCTTCACTTTCGGAGCAGGCTTCTTACTCTATGCGTTTCTGCTGTTTGGCATAATAATCATCATTGGAAGCGTAATGATAAACAATAATCCTAAGTCGGCACGCATTTGGGTCGTCGTAATAATTGTATTAGGGGTAATCTCGCTGATTGGAGTCGTAACTACCTTGGGTGGAATATTAGCGATAGTTGGTGGCGCCCTTGCACTTTCTTGGCGGCCACCCATCCAAAGTCAATCAGCTCCAGTTCAGTAAACTGATTAACTCAGCCCTCCAACTTTCCTTTTTGTATTTATTTTGTCAAGTTATCCTTAAAAATCCAGAAATTCATAAATCTAAACTTCCCGAAACAAGAATTTGCATCGTGTGAACTTAGGATTCATATTTGTTTTTCATAAATCAGTAATATACCCTTAGCATACTTGTGATCAATTGGATTGGTGGATATTCCTTGAACCAAAAAATGATGCTAAAAAGCCGCGACGAATTAGAAACAAAAATGGCCACTGTCTTCGGAGACCAAATCAAGGAACTCTCGACAGAAATGAAACAAATATTGATAGATGACATGGTGACGGCTTTCGAAAGTAGATTAAATGTGTTAAACCGCCCTCGCGTTAACAAAGAACTGAATCATTAAACGAGGGAAAAAACATGAATTGGACAATCACAAAAGCTATATACCAAGTCATCAGAAACACACGGAAAAGGGAAACACATGAGACGCAGTAAACTTGAAATGTACGTTGACATTCTCAGAGTGCTGGCACACAAAGGTCCGCTAAAGCTGACTCACATAATGTACAAGGCCAACGTTAATTGCAGCGTTCTGAAAGAATACTTGGACTTCTTGATCAAACAAGGATTAGTCGAAGAAAGAACCATCGGCAAGGCAAGAGTTGTTTTCGCCGTTACCCAAAGAGGAGTAACAGTGCTAAAGTACTTCCGCGAACTAAAGCAAGTGCTTCCAATCGTGGAAGAAGCAAGAAATCAAGCAGCAATTCCCTACTAGGCGCGAAGCCTTTTTTCAATTCTTTTCCTCCAAAGAAAAGGCTCAAAAAACTAACGCCATTAATTTTTCTTTAATCTTGGGCAATTAGCAAAGGTTCTTGAATTAGTTCATATTAAAAACAATAAAGGCGTATTAAATTTTTTAGCATTTACGACTTTAGGCCGAAGGAACGAGGCTAAATAAGTACTACTATATCGTAACACTTAATAAACACTATAGTTTATTTGTAGTACAACCACACAATAACAATTTGAGGGAGAGTTTATTGAGCAAAGAACAAGTCCTCGGAAAGAAACCGGTCGCTATTCTCGAGAAAATTCGAGAGAATTTGGAGCGACTAAACGAAAAAATAGAAGTTATGATTGAACTCCAAAAGCACGATCACAAAGACGTGCAACAACCTCTTCCCGATACACCACTTGATGTTATGACCTTGCTATCCATGCCCGACCATCTAAGGAAAACAGCAATGACTGTATGCAGATGTGGTCGAGCAACAGCAGACGAGATTTCACAACAAACCACTCGGGCCAGAGCTGTTGAAAGCGCGTACCTGAACCAACTTGTTTTGATGGGTTATTTGAAGAAAGAACGCAAGGGAAGAAAAGCCTACTTCTACGTCGAACGAGAAAACGAAGGGGATTAGTTTATGGGAAAAATAATTGCAGTACACTCCTATAAAGGCGGAACAGGAAAAACACTTCTGTCAGTTAACATAGCAGCAACCTTTGCTAAACTAGGCAAGAAAGTCTGCCTCTTTGACCTGGACTTTAGAGCTCCAAGTCTTTTCGCAATACTCAAAATTGGCATGACTGAAAACTGGCTAAATGACTACCTAAACAACACTTGCAATATAGACAAAGTTCTCATAGACATAAGCAGCAGAATTCCAGGAAAAGGCACACTTAACGTCGGCCTAGCTAACCCGACTACCGAAGCCATTAGAGACATGTCCGCAAAGGATAGAAAATGGGAAATGCGCGCTTTAGGCAGACTACTCCATCTTAGAAATGCACTCATAACCGAGAAACAAATAGACTACATAGTCTTCGACACTAGCCCAGGACTCCAATATTCATCCATTAATGCAATAGTGGCAGCTGACTTAGTGGCCGTAACCACTACTGGTGACAGATCAGACGTCGACGGAACTCAAAGAATGCTCCACGAACTATACAATCTATTCGAGAAGAAAACAGGCATTGTCTTAAACAAAGTACTTGACTACAATTCAAAAAACAGACGAGAAGAACTCTACGACCGCGTTAAGAACGTCTACCAAGTTCCATTATTAGGAATAGTACCATGCTTCTGCGATATCCTGCGTGCAGAAGGAAACTTCATATTTGCACAGGATAAACCTGATCATCCATTCTCGCTGCTGCTCAATGAAATGGCCAAGAAAATAGACGCCAACGAAGTCAAATAACCTAAAAAATCCATAAAATTCTTTCTTATTTCTATTTTTGTATACAAAAGCATCAACAAAAGTACACCGCAAGGGCTTAAAGATACGCAGAAAGCATTGTTAGGTTGGAGACTGACAATGGATCGAACGGCAATTGTCCTTAACAATTCAGAATCCACGAATTTAGAACAAGACAAGGCATTAATTGAGCTCAACGGCAAACCTCTAATCAAACACGTCGTTAGTTCAGTTGACGCCATAGTTGACGAAATAATTGTAGTTGCTAACTCTCAAGATGCTGCAACGAAATACGCCGAAGTTTTGGGTCCTCACATTCAAATAATCGTTAACGAAAATTCCACAGGTCTTTTGAGCGACGCTCTAAAGGGATTCGAGGCGGCTAAGAACAAGTTTACCATTTTGCTCCCATCTAACACTCCGTTCGTTTCACTCGACATAGTAGACCTTCTTTTTGAATTATGCCATTCAAGATCTGCAGCAATCCCAAGATCGCCCGATCAAGAAGTAGAATTGCTCCACGCAGTCTACAACACAAAAGTTGCAATCGAGGCCGCCAAAATAGCGCTCAATGAAGGAAAGATCGGCCTAATGGACATGGTCGAGAACATGGGAGGAGTGCGCTACGTCTCCACTCTGGTCATTCAGGAATTAGATCCCGAAATGAAAATTTTCCTTAAAGTAAATCGGTCAGTCGACTTAAAAATGCGCAAGACAACAAAGACCAACAAACCCCTAAAACTAAACAAGAAAAGACAGTCACACTGATCAGAACTCAAAAACCTTCCAATGCCCAACCTTCCCTAAATTTTCGTCGAGACGTAAAACACCAAATTCAAATTTTTTTCGAACTGACACGAATTATATATAGTCCAAAATCGCAAAATAGATCATGATTTTTTGATTTCACATAAGAAGAAAAGACCTTTACCGCAACTCGAAAAACGTCCAAAAAAGACGTGCAAAACCATTTTTAAGCAACAAAACTTGTTCGTCATTCTCTAAAAGGTGTTCTATTGTTTCCCAAAGTCCGAATATTATCTAAAAAACCCTCTCGACTAGAAAATCAACCCCTAGATTGAATAAAATTACCTTCTTTTTGGGGAACTTAATCTTCCATTACGCAAATATTTAGAGAAGAATTTGAAAACTCTTAAAAGGACCCAAACAGACTACACGAAAAAATTCCGAACCTGCGCAATTTTTACATAATAGTTAAAAAAATGGTTAACCACTTCCAGATTTTGCTTTAATAATTGAAACATTCATGGCAACTAGTTTTTTTTAAAATATCCGCGAATCGAATTTTATTTCTATTCTAGTCAGGACAAATAAACTAAATCCCGTCGCCAGGATTTCTTTCGAAATACTTCGCGAGTTGTAACATTGCGTGAATTTTAGAGTGATTCAGTTCTGAAACGTATATGTTGATCTGATTTCGTTTGAGTTTTCCGCGAAGTCAAACGAACATTATATAATCATGAAAATCAAAGTGATCATGTGGCTCAAAGAGAGTCTTGTTCGCCAGTTTTGACATTCCCAAGAAGCCTAAATTCAGGATTCTGATTTAGATTAAGAGTAAATTATCAGTTTTGAAGAAATCTGAATACTGTCTCAGGCTGGTTTAGATTTCACATACCAGTTTTTAGGAAGATTTTGATCTGATAACTCCTTTTTTGAAGAGGCCAAGTTCTTTTCGGACTTTTTGGAAGACGACTTTCTTAACGGTTTTTCCGAAATCTAATCGAATGGTCACTTTTTACAATAAACAGTCAAAATTTCAGTTCTCTAGTGACATATTTAGCAGCATATCCTTAATGTTTATGGATTGAGGAATTTTTCGCGAGCAAAAAGAACGAAAATGGCCGAATTTCAGTGCTTGAATGAAGAACGTGTTTGGCCTAAATTTCGCCAAGGATCTGTATTGTAATGGTTCTTTTCCGGGGATGCACATCGGTCTCTACAAATAATAGTGATTGCCAGGTTCCAAGACCGATTTGTCCATTAGAAACAGGCAAGGTTTTGTCAGGTGGTAAGAGCATTGATCTAAGATGAGAATGAGCGTTTGAGGGATGATTATAAGGAATATTGGCTGGCAATGCAGTTTTTAGAAAAGTAGCAATGTCATCAAGTAGTGCTGGATCATTCTCGGTTAGGATCAATATGCCAGTAGCATGAGGCGCGAAAACATGAGCGATACCGTTGCGAATTTCAGACTTGTCTACAGCTTTTTGAACCTCGTTTGAAAGGTCGATAAAATCGATTTCACCCTTAGTTGAGAAGTCAACTGTTGTGTTGAAAATTTTAAAGGTCATTCTTAACCCTGCAATACTCCAGGTATTTTGTTTGTAGAAAAACTTTTCTAGAAAAATTAGGTTAATGTTTTTGCATTGGAAAGCCGCAATTAAAAGCTACTAGTTGTAATGCCAGGTGGAACCGTGGATTAGTTCCTCAGAAGTTTTTCATGCAGAAAAATCTTAAATCGCGAATATTTCAAATAGAGTGGTAGCTGGGACTTTCATGAAAGTTTGGATTGGACATTACATGGATAACGTTAAGGAATGGTTTATTGCTTGGGGGGGAAGCTTGAACGAATTAGTTTTAGTAATGGATGGGGTTATTGGCGAGCCAGATACAAGATCCTTGAAGAGGCTCAATAGCCCAGGTTTTATCAACTGCCATGTTCGCTTTAGCGAAGGATATCCTTACTTTTCGTTATCAAGAGACAAAACGTTGAGAGAGAATTGGCTTCATGTTGAAGGAACTCTCGGACGGACAGAAAGTGTTATTGAATATGTTGGTAGAGTCGCTCAAGATGGCAAGAAAGAAGAAGCCATCAATTCAAATACAAAAATCTGGCTTGGGACATACGAACACAAGAACAAAGCTGCTGGGGAAGACTGCTTCATTGCGTGGGCAACGAACAAAATAGAAGCCACTGACTTAATCTGTGCAAAAACTGCAAAGTCATTTGAAAAACACCTGAGCCCTTTGTTGAAAGCTGGGTACATTAACATTCATGTCAGTTTTAAATCTGGTCAGATGATCCTTTCGCCTCCAAAGGAAGATATTGAAAATGGGCTTTGGATATACATGGATGAATACGCTTAATTGTCAATGACGCGGCAATAGAGAAAAAGGAATTGGATTTCTTAGTGTAGTATATTCACAGATTTTGATTTTTTAAAACATCTCCAGAAAGAAATTTAGGTAAATTTATCGATGGTTGTGTTGCTTGACTATTTCGCAAAAGGCGATTCAATGATTCCAAATTAACGAGATAGGATTAGAATTGCCTGTAAAAGACCCAAGAACAAAAAATTTTCGTTCGGTACTCTGAGTAAGAAAAGACTTGTTTTTCAATGCTTAAGTGTGAGATAGTGATTTTATGTGTTTAGTTGATGGATTTGAAATTGAGAAGTTTCCAAAAAACGAAGTTAAAGTAAAAATGCTTTTTATCAGTTAACTAAAATATTTTTCCTGAGGGGCTTGTTCTTCATCTAATTGCTTAAAGCAATCAAAATGTATTGCGATGAAATGCAGGGGCAGCGACCGATAATCCTTACATTATGCAATTTTTAGCATTAGAAAAGGTTAAAGACGAGGATATGTTGATGCTTTTGTATACAATCTCAAAAATAGAATGTGTTAGTGATAGTTAGTGATGAGAACAAACGCACGTATTTTTTAGCAACGGAGTTCACTAAACGAGAACAACACAACATTACAATGCTCAAGATATGAGCCATATGGATCCGACTCCATTGTGACAATCATTTATCAAAGATGCAATATTTTAGAAAAAGAAGATTTGATGAGATCCAATCTAGAGAATTATGAACAGAAAAGTTCGATTTGGAAAAAGTCAAAACCGTTTGAGAAAAGGATTCAAAGCACTCAGAACGGAACTAGTTTACACTGCCGTTTAGACTTCAATTATACATTACCTATTTGTTGCTTTTGAAGCAAAATTATTTGTGGGCTGAACCCAGTTTATTAGAAGTTAATGTCGGCTAGGGAAAGACTGGAATAAGAAAGCATAGCTTAGCTTTGAGAAAAAGCTAAACTTTGTCTTTCAAAATTCTTAAAAGGCAATCGTCTTTATTGATAGTTGTTATAAGCGCTCAGGTTGAGAACTCTAAAAATGACTGCTAAGCTATCTTGACTAAAGCAGGCTTCTAATAATTTAAACTGGGGGAGAGTTGTCTTTGCCGAGAAAGTAGTGAGTCATTTAACGAACCCGGTGACAATTGAATTTATACCTAATTTACACGAGTCGGGTTGAGTTCTGAGAATCGAATTAAACAAGTTAACACTTGGAATCAAGGCAGAAGTCTTTGCGGGAAAAACGGATAAGTCTTCTGGCTCAAATTAATTCAGAATTAGTGAGAAAAAAGAGAAAGAAAAAGTTCCGGTTTGCCCAAAAATCAACCAAACACCGATTGACCTTTGTACCTAAATAGAAGTCAATTTGAACCCTATTTTAATTTATAACCTTAAATGAAGCACGTATATTTACGAATTAAAAGTCTTAAAAAAATAGCCCACATTTTTTCACGGAAGCCAAAAATAAATTACGCGAATTTAGCCGCTAAAACTAAAATCGCCACGATTTAGGCCTCTTAGGTGTTCCCTTAGAGACAAGTCATGGAGATAACCACAGCCTCATATAAGTACCTACGAAAATCTCCATGCGAAATAAAATGACCCTCTATTCGGGGAGCCTTCGAAAGAGAAACAGGTTTTTTTGCTAATTGTGAAAACTTTGCGCGTACAGCAAAAAATTTCAATAAAGCAATATTTCTTGAAGAATTTCATTTCTTAAGGAGTAGCCCGGTTAAACATCGTTGTTAATTTTTTATTCATTTTTTTCCGGGCCTCTTGTTTGAAGAATTCTGATTTTCGAATCCGTCTTTTGGATTCTCTTAACCGGATCCAAATTTGGTGACAATAAGTTTTAGTTAGAAGAATAAAATGAAAGTTTATGGTTTTTGTCCATACAATCCTTCAAAATTGCTTTCTGTTAGGACCCTCACCGATTGTTTTACTCAAAATATCAACCTTGAAAAGAGACTGAAAATAACCTTTTTCCGCGCGTTTTGCGTTTTGACTGCATCAGATATAGGCTGTACCTGCAATATTTAGGGCGTCTGTAAGCTCCATTTTTCGTTTAACGTGATGATGGACGACTAATAATACTTAGGCATTGCTTCATCACCATAGTTCACCATAAAGTTGGTTGTTCAAGGTCTGTATACAAAAGCATCACCCTGAACGCTCTTTTTTTGGGCGTGCAATAGTCTTTTATCAAAGGTCCTTGCAAGAAGAACCTGCCAGGGTAAGAGGAAAAATCTGTGAAAGAAATCGATAAGATCGCACTTCGCAGATGGCGAAAAAGAGGGTTCTACAGCGAGAGTGTTCTTGTCAAACTTCTCCAAAAAAACGGATATAATGCAGTCCGAGTTCCAGTTAGCAATCCTAGTCTTAATCCTCTTCCCGATATCATGGCTCGAAAGGGAGACCACTCATATGCCTTTGAAGTGAAAAATGCTACGTATTATGCTTACTTTCCAAAACAGCAAATTGACAAACTTTTCCGATTTTTGAATGAACTTGTCCCCACTGACAAGGAAAATAAGCATGCTGTCGTGGCTGCGCACTTAGGCAAGAAATGGACTTTTAAAGAAATAGATTGGGTCGACTGGGAAAAAGACAAGCTGCCAGACAAAGTCCGTATACTTAAACGCGATAGAGGAAACTTGAACATAGAGAAAAGCTACTAAAGACCTAAGTTCGAAGTTACCTCAAAGAATATTATTTGCTGGCTATCTTTGTTCAAGTATGCAAACCGCTTCTGAATCCGTAGTCGTGGCTATTGAGCTTTGCAAAGCTTATCAGATCGAGGAAACTGCTGTTAGCGTTTTGAAAGAAATCAATTTGACTGTGAACAAAGGTCAATTCGTAGCTATTTATGGTCCTTCGGGCGCAGGAAAAACTACATTATTGAACATGATCAGCGGCATTGACAAGCCAACAAGTGGCAAAATCGTAGTTTTTGACCAGGATTTAGCGGAACAAAATGAAGATGTACTTTCAGAATACCGTTGCAACCAAGTTGGTTTTGTCTTCCAATCCTATAATCTAATCTCAACATTGACAGTAGCGGAAAACATAGCTTTCCCCATGGAGTGGAAGCGGACACCGCCCGAACAAATTCAGAAAAGAGTCCAAGAGTTAATCAAAACGTTTGGATTACAGCACAGATCTAATCATTTTTCAGCTCAATTAAGTGGAGGAGAACAGCAAAGAGTTGCGTTTGCCCGAGCTTTAGCAAATGACCCTCCATTGTTGCTTGCAGATGAACCTACAGGAAACTTGGATACTAAAAATGGGCAAAAAGTTATCGAAATACTTCAAAGTTTGAAGAGCCAGGGTAAAACAATAATTGTGTCAACTCATGACGCGGATATAATGCCTCTTGCAGATCTAAAATTTTACTTGGAAGACGGTAAACTGGCGAATGCCCCATGAGCGAAACGGGTTTTCCTATTAATGATCTACTCAGAAGAAAACTTCAGACAAGTTTTACAGTAATTAGTCTGGCGACGTGTGTTGCTTCCACGCTGTTTTTGCTATTTTTTAGCGGTCAAATTGGATTGGGATTGACTTCTGTTACCCAAGGCACCCTAACAAACGGTACGGCAATTGTGTTTTCGCAGTTCTTGATATTTGTTGGCGTTTTGATTTTTGCTGTTGGAGCTGTCATAGTCTCATTTATTGTGTTCTTGATGATGGCCCAGAGAACAAAAGATTACGGTTTAATGAAAGCCACTGGATGTCCGAATGGTTTAGTTTTTGGCTATTTCTTAACAGAACTTCTTGGAATAACATTCATCGGATGCATAATTGGGATTGTACTTGGATTTGCCACGGATTATCTTGTTATCAATATGCCCATGTTTCAGGTTTACAATAAGTCTCCTAATTTTTGGTTTGCACCTCTCGTCTTTGCGGCTTATTTTGCTTTTGCGTTGATTTTCGGAGCAAAACCGCTTCTTGACGCAGCCCGAATGTCACCGGCAAAAGCGCTTTCCTCGAGTCAATATTTTGGACTTGGCAAGGGTGCCCAATTAAAGCCCTTGTCAAAAACAGGTTTAACCATCAGAATTGCTTTAAGAAGCTTATACAGACGAAAAACGAGCACTGTCAGAGTAGTAATTTTTCTTTCGGTAGTCTTTTTGTTGTTGACTGTCTCCATTGCTGGAGGAATAATTGCCAGGGATACGTCTTCTTCATGGGTTCAAAGTTCAATTGGCAAAGACGTGGTGTTGATTGCGGATCAAAGCATGGCAAGTCAGTATAAGCAGCTACTGCTCACTTTTTCAGGAGCTAAAACTGAACTTAATTTCGATTATTCAGACCCAAAATTCTCAATTTCTAATGAAGTAATTTCTCAGTTAAAAGAGATATCAGGCGTTTTAAAAATTGATACGCGATTAGTTTTGTCAGGGACAATTCAAGAAGTCCCTGGCTTTAAATACGATCCCGAAACTTCAGCGACTATTACAGTAGGCGGCAATCGCCAATGCGAATCCTTAATCATTGGCGTAAATTTGAGTTCAATGGTTAGCCAACCAGTAACGACCGGGCAATTTTTGAATTCTACATCACAATTTGAAGCAGTAGTCGGTGACTCAATTTCCAAGTCAATTTACACTTCATTCAAAACGGTTGTTTCAACGCGTCCGCAAACCGTCTTGTCTGATCCGCTTCTAGAAAGTGCAAGAATACAAAATTCAAATTTCAAAATTGTAGGCATTTGTTTAGATCCAATTAACAACGGAAATGTTACTTATGTTCCTCTTAGGCAGCTGGAATCTATAATCAACATTGACTCGCCTAATATTTTATTGGTAAAGATTAGTAGCTCGAGTTATTCTGCGACTTTGAATCAAATGCAAAGCAAACTGCAAGCGATAAATCCCAACTTGGTTGCATTGGAACTTAATCCGGTTTTGAACCAAAATGTGGTTTTCCTTGAATCAATATGGGCTGTAATCATGTTCTTGCCTATTTTTGCATTAGCAGCGGCTGCCCTTTGTTTGGTTAGCTATTTAATGATTACAATTGAAGAGCAGCGACAAGAATTTGGCGTTCTTAGGGCGGTAGGAGCAAAGCCAAATACAATAATGGCCATTTTGTCAATTCAAAGCTTAACTTTGCTTTTAGGAAGCTTTGCAGTTGGAACGTCTTTGGGGACCATAATTTGCGTAATAATTCTCATATCCAAACCCGTTGTCTCGGGAGCCGCCGTCTTAGTTATCTCAGCATGGCTGCTGACAGCATTATTTGGAATATTCTTTGTTAGCCTCTACCCTGCAGTAAAATTTGCAAAACAAACTCTTTCAAGAATGATGTCATAAATGAGAATATTCTTTGTGAAACCGTTTCAAAGAAAGTAAGTTTAAGGGCAGCTGATCCATAAAATCCCTAATTTGCAAAACGGATACTATAGGAATTTTTGCAGAAAACTTTGAACACACAGGAATAAGCGACAAAATGACGGGGACAAAATCTGCTCTTTCCCACTTCGTACATTGAAGATTAATTGATGAGCAAGGCAAAGACTCCGCGAACTCATGTACACGAGTCGCTTGAGATTCAGCCATTCTCTTTATAGTGGAGGAATTCATCCCATGATGCCATTGTTTGCAATCAATACAAATAACTAGTGGTTTTTTGCATCCAACCACGTCTATTTCCCAACGCTTTCCAGCATGTTTGAAGTGAACATTTTTCGCCGTTTCATAGCCATACTCATTCAAATTTAGAGACGCAAGTTCTTCAAACTCTTGCCAACTGAGAAGATCGCTTATTCGCTCAAGATCAGCGCCCAGAGTTACTGCTTTAAAGGCCATAGTTAGCCTCGATCCAACTGAGGTCTCAATTAAGTCATCATGCAGATTAAGCAGGTTTTGGTCTTGAAGCTTTTCTAGCAACGTTGAAGAAGTGGATGAGGGAATTCTAGCATCTGAATTGACATCTTTTTGTGCAGCAGGTCCTTTTCTAGTAAATTTTAGTATAGAAATTAACAATTTGGACTCAATAGACACAATGAAGCCTCACATGAAATGACAGCAAATACTTAAAACACGATGTTCTTCATCAAATTTTTCGGATTTTATTGTCTTTATTATTAACCCGTATACAAAAGCATCAACAAAACACACTTTTTCTTCAAACGAGCTCTTGAAAGTAAGGCAAATCAAATTGATTTTCAGGACCCCTCGCGAGTATTCAAACGTTCCTGGGGACCTATAGCTTTTTTCTCAAATAAATGGCCAAGCATTTTGTCCGCAAATTAAATCTTCTTCGCAAATGATTTGAGGGTGAAGATTTAGGCTCTCCATCAAATTTTACTATTTCAGATTAAATCTCAATGATTCAGTGAAGTATTTTAACGTTTTATTGTAAAAGTTCACCATACGAGTATTTTTCGAAACAGAAAATATTCAGATTTGAAAGAATTTGGTCAAAATTTAGAACTCCCCGCTCTGATTAGGCCAAACGAAGCATATTAGAGAGATTTATCACGGCTTTCTCAGGTCAATCATTAGCTTTTTCTGTAGACTTTAGCGTTTTTACGAGGGTTTTTGCCCAATTGATTTGAAAATCTGGTCTAAAGCAAAAAAAAATTCTGGAAATCAGAATAAAGAGGCCTGACAAGCTCAAAATCGCGGTTTCTGCTCTTGTTATTTCTCATGATTATATAAGGTTCGCGAGTGTTCGAGAAACTTTGATAGTTTTGGGTTAGTGCCTTATTAAAAAAACCGTTGATTAATTGAAAAAGGTACTTTTGTTGATGCTTTTGTATACAAGGGAAAATGTCGACGGTAAGATTGAAAATAGGGAAGAAAGGGTTAAGAAAAATGGCGCTTAATCGGTAAATGTTTTTTGCAGCTTGCCTGAGTAGTCGATATAGACTGTTTTCAGATTTGTGAATTCTTTAATTCCTTCTGAGCCATCTTCACGCGTATTTCCTGATTGTTTGACTCCTCCAAAGGGCAGTTGTTCTTCGGCTCCGATTGTTGGGCTGTTTACGTAGGTTAGACCTGACTGCAGTTTGTTAATCGCCACGCATGCGTTCTTGATGTTGTTTGTGTAAATTGCGGAACTCAATCCGTACTCCACTGAATTTGAAATTGTAATTGCTTCCTGCAGGTTTTCGGCTGAAAGAAGAGCGATGACTGGGCCAAAAATTTCTTCCTGAACTATGCGCATCTTGATTGTGCAGTCGGTAAAAACAGTTGGCTCGAAGAACCAGCCCTTCAAGTGGGCGGGTATTTGTCCTCCAATCAACAATCTTGCGCCTTCGTTTTTGCCTATTTCTACGTATTTGCTTACTTTTTCTTGTGCGGCTCTGTTGATTAATGGGCCGACGTCAGTTTGGGGGCTTAATCCGTTTCCTGTTCGAAGTTTTCGGACTTGTTCGAAGAGAAGTTTTTCGAATTTTTCTTTTACTTTCTTGTGGATAACAACTCTTGAGGAGGCTGTGCATCTTTGTCCCGATGTTTCGAATCCACCCCAGATAACCCCGTTTACTGCAAGCGATAGATCTGCGTCATCCATTACTATTATCGGGTTTTTTCCCCCGAGTTCAAGGTTAACCCGCTTAATTCCAGCTTCCCTAAGAATAACTTCTCCTGTGTCTTTGTGTCCAGTGAAGCTTAGCACTTGAACTCGTTTGTCTTTAACTAAAGCCATTCCTACTTCTTCGCCGGACCCTGTGACCAGATTCAAAACGCCTTTAGGCAAACCTGTTTTCTCGATGATTTGTACAAGCTTTGTTGCACAAATTGGAGTGTCAGAAGAGGGTTTCAACACAGCTGTGTTGCCGCAAACTAGCGCGTAAAAGATTTTTCTAGCTGGAATTGCGATAGGAAAATTCCATGGAGAAATCAGCCCCGCTACGCCAATAGGTAACCTGACGGTCATAGCGAATTTTTCGGGTTTGGCTGAGGGTACAGTATTTCCGTTGAGTCGCCATCCTTCTGAAGCAGCGTAATTTGCGACGTCAATTGCTTCTTGTACATCAGCATTTGAGTCTTGCAGAGTTTTGCCCATTTCTCGAGTCATTTCAGTTGCAAGCTCGCCTTTTTTCCCCTTTAGAATTTCAGCTGCTTTGATTATGTATTCTGCCCGTTTTGGTGCCGGCGTATTTGACCAGCTTTCCAGGGCTTCTTGTGCCGCTTCAACTGCTTTTAAGATGTCTTCTGCGTTTCCTCTTTGGAATTCGCCAAGGACCTCATCATGGTTTGCTGGGTTAACCCTTGTGTAGGTTTCTCCTGAAGTTGACTCTACCCAATCTCCATTAATGAACAGCTTGAGTCTAGAAATCAACTAATCACCGGGAGAAGTTTAGCCGCGTTCGGTGCGTACCCGTTTGTAGGAGCCTTTCGGTCTCATTCGCGCTTTTTTCTTTTCATCAGACTTACCTAATGGTTTGTCGGCTTCAACATCCGAGGGACTTTCTAAGCCTGTGAGTGGATTTGGCTCGGGGAAATCATTTATTGTTGCTAGTAATGCACCTTTTCTGGCCATTGTTTCAAGCGCTTTTTCTACGTCGCCAGGTTTTACGTCTATTCCTCTTGTGGCATCTGCTAACACTACTACGTCCAGTCCCATTTTTCGCGCGTCTAGAACGGAATTTACAACGCAATAATCTGTCGCGATTCCTCCGATGAATACTCTTTTTACGCCTTGCTCTTTCAGCTGTTTATCAAGACCTGTTTCGTCAAAAACTGAGTAGGCTTCTTTTGAGGAATCCGTTGCTTTAGAGATAATTTGAGTTCCTTCGGGTAATTTGAGGTCCGCACTAAATTTTGCTCCTTCTGTGTCTTTTACGCAGTGAGGTGGCCATGGACCTCCTTGAGCTTGGAAGGATATGTGTTTTGGCGGATGCCAATCTCTTGAAGCGATGACATGTGCCTCAGATTTTTTGAACATTTTTGCGTATTCGTTTAAAATTGGAATTATTTCGTCTGATTCTTTTACAGGTAGAGATCCTTTTGGAAGGAAGTCTTTCTGTATATCAGCGATAATTAATGCGTCTTTGCTATCTATATTTAGGTCTAAGGTTCTTTTCAACAAATTCACCTTAATAATTAAGTAGCCTTCAGCCGTTTTGACCAAGCTGTTGGACAATTAATAAAGAACCACGTGGTAGTGGATAAAGTTTTTCACACATCAGCAACCTGGAATAGAAAAGTAATTAAGCTCTTTGAGGTAAGAAATAATTTGGGGATTAGATGCCTGGAACACCAGTTTTAGCCTATGTTATGTTTAAGGTTAGTTCAAGTACCGAGAGAGAAGTAGCCCAGAAATTATAGAATTCAGTGAGGTTATGCAAGCCGATGTGGTTTTCGGCGAGTACGATGTCATAGCAAAAATGTTGACAAAAGATTTGGATGAACTTGAAGACTTTGTATCAGATCACGTTAGGAATGTCCCCAACGTATTGATCACGTCAACGATGATTATTTCGCATGAATACAAGGCGAAGGGTCAGCGTCCAAAAGGAAAACTCTCACCTTAAACATTTTGACTGCCTTGTTGTGTTTTTCCAACAAGGCGTTTTTCGATAAGATAGGCTTATCTTTTAAAACATTTCAATAGATTATCCAGGGTTTCGCTTTGCAAGAAAAAAATATCTCAAGCAGAGAAATGCGCGCTTTAGAAACTAACGCTGAATATTTTGGGATCTCTCTTCTTCAACTAATGGAGAATGCTGGCAGAAACATCGCCGAAGAAATAGGTTCAAGGTTCAACAAAGATCGTAGAATTTTGATAATCTGTGGATTGGGGGGAAATGGTGGAGACGGTTTTGTTGCTGCAAGACATTTGCTTTCTTTAGGCTTTGACAAAGTGGCAGTGATTCTTGTTGGGAAAGCTGAAAATATTGGTCATGAATCAGCTCTTGCAAACTGGGTAGCTTTGCAGAATTTTCGAGATAGCATTCCCATTTGGGAACTAACAGATGTTGCTGAAATGCCTAAAATTGATGTTGACATCGTTGTGGATGCATTGCTAGGAACTGGGACAAAGGGAAAGGTTAAGCCTCCGGTTTCGCAGTTTGTAGATTTCATCAATTCTTTGAATGCAACAAAGATTGCTGTTGATGTGCCTACTGGTTTAGATTCAGACACAGGAGAAATATTGGGAACTTCTGTTAAAGCGGATATTACGGTTACTTTTCATAAGGCAAAGTTGGGGTTGGAAAAGGCGAAAAATCATGTTGGTGAGTTAATAGTTCGCGAAATTGGTTTGCCTTATGAATTAGAAACGTTTGCCGGACCTGGTGACGTCTTGCTTGTTACAAAAAAGCGGGCTTTGTCTGCTCATAAAGGAGATTTTGGCAGGGCTTTGTTTATCGGTGGAAGCGAAGTTTTTTCTGGTGCTCCGGCATTAATGTCGATGGCGGCCCTTCGAACTGGAGTGGATATAGCCTATACTGCGTCTCCAGAAGGGACTGCACACGATATTGCCTCGATGTCGCCTGATTTGATTACAATTAAGTTGGAGGGCAGTCATTTGAACCAGAAAAATCTGAATTTGCTTAAGGATTATTTTGGTTTGGTTGATGCGGTCGTTTTGGGTCCGGGTGTTGGTTTGCATTCTGAAACTAAATCCTTTGTTAAAGCATGTGTCAAGGCCGTTGAAGAGGTGGGTAAGCCTCTTCTGCTGGATGCTGATGGGTTGAAGGCTTTTTCAGAATTTAAACGGTCTCTGAAAGTTCCACTTGTATTGACTCCTCATGCTGGCGAATTTGCTATTTTGACAGGTAAGAAGCTTCCTGAGGATTTGGAAAGTCGAGTTCAAATGGTGACACAGGCAGCTGCGGAGCTCGGAGCTGTCATTTTGCTAAAGGGAAAGGTTGACATTATTTCAGATGGCAAAAGAGTAAAGCTGAATTTCACGGGAAACCCTGGAATGACTGTTGGAGGCACGGGTGATGTACTTTCGGGAATCGTGGGTGCCTTGCTTTCTCAGAAAATTGATCCGTTTGAGGCTGCCGTGGCAGGTGCCTTTGTGAACGGGGCGGCGGGTGATCTTGCTGCTGGTGAATTAGGTTTTCACTTGGTTGCCACTGATTTGTTGAATTTCATCCCACAAGTCCTAAATGACCCAGTTGGCAATGTTAAGGTGCGAAAGTCAAGTGGAAAGACCCCTTAGTATCAACATTTCGATTTATCATGCGAACCAATGCGATCCAAAACGCTGCACCGGATTAAAGCTTAAACGCCGCGGGTTTGCAAGGGTGGTTACTAGAACCCGTTTCCTGCCTCACCGTGCTATTGTTCTAAACCCATTTTCAGAGACTGCATTCTCGCCAGCTGATCGTGAAAGAGTTGCCGAGGCTGGCTTAGTTGCTTTGGATTGCAGTTGGGAACATGCTGAAAAAGTATTGTCTCATCACGTAAGGGGTACTTCAAGGTGTTTGCCTATTTTGCTTGCCGGCAATCCAACTAATTATGCAAAGGCAACCAAACTCAGCACTGCCGAAGCTCTAGCTGGAGCATTGTATATTGCCGGTTTCAAAGATGAGGCTAAGCAGATGCTTGCGATTTTTACGTGGGGGCACACGTTCTTTGAGTTAAACGCAATGCTGCTTGATGACTACGCAGCTGCCAAAGATAGCACCGAAGTAGTTGAGGTCATGCGAACCAAGCTTGGCCCAAAACAACGAAGTTGTAGCGAAGATTTTTGAGCAGGTCCGCTTACGCTTATTTCTATGGAGCTGAAGCTAATTGGCATTTATAGGTGATTTCTACCTATTCTTGGCTTCAGTTGCATTTATTTCAATGTCAGGAGTTCTTCTACCCGGTCCGTTGTTTGCAGTGACCATTGAGAAAGCTTCCAAACAAAAAACTGCAGGAATCCTTATTGCCTTTGGTCATGGAGTAGTCGAGTTTCCTTTAATGTTCTTAATTTTCTTCATTCTTAGCGAATTCAATGTTCCATGGTATGTTCAAGCTGGAATCGGACTCGTGGGTGGCTTACTAATGGTTTACATGGGCGTGCAAACCTTTCGAAACAGAAAAAGAAATGACGAAAAACGTGTTAATTCAACGCAGGATTCTTTTTTAGCTGGATTGAAAACTACGGCGTTTAATCCCGCTTTCATACTTTGGTGGCTAACTGTGGGAACCACGTTGATTTTGAATGCAAAAGTATTCGGATTTCTTGGTTTTTCAGTTTTTGCAGGGCTGCATTGGTCGTGCGATTTCTTGTGGTATTCCTTGGTCGCTCTCTTGATATTTAAGTCGCATAAATTTTGGACTCCAAGGATCCATCAGAGCATCAACTTTTTCTGTGTGAGCATATTAGTTGGTTTTGGCGCATACTTCTTTGGTTCAGCGCTTTGGCAAATATTGAGTACCACTATTTAGTGAGTGGATAAAATGGGAAAGGACACGTTTCAGGTCGGCAAATCAACGATTCGTTTAATCAGAGGCGACATAACTGAAATGGCAACTGACGCAATCGTAAATGCAGCCAATTCAACTCTTATGGGCGGTGGAGGCGTAGATGGCGCCATTCATAGCAAGGGAGGACCCGCAATTCTTGAAGAATGCAAAAGGATACGAGTCTCAGAATATCCGCATGGTTTGCCGACAGGAAAGGCCGTAATTACCGGCGCTGGGAACCTTCGAGCAAAAAAAGTTATTCATACCGTGGGGCCAATTTGGAGTGGCGGAAATCAAAATGAATCTGAATTGTTGGGGCAAGCATACCTTAATTCTTTAGAACTATTGGCAATTAATAACTTACAAACGATAGCTTTCCCCTCAATTAGCACTGGCGCCTATGGTTACCCTGTTAATGAGGCCAGCCTGGTGGCTTTGCGAACAGTAAGAGAATTCTTGCTAAAAACGGACAAATGCTTTGAGGTCGTTTTTGTCTTGTTTTCTTTTAGAGACCTGGAAGTTTATCGTAATTCTGCATCAGAAACATTTGGAACACAATAGTCTTGTTTGTGGCTGCAACGTAACTATCACAGAACCTTATAAATGAAATCAAATGGCTTTACTTTATAGGAGATGAATTCTTTGCCAACATTCATAGTTAATACGGCTATTTTGCGTCCATCCCAAGAACCTACAGCTTGCGCGAGGGGCGCACCAAAAATGTTGATGCAAGCTGGAATAAAAGACATAACCCTGAGATCCTGTTATTGTTGTTCGGAATATGGAAGCGTAGTTTTTGTGCTTGATGGACCAAGTCAGGACAAAGTCTTAGATTCTTTTCGCAAAATTAATGTGCCCATTGCTTCAATCATGAAAGCTGAAGAAATAAAACCCATCTAGCAAATTCGTGCCCGCCTTATTTGTTGTCTATAATCAAAATTTAGGTTTTTTCTTTTCTCAGGTAGGTTAGCTTATGGAAAACGTTTTATGCTGAACGATACATAACGATGGACCGGGAGGATAAAACATGGCAAAATGCCCCGAATGCGGAAAAGACGTCAAAACCGCGAAAAAATCTTGGAAGATGGCAGGAAAACCAGACAAAGCAGGAAAAAGAACGCAACTCACCATAGGCTTATTTGATTGCTGTGGGAAGACTTTCCGGCAGGTTCTGGAAAAGAAAAAAATCTAAATCCATTCATATCCTTTCCTTTTTTCTTGTTTTATTAGATGAAAAGATTAGATCTTTTTGAATTCTAGGTGCTTGGTTTCTTAATTATATAACCTATATAGATTATGAAGAGCATACCTAAAAGATACTTGAGCATCAATAGTTACAAAAGGAAATGTGAGGTGAAGAAAAAAAATGTTATCGCGAGATTGTGACGGGTGCTCACAGCTAAAGGTTTGCAGTAAACGTTTCAGGATAGTAACTAAAGGCGAGAAGGTCTATTGTTCTGATGGAACGGCTCATTTAGTGGATGAAGCTGCAATATCCCAAAGTCGAGACCTCTATGAGCAAAATGTTGAATGCTTCAACTAATTCTCACGCCTTTGGGCTTGTAAGGTGTCAAAGAAATTGAGTCAGTTTTTGTTAACTTTCTAAAAATATTGAAGACGAGTTTCCTTAATTTTTGAATCCTATTAGTAGAGCTATTTCGAGCCATTTCCAATAGCAATCAACGTCGGTGAAGCCTATTTGTTTGAACCATTGAAGTTGAGTTTCGACATCCAACAATTTGTTTGATGGGTCTTCAGTTTCAGGTGTTTTGTCCAACTTGAACTAAGAATTTCAAATGGATTGCCTGAGTTGGTGAACACACATGCTCAAGATTACAGAATACTCCTCCAGGATTAAGAAGCAAGAAGACTTCTTCATACAGTTGCTTTTTTCGTTCATGAGTAAGGTGGTGAATAGCAAGACTCGAAACCACTGCATCAAATTTTCCAAGTTCTGAACTGCGGCAGGGGCAAACTAAAGTCATGTTTTACTATCTTAATGCGATCGTCGTTTTGGAACCGTTTGCGGGCTTGTTTAAGCATAGGCTCTGAAAAATCCAAGGCAATGCCTTCTGCGTTTGGTCTATTCAGCGTAGCGAGGGCAAGCGTCCTGCCATCTCCTGTTCCTAGATCAAGAAACCTGCGAGCGTTTTGAGGAATCTGGTCAAGGAGTACGCGTTCTCCTTCTGTTCGGTGTGGGAGTTTGTCTGCTCGAGATAGGTAAGATAAGGCATGATCAATTGTTTGCCATTCGCTGTATTTTGAATTTGACCCAGACAACTTGAGCACTTCGCTTTTCGTAGATTATTGAATTGGGTGTTTTAAGGGTTGTCAAGGCAACGGACGATTGATTGATGGTTTTGAGTGAGAATTTAGAGGCAACCTTATATTTTTTGGAAGAGTCATCAACAGGAGACGTATATTAGGTCAAGAAAATAGCGTGATTGTTATGGAATTTTGTCCAAATTGTGGATCTCGCCTCGTTCCAAAAAGGACCGAAGCTGGAGTTTCGATGGTTTGTCCCAAATGTGGTTATGTTAAGAAAGAGCTGGACGAGAAAACTGAGTCGAAGGCGAGTGGAAAAGTAATCAAACATACTTTGCAACAACAGGTAACGGTAATTGGAAAAGAAGATCAAGTCAATACCATGCCAACAATGAGGATGGAATGCCCCAAATGCGGCAACATGCTGGTTTATGTTTGGCAGGTCCAGACTCGAGGCGGCGATGAAGCTTCAACTCAATTCTTCCGATGCACAAAATGCAACCACACGTTCAGAGAATACACGTAATTTTGAAAAGTTATTAAAGCAGTTATCGCCATAATAATTCTCTCGGAGCAAAAACCTAATGCCAAAAAAAGAAAAACCGTTAACTAAGAAAGAACGCGACGAGAAAAGAAAAGCGAAAAAGTCAAAGCAAAGCAAAACCCAAACTTCCTAACACAACAGGAAAACTGTTGGCTAAGCGGGCTTTCTGGGCTTTCACCCATTTTTTGAATATTCATTTATATTTTTTTAAACTTCGAAGTACAAAAACGAAATCGAAAACCCATTTATTTTCAGATGTAGAAACGTGAATTGGGAATTAACCCCCAACAACGTATACCTGCGCTTTGGCTGGGTCACCCTTAGCAAGACTCGGAGGCTCCTTAGCCCAAAGTTAAGTTTCCGTCTCGAGATCTTGTCAAGACGTGCTGTGACCCGCCGGCGCGTTTTCTTTGAATTTTCTCTTTCTACAAAACTGTATGATCGATGACTTGAGGATTAATAGAAGAGGTGAAAATTTTAGGCGTTCTTATCTGTTTGATTTGATTGGGTGCAAACCACTTGTTTTGCAAAGGGTTGTTGTTGGGTAATGCAATGAATGGTTCCAAGCCCATAGACTAAATCTGAGCAATCGATTCCAACGGCTTTTCGGTCTGGAAACTGCTCTTGAATAATGGAAAGAGCTGTTTTGTCGTTTTTATGTCCGAAAATTGGGATTAGAACGGTTGTATTTCCTATGTAGAAGTTTGCATAGCTTGCTGGAAGTGGATTATTTTTGTATCCTATTTTTTTGGGCATTGGCAGCTTAATTACTTTTAATTTGTTTCCGTCTTGGTCGGTTGAGTTTTGGAGTATTTCATAGTTTTCTTTGAGAACAGAGTAGTTTTCATCTTGTTTGTTTTCTTCGTAGGCGCATACGACTGTTGTTGGATTGACGAATCTGGCTATATCATCGATGTGGCCGTCGGTGTCGTCGCCGTCAATTCCTTTTTTTAGCCAGATGATTTTGTCGACAGTTAGGTAGTCATTAAGATATTTTTCGATTTCGCCTTTGTCTAGCTGTGGGTTCCTGTTTTTGTTTAAGAGGCATTGTTCAGTTGTGAGCATTGTTCCTTTGCCGTTAGTATCTATTGATCCTCCTTCTAAGACGATCCCCGGCTCAAAACAGGGCAATTTCATTTTTTTGTTAATTACCTGGGGGATTTTGCTGTCTTTGAGGAGTTCTTGGTATTTCTCGCCCCATGAGTTAAAAATCCAGTGAACCATAGCTAATTTTTGATCTTTGTTTGTGACAAAGATTGGACCATAATCCCTAAACCAGACATCTGCATAGTTAAATTTGAAGAAACATATCTTGTTCAAACTAATTCCGTTTTTCTTAAAAAAAGAAGTTACTCTTTGTTTCATGAGGTCGTTTTTGACGAAAAGGTTCACGTTTTCGCTTTCGTGAATATTTTTTATTATTTGTACATATGCTTCTTCTGCTTTTTCAACTCTGTTTGGAAAAGTTGTAGGGTCGTGTGGCCATGATAGCCATAAGGCTTCATGTTTTTCCCACTCGGCTGGCATGCGATATCCTAATTCGCGGGGTGTCTTGGATTCTGCGTTCATCGATTAAGCCTCAATTCTATTTTTCAGTGAGTGATTTGTAGGTGTCGGGGCGTCTGTTTTCGAAGAATCCCCACCCTTCTTGAATTCTCTTGTTCTTGCTCAAATCAACTTTGACTACTAGAACTTCTTCTTTTTCGTAGCTTGCTTCCTTGAGTACTTTTCCAAATGAGTCAGATACAAATGAACCACCCCAAAACTGCAGCTTTCCCTCTTCGCCGACCCGATTTACCGCAGCTACATGTACACCGTTTTCTATAGCGTGAGCTCGTTGAACGGTTTTCCAAGCGTCGTGCCAATCGCCGTCAGCGGAAGTGTACCCTTTCACCCAACCTATTGCAGTAGGATAGAATATTATTTCAGCGCCTTTCAAAGCGTTGATTCGGGCAGGTTCAGGAAACCATTGATCATAACAAATAAGCACTCCAATGCAAGCATAACGTGTTTTGTATACTTCGTAGCCAAAATTGCTGTTATCAAAATAGCTTTTTTCATAAAACAAAGGATCATTAGGTATGTGCACCTTGCGATAAGCCCCAAGGATTTCACCAGTAGCGTCTATCACAACGGCTGTGTTGTAATATTTGCCGCTCGAATGTTTTTCGAAAAGAGGCACCAGGATGACAATTTTGTTCTTTTTGGCTAATTCTGAAAAAACCTTTGTGGATTCGCCCGGGATTGTTTCAGCCAAATCGGTTACTTTTTCATTTTCTTTTTGAGGAAAATATTTTGTTCGGTATAATTCTTGAAGACAAATTATTTGAGCGCCCTTCTTTGAGGCCTCTTCGATTTTTTCTTTTGCCTTTTCCATATTCTCATTTATGTTGTCTGAAACAGCTGTCTGAATTAGACCTATGCAAACGTCCCTTGCTTTTGTTTCGATTTCAAGATTGGCTTGGTTAGTACTTTTTGTAGGTATTGTTATCCGTCCTTGCCCCACAGAGTATGGTTTAGTCGTAATAACTTTTCTGAAGCCTCTCCACGACTTCTATGAAAATGCAACTAAAATTTCCGTTTGGTTTACCTCTAATTGTACATTGAATTCTCCAAAAACATACACTTGTGTTTATATGGAAAATCCAGATTAATTATTTGTTAAAACTTGATAACTATCATTGACTTGGGGGAAAATAGGATGGCTGCTAATTATTGGATTTTCAAAGTAAAGGACGAAGTAGGCGGGCTTTTTGGTCGAAGAGCATTTGCAATTTTTGATCATCGCGCCAGTGAACGTTTTTGGGCTCTTAGGGAACTAAATGAAAAAGGAAAAGTGGAGGCTCATGTTAACGAGGTGAAAGAAGGAGATCATGTCGTTTTCTTCTTAGTTGAAAAGGGAAAGAGTCGTTTCGTTGGAACTTGCGTTTTGGACTCAGGCTTTTTGACATTGGATGAAGAGAAAGAAAAAGAAATAGTTCACAGTGATTTCATAGACTGGAATCAAGGGGTTTTCCTTAGAGATGTTGACAAATGGGCTAAGCCATTGCCTGCTGAATGTTTAAGGGACAACCCATCTTTTGTTCACAGTGGTGGAAATCTTGGGGCTTTCTTCCAGGGTAGTATCAAGAAAATTAAGCGCAGCGAAGACTACGGCGCAATAATTCGAGAACACAAACTGTTCGTTAGAAGAAGCATCTAAAATTCTTCTAAAAGATCGTTAATTAAATATTGTTTTTGATTCCGAATTTCTCTTTAGAACATTTCCTGTTTTCTGGATGACACAAAAGTAAAAAGAAACGGAAGATCAATCTCATTATCATTAGGCAGAATGGGCTATTGCCCCCAATGTCCTTTCAAGCAACTAAAAATCAAATTAAGGCGCTGATGATGAGAATTGCACGAAAGTAGGAATGGGTTTCAGATAATTTCTGTTTTCCTTTCCATATGACTTGAATCAAATTGCATTCTGAGGCGTCTTAAACAGTCTAACGTTTGATCCTACGTTTCAAGTTAAGGTTTTGGCCTAAATTATTTTTCATACTATTCTACTTGATATTTTGCCGATTTTGAAAAATATTCAAAACACAGTAAGCTGCTAAAACCAACACAGTTGCTATTCCTGCGATTATTACGAATATTGAAATTGGGACGTAAGTGGATGTCTTTTCGGTTTGCCACCAATTCAATGAACCTTGAAAGGCATCGTGATCGCTTGACGATAAGCCTGCCTGTAAAAGTTTCATTTCTAGGCTGCTAATGGTTGAATTTACGTACCAATAGAGGGCTTCCCCGATAACAACCAGCGCAGCTCCTACAATAAGAATTATCACGATTGGGAGGTTCTTTGTTAACCCCGGCATAGAATTAGGTCTACGTCTCACGTATAAAAAATCTGCTCAACAATCACAAATTAAATCTAAAAAATATTTTTAGGACGTGACCAACAAATTGGTCACAACTTCCTTTTTGTTTAGTATAGAGGTGGGATTTGTCGTTTGGCTTCTTCTAATATAGGCAACGCTTGCTTTAATTCGCCAAAATACTTGAGCACCGAAATGCCTTGTTGGGTTACCGCGTAGACTATTCGGTCTTTTCCTATGTTTCTTTCATCAACTAGTCCATGCCCAATTAGGTAATCTAAGTATTCTGTTAAGACGCTACAGTTTACGTTCGCTTTGTACATAACGTGCGTAAGCTTCAGCGGACCGCGCTGACTGAGCACTGTTAGTATGTCGACGTAAACTTCGAGTTTAGATCGTCTCAACCTGAACTTCCCTCTCATCAATAACTACTAAATTCAAATTTGACTGCGCCCGGTTCAGGACACTTAATCTACTTTCAAACGCGGACACAAGGTCGTTAACCATTATCTTCCTGAACTCAGCTGGAAGCGCTTTCATATCTTTCTCGAAGACTTTAGCAAGTTTGTTTTCTAGTTCTTTTCGGTTTTTGCGTGCGATTGATTGTTTCATTTTTTTTCCTCTCAAAGCCTTGTTCCGTCAATATGTACCCTGAGTACTTAACTGACTTATGATCTAACAATATGAATCCAAAATTCACTTTCTAGAAAATGGACCAGGATGCCCCAGAACTAACAAAAATCGATACAATAGTAGAAATTTATTGTGTTTTGTTTTCTTTTTGGAAAGTTTGAAAAAGGGCAAGTAACAAAACTTATTTGTTTTCGCGCCGATAATAGATTGTAGGAGCTAAATTAGATGTTTTGTCCCTCTTGTGGCAGACAAAATCAGGATGACATAATGTTTTGTTCGTTCTGTGGAAAAGCCCTGCCTTCAAAAAACTCATTGCCGCCAACAAATCAATCTATTGTCCAAACAAATCGCAAGAAGGTTTCTGGCCCTAAAATCAGAATATCATACACAACTGTGAAAGCCATAATTACCGGCGCCTTGATAATCGGACTGATTGTAGCAGTGGTTCTGATTTATTACCCAGGCATATTTCACTAGAATTAGGAAAACTGATGAGCACATTGCAGTTTTTTTAAGCACGTCTTATAATTCAAAATGCGGATTATGAGACTAAAAAATGCGTGAGTTAGCTTTTCCATCTGTAAATTACGCCGATGATCACTAGAATTGCGCCTGGAACCATTAGCAAAGTGGAATATTGGGCATAAGGATGAACTGGGATACTTGAGGGGGTTTGTCCAACGTTTTGTTGCCACCCGCTAACGTAAGTTACAGTGATCGCTCCAACTAGTAACAATGCGAATCCTGAAGCAAGGGCTAAATAGCTTATTAGCTTTAAGCGGTCCATAACGGGTATTCCTCTTTTTTGAATTTAAGCTTAATGAATTAAAGCTCTAAGCGCCGATTCAAATCTTAGACAATTGCCAAAATAGTTGGAATAGACCATCAAAAACCTGAACATCGACTGTCAGTTGAAATTGAAATTTATAAGCTGGGCAGAACGTCGATACTTAGAGCAGATTCTCGCCTTTCAGCATTGAGTTTCTTTTTTGATTTTGTTTTCTTTTTTTGCATAACATTTCTCTGTTTAACTAATGTCTCGTTTGAGGATATATTTTTTTGTTCTTAAGACTCTATATTACTGCTAATTAGTCGAGATTCATGAAATATTGTGAAGGATACAAGTTTTCCTCTTATTGTCAATTTGAAAATTGTCGTATTGAGGTCTTTGCAGATATAACACTTCGTAATTTGTTGGACTCATGATGCAACCACAATTGATTATTAAGTTCTTTTGAATCCAGTAAATTCAATATATTTCATAAGGGCTTAAAGCTAATTTTGGTGAAGCGAGGAAGATTTTATGGCTCAAAAACGAACCAAAATAAACATCGAAGCAAATTGGCTCCTCAACTGGATTGAAGACAAATCTTTAGAGAAAAAGAGAAAGCAGAGGCTCAAACGGTTTGAGGAAAAACAGCTTGAAATAAATAGTGCCAAAACGGGCATTGATTATACGTAAAAGTACGGGGGTTTCTGGCCAAGCGCTTTGAGTGGTCATACAGGAAAAAGGAAATTTTGATCTTCTTTTCATTGGTGAAACTTATATTCCGCTCACTGTGCCTTTTCGAAAGAATGCAACGGAACGTAACAACAAATCCTTTTATAAGCGATTTAATCATATAGACACAGCTAATTTCAGGAGATTTTTAAAAAATGAATATCGGAACGAAGTTATTTTTAGCTTTCAAACCAGAACGTCCTACCTTTTCTCGTCAAGCTCAAGCAAAATCGTTAATTCTAATGCTCCTCGTGGCTGTCTTTGCAGGGATCGCAATCGCTGCTAATTTTGCATCTCAAAATACAGCGAATGCAGCCCTAACGGTTGTACCAAACGCCCTCGTTTCAGCCACCGGCAACGGTTCTGGATCGGCAACAAGTAACGCGCAAGGTTTCTACAACATTACAACCTTCTTAGACACTGGCAACTACTCAGTTTCCGCAGTTGCCACAGGTTACGTGCAAACAAAAGTTAGCAATATTTCAGTAACAGCCGGAGCAGAAACTGCAAACGTAAATATTACGCTTACAGTTTCAGGCAACATAACCGGAAAAGTAACCGACGCAACAACAGGAACCGGTCTGGCAAATGTCATAGTCTCAGCTGTACCTTCAAACAGCCAAATCTCAGGCGGACAATCAACTATAACGGACAGCAACGGAACCTACCGACTAGACACAAACCTCCCAACAGGCACATATAACGTATCCACAACTTTAGCCACTGGTTACATAAGCCAAACACTAACAGGAATCAATGTTACAGCAGGCGTAACAACAGCCAACGTTAACTTGGCACTGCCTAAATCAGGCATAATCATAGGAACAGTTCGCGACTCAATATCAAACGCTCTATTATCGAGCATTCTGGTTTCAGCAGTTTCAAACACAGGCGTATTTGCAACATTTGCCTCAACAAACTCAACTGGACAGTACATTCTAAACACTGACTTACCATCAGGAACATACAACGTCACCATCACATTCCCCACCAACCATATCGCAAAAACCGTTTCAGGCATAGCCGTAGTTGCAGGCAATCAAACAACAGCAAACATTCTTCTTGATCCATCAGGCATAATCTCAGGAACCGTAACTTCAACCGCAAATGGACAACCAATCGCCGGAGCAAGCATCATCGCATCATCATCAAGTGGCGGCTTCTTTGGCACAGCAACCACAAATAATAACGGAACCTATCAAATCACAACCGGACTAGGAACAGGCACCTACACAATAATAGCCTCAAGCGGAACAGCCTTCAACACAACCGCCGGCATAAACGTAACAGCAGGCCAAACCACAGCAAATGTAAACATGCAACTTGCCATCCAAGCCTCGGGAATCATAAGTGGAAAAGTCACTAACTCAACAGGCAGCCCCATCGCCTTCGTCACTGTCTCAGCTCAAAGCACTACGGGCATCGGGTCAGGATCAGCCTCAACTAACAGCACAGGAGACTACATCATATCAACAGGCCTAACGACAGGCACATACAACGTCACAGCGGTAATCACAGGATATTCAACTCAAATAAAAAGCGCAGTATCCGTCATTGCAAGCCAAACGACATCAAACGTTAACTTCACACTAGCAGCAATAGCCTCAGGAAGAATCTCGGGAACAATTCAAACCCAACAAACCACACCCACACCAACTCCAACTCCCTCACCAACAACCTCACCATCACCAAGTCCTACACCATCGACTCGCACTTTCGCTGCTCAACTTGGCAACAATGAGGTCCCGCCATCAAATAGTACAGCCACAGGTCAAGCCAACTTTACACTCAGCGCAGACGGTCTCTCCTTCCATTATGTAGTGCAGGTTACAAACATCACCAACGCAACCATGTCACACATCCACGCAGGCAACGCAACTACTAACGGAGGCATAGTGGTTCTGCTCTTCCCAATTCCCCCGGCAACAGCAAAAGTCGGATCATTCACAGGAATCCTCGCAGAAGGAGACTTCACCGCAGCCAACCTAACCGGAACCCTCGCAGGACAACCCCTCAGCACCCTCATAGCCATGATGAACAACGGAACAACCTACGTAAACGTACACACAACACAGTTCCCAGGCGGAGAAATCCGAGGACAAATCGCCAACCAAACCACCACACCTACCCCAACACCATCCCCAACAGCAACTCCAACACCCACACCTTCACCAACTCCCTCACCAACCACAAGTCCCACCCCAACTCCAAGCGTGACTCCAAATCCGCTAAATATTCCATTGGCGGCGTCGGCTTTCACTAGCGTTTCAATCATGACGGGACAACCATGGTACGTCTTCGCAGAAGCATGGGGAGGCACATACTCGTACACATTCCAATGGTACCAAGGAACCACACTCTTAACAGGACAAACATCAATGCTACTGCTAATTACTCAAAGCACAACAGGAACCTACACATACAGCTGCAAAGTCACAGACACCGCAGGAGCAACCGCAACTAGCAACTCAATAACCGTAACCGTCACCAGTAGATAACCCAATAGACAACCAAAACCTCAACAATTCCCTCTTCTTTTTTCTTGTCTTAGAACTATTTTTTCTCTACATACAAAGATTCTGAATGAAAGGTTTGAAGTGAGAAAAAAAAGAGCTTTTCACCCAAATTTTAGATCGAAGAGAATTCTTTTCAGTCATAATATCAGAAAGGAAAACATTTTAGGAAGCATTCAATTGAAGCATTCGATCAACAAAATGCACTTTTTGTCTTCAAAATCAGGCATAGCAAAAATTCTAGTAATTGCATTAGCATCTGTAATTGTAATAGCCAGTATTATCGGCATCTATATCTTGGCTCAGTCCTCTTCACCTTCATTAAATCCATCACCAACTTCATCAATTGTCCCGACGCCTACTTCGACTTCTAATCTCAATCCAACTTCGTCGCCAACTTCAACCGCATTGTCTACCCCAACGCCTAATCCCATTACTACCTTTAGCCCAACTCCTTCATTAACAACAACACCAACATCTACTCCCATCGTCAATCCAACACCCGGGCCAACTCTAACCGCGACACCGACACCACTGCAAACTATTTCACCCACCCCGACGCCTACTCCAGCAGTCTCAGAAGTTAACGTAACCATCTACGCGGGTGTCAATAGCCAGGGAACTTTCGGATTTGGAAATAGCCCAAATACTATACAAAGCCCCGGACCAGCATTCACTTTCAAAGTCGGCAATAACGTCACCTTAACCCTCGTCAACACCATGCCCACCACTGAGCACAACTGGGCAATGGTTGACGCTCAATCAGCTACAGCAAACGTCGTTTTCGGAGCTCGGGTCAACATAATATTTGGGCTCGGGAACGGCACAATTACTTTCACACCCAACCAAGCAGGAAACTACTTTTACATCTGCCAAGTCGTCGGGCACTTCGCGGCTGGCATGTGGGGAATAGTCACAGTCACTCCATAACAGAGCTGAGGGAGAGTTCAGTTTCAATTTGAAAAGGAATAGTTTGCGAAATCGAGTCGCTTCGCCATCTCTGTTTCTTTTTCTAAAAAAGGATTCCTCCAAGCCGACGATACATTCATAGAAATTGAAGTGCCACGTGGCTCTTGTTTTGGATTTGGCTTTTAGTTTGAAGAAAACTACAGTTTAAGATTTTCTCAAAGGTTGTAAGAACTATTTGTAATCACATTTGTTTATGAGATAAGACTACATTTCTAAAACTGTATTGCATGAATTTCGTTGAACTTAGAGAGTTTCTTAGGGTTTTTGCTGCAATTAACTTCAAAAAAGCAGGGTTAAAGCCGAATCCTCAGATTCTTTATGAATATGGAAAAGGTTACTGCATTTGTTTTAGTGAGGAAAAATGTGCTTCGAAATGTCTTTTCAGTTTAGAAAGATTAGTTTCTGAACGTGGTTTGAACTTGGAGAAACGTGGAGCTTACTGGGTAGTATGGAGCCCAGAAGAGATTTGAGGATAAAAGAAAATCGAACTTCAATATTGAGAACTAGGTTTTTAAGAAGAGGCTCGGATAATAATCGTTCATCGCTTAATTAACTTCGGGAGTGTCCTGCTTTGGAGAAGCTTCGGGATTTCTATAGCACAAACCGGAATTACTTAGCAGGTTTATTGTGTCAACAAACCTTTACAAATAACCCTTGCTAAAAACTATCAATGAATGAAGTATTGCATCTATTGTTTTGGTCTTAATAAAAATAAAAAAATTCTTTAGGTTTTTACTATGTTTAATAGTAAAAGCTTCAAACGGGGCTACAATAGCACTTATCGGTTTTAACGTTTCTTGCCCTTTTCAGGAAGCTGACTTCTTAACTCTTTCTTTTTTGCTTCTTTCTCCCGTTCTAACTCTTTCCTTTGTGCATTTTGAGTATTCTTTTGTTTACGTTTCATTACACTTGGCATAAATCTCAGCTACAAGTTAACAATATGTTAATTGTGCTTTAATAATTTTCGAATTATTGAAAAAGCGTGGACTACAGGTTTGAATCGTGAGGATGCTTAATTAGAAGTTTCAACTATTATTAGTTTGAGGGCTTTTTTTGGTGACACCACAAGAAGAAACAAAAATGAAATTGTCAAGCATCGCTGATTTTGAATATGAGCAGTATAAGCGCAATTTGCCTAGTTATCGAGTGGCGAAGGAATTAATGATAAAAGATGTCGTTACCACATCTCCAGAAACTTCACTGGATGAAGCTGCTCGTATCATGGGCGAGAAGCACATAGGAAGCCTAATTGCAGTAAATTACAAAACGCCTGTGGGTATAATTACTGAGAGAGACTTGCTAAGCAAGGTTTTGGCGCTTGGGCTTTTTCTAAAGGATGAAAAAGTTGCAGAAGTGATGTCTTATCCGTTAGCTGGGATTTCCTTTACCGCAACGATAAAAGAAGTTGCACAATTGATGATGAATAGAAAGGGTAGAGTTGCAGTATTTGATTCGGGAACCCTTGTTGGGATTATAACTGCTTCGGATTTAATCAAGTGTTTGCCTGATGTTCCCGAAACTGAAGCCAAAGTTGACGACTTCATGACAAAAGAAGTCGTCACTGCGGACGAAGAAGAATCTGTCATCAGAATTGCGGGTATTATGGGCAGGCAACGAATCGGTAGTGTCATAATTACAAGCAAAGGCGAACCGTTTGGGATTTTCACTGAACGGGATTTACTTACAGCTTTCTTAGCCAAAGGCAAAGCATTATTTACTGAGGTAGGCCCAGAATGCTCATCGCCTCTAATTATTATTCCGGCTGGAACAAGCGTTCATAGAGCTGCAGCAACTATGGCATTGAAACATGTTAGACGATTGCCTGTGGTCAGAAGATGACAAGTTGGTAGGTATTATTACAGCGCGAGACCTCGTTGAAGCCTACGCAAAATAATCTATTCTCTTCTTTTTGTGGCTAGCAATGAAGGTTACTCTGTTCTTCACTTCCGGCTGGGAGCAGCGAATCCTCTCAGTAATCAAATAGTTTCCAAAGAAAGTTGAAAAATTTTAGCTGGGTCTCTGGACGCTTAAATTTAGCATAGAGCAAATAAAGCAGTGAACAAGTTCTAGACTCATTCAACCATTTTCGCTCATTTAAGCAAAAGAAAAAAAAGGAAAGATTGTTTGGTTTTGTTGCATTTACTTGCGTTTTCGTAGCGCTACAGCTGCGACAGCCACAATAACGATAATCACTATGGCTGCTGCAATTGCATAGATTGTCGATGCCGGAATACCACCTGGTCCCTGTGGAGTCATTGGAGTCGGTGTGACTATTGCTGATGGAGTCGGTGAAACAATTGGGGTGGGTGTTGGAGTTGGTGAAACTTCTGGTTGAGCACCTGCTGCGGTTACGCCTATTCCTGTAGATGCGTATGATGGACCATAAGCTTGCGTTCCAGTAAAGTTAGCAACGATAGTGTATTCGCCGACTGCTGGTGGTGTCCAAAGCATCTTGAATGCTCCGCTAAGTCCGTCGCTCGTTCTTTGGCCGATTGGGATAACTTTGCCTGAGCTGTCAATTGCAGACAGCGCCACAGGCACACCGTTAACGTTTGGTTGGTCGATGCTGTGCTGGATTAGGAATTCCATCTGCTTCTCTTGGTCTGCGTCGGCAACTGCTGCAGTGCCTCTGAGTTGTGCTTGTGGTGTTTGGTCTGTGATTGTTCCAGTGATTAAGATGGCGCTTCCTAGTGGTACAACGTCGTTTTTAACGCCAACTGTGGTTGCGCTTGGACCTGGCCCCATTGCATAAACTTGTTGGTCGTTCATGTTGAACCATGTGTAGTAGCCGTCAGCAACTGCAGATTCCTGCCACGAGCTAAGTCCATAAATTTGCCAGATAAGTTTGCCTGTGAATGCGTCAACGCATCGTGTTTTGCCGCCGTGGTATGCTGGTGCGTTCAAAGAGTGTTCTTCCTCAACGAGGTAGATTTTGTTGTTTGCGATTCCTGCGACCTGTGTTGGGTATTCGCCATAGACTGTTTCAGCGGTGAAGGTGCTGTTGTTCGGGTCGTTAATGTCGTTGCCCCATGTGAAGTCGATGTTGCCGGTCTTGCAGTTAATTGCATAGAGTACACCGCCGTAACCTGCTGTATAGAGGTGACCATAACCGACACCTATTGGGTTAGTCAAGCCAGTAGTTCCGCTGTAATAGTTCCATGAGTTCTGCGGTGCTAATGGCCCCCACAACAGGTTGCCCGTCAGAGCGTCGTATCCACTCCATTGCATAGTTTCGCGGAAGTATATCATGAACACGTCGTTTTGTCCGTCAATTGGGCCTACTTGGATGGTTTTGTTGCCTGAAGGCGCTTGGTATTGCTTTTGGAACAAAACGTGTCCGATTGCTCCGCGGCTTGGATTGAGGTTGATTGCCCAGATCACGTAGGGATCAGGAGTACCGAACAGACCAGCAGAAGTTCCTGGGATAGTTTGCAGTCCCGAGCTTTGACCTAAGATAAGATCGCCGGGCAGGATGTAGAGAATTTGCGGGTACAGAGTGTTAAGGCCGGTGGTTGCGTTAAAGGAGCCAGGTGCACCGAATAGCATGCCAACTGAGCCTATTGGAGACATCGTGTTGGCTATCGGCTGATCCAAAGTCACGTTCCAGTCGTATGCTGTACTCATGTTGTAGTTGGTTATTCCTGGTGTCCAAGCTGAGATTCCTCCTTGTTCTATGCCGGGCAACTTTGTGTTGTTCCACTGAAAGAGCGTCGTGTATGGTGCGTCGTTATTTGATCGGCTTAAACCATAGTATAACCATTCACCTTGCGGTCCATAAGCAAGACTGCTAGGAAAACCTGCAACCGTAACGCCCATTCCAAATGTAGGTGGATTTGTTAAATTGAATGCGTTTTTACCTGTTAGGGCATCGATCGCGCACCAAGCAGTTGTCGAGGAGGAAACTGTTCCGGTTGTAGTAGTTTGAGCGCCGATATTTGCAGTATCTCTATTGTAAGTGCCTTTAATCATATTCTGTGCGGCTACACCTGGATTTCTTACTGAAGCGCCTGCAGGTACTGTTCCGCTGTACCATAGGTACATTCCTGATGTACCATGCTGGTTGGGAGTTTCGCCGTCGTAAAGTTGACCAATCGTAACGCTGGTGATGTCTGTGCGAGTCCATTCAGTTTGGCCTGTCCTAAGATCGACGCATGTGAGACCGTTGCCGCTGTTTGCTGGAGGTGCGGGTATGCTGAAGTAGACGTTTCCGTACATGATAATTGGGTTGCTGAATTTCAGGTTATACTGCGATCCGGAATAGAAGCCCATGCTGTTAGAGATTGCGTTGCCTCCGCCGGTTATGCCACCCCACTCAAGTGGATAAAGCATCGACACGTGAGCAGTGTTAGGCGCCCAACCATACGGATTAAATTTATCGTAAGTTGCGCCGCACATTCGTTGACCTAACCATGCTGAGGCGATTGCTGACCACTCTTGGTTGTTTTCATTAATTGGTCGAGTCCAGTAGCTGACTGGAAGCTGCGCTTCAACGAAGGGAGCCACCTTTGTTTGGCTGACAGTTAATGTAGTTGTTGCGCTGGCGGCTGAGAAGAGGTCGCCTACGTATTGGCTGTTAGAACCGTTTATGCCTGTGTAACCTGCGAGCTTACAAATTTGTTCTGGGAAGCTGAATTTGACCGTGTATGTACCTATTGCGTCAGGGGTGAACAAGCAGTAACCTGAGCCTACAGGGTCAGAAACGCCGTTTGTAAGAGCATGAACGACGGTTCCGTCAGGCTTTGTGACGTCAACTGTGAAGCCAGTCCAGCGGTCACCGGTTCCGGCGGACGCGGTTGGCGGTGGAATGTCAGTCCAGATGACTATGGCTACGGCTTGGCCAACTCCGACTGGGTTAGGTGCTGCGGTAACGTATGCGTATCTTGGGATGTTCCATGAAGGTGTGTGTGCGTCGGCTGTTTGCAGAGCTAACATTGGAACAAGAATCGTTAGCAATAGCAAAAGCGACATCGATAAAGTTTTCACTTTAGAGTTTAGATTCTTCAATTATCTATCTCCTTTTGCAAAGTGCATATTTCTATGTTTCAGATATTTATAATTTGGGCAGACTCTTTGTTGGAAGAGAAAAATTTACAGCTTTAGCGTTTTATACGTCTAAATTTTGGATAAGATCACGGGATCTTGTATCAAGGAGTCTTTACAAACAGTCTTTTGCTGAAGACACTCATAGCTAACCTATATGATATGCAAGCATTTGAGCAGTGATTACGCAAGTTATTGCCATTGCAAGACTAATGATTTTGGTCAAACTCAGTGGCAAGCTTCTAAGGTTTTTGGCGATTGAAATGGGGCAAGTTGAACTCTCCATGGTGGTTCCAGCCTTTAACGAGGGAAATTCTATTGAAAATGCCCTTACCAATTTGGGGGATGTATTCAAATGCGAAAAAGGAGTTACGAAATTCTGGTTGTTGATGACGGTAGCAAAGACAACACTCTGATGAAAGCACTGCTTTATGCTGGAAAAAACGGTCATGTAAAGGTTCTAAGCTTCTATAGGAATAATGGCAAAGGTTACGCCATGAAAACAGGTTTCATGAAAAGCGTTGGTGATGTTGTTGTTTTTGCTGACAGCGACCTGGAAATAGATATGGGGGTCGTTTCAACGTATATTGAGGCTTTGAATCATGGCGATATTGCAATCGCTTCTAAATGGCATTCTGAATCGCAAGTTGAAATATCGATGTTAAGAAGAATTCTCAGTCACTGCTTCAATGTTTTGGTTAAAATATTGATTGGGGCAAATATCAGGGACACTCAAGCGGGATTAAAGGCGATTAAAAAGAGTTCTTTCGAGAAGATCATTCCTAAATTAGTAGTCAAAAGATTTGCGTTTGATGTTGAATTACTTGCGGTTGCAAACCTTTATGGACTGAAGATTGTTGAGATGCCAGTACGACTTAGATTAAACGCATCATTTAAGATTAAAGAAATTCTCAGAATGTTCGTTGACCTGCTTGGAATAGCCTACAGGTTAAGAGTACTTCGGATATATGGAAAACCTGTTCCTCATTTCAATTATGAGCACGTTCAAAAATTCAACAAGGTTTTGTAAACCATGAGAATTTTGGTTTTTAATTGGCGTTGCTGGCTCAATCCCGAGATGGGAGGGGCGGAGGTTTTCACTCATGAAGTTACAAAACAATGGGTTGATGCTGGACACGAAGTTACGCTATTTACGTCCATATTTCCAGGATGCAAGAAGGAAGAAATTCTTGATGGGGTTAGAGTAATTAGGTCTGGCGGACGCTTTTCAGTTTATGGGGAGGCAAAGAAGTTCTATTTAAAACGTTTCAAATCCGAACATTTTGACCTTATAGTTGATGAAATAAACACTCGACCTTTTTTCGCGCACAGTTTTATCGAAAATGGCGAGCATGTAATAGCTTTGATTCATCAACTCGCTAAAGAATATTGGTTTTACGAAACAAGTCTACCTTTGAGTGCGTTAGGCTACTATTACCTTGAGAACAAGTGGCTGCGCAGATATGCTAGGCGTACCTACAGTTACTGTATCAAATAGCACCCGCGAAGATTTGGCTGCCTTGGGCTTTGAGCGGGTGTTCGTTATTCCTGAAGGGCTGAATTTTGCCCCTTTGGACAACTTGCCAGGCAAAAGCATTCATCCAGTTATAGTATATGCCGGACGATTAAGGAGGCCAAGAGACCAAGCCACGCGATAAAAGTGTTTGAAAAGGTAAAAGAAAAACTCCCAGACGCTGAGTTATGGATAATTGGCGACGGTCCTATTAGGCGTCAGTTGGAAAGATATCTCTAGCCAAGGGACAAGATTCTATGGTCAATTAAATGATTCCGATCGTCGAAGACTCATAGCACAAAGTTGGGTGCTGATTAATCCAGGAATCCGCGAAGGTTGGGGGTTAAACATTATTGAGGCCAACGCATTGGGCGTTCCCAGTGTAGCATATTCCGTGCCTGGACTGAAAGACTCAGTTCAAGACCAGGTACAGGCGTTCTCGTGAAAAATGGAGATATTCCGGCCCATGGCAGAAGGTCTGATAACTTTGCTCACTAATGAAGAATTAAGGATCCGCTTTTCTAAGAATGCACTAAAGTACTCACAAAAGTTTTCTTGGGATGTTACTGCTAACGAATTCCTCCAAATTGCAAGGGCACAACTGCAAAAATGATAATCTTTGCACAACTCTTCGCCTTGACCACAATTTTTACCTATTTCCAGCAGCTGCAAGCTAAGAACTTGAACTTCAAAATGAAGAAGGCGGGGTCGTGAAATTCCGTACTCTGTTGTCAGCATCAATTGTAGATGGGGCTTTTCATACTCTAATTCACATTTAAAGCGTAGCATAGCATTAAACGTAAAGAGGCTACCCGCGGGAAGATTGGGGCAAATGTTCAAGGCAAACAAGAAGCAGGTCTTGCTACTAGCAATCTTCGCTTTCGCCTTTGTTTACCGTATCGTTCTGTTGCTTTGGCAAACATATCCGCCGGGATCAGATATTGGCTTTCACGCTGGTGTCATAAACTCAATCACTCAATCAGGCAACACGAATTTCCTGTGGAATTTTTACCAAATGGGTGGAGGACGTGGAGCTTGAATTTCCAGGATTTCACATTTTTGCTTCAGAAATAATAATTCTGACAGGCATGCCCAATTATTTAGCGCAGGCCATTGTTGCAGGCTTTATTCTCGTCGCTAATCGTGCTAGCCGTCTTCTTTAGTAACGCGAATAGTTTGGAATGAATCGGCAGCTTTCATTGTTGCTCTTTTTGTTTCCATCTCACGTTTTGATATTGAAATACTCTGTTGGGGAGGTTACCCTCAACATAATTGTATTGTTTCTGATTCCCATAACTTTTTACTTATTTCTTAAAAAAGACAAAATTTACTAACGCCTTTTCTTGTATCAACCTCTCTTTTAGCTGCCTCAATATTTCTAACTCATTCCTTGAGCGCCGCCATTTTCGTGGGCATAACCACAGTTGCTTTGCTCATTGCATTAGTTTTTTCCTAAAATCTTTAATGAATCCAGAAAAAACAGTCTTTCCGTGGCGTTGCCGATATTTATTGGAGCAATTCTTGTTTCGCCTTTTTTGGCAACCGCAGTTCAGCCTTACTTAATGAAAGCTGCATATTAACCGGCTGCTCTGCAATTGAACAAGCTTTGCTTAAAGAACAGAACGGTTCCTCTTGAGACGGCGTTGGTACTTTTTGCCTGCTCTCGTGCCATTTTTCTTATTATCCAAAAAAATATAAAGGACGGTTTTTTTCGTTTCCAGTATTTCTTCTAATCATTTGGCTTTTAGTTCCTTTACTTTTAACTCAAGACTACTTAGTTGGATTGTATGTTGATCCTGTTCGGTTTCTATACTTCCTAATCTATCCAGTGCTAATTCTTTTTGCCGTCATGACGGCTTATGCTTCAGGGCATTTTCCAAAGTGTTAGGTGCACACTATTGTTTGAAGCAGGCAAAACAATAAAACAAACCAGATCTTTAACAAGCTTAGTCCAAGAATCTCAACTAAAATCAAAGACGGTTTATGCGGTTTTTATATTGGTTTTCTGCTTATCTTGTCTTTTGTTTGTTCCAGTCTTTCGTTTTCCTTGGGACGGTGTTAAAGTTCAGAAGTTTTTACCAAGTTATGAATAACGCAGGGCTACCAAGCGATAGAGTGGGCTAAACAAAATACGCCCGAAGACTCAGTGTTTGTTTCTGATATGGGGTTATGGATGGTGGCTTGCAGGTTTTGGTCAGCGACCGACATTAACGGATGTTGACTTGCAGGCTTCAACGCTTGCCCGTGAAGTGAGCATATCAAAAAACGTTTCTTACCTGCTCGACACTGACTATGTAATAGATAATGGTTACATTCAAGTTCGCGAAGACGGCGGATACGTGGGTAGACATAACCCCATTGTCAGTCGACCTAAACTGGACCAACAAGCCCTACGCCTTTTTCCAGTTTAACAACAGTGAAATCACGTTACTTATCGCACGACGGAAGTAACCCAATCGACAACCTCGCAGAGCTGCCCGTAACTGACATGCAACTTGACAGCCGCAAAATAGTGACAGCCCATCTATTATTGTCAATAAAGCAAACAGCGACCTTCAGCTACTCAGAAATCACGACTGTCACAAAAGGACAACGTTTGTAAACATGACGTGTAATTGTTCAAAGTAACAACCCAAACGTCTCCTTAGACTGGCTAAACTTCGTCGTGGACTCCCAAGGTATATTCAACACCATTCAACAACACTTTAGCAATGTTGGACCTCCGCAACTACACAGATCTGGACAGCTAATTTTCGCAAAACCAACCGACGATAAGCAACTTTAACTGCTCAAAACCCATGCATAACACAACTATCATACAACCTTCAAGGCAAATCAAGAGCTGAAATTCAAATTTTAGTCGGAATATTTGCTGTATCTGAAAGCGAGATCCAAAGACCCATCTGGTACTCATTCAAACATTAACCGCTAACCTATCAAGAATCCCCAACAGCTCCCAGACTTGCCCATAACCACCTTTGACTACAAAGATAACATTGCAAGAATTACAACGTTTCATACGTTGCAAACCGCGATTTTGAGTTAAACCGTAAATATTTGCCGATGATCCAGAATTTAGCCTTGTATTTTCTAACAATGAAGTCGCCATTCTTCAAAGTTGAATCTAACGTCAACCTAGTCAAAGGATAACTAAGGCTTTGTTGGGTAAACTGAGAAAGAGAAGAAAACTTGAAGTTGGCTTCATTACTGTTTTCTCAGCGTTAATAATCGTTCTCTTCTACATGCTCATATCAATGAATGGCTTGGTTTTAGGAAACGACCCTGCGGTCCACTTAGCAAAAGCTCAAATCTTCCTAAAAACGGGGCAAATACCTTTAAACAGTGTAGGCTGGATACCGCCGCTCTTTGAAATTATTCTTGCAACGGTCATTTCCCTTAGTGGAGCAAGCAATGTTGGGCAAACGATTCTTTTCAGAAAAAGACGTTAGCTGTAATGATTGATTGGCTACTGTTCCTTTCCGTTTATTTGGTCGGCAGCAAATTTTTCAACAAAAGAATCGGTGCAGTCGCCGCTGTTCTCTTATCAATGTGTTATCCGATGTATGAACTTAATACATGGGGCGGCTACACCACCGTACTTGGCATTGCTTTTCTTCTTTTGCTGTTTTATTATTCGTATTTGGCAGCCAAACAATTCGGGTATATGGCGGTTAGTTTCTTCATTGCTTTTGCCGTTAGCTCTCTCACCAGCTCACAGCGTTCCTTGCCGTCGTCATAATGTTGCCTGTCATGCTGTGGATGTTGATAAAATTCAAGGGTGCTTATCTCAAGGGGTTCATAGCGATAATAGTTGGCGGAACAATAGCCTTCTTCGCCTTTTATTTTCCAAGCTATCTAAAGATTACCTTGATATTGCCGTTTATCACGTGTTTTTCGGCAACAAAGCCTATGTTCTTCAGATCCTCCATACACAAATTTTCAGTCATTCCTCCTCTACTTTGGCTTCATACAATTCTTTGCGATAGGCGGCATAGGCCTCAGCTATTACTTGCTTAAACGGACAAAAGAAACTGATCTTGTTTGTTACCTTGATGCTTAGCCTTTTTGTTCCGCTTTTCTTTGCAGAATCTATGTTTTCGGCTTTCCTTTTGCCTTTTGAATGGTTCACTTACTACTTAGTCGTCCCAATAGTAATTCTTGCAGCTGTGTGCATTGTCTTTACAGCTGAAAAGCTCTTGCATATTTCATCAAAAACAGACAATAGCACGCGCAAAAATTGGTTGAGGACCACTTCTATCTCTTTAATTGTACTCATTGTGCGCCTAGTTGTTTTTCAAGTTTACAGCACCTATGAAGGAATAATGCAATCTGGTGCATTCAACTCGACCTCCGACATAAACGCATATGACGCTGCAGTTTGGCTTAATCAAAGCTATCCTGATGCTGCAACCGTTGTGGTTACCAAGAATCCGGGCGATTGGTTTGAAATTTTTTCAAGCAAACAAATAATTTCGCAAACTCACGATTGGGAGGGAACAAATGCAATTGCCGACTCAGTTCTAAATTTAGATTTTGAAATTCAGGGGTCCCAAACATTGGTGAAAGCTTATGAAACGAACGGCTATGCTTCCAACGAGAATTTCGTCTCTCATAAATCAAATCTGGTATCGAGTTTCCTACACTCTTCGATCAAAGATTCTTTATCATTTCGCCAAAGACGGCGTAAATTATTCTTTTGCCCTCTCAAACTTAAGCAGAACAATATCTTTTGATAACCAGAGTAGTCCGAAAGAGATAGAGCTCAGATATTTCAATAACCAAGTGGCATTAACGCAGGCAATACTTCTTCAAAACGACAGCTGTCCAATCAATGTTTCCTGGTCTCATCTTCTCCTTAAACGGCGATATCTCCAATGTAAAATTATACTTAACCGCTTACTTGGATCTTCAATTTAATTTTGATAAAGCTCAGTATTCCTCAAGTGATGGAATGGGTTAACCCTTGGGATATGCCTTCAAAAATCACTAACGGTAATGAATGGGCAACTGTTAATTTTTCAACCTCAGACCTTATTTGAACACTATATTGGTCTCTATGATCAACAGAAGCAAACGGCTTTCGCCTTTTACTTTACTGATTTGCCCGATTGGGGAAACATAGGCGCCCTATCTAATCATCAAATTGACGCGGTAAGATTACCAGTATGACTTCAACCAAATTGGCGCCAACCAAACCGTCACGCGTCAATACCAAATGTTAACGCTTACAAAAGAACAGCTACCCGACTTTGCAGCCAGACGAACTTCTAAGCCTTTTTAATCTTAAATCTGACCAATTTTCTGTATCGATCCACAACTACAAAGAGTATATCGCAGAAGAAAACATTGGATTTATTGTATTTGACAAAAACCAATTTGATGCCCGTACCTCTTTGCCTTTAGGTTCTTCATTTCTTCCTCAAATAGCTCAAGTGTCAATTTTTAGAATTGGTTTACTCAAACAACCGAATTGATATTTTCAAAGTTTTGGGTAATTACAATCAAACTCAAGTTTGGAAATAGCCTGTTCCAATGATTGGTGAATTATCTGCCGTTATATTGCGTGTGTGACGGGCAAAAAGTAGGGTTTATGCAAAATCTCATAGACTTGTCGATTGTTGAAGAGACAGGATGGCTGATTGCATTTACACCCTATTTGTCTTCTCTCATCAATATTCTTGAAATCTCTTCTAAAGTCTTGGTATTTCTGGAAAACCATATGGTGCTAAAGTCATCTTTTCTAATGTTTCCAATTGCACATGAGGGATTGCGATCTTGGAAACAACAAGGATATACATTTCCATCTGCATCTATCACACTAAAGAGCCATCCATAATAACAAGGCGTATTTTCCTTTACCTGATTTTCTTGAGAATTCATCCATTCAGCCATTCCATGTCCAAATTGATATCGTGTTCTTTTGCATATCTTTAGAGCTTCGACAAGGAATTGTTTCAGTTTCTTCCTCCTTGTCCAGGTGTTAATTCTAAGTTCATCTGTGATTTCTTTTGTCGCGTTAATGACCCTTTTTATTAGAGCATCCTTTGCGCCCGTTTTTTGACATAATTCAACAAATTTCACAACGTCTCGATAGTTCCTATTGCAAACCACCATTGACAATCTTATGCGAGGCAAATTGGTTTGTTTCTTTTCTTTTATTTTTTCGATAAGGGAGACCATTGAAGTTATTCTTCTGAATGTTTCTTGGGTTTCAGTTGTATGTATTCTTGGATACGTTTCAGGTGTTCCCGCATTTAAGCTCACGTTTAGGTAGTCAAGCTTTAGATTAACGAGCTGCTCCGCGTTTTCCTCATTTATCCTAGATCCATTTGTTATCAAAAAACACTTCAAATTGTGCTCTTTGGTGTATTCGATCTTCTCAATAAGATGAGTATCCAAAAACGGTTCTTCAATATTTCCAATCAGAATAACTTTGGTTCCCATTGCACTTAGTCTTTCACCAATTTCTTGTAAACATTCAGGCTCAAACAATCTGAACTAGTTACTTGAGGTCTCTTCTTCTTTACAAGAGGAGAAAACCATTCACAGAAAATACAGCTGTAGTTACACTGATACCTGTCCCCTATTGCCACCAATAATGGTCCTGAAAATGCTCGTTTCGATAATAAACCTGCTAAAAACTTTGATTTATACGAAAAAGTTGTGTCTTTAGTTTAAGGAATTGATCACTCAATTTTCTTACCTCCTTCATTTCACCAACTTTTTTATTAATTCCAACCTACTCAGATAGGCAATGTCGAATGACAATCCTACACCTTTGCTTCCTTGAGCAATTTGCGAAAGAGTTGCCGGCTCGATTTGTAGTTTGCTTAGGAAAGTATCTAAGACTCCCATCGTGTGTCTGACATACAACAAGTGAAATTCAAAAACTCTTCCTCCCTCGGACGAATTCAGCAAAGTCCCAACAGCATTTTCTTTTAAGAGCGCCTGATCGTCTAAGTAAATTGGCAGCTCCACCAGATCATATTCATCGACCCTTTGCAAAGCCTTCTTAGCTTTTATATTAGATACGTAAATCAAGTCAAGCAACTGTGCGGTATGATAGGCATCTTTACTCGCAATCAACCACGGTGCCCGAAAACCTTTAACGACTACGCCCAATTCTCTGAACACAGAAAAAGCTTGACACATGTCACTTTGCAACTCGGCACGCGGCATATCATAAGGTACATGTCTATAACCGTGTAGCCCAATCTCATGGCCTGCATCTCTTATCCTAAGAATCTCAGCCTTGTTTTGCTCTGCACAAACTCCAGATACAAAAAAAGTTGCCGCAACATCATGGCTTTCAAGGAGCAACAAAAGTTCATGCAAAATTTCCTTTATGTTTGGAACAGAGCCCCATGCCCACATATCCCCTCGCAATCCCTTCAGGTCTATTGGGTTTGAAAGCAACCAGTGAAAATTTGAAATCATCTCGGGCAAGGGACACAAGTATCCTCACCATCAGGCTGGGTGATAACTAGAAATTGTATTTAAGAATATCTAGAATTTTCGCTTTTTATTTCAAACTCGGATTAAGCTACTTGAGCTGTCCGGGCAAGTTCTGATGAAAAAACGTTTTAGCTAACAAGTTGGTAAGATGTCAAGCGAAGGAAATACCAAAATGCCAAGAACAAGCAGAAGCTCGCTGCTGCTCGTCCTTATAGTTTTCTTCTCCGCAGCTTATCGATCTGTCTTGGTATTGCGGGACGGTTTTCCTCCTGGAGCAGACATCGGACTCCACAACAGCCTCATTCATTCAATAACTCAAGGCGGCAGCACAAACTTCTTGTGGAATTACTATCATATGGGTGGTGGTAATTCCAACACGTTCCCAGGATACCACATTTTTGTTTCTTATGTGATCTTTTTTACAGGCTTGCCTGATTACTTGGCTCAGGCATTTGTGGCTATTCTTTTTTCCACTTTGATAGTCGTCGTGGCTTTCTTACTAACTCGAAAAGTCTTGAACGAATCTGTCGGCTTAATAGTTGCCTTCCTAGTCGGGGTTTCACAGTTTGACATTGACGTGCTTTTGTGGTCAGGCTACCCCAACATCGTAACATTTATGCTTATTCCGTTAGCTTTCTATTTAATTACTGGAAAAAGCCAGACTTCCTCGGTTACCAGTTATAATTGTTGCTTCAATGATTTCGGCTGCAATTTTTCTCACTCATTCGCTGAGTACCTTCATGTTCATAATAATAATTCTCGTCTCAGTTTTTGTTGCTTTTTGTTTCCCAATTAGAATGGGCATCAGCAGGAAAGATGTTTTGGAGTGGCTTGTTCCCCTTTTTGTGGGTGCAACAATAGTCTCTCCTTTTCTCGCTCAGGTTGTCCCTATCTACTTAAACTTGAACTCAGCCGTATTTACTGGCGGATTACCAAATATTCAAAAAGCGCTACTTTCGACGAGGCTCCAACCGTTGGATATTGTCTTGCCTTTTTTCATTTGTTTTTTCTTGTTCTTAGTGTTTTCTAAATACGGTTTTGGAAAAAGAATTCAGTTTTCCACTGTTCTTCTTGTATTGTGGTTGATTATACCAACAGCTCTTACTCAATCTTTTTTGGTTGGGCTGTATACAGATTATCAGCGCTTTCTCTATTTTGCAGATCTTCCGCTAATAATCGTAGTTGGTCTGGGCATCTTCCTTGGAGCCCGGCTGTTATCAAAAGGTACATGTTGGTTTGTCTCAGTTGTAAGAAGAATAAACCAAAAACGATTTGGATTTAACAAAATTCCAAGACATGTTAGTACTCTTCTATCTAACCAAACGACTGTGGCGGTGTTTGCAACCGCCTTGATACTTGTCCCTTTTTTTGAATTACCTCATTTTTTTGTCACTCCCTCTGAAGGCTTCCAGAGTCAAGCTTATCTATCAGGTCATGAACAAGCCTGGCTATGACTCGTTGCAATGGATTCAGAAGTATACTCCGACTAACTCAGTCTTCGTAGCTGACGCTTTGTATGGCTGGTGGTTAGGAGGAGCCCAAAGGCCAACTGTTAGCGGAGTTGAACCGCAGTTTTTGACTAATTCTAGGGAGTTTGAACCCGCATTGTTGGCATCCCGACTTCTTGACACGGACTATCTTATTGATAATGGATTGATTCAGGTGCGAGAAGACGGAGGTTACTGCTCCAGGCATAATCCACAAGTGTTAGCCAAGATGAGTAACTCGTATTCTCCAATCCCTTTCCTCAACTTCACAAACAGTGAAAAGACTATTACCCTCTTCAAAGATGGGAATCCCGTTAGCGTGAATTTGTCCGAAGTCCCGATGATAGAAATGCATTTGGAGAACTCTTCCACAAACGCGTCCATATGCGTAAGATGGGGGAACGACCTTCTAAACTACACTGAAAAATGTACCATCTACCAAGGAGTACGTTTTATGAACATGACTGAAACGCTGTCAAGTAACTGCCCCGGGATAAGTTTTGAGACGCTGAGTCTTGGTGCTCAGAGCCGAAGCCACCTGGTTTCAGACAATAACAGGTCTATTGAGCTTTTGGACCCGTATTACCCCGTAGGTTGTCAAATAGTCTTTCCTGTCACTCAGCCTGTCGTCACTTTTTCTGAAGGCAATCTTACGATGCTTTGTCCATTGAATAATCAGTCAGAGGCAGTTGTCAATTGTTACGTGGGAACATTTGAGTACCCGTATTACGGAGAAAATGCCCAAACCTACATGGCGCGTCAAAAGATATTCGTTGACAACCTCCAAACTTACTCAGTTAAGGTTTCCGATTTGCCTCTCGACAGTTTTGACTATCGTCAAGCAATTGAAACTCTAAACGCTTCTTACATTGCCATTCGCGATCATTCTCAGATTTCGAGGTTTTCTAAAGACCCGATGTTCAGCCTGGAGCTTATTAATGAAGAAGTTGCAGTATTCCAGATTCACAAGCTGGATCGAACTGCATTAGGCAAGAGCTGATTTCTCGAGTGCTTAGTCCTTTCTAACGATGTGGTTTGAACCCGTTTGAAATCTAATGTCCACTACGAAATGTAAGAGTTCACCTAGAATAGCTGAAAAATCTAAGCTATCTACCCTTCGATAAGGCTTGTACAAAAGACAATTTTAGATATTATTCGTTTAGCCGGCCTGATAGATCTTCCCGAGGGTAACATTTCTATGCAAGAGAGGGTTTCGGTTCTTCGCACGTATATGGACTTTCTAAGCTCCATTAGCCTACGATCTATATTCTCCATTGTTCCAGAAAGCATAAGGACAAAGTCGAATGACCCGCGAACAAAATCTATCCTTTCTACTTTTGAGTCTAAAATCAGCCCTTTGATCATGACTTCATCGGCAAACTCTCGCTCCTTGCCAGGTTGAATCTCTACAAGCACGTAAGCTCGATTACCTTTGTAGCTCATAATTATGTAATGATGCAGGTTATTTTTAAATTATTTCCCGAATTATTCAGTCGTCGCTTACCGCAGACCCAGAAAAAGCATTGAGTTTTTCAAAAAAAGAGAGGGATGCCGCCGAATGACAAAAACGAAACCTGTTTAAAGCGTTGAACTTCTGCATTCTTTGCTCCACTTTTGGGTCTTCTTGGCTCTTTATTATTGCGTTTTGAAGCGTTGAAAAACGTGAGAAATAAAGCGAGACATCGACCTTGCTGATCCTGCAATCCTTCAGAGTGCGTCCTTCGCAATCAATAAGCTTGTCAAAGTTGTTATTCATTCTAATGAATCCAGCGTTAATATCTTCCAATGAGCGAAGGAATGCTCTTTGATTAGTTTGACGGTTTTTCATTTTGAACTTCCAGATTATTTCTTTTAAAGAAGAAAGGAGAGCGTGCCGAAGCGTTTGTCTTCAGCTCTACGACTTCGAGGTTTAGCTCATCAAACTTGACCTGCTATCGTAGACGTTGTCGTGGGGATATCTGTGGGTACAATTGTTGAGGATGTGACTGGAGTTGGGGTTGGGACTTCGTTAATATTGGATGCTTCAGTTGGGGTTGGGGATGTTGTTGTTGGGGGTGTAACCGTAGCTTTGAGTACTGGTTTTAGGTTATGGCTGTTGCTGATTGCGACCCAGTCTGCAGTCATGTCGATAAGAAGTTGGGTTGTGGTCCCTTCTTTGATTTCGAATTTGATTATTATGTCTATTTTGTCTGATGGAACTTTTAGGGGTATGGGAGTTGGCGTTGCGGTTGGACTATCGCTTTTGAAAGTTGCGGTTGCTTCTAAGATGTGTAATCTTAGTTTCGTGTAGTTGCCTACTGGGAGTTGAGCAACCGATAGGTCTTTGGCAACATCCTGTAAAGCCAGTAGATTGAAACTCACTTCATTTGTTCCTTCTATGAAGTTAAGTTTTGTCCATCCGCCATTGTATCCACCCTGCACTTGAATTGCATCAAGCTTCACGTGTCTAGTCTGGAGAGGTCAACCGGCGCATCTTTGATTGAGACTGCCAGAGTGCCCAAAGCGATAAGGTTTTGGGAGCCTTCGTTGTTTGGGAGTTGGACACCCGAAGCAAACAAAGCCGCAATTATGATCACTGCTGAGGCCACGCCCGCAACTAGGTATAGACTTAGTTTCTTGGAGGTTATTGCCATCTTTTTCATCCGAAAGAGTCATGTAAATCTCAGGATTTAAGACAATGCTTTTGAACACCCTGTTCAACTACTTGAACACCTAAAATCAAACATGCAAAATCGAAGCCTCCAAAAAGCTTCTTCTTTTAATCGCCATCCTATAGAATCATGCATTGTATTAGAAAGCAAGGAAACAATGAGCAAAGATCAAAATCCATCTGCAAAAACCTTTTAATTATGACTTACTGAAAATTTATTAGTGATTCTTTGAAACGCGAAGAAGCCATATCGATATTAAATGAAATTTTTGGGAAATGCACCTCTATTGATGGTCGCTATTTAGCATTAATGCCCCCTAACGCCAGCAATCTATTGAGCGCAGGGTACCAAATTATTATTAAAACAGAACTTGACGAAGAAACAAGAACATGCATGCAAGACATTCTGATGAAAAATCACCTCACCATCAAAATCAAAGAACAAGATGAATTCATAATTTATCGACCGATCATACCTAAAGACCACCATTCTTAATCTGATTTCCCCGGGTAGAAGCCATTAATTTTGGCTACAGAGTAGAATTTGGTTTATTGTGCATTCTGCTCGCCTTTTGTCTTCAAAAACAGTCCTAAAAGAAAGGAAAAGAATCCTTGAATGGCAAGGATCTTTGAAGAAGACAAATAATCTTTTTTTCTCTTATTTCTTCTTGGGCATTATCTCAACTTTGCCCGCGAAATTGACGATGTAGCCTTCGCCAGCTTTGTCCACGGCAAAAGACCAACCTTTCATTTCAACATCATGGTTCTTAATGTGTGCCACATATGTTTTCTTAAATTCGTTAAACTTCTCGCGCATTTTTTCTATTTCAATATTTATATCAATTTTTTCTTCCGTCATGGAGTTACACGTCCAAAAATAGTATAACCAACTTTAATCAGTCGCGTTCTTAAGCCTATGTGACTGTAGCTCGACAGCAATCAAATCCGAAATTCCTTAGAAAAGGAACTTCTCAACAGTTTAATCCCAGATTCTTTGTTGTCACAAGAAATATAGCGTCTCAAACTAATCTTTATTTACCATATTCGCGAGACAATTTGGTCTATTGTGCTTGCTGAAAGACGGCCTGCCTTTATTGGAACAAAATGAAAGGCTTCGCATTTCAACACGCTTAAATCTCAAAAAAGAAATAGAATCTATCGGTGATTTTTTGTCTTTGGAAGAGAATAAGTCGATTGTAAGCAGGTTTATTGAATCCTATAATGAACGGAAGCTGGATTTAATAGATGATTTTGTTGCACCAGACTACATTGACCACGAAAAAAATATCGGACGAGAAGGCTCTCAAACAACTAATTACTATGGGTCTTCACGCCTTTCCTGATTGGCATGAAGCTATCGAAGACATCATTGCTGAAGGTGACAAAGTGTGGGTTCGCCTTTCCTATACTGGGACTCATAAAGGCGAGTTCATGGGACTAGCCCCAACTGGCAAGAAAATAGCCTCCAAGGCTGTTGACATCTATCGCATAGTGAATGGCAAACTTGCAGAGTACTGGAACGTCACCGACAACGCTAATATTTTCAAGCAAATAGGTGCTCTCGAACTCACGGAAAAAGGAAAGACACTCTTCCCAGAAGAAGCTAAATAAAGTTGCTCCAATGGCAGTTTTGATCACGAAAGACAGACGGCGATGAAACTGCTCCTATTGGAGTACTTGGTCTAAGTGCAAATCTCTAAACTAGCAATGTACTCACGATCTTTTGGCGGATTCTTGTCTCTCTCTTCTTCAAACATGATTTTGGTTTTCCAACCCAAGTGTTCAGCCGCAAGCTGCATATGGCAAATAGCAATGCCCATATTAACGGGAAAATAGCTCCCACCGACGATGCTCCTAAGAAAGCCTGATTTGGATGAGTAGGCATGAATCAAATTCTTGTCCCCAGTAAAGTACCAATTCTGTAAGTTGACAGCTGATGGAGCCAGACGGGCTGGTTCCAACAATTCGTCAGCACCCTCAATATTGGTTATCTCCGAGAGAGGTTTCCTCTTAAACTGCGAAACACTGGTCCTTTGTAGTGTTTCTCTTGAATTTCCAAACGACATCAAAATGATAAATTCAAGACTTGAAGACTCCTTTACTTCTTTAGTGGGCTGAGGAAGGCCCAGCCAGCAACTGCCTATGCCAGTCGCTGAAAAATAAAGATCCATTTGCTGTAGCATAAAACCGAGGTTAGTTTTATAACCATCCTTTACTTCGGAGAATGCTGCTATATAATGAGGTGCTTTGTTCATACTTTTTCTGGTTACTTGATCCGGCGAAATAATCTTGAACTCTGTCTTAATTCCCGCGATCATTGGCTTTAAAGTGCCCAAGTAATCTGAAATCTCTTCGAGATGATTTTGATCAATTTGAGCCGAATCATAATTCCTAATTGACTTTCTTTTGAAAATCGCTTCGTACATATCATTCTCATTCATTTTCTTGCACAGAATAATCACAAGTTAACTGCCACTAAAAGCTTCCCCTGCGGAGTTTATTCCAAGAGTAACAAGGTCTTTCAAGCAAATTAGTTCCAGTCACACGTTTTTTTTGGCATTAAATTTTTTTTCAACTAATTACGTGTCGGTAATATTTGGTCCATTGTTCATTCCAATGATTTATCTCCAGCTCTCTGCTCGATACGTGCAAATATTGACTCGCTTGTCTGCAAAATGAGAGCATCGGGCTTCTGATGAGCAAATCTTATTAACGCATCAAAGACAATTTAGCGAGTTAATCAGCAAAAAAAATCAAGGCGTGAAATCATGGCATCGCTGAGACGCAATTGGTGGAAAATTGTAATTGTGGCTTTCGTCTTTTCCGCTTTCTATGCAGTTATACACGGTATGCTTCCCTCAGACAACAATAGCGCATTACCTCCAAGCATTATCGCTCAAGCGGGAATGTTGCCAGTTGCTTTCATATTATATGGAGCGCTATGGTTTGGCTTGCTCGGCATCATATTCAACATAATACAAAACAAACTCCCGGGCACAAAAGTTCTCAAAGGAATAACGTTTGGGCTTTTCTTTTGCCTATTGGCTTTCATGTTGTACTTTGAACCTTTGTCAACCGCTTCGCCCTTCTGGGTAAACATGGCTTGGATGCTTGGCGATGGAGTGCCATTAATTCTATTTGGAGTGCTATTAGGACTGTTTGTTGTCCCGAAAACAACAAGTGCCCCCGACCCTCAGAGCTCGGAGGCTAAATAGAAAAACAGGCTTGGCAATAGCTTCAATTCTTGTTATACCCGCCATCTTTTTCATTGGCAGATTGTTTGCTTACCTGGCGTTAAATATAACTTCCAGTTTCTCATCGCTCCCGGCACAAACCCTCAGTTGGGTTTTCTTTTTTGGGTTGGGAATAGGTATCCTATACTATTTGCTTCGAGTCGCATTCCTCAAAAAGTCGCCCCTTACGTCAGCCTTGTTTTTTGGTTTGGTTATGTTCGGCATAAACATGTTCTTATTCAATTTCGCTTACCCGTTAATTGTTTCATTGCCGGTTTCTGGCTATTTTGACTTCTTGGAACGAATCTCAGTTGACGTGTTTTCTGTGACGGTTGGAGTTTATTTGTTTGAACGACTGAACCAAATTGCCGAAAAGAAAGCACAATAAGAAAGAGAAGTCTTAGACAAGAAGACTCAAGCTACATGTTTGGGGGATTCTAAACTATCAATCAAATCAATAGTCGACGATGCTCAAAGCACAAAGCAAAACTGAAATTCTCTCCTACTGGAAATCCATGATCGCAACAACTTGGATTAAATTTGCTTCATTGTTGATTTTGTCATTATCTACTTTCTTAATGAATGAGTTTTATTTGATATCCTTCACGTTTCGATTGGTTATTGTCATTCTGAAGAGTTGTTAAATAAGTAAAAAGTGGTTCGCTAAATCTATCATCAGATGATTTTGCTTTTTCCGAAATTCATAAAGTTTTTATATTTTTTTCTTCATTTTGAAAAATGTAAATGAATTATGAAAAATCAGAAGAAGCGAAATAAGGAAAGACGAGAAAAACTTTTGGCCGATATCCTTCTTCATTGAAATGCACTTAGTGAAATACCCGTTTCATGACGCCCTCACTATGTCAATTGGTTTAGGTAATACTTTCAGGTGTACACGCTCAAATAATTCTGTTGGTCTATTGTTCAAATGATATAAACTTCGTGTGCTAAGGCGTTGAGAATTGTTTCTTCGATAGCAAGTAGAGTTTCAATGCAACTACTTCAATCCAAATTAACGTTGACCCTATGGTTATGCGCTCAAGCAAGCCGCGATAGTCAGAATTCACGAAAGCTGCTGTGGCTATCCCTGAGACAAGCGTTATAACAAATATGCCAATCGAAAAGATCGACAGCTTTTTCCAACGTTCATCTTTTCGGGCATTTTGCCAAAATCCCAATTCGAAACCAAAAGTGCATGGCACAACCAAACCTACAACAACTAGATGCATCATTCCTGTGAATGTTATCGATTGGCCACCCTGATCAAGAGGAAAGAAAAGCGTTACGGCAGCCCCAAGCAGCCCAGTTAAGATTAAAGCTATCGAGACAAGACCTCGAGTCCAACCCTTCTTTAGGCCAAAATAGAGTCCAATTGCAAGAGGAATTATGAGAATATTGTAAACGACCAACATTGCATTTAACAAATCACGATTTGGTGCGCCGCGTTGGACTAATTCGCTGACTGTTTTGACAATCTGTGAATATGATGGATCCAAAATGCCGCCAATTGCCACAGTGATAAAGTAAATGATTGGGGAAAGAAGGCCGCATAATGCAAGCGCTTGTATTTTTCGATTTGAAATGTTCATTGGAAATCCGTTGTGAAATGCTGACGAATCTATTTAATCCTTTTTAAGATCCGGGAACAAACAATTTGTTTGTTTTAAGCAGTTGATTAGACTTTAGGCAAGACATTGAACGTTTCTTCTCCAATACCTGAACTGAAGCTTTTCGGGGAACGCTCGCTCGTCTAGGACGAGTATTCGATTTGGCGTTCAGCTTCTGCATTTGTCAATTTCTTGATGGATCTTCCAACGGCAACTTCTGGAAGTTGTTCTTCAAGTTTCTTCGCCGCGAGCAACTCAGCTTCCGCCAAGATTTCTTCTGCTTCGGGATTTGCTTTCCCAATATCTACAGATATGTCCGTGGACTGATTTGTTGTAGTAACTATTTCTGAAAGCAGGCTTCCGATGTTTCCCAATTCTTGGCTTGCTTCGGGAAGAATACTTGACATCTCTTGGCTTATGTTGTTTAGCAGACTTTTTGCGGGGCTCAATATTGTTACTAAATCCCCTATTTCAGAAACTGTGTTGAGGCGCATTGAAACACTTTGCAAAGCAATAGATGTGTGGGTTAGCATTTTCTCTACTTTGCGTATCTCCGAGAGTTCTGTGGCAAGGATGTTTGCCCTAGCGCCATCCCTTTTTGACATTGCTTTTACAACATCATTAAAAATCTCAGTATCACGACTCTGAAAGCGTTTTACAGCGTTATCTAATGTTTTCGTTTGAAGGTCTATTCGTTGCGTGACCACGATGATTTGTTGCTTTAAGTCAATAGACGGTTTACCTATACTTTTGATCTTAGATACAACAGAAGGTTGTTGTTCTTTCTCTTTCCATCTATTAACGAATCGGTTAACCAAACTAGTTACATCCTACTTGCCATGCGTGGGTATTTATGAAATAAAAGAATGTTTGAAGTTAAAATCTAAAACTCAATTCTTCAAGTTGCCTTTTTTTAATTTTCTCTGTAGAGTCTAAAACAGTTTGCAATTTTCGGTCCATAGTTGGTTTTAGGAAGAACCGTGGAAGTCGGAGAATTTCTATTTAAGTAAATGGGTCTGAAAATAATCAATTACCTTCGATGATTGAGAAAACCTCGGGAATGCAGACTTACAATTAACTGAAAAACCTTAAGGACAACGTAATAAGGTAGATGACTAATTGGTATTAATTGAATTGCTCAACGATAGTGGGCTGTTTCAAGAGCTTTATGGAATTCGAAGAATGATAACAGGAATACATTTCAAGCTGAGGCGGGAAATTCTCCTTTCTGTTATTGCTCTTGTTGCAAGTTTGCTGTTTCTGCAAGTTGGTAATGCCCAGACAAATGATTTGATCTTGGATGCAAAACAACAATGGGACACTTACCTTGTGGGGGGTACCTGTATTCCCGGCTCAAATAATCTTTTTGTTGGTGATGTTGATGGTGACGGGGTTGTCGAAATAGTTACTGGCGGTTATATGTATTCGCAGAATGGCTCATTTGCAACTAGTGATGCTCCTTTTAGGATTTGGAATTGGGATGGTCAAAAGGTTACTCTTGAGGCCTCCAAAAACTGGAGAGGCAGTATTAGTTGTGTTTCTGCTGCTGATCTGAATGGTGATGGAGCAGTAGAAATTATCACTTCTGGATCAATTAGAAATCAAACAGGAAACTCTACCACTTCACTTAAGATTTGGCGCTGGGACAGCCAGGAATTAACGTCTCGTGACTGAATACGATGGAATATCAATAAATTCCTTGTTTGTAGCTGATCTAGATGGCGATGGAACTTTTGAACTAATATCCGTTGGAGGTTACAATGATGGTTCTGTTGTTTCTGGACAACTGTGCATTTGGCACCTTGAAAATGAGAGTTTGACTTTAACTCAACGGTTCATCCTTGATGATGCTAATGTTAGAAGAGCAAGTTCTGTTTATGCTGCCGATTTGAATAAGGACGGTAGTTTGGAAATTATCACTGCGGGTTACACTGGGGACTTGAACAACAGCAAAGGACAGCTTTGTGTTTGGCATTGGAGCGGGCAAGATTTGATATTGAAAGCGAATGAACAGTGGCAACGCATGGAGGGTTACGCTTTGACTATTTCTGGAAGTGTCCAAGGCAACACTGTTGTTAATAGTGTTAAATCCCAAGACTTGGATAGTGACGGCATAAGTGAAATTGTAACAGGGGGTTTTTCTTACGACGGCGCAAATGTTACGGCCCAAGTTAGAATTTGGAATTGGAATGAGGAAAAGCTGATTCTCCGGAATAATCAGGAATGGGCATCTAACTACCTTAACGAGGTTAAATGCGTATCTTTAGGCGACGTCGATGGCGATTCAAAAATTGATGTTGTAACAAGTGGCGTAGTATGTTCTAAAGGCAGTTTCTCGGGGAATTCGTCGGTTTCTGAAATGGCTCAAGTTCGTGTTTGGGGTTGGGACGGAGAAACGTTAACATTGAAACATAGCAAGGATTGGGTTACTGATGAAGGCGTTTGCGCTTGGAATGTTGCAACAGCCGACTTGAATAATAATGGTTCTGAAGAAATCATTAGTGTAGGCTGCTCATACGTGTCTAATCTTTGCGACCCAGATATGAGAATATGGTCAGTTCCAGTTGGGGACTACAAGGGCGCGGACTCTTTTCCGACTTTGTACTTAAGTGCGGCGGCAGGCGCAATAATCATAACCATTGGCATGCTAATTGCATTCAGGCGCCTAAAGAAAAAAGTAAAGCAACTTGAATAGGGCAAATCATCGTTTTACTTTCAGCTTCTTCATTGGTCAATTGGTTAATAAAATTCGCGTTTGTTTCTTTGTCTGTTAATTGGTTTATGTAGTTTTCCGAGGGTATTTCTGTTTATAAGAGAACGGACAGCTTGATAGTGTAGGAGGGCAATCAAAATAAAAAACAAAGCGAAAAAGAAAGCGAATAGCGAAACGAAAAAAACAAACCAATCGAAAAACAAATCAAAAAAGGAATGGCAACAAAGGTAAAAGATAGAGCCGCTAAAATCAAGTTTTTTCCTAAAATTATAAAGAGCTTGACTAAAACCGATCAAATAGCATGTCAATTCTTTTTTTGAAGTTTATATTGCAGTCGCTTTCTTGTCGTTCTTCATTTTGATTAATACATTCAGAATGAGATGTTGTGTTGATTGTTACCCGCATTTAGTTTTCTGCGGGAGCGACACATAAAACAGTAATGTCAAACAAGAATAGATCAGAGTTTCTTCTTAGAGGTTATCACAAAGCAATTCTGTTCCCAATTCTTCAGAAGTATTCTGTGTTTTCCAAAATCGAGGTTATACAAAATTAGGGATTGCTGGGGCTCTGGACCGTATTTTAGGAGAGAAGAGAATGAACCCAACAGGCAAGTTGGTGAATATTAACCAGAGCCCACTCAGCCCTATTTGATGTCTTCTTCTCTTTTCTGTTTTTTTGGGACTAAAAAAAGGGAAGGATTTTTTATTTTAGGTCTGTCATTTTATTTTCTGCGTTTTCGTAGGATGAGTGCTGCTGCAGCTGCAACTATGATGATGACGGCTGTGCCTATTGCGATGTAGGTGGTGGTGGGTGCTGCGCTGGTTGGTGGCTGAACGGCTTGGCTTGGCGATGGAGATAATGTTGAGGTTGGTGTTACTATAGGTGCCATTGTTTGAGTTGGTGTTGAACTAACGTATGGTGATGCAGGTGCTGATGTAATTGCTGTACCGACACAGAAGTATGTTGTTGCAGAGGATGAGCCGTAAGATTCGGAGCCCTCAAATTCTGCCATAACATGATAGTCTCCTGTAATTGGTGGCTTCCAACTCTTGCCGAAATTGCCGTGGTTATCAACAGTGGTTGTGCCGATATCCTGGTAGTTACCGTTTGAATCATAAGCAGATAGTTTCACTGTAACACCTTGCGCAGTTGCTGGGAATCCTTGTTTCATGTATAGGTAATCCATCCATTCGTCCATGTAGGCGTCGGCTATTGCTGGAGTGCCCTTGGCGCCTGGAGACTGGTCAGTCACTGTTCCTCTAATCAATACGCTGGATCCTAGTGGAACACTCGTGTCTGGAGCGGTTACTGTAGTAGCGCTTGGTCCTTTACCATAGACATACAATCTGTTGTCATATCCATTCCCGGCTATAATGCATCCGTCTGCGATGGCTGTTTGGAGACTGTTCTCCTCAGAAATATAGGTTAGTGTTTTCCAGATTTCTTTTCCAGTCGTTGCGTTTATTGCGCGTAGGTATGCACCACGCCACATAGGCGAGGTAGGAGCGTGTTCGGACGAGAAAATGAATATTTTGCCATCTGCGATGCCACCCCATTGTATTGGATAATCACCGACTACGCTTTCCCAGCCGATGCCGGTTAAGGTGTAATTCCACTTCATAACGCCTGTCTTAATGTCGTAGCACACGAGTAAGCCGCTATATCCACCAGCATAGAGATTGCCGTAAGCATAGTATCCTCCGACTCCGTACATATCCCATCCGGGAGTTGCTGCTGTTGGTCCCCATAAGAATGCACCATTGTCCAAGCTGTAACCATACCATTGTCTAGTCTCCTTAGCCCATATAGTGAAGACTTTTTCTTCATAACTTATTGGACCCAATGACCATGTCAGGTTGCCGCCAGCTGGCAAGGGTATTTCCTTTGACCACAATTTTGTTACACCATATCCAAGGTTCCAGTTCTGCGTATCAGTTTTTTGGGGGAACGGACTGTACGGTGCTGCATTTTCGTCTATTCGAACAACAGTAATTGTTTGGCTTGTTGCGCCGATGCCTCCCTGCATGTCCCTGAAGAAGAACAGTTGTGGCTTACGATTTTCGTCCTGAATGACCCTGGTCAAGCTTCCAGGTATGCCCGTTGGCCCAGTCACGTTCATTGTATGCCCAGTTCTTGGAAGAATATCATCCGCGGCCCAACGACCACTGGGGTCTGGACCCCAATTGTACCATCCTGTATCGTTGACTGCATTAATTGTAGCGCCTACCCTAGGTTCCCATTGTAGCTGAGCACTTCCTGTTGGTCCAGCTGGACCGATGGCTTGAGTTAAATTCCAACCCAGAAATCGACCCGTCGCGGCATTGTAACTGTATCTAAGTATGTTTCCATTCTCGTCAGTTGCGGCTGTGCCACCAGGAACGTTAGTGAGCGTCAGAACCCAGTTTCCAGTGTTACCATCAAACATGTACCATGTAGAACCTTGAGTCATGAATAGGTAAGGTTTGACTCCTTCACCGTTTGGTGATTTGTAGTGAAGTAGGTAGCCAAAGCTTGGCTGCAAGAAGAATTGAGCAAGTGATGGACCGGCACCACCGCCCCCAGCACCTGAACTCATGCTCACCGGGTTGTTGAGGCCATTGTCAGTTCCGTTCTTAAACCAATCAACTTTACCAGTTTTCAAGTCAACACAGTAGTATCCATAATTGGGATGTGTACCAGCACCATAGTATATCTTTCCTGCCATTACTATCGGATCGGTGAAGGGTGTTTCGTAGTCAGTAGTATCTAATTTCTCTGCTCCATAATATGCGTCACCTATTCCTCCTTGAATTACTGGTAGTGCATATAGAACATGCGCACTGTTCGGGGCCTGTCCTTTTTCTTGGAATTTCGGGTATCGTAGCCAGCTGCCTATTATCCAGTCGCTTGCAAGCTTTGCCCAGTCTCTATTGGTAGTGGGTATAGGTCGTTCCCAGTAGTCAGGCATGGGAGCTTCCACCCATGGCTCAAGTGGGTCTTGGGTAACAGTTAGTGTAAATGGTTCACTCGTTGAATTTGCATAGTAATCACCTACATTGGCAAGCCCCGCGGTATTCGGAGGCTCTACACCTCTAGCTAATACTTGTCCAGGCCAGCTATGTACAATAATGTATTTGCCCACCTGATTTGGGATAAAATTGACACCTCCCGAACCTACTGACCCCGATTCATATGGTCCTAATTGTGTTTTGCTTCCGTCAGGAGCTGTGATATAAATCATATGACCGCGCCATCTGTCACCGGCCGACCCGGCTGCTGTAGGTGGAAACTTGTCAAGCCAAAATACTATAGTGGTGTACTGTCCGACGCCGACGGTTTTTGGTACCGTACTTACGTAAGCATAGGTTGGGATGTTCCACGCTGGCGTGTGCGAACTAACTGTTGGTAAGATTGCTATGAACGCAGAAAAAGCTAAGAGCAGAACCAATGCAGCAGCAGATAGTGTTTGTTGTTTCTGTTTTAGTTTCTTGCAAATAAGATTTTTAGACATTCGCTTCTCTCCATTTTCTTGATTCATATATGATTAAGAATTGAATTTAAGATATAGTAAGTAGTCGTTTACTTACAGCATATGACGCGTTCAAGGGTTCTTTTCTCAAAATATGAAATGCAAAGTTAAAGGTGCTTAGAAAACCGAGAAGAACTTCTCCTCAAATCGAAATTATCTGCTTCACATATGAAGGGTTATCAAGCCAGGTGCGCGCTTTCCAACCTCCAAGAAAGTCTTAACAGATGAAAACACACCGCTTCAGCTAAAAATGCTCACTTACGGGATTAAAAGAATCACTGTTCACGTTCTTAGAGCGAGTTTCTTATTTAATCTTTTGAAAATAATCTTTCGTTCTGTGGTGTGTTCGACGCAAGTTTAAGATTTGGCGGTAGATAGAAAGCTCCTTTTTTTAATTTTGAAATATCTATTAATTTTAGTACTTGTTTTCCATTAGGGTTTTTTGTATTTGTATTTTGATTGTTGGGTTTGTTCCATTGGCTTATTCCTTCGGTTTCGCCCATGAAAAAATTAGTTGGTTCCTCACTGTACTCCGTTTCCTTTCCCTTTCGAGAAAGGGCGGGGTACAGTGAAGTTAGGGCGGTGTGTTGGTTGTAACCCGCCTTTAGCCTGAGTAATTTTTCAGGTTTTATTTCATTGCTCATTTTTTATCCCTATACTTCTATTGTTTCAATCTAGTTATAAACTTTTTGAAACGATTTTACAATGTGGTAGTATGTTTTAAATTCAATCGATGTATACTGCAGTATGATAATTTGAAGGAATGTAAACATGGATGTTGCCGAACCTCCATTTTATGGTTCATGGAAAGGACGAGTTCTAGAAGCAATTGCGGTAGAAAATATACGCGATTGGAACGGGATACTAGAATATACTGAACTTTTTCCTGAAAATCTAAACAAGGCTATTTCTGAGTTCTACAATTAGACGTGATTAACACGCCAAGATGATGGTCTTTATTGGATTAAGGATATTGTTTTATACCATCAATATCGCTCATATTTTGAAACCGCTAACGATGATTATAAGACCCCTCTAATTCAACATGAAGAACCAAAAGAGATTACTTTGGAAAAAGCCCTTCCGAAAGATGAAAACCTCGCTGATTTTGTTGCTAAATGGAGAGCTTTCAAGAACCTATCCTTTTCTTTAGATGCACGTCACTTTTTTTTGGAAGGCACTTATCTTGATGACCTTTCTAAAGACCTTATTCGACGTGCAAAAAAAGAAGTATTGTTAGTTAATCCGTATTTAGAATTGTGTAACTTGAGTAACACTCTTATTGATGCTGAAGAGGCTAAGGCTAATGTTTTGGTTATTACAAGAAACCCCTCAGATAATAAACGTGATAATCTAGAAAACATTGAAGAGAAACAGAAATATCATGAATCACTAAAAGATAAAGGCATAATAATTAATTATGACCCACGTATACATGCCAAATTACTCGTTGTTGATGAACAAATTGCAGTTATCTCTTCGATGAATTACTATTCTTGGTCATCAGGTGGGTCTTCTTGGGAAGCTGGCATGATTTCTATTGACGGAGCTATTGTAAACTCAGTCCATAAGACTATTCATCAACTTCTTAAGAAATTTTAGGGCTTGAAATTTTCTGCCCGAAGGGTCGAGCCGAACTTTAGCGCAAGCTGAGGAGTAGGTCTTCCAGAAGAGGCTCGGCTTGCAGGTTTTGGGTCTTGGGGCTCCAAAACTTCGGCTCGATTCAGTCTGGTTTTGCAGCGTCTGGATTTGGCTCAAGCAGCATCTCAGAACAGAAAATTTCTCCCTGAGGCTTGGGTTTATGTTTCCGACGATTAGCCCGCATCTTTTGCATTCGTTTCGTTGTTGGACTGTTACTACTCTTTTACGTATCTTCTTCGCGTCTTTGAAACGACGCTTTGCGGCTAAATGTTGCTAACCATTTTCTTAGAAGTACTTCTGCTTGCTGGCAACGTTTCCCAGATTTTTCCATACCATCGAGGTCATCAAAATTCTGCTTTAATTTCGTAGTATTACCTTGCAAATCATCAATGTTCTTCAGACATTATCCAGAGCTTTCTGGTCTGCAATATGCCAACTTGTCGGCTGTGCCCATCATTTTCTCAATTGTTCGGCATTGCGATTTCTATCGCTAATAACGTGTTGAATACACTGATCGTTTCGAGTAGCATTATTACATTTTCTACCTTTCCAGGTTCTGTCTTTAACAGTTTCTGTTTTTGCTTTCCGATGTAGCCTAGTTTTTCCAAACCGTCTCGTCGTTGCGAAGGATTAGTAGCCGTACTTTCACGTGGATGTTCTATGCGTTCTTGCGATTGCTTGTTTTGTTACTTCATGGACTTTTTTCGTGCTACTTAGTAGAAAACTATTTTTCTGTAAGCTTTGCCAAGATTTCCTTAAGGCATGTCAAGGATCAGGTTTTCATCGACGTTGTAGCACCTATGTTTGCGAATTGTTGTTGTAGTCTAACATATCTATATGTTCCCCTCAACATCAATCATAGTAATTTTCGCCTGTTGTTAATAGTTACTTGCATTTTTCTCTTGAAGGTCGTGAAAATCTGTGAACCTATGGTTCAGAATGAAACTGCTTCCAGGAGCATGATGCAGGTATTCGTGTTCCTGAGCTTTAAGGTTCAAAACGAGTTTTGGAGTTTTGGTGATTATGAGCTTGTTGGTCACGGTAAAGTAACTAATTCCAACTGCGGCAAGTTTTTAGGTTTTCGTGGGTGCGCTCGAACAGAGTTACATGATAAGACAACCCTTGATGGCGTGAACTATAGCGGTAAAGTGTTTGTTCGTAAGGTTCATTGCACTTGCCATAAGCCCACGTGTCCAGTTTGCTATAAACATGGTTGGGCTGTTCGCGAGGCAAAAATGATTGAAGCTCGTTTGGTCGAGTGTTCCAAGCATTTTGGTCAAGTTGAGCACATAATTGTGAGTGTTCCGAAATCAGATTACGGTTTGACTTTAGAGAGTTTGCGCTCCAAGGCTGTTCACGTGGTAATGAAGAATCGGGGCGTTGTTGGCGGAGTTTTAATTTTTCATGCTTTCCGTTATAGGAATCGGGTGCGTTCTTTTGAATGGGATTTTTCAGTCCTCAAGGTTGGTATTGGAGTCCTCATTTTCACGTTTTAGGCTACATCATTGGACGGATATGGTAAATGTCGGTCCTGCAAGTTCATGAAAGACGGAACTTTTGCCAAATGCCGTGGCTGCACTGGTTTTGAAGGTCTGGACTAGACGGTGTTTTGATAAGGATGGCTATATTGTCAAGGTTAAAGGATGCAGCGAAAGAGCGTTGTTGGTACAGCTTGGTATCAGCTAAACCATGCTTCTGTTAAACGTGATGTTGAACATTTTCGTGTTGCTACTTGGTTTGGAATTTGTAGCTATCGAAAGCTAAAAGTTACACCTGAGTTGAGGAAAGAGGTTTGTCCAATTTGTCAACATGATTTGGAAAGGCTGCGTTATTCTGGGAATAAGTCTTTCATTTGTGATAAGTCTTCGCCTGATTACAAGCAAGATACGATTGAGGAGGCGGTTGAAGATGGTCGTACTGTTTGGTGTGTGTTTGAACCTGAGGGAGGTGGCAGCGGTAGCTATGAATCTCTACTCCGAAATTTACCCCAATACTCTTTACGCTAAAGCGATTCTCGTTGGAGGCGGTTTAGTTATTGTGTATCAACTGGATTCGTATGAACGTTGGATTGTTCATGTTCGATATGTTTTAGGTGGATTAGAATTTGAGGATTTGTTTTGTGAAGTGGTTGGTAAGGCTAGTGAGGGTTGGGTTGATAATCATTTTGAGGATGATGATTTTTGAAGATTGGGAGAAATTCGCAGAATCTTGCAATTAGGGGTTATTGCGGGTGAATAACAAGTTATTTCCTTTTTGCTGCTGTCGTTAAGCGCGGTTTTATAAACCATAATCTCCTTCATTTCGCCACGCTTTCTTTTCAAGATTTATTTAGAGTTCCTTCAGAACAACTTGATCCATTGTATATCAAATTAAGTCTAAAATCGAATTTTGACGAGTTCAAGTCTTTATCAAATTTGGCATACATTTTTTTCATCTCAGTAATCTTATAGTTATAATTTTCTTCCTTAGCAAATGTCAGAGTTGATTCGATATTGTTTCCGTTCTAGATAGAAAATGGTGTAGTTCCACAATTTCTTCGCCGTCTGTGCGCCCACACTCTTGAACCAAGTCACAATAAACCAACAAGAAGCAAAGCGGCATTAGGTCAACAGATATTTTTGATTTTATTTATCTAACACTTCTTCGTCATGCAATGCTATCGCAAGGGCTGCAGGATAAATGTCGGTTAAGTAAAATCGGCCTCTTTGATATTCCTGTAGTATTTCCTTAACAAAAGGTTCTGCCATAGTTTTTCTAATCGAGAGATATTGCACTTAACAAACCGTGATTCTTTTTGAAAATCTCTTTCGATTAGATTCTGATCTCATCCGCTGATCGATGCAGCAAAGGGAATCATATGTCCATGTCACCCCTTTGTTCAAATAATGATTGTATAATGAAACCAACTGGTCGATATACTTTAGATTGTTATCCTCAAGTAGCAATTTCTCTCGCTTGAAAAACAATTCGGGTGCCTCCTCAGATTCAAGAAAATTTCGAAACAAATTTTTGTTTATCTGATCGTATTTTTGAATGGGATAACAAATATCATGAAAAGTGGAACACATTAACCAAGCAAAATCAAAAGAATCTGAAGCTAATTCATTAAAAAATTTCTTATGTGTTGAAGTATAAAATTCGTGTTTGCTGTCAATAATTAAGCTGCCCATAAGAAAGACTTGAAAACGATGAACCATGTGGTCTCTATATCGTGGAGCACCTTTCAAAATTGGCTCAAACTCTTTAAACGATGTAAAGGCCTTTGCGCCTTCGATTTTTCCATATTTGCCTTCCCATAGTTTTCCTAATGTTTGTAAAATCAAGTCATTTTCGTCATGTTGATTTTTTATCTTTTTGTATTCTCTTCCAAAATCAATCAAAAGTTTGGAATAGCTAACATATGACAAGTTTGCCAATTTGTCAATTAATTCTGTGGATATTCTGGGTTTATAATCAGGAATGTTACATGTGCTGTCTATCTGTTCAGTTATCTGCGAGCTTAACTTGTGGATTAATTTAGTAATAGATTCCTTTCTCTGTTTTTTGTCTTCTTCATGTTTGTTCGGATTCTTATCGAATTAAATACTTCTTGTAACCTATTTTCTAATGATTAGGTTCAGAAATTGATTTTACAATGCCTTTTTCTATTTTGATTAGCCCTATCCCATTGGAATCTAATATTTGTTTTACCCGTTTATTGAGTTCTGCAGAATCATCAATGGCTAAATAGAAACGATTTTTCGAGGGTTAAGAACCAAAGACTGTACCGATTTTTCAGCAATACAAAATTTCTAATTGAGAAATCACGTATGGAAAGGGCTACTTTAACTTCAATTATAATCGATTCAGAAGAATTGATTTTTGATCGACAGTATAAGTCATAGCCAAACTACTTCCCCTTTCCTTTTTAGAAAGTAACTTGCAAAACAGTCATATTCTGTCCCAAAATATCTAATAAGAGTTTCAATGATGTCTACTTCTTTCTGAATAGCTCAATTCATCGCGACCATACCCTGTTATTCACGTTATGGCACTAGAATTTCTTACGAAGTTCTTTCTTTTAATTCCTCAAATTTCATGAACTCTAGCAAATGATATTAAATCGTTCCTTCAACGATTCCGCTTTTGTCGCCTGTCGGCCAAACTCTTTGTATTTCATGTATAAATCGAAGGTCTCTTTTTCCATACCCTTTGGCGGCGAATGTTGGTGTATTACTAAAACTTGACAATCTTCCGCAAAAGTCAAGTGTAAATTCTCTAAAATTGAGGCCAAACTCTTCGTCATGTTTTTTCATAGAACGTAAATGCGAAATTAGAAGATACAGGCTTATCATATCTCTGAAGATAATAACTTCAATTTCAGTTGAAAGGTTTGATCCCAAAAATCGTATTTTTTCTGGCAATTTTGCACTTACTCTTCTGGAATAAATTCCTTGAATTCTTGGATGATATCCTTTAAATCATTAACTCCATTTCCGGAAAAATATTTTTTTTGAATCTAGATTTAAATTCAATCATTAAAAATTGGGCTGGTCAAAATCGAGCTCTGAAACGACGATTTTTGATTAGGCTGAAGAATTTAGGGTTATTGTTGAATAATTCCATGAAGCTTTCCGAAATTTGCCCCTAAAAGCGTTAACCTTTTCAGGAGTATTCAAAGGAGTTCCTTCCTGAAGTTAGTGAAAATATCCGAAGTTTCTTCTTCAGATAAGGTTGATAACAACTTTAGACAGTAAAGGGTGTAAGATAAAATTCCCCTTTGTTGTTCTGCATTTAGTTCATAGAAAGCTCGCCCGTTATTGTCTTTGAACCTACCCTCTATATATTGAATTATAGTTCTGATTCTTTGTTGACCATCTAAAATCTCAAGTTGACCTTTTTCATTCTCCCAAACTACAAAAACACCCATGGAATATCCTTTAATTAGTGTGCTGATTAAATCTCGCTTCTGCTGAGGTTTCCAAATAAAACTGCGCTGAATATTGAGACTTAATTAAGATTTTATTTTTTTTATGCAATTCAAAAAATTCGTGAATTCTATACGGCTTGAACTCTAAATTAGGACTTGCCTGCATATGATACAATTATTCATTTGCTATTTATAATTTGACCTTTAATTGAACCATGGCCATTATCATTGGTTGGGCAGTGTTACCCAATATGGAAGTGCGAATGGAGCATAAGCGACGCCGAGCGAAGCGATTTGAACGAACGATTATGTTCGAATAGATTGATCCTCGCTAATCTTATTATCGCTTGATTGTTTCGCATTTAACCTAACAAATTGTCTTTCATTATTTGGGAAATTTGCCTTTCCAATATTTGATCTTCAGAAGATATTGGGTCAAATTGATTCAAAACATTGAGGGTATGCCTTGATAAGTCTGACAGTATCTCGACCGTCAATTATTCCATCGAAGATAGTTGTATCTTCCAATACTGATTTGGCGATTGCAAACTGCTTCATTTGATCTAAAACGCTTTCGTCAATTTGTCCCAATACTGGACAAGAAAAACATCTGCTGGAGATTTGAAAATCCTTTGTATTTGGTCGCCTCTTTTACCCATTTTTTTTGGGTTAAGTATTCCTTCAGTTCCCCTTCCTTTCAGACCAAATGCAACAGTCTTTCTTGCGTTACTCAATTTAAGATGAAGGTTTGTTGAAAAAAGATCATTTGGCTCTCCACCCCAATCTTGGAAATTCCCACTTTCACCCAATATTTTTTGTAAACCTTCTTTTATTTTGCTCTCCAAAACTGGAGGTGGTTCTTTTTCTGATTTGACTCCTCTTACATTTGCGAAAGAGTCTATTTCATCAATTGTAATTTGTTTAGCTTTCACCAATCGTTTTGGAAAACAAACTTTTACTTGAATTCCCGCGATCTTGGGAGAAACTTTTGTGTGGAACTTTTTCAAAGCCTGTTTGTTTTCGGCAAGTCTCAGAATTTTATCTTTACATTGCGTATAAATGGGTCTTTTTCATAAGCCGTATCTCCATCAATTTTCGTTTGGTTTACAATCCCTAATCCACCGCTAATCGACCCCCTTCCTGCAGAATCCTTATTCTGTCCAGATGCGTCAATGGGATTAGATCAGTTACAGTCTTTGCTTTCTTGCTGCCTTTGTAAATTGCTTTGAACACTTTTCTACGGTCTATTGACCTAACTAATTCCTTCGCTGCAAATGCAATTTGGTCTTCAGAATTTGACCTCGGATCTGTTGTATGTTTTGTCATTATTGTTCTGCTTTAGTTTTTCTTCTTATTTTCTTTATTGGCAACATTTTCCTCACTGTACTCGAGTCTACTCCGAGAGCGTGACCAATTTCTTCAGATGTTGCCCTTGATTTTATTAGTTGTAGAATTAGAAGTCTCTTGATATCTTCAAGCGTTATTAAGATAGGATCTTTCTCGCTCATTTTGGGTCATAATTACACTTAATTTTTTGAACATTTTCTTTAATAGGTTTTTGTTTTTCTTTATGAACGAATTTAGTTGATTGATTTGCTTGCTTTTTAGCTTCGCTCTTCACTTTACCGACATAGTTTGGTGTTGTTCGCCAAAATCTCGGCTATTTCTTGGTTTTGAATTCCCAAATCAGCAAGAAGAATAATTTTTTCTTCCTTCGATTCTTGTTTGAACGCGGTTAACATTGTTATTTTTATTAAGGTATCTAATTTTTTAATGAGGATATCATTTTGTCTTTGGCTCAATCCTTTTCACCTCAATTTTTAGTCTGCTCTTTCCAATTTCCTACAGACTGCGAAATGGAAGTTTTTGTTTTCTTATTGCTTCTTATTTGGCTGACTGAATGAGCAGATTTGCTTCCAGTAATTATGGCGATGAGCCCATTAGATATGCCCATTTTTCCCAGAACATCTATTTTTTCTTCAATGGTAGTTTTTCCTTTGGAAAATGGTTTCTTTTCCAATGCTAATAGCCGTCATTTTTGTGAGATTATCAATATTTTCATTGAGAATCTTTAACTGCTTTGTCAAATCTTTAGTTTCTTTACTCAATTCTAATTCCTTTCAAAGGCTTTATCGTATTACTTAGTATAAATAATTTAAGGGTGAAGGTTTAGTAAAATTAGAAGTTACGAATCAATCAATTTTTCCCAATTTTGGAAAGAGTAGCTTATTGAAAAAGTATTTTCGATATGTTGCTGTCGTTCTCCACTTTGTTGTACTTTCTGTCTATTTTGTTCTTTGCTTGATGTTCTGAGTACCTTTAGGTGATCGTATGCATTGATGTAGGCTTCTTCAAGTTGTTCGTTTGATGGTTTGCTTTATGCTCCTCTGCTGTTGATTAGTTTGTGTCCGATTATTTGGTCTATCCAGTTTACATTCACTCCTCCTGCTTCGAGGTTAGTTTGGACGAATCGTCTTAGGCTGTGGGCAGATGTTTCTTCGATGTGATTTCTGAAGAATGCTTCTCGTATTACTGATGACATTGACCTTCGAAGTATTCTGGTTGTTTTTCTGAAGCCCATTTTTTGATTATTGGGGATTTGTCTGTTAGTTCTTCGGGTGGAACGTGTTCTGAGCCTTGTTCTCTTAGAGCGAAGTATTCTTTGAGTGCGTCTATAGCTTCTTTTCCAATGAATGCTTTTGCGATTGTTCCTTGTTTTTTGGTTAGTTTTCTTAGTGGTATGAATTCTTCTTTGTTGTCTATTCCTTTGATTACGTCGCCATAGTTTAGTAGTCTTGCGTCGCTTACTCTGAGTCCAGAAGTCTTTTAGAAGCATAATCATAGCTTTCATGTGAACTTTGTATCTTGTAGTTGGGTCGTTAAGAACTTTGATTATTTCTTCGTGTGTGGCTGCTCTTGTTTCGTCGCTTTCTCCTTTTGGGTAGTCAATGTGTCTCATTATAAGTGGATAGTAGTTTATGTCATAGAAACTGCGCACTGCTGCGTAGTGTAGCTGGATTGTTGCTGCTTTTGTAATTTGTGTTTCTTAAGGTTGCTATGTATTGGCTTAGTAGAGTTTCTGCGCTGCGTTGAGTTATTTCGTCTTCGCTTTTTCGGTCAGTTTTACGTTGTGCTAAAAGTTGGTCTGCGGTCATTCCTGTAAATGAAGCGAATGATCCGAAGTGTTTTAGGTAAACTTCTTGGGTTGAGGTTGCGTTGTTGCAGAGTTGGCTGATCCAGTTTTTTGTTGCTGGTGAAGTGATCTTTGTAAGATCGAGGTTTTTGTTGTCTGTGGCGTTGCCTTTTGTTGTTTGTGGCAGGGCTTTTGTTTTCTGTGTGTTGGTAATAATTTTCCTTTTGTTGTGTGTGGGGGTTGTGGGCGTGGTGTGTTGGTTGTAACCCGCCTTTTGTTGTCTGTGGCATTCGGCTAATCGGGCTACCCGCGCTTTCCGGTAGAGACGTCATCAGCGCATGTTTGCCCTTTCCACTTGCAGGTCGGCCGTTTCATCGTTCCATTCCAGCACACTCAACATTATCCATGCATCATCGCCAAGTCTGGGTGGACGTATCGTTTCTGCTCCGTAGCCAAGGCTCTCGCCTTCCTCCCTAGAGGAGGTGCAATTCTACGCGTGGGCGGAGTTTCCTCAGACCCATCAAATTTAGGGCCCGAAAGCCACACACCAACTCGCCAGCCCACACGCTAAACCTCAAGCGCAAGCAATAACTATTTCCCATCATGTAATAGCCAGCTATGAACAAACGCGTCATCCTAATCACAGGCACACCATGCGTAGGAAAAACCACCCTCGCCAACAAACTCGCCGAACAACTAAACGCCCAATACATCAATCTAACTGACCTCGCCAAAAAAGAGAACCTGGTCCTTGGCGAAGACAAAGAAAGACAGACAACAATAATTGACGAAACAAAAATGCGCCGCAAACTCAAAACAATCATCCAAAAAGCTGAAACAGACATCATAATCGACGGCCACTATGCCGCAGCTGTTACGCCTAAAGCTTTAGTTACAAATGTTTTTGTTCTCAGACGCAGCCCCGTAGAGCTGCGCGAATTCATGAGAAACCGCGGCTACAGAGAAAGCAAGCAAGAAGAGAATCTTGCCGCTGAAATTCTCGACGTTTGCCTCGTTGAAGCTCTTCGCAAACAAGAAAAAACAAACGTCTGCGAACTCGACATAACTGGCAAATCACTTGAAAACACGCTCGCCGAGGTCTCAGCAGTGCTTGAAGGCAAAAAGAAATGCTACACAGGCTGCGTAGACTGGCTAGGCATGCTTGAACGTGAAGGCAAAACTGACGAGTACCTAAAACCGTAGTTTTTCTATCGGAAACTTGTCGTCAGTTTTTGTTTTGTCAAAAGAGTGATCTTGCGCCGGTTTGAATAGGATTTTGCATGATCACTAAACTTTTCCCCAATCATGATCGGATTAGGAATTTTTACATCTGCCGAAGCCGTATCTAAACCAATAATTACGTTGACACCGATCGTGCGGTTCCAATCCCGAATCCATACAACTTGCTCATCGCGACCTTTCTGGACGACAAGGTCAAATTGTCGTTTTACTCCACTGTCTCCTTCTATTGTAACGGTTTCGCTTTTCAGCTTGTATCCTTCTTTCTTGAAGTAGCCCATTGCTATGTTAACTAAACCCGTATTTGTTTTCGGCTTCTCTGCCATGGTCATCCGGTTAAACGCTTCCCAATAGTGTTATCTAAGTGTGTGTGGAAAAGGCTTTCGCTAGAGGCACAACAGAAATGGCCCCGACGGTCATCTATGAATGCAACAAATGTGGCGGCTTACTGATGGCAGCCATAAATCTGAAAACACGTACCTGTCCATACTGTGGAGCAACGGTAACTCTGCTCAAATCCAAACGCATCGCCGTAGCGCGAGACGCTTTTGAAGCTTCCGAAATGCTCCGAAAAATCAAAGCCGACAGACAAAACAACACACGAAAAAACAAACCGTTTTAGAACAACTAATTCTGCCCAAAACCATATTCAAGAAGGGTTCTGTGACCGTACCCTCGAATCGAATCATAAACTGACTCAGGAGTGTACCCAGCAAACCCCAAAAGGCTCGCAGCAGACGCATACAGCAAAAGCAGATACTTCTTCGTGTCCGCATTCACTTCACGGTCAATTAACTGCTCAGCCTTTACCCTTCGGTCAAAACGTTTACTCTCAGCATCAGTGAATACGAAGCGAACGTTCTTGCCCGCATTCACCTCAGCACCCTCACGTATCAGCTGTTCCGCAGCAATTGCTTGACTCACACGCTGCCTATACTTGCCCGGCTGCTTAGACAAATGCTTAGTCACAATAAGATCCCAAACGGGCACTTCACCTTTAAGCAACTTCTGCCGGTAAGCCTTCACAACGTTAAGCGCCTCAGGAATTTTTCTAAGAAACTCTTGAGCATTATTCGCCGTAGCGAATACATTGATCATCTCCATTTGGGCATCATAAACAAATTTGGGTGTATCTCGGCGACGAGTTTCTACACCTCGAATCTTTACCTTCCCATTCTCCATAACGCCATAGTACCGATTTAACACACCAATCTGAGGATGAACCTTGCTGGGCAAGAAAACTATCCACTTATATTTCCCCTCAAAATTCAAAGGCACCCCAATCTCATGGCTAACCTCAGCACACAACGCATTGTACTCGTCCGGAGTTGCATCTTTCTTCTTGAGCCACAAAGAATCAACAATACCATGAACCACACTAAATTTATGCTTCTCAGCAATACGAGCTGCCCTCAAAAATGCATCGCGCCCAAAAGCGCACACGCCAATGTGGCCGTCAACTGTGCCAAACTTTGCGTTCTTGTAGCCCAAGTAGCCAAAGCAGGTTACGAGAATCCACTTCAAAGCCGCTTGCCGCCTATCATAAAGTTCCTTGGTTGCAGCATCAGACGCTTCTTCTCTAAGACGCTTGTAGGTTTGCCGCTTGTTCACAACAAACTCCAAAGTCTTCGGAACGATCCCCATTTTTTTCTCGCAAATATGGAATTTCATGTCGGGGATGCGCCGCTTCGAATTCGGGCAACACTTGCAAAGCACGGTTTCCGCGGAGATGTTGTGCTTCACCATCAAAGAAGGATACATTGACGAAAAATCAACCTCACAAATCTCATCGTGCAAACCCACCACAGGTTCATACACGATACCGCCACGGTCACCCACCAAAAGCTCACGACCAGACTTCCAAGCCTCCGGTATGCTCTTGTTGCGCGGAATCAGAATATCATCCTTAACCGCCTGATAAAACTGCAAAGAAGACATACTAGACCCAATGGACGCCCGCGAAGAAGTGTGTAAAGGCATCCGGCAAATACGCGCAATCTCATACAATCCATCGAAGCTGCATTCGCTTAAGGCGAAAGTGTTACCCTGGTCAATGTGCACCCGCCCAAACAAACGCAACGTCGTTGCCCGATAGAAAGTGCGGCCATAAGAGAAGAAAGTTCTACCCCCACCCTTTATCTTAGAAGGAAAAGGCACAGGATCTCTACTCAAAAGAAAACGATCAAGCACACCACTCTCCTCAGCACGATGAACAAGATACGGAAAAAGAAAAGAATCTCCACCAGCCGTCAAAACAATATCAGGATCAAACTCACAAACCCCATCCGTCAACTGCAAAAACTTGTCAGCTTCACTACCTGAATCGATGACAACTTCCTTGCTTTCCTGAGCAATGGTGATTTTGCTTACCGGATCATCAAAATTCCCAATCTTACCCGCCTTCGCAATCTCCACAGACAAACTCATTATCTTCAAGGGCGGAACAGAGTAATCGTTGCTCATAACAGAATCAAGAAGCTTATACCGCAAACCCGACGACTCATTTTGGACTTCAACGAATGCGAGAGGAAAAATGTCGTGATTGAACAAGTAAGTGCGGTCACCGTGCAAGTCGCAGTTATGGACTTCATATCGAAGATAATCACCCATCTCCAAAATGCCTCGAGTGAAAGCGGACATCATCCGGCAGTCCTTAAGAGTTATCTCCAAAACCCGGGATCTCTCCGAGTCGGTCGGATGGGCATACTTGTTAGCGAAATCCCACGTAGCAATGACGCGGCTAGAGTAAAATGTGCTGGCTAACCTTTCGATGTCGTCTTGCTTTCCAGAAATGTAAACTTTAGGCTGAAAACCATCAATTAAACGAGTTCTTTCCCCGTTTTCTCCAATAACCCAGACAGCCACTTCGCCGTGGTTAGAGGGGTAAACGTCAAAGATCCATCCGCGGATGCAGCTAGGGTTGGTTGATGCGCTGTTTGAGGGCGTCCAAATCCTTCCCTTGCTTCTCCAACTGCTTTTGAATAGATAGTAGCATGGACAAAACCATAGGTTCGAAAATTATGGGAGTTGTAGCATTGCTTCCTGCCGAAGCGTAATTACGACAAGCGTCCATGAGCGCATCAAACGCCTTTTTGTCCTCGATACGAAGTACCTTAGCGAACCCACTTAGTCGATGAATTTCATCATCTACAGCCATACGGTAGGATTCAACAGTTTTCCCCAATGGGCATTATCCCTGCCTAACTGCGTTAAAAAGGATAGTTTGTGATATTAGATAACATAGTATATTCATCATATTCTTCACTTTCAAGCTCCAGGAGGGAAAGAAATTATTTAGTCTAGTCAACAGGTTTAGAGCAATAGAAAAGAAAGAAACTTGGCTGATTGAAGAGTACTAGTTTAATGCACTTTTTAGGGAAGGGTAACTGTTATCGAGCCCTCTGCTGTGTTAGTTTGGATTGTTATGTTAACTGTCAAACCTGAAACCTAAGGACTCCCATCTCCTTTTGGTAAATCAATTTCAAGCATTGGATCTCCTAACGGGCGAGAAGGAATTGTGAGCTGAGAAACGCTTATCCTGTTATAATCAAAAAGCTCAGGATTAAAATTTCCATAGTTATTCCCAAGCTTTCCATTGTATAAAATATTGGCGCTTGTTAAGGTCACATCAACTGGTGAATCAGTCCGACAATTTAGGGCTATTCGAAAAACTCCATCAGCATTAACGACACCATGAGGAAAATATTGGTTTGGAATAAGAGAAATGTGATATATAATTGGTGTAATGTTAGGTGTTGAGGTTGGTTTCGTAAAATAGTTAGGTGTCGTTGGTTGTGTTAAAGAATCCACTAAGTTTTGTACATATCCTTGTTGATGTGAAGCCCAATAAATTCCGATTCCAAAATAAGCTCCAACGATAATAATAAGAGCGCGCGCGCTCTTTATGATTTGTTTTGCTTTTTTAGCAGTAATGCAACTCCAATGATTGCTGTTATCGCTACAATCGCCACTATTGCTAAGATTGCTATGGAAGCTTCTATTTCATTGTTTGTTTGCGGCGATTTTGGTTCTGGGGTTCCTGTTGGGGTTGTTGTGACTGCTGGAGTATAGGTTGGAGTCGGCGATGTTGAAGCTACAGGGTTAGGTGAGGCTGTAGGGTTATTTGTGGAAGAGGATGCGTCCCATAGGTTTGTTTCTTTCAGGTTCCAAGTGATTGAGAGTGTTTCGTTTGGGTTAATTGACTCTATTACAGTGTTTTTCTCGACTAGCGCTCCGGTTGCTTTGTCAATGAAGTATGTGACGTCTTGGTTTCCTATGGTAACGAGTACAGAGCTGTTGGTTGCGCTGTCTATGGTTTCGTTTTGAATTGGACTATTAAGGTTCACGACGTTTGTGTCTCTTGAGCCTCCTGCGTAGTTTCGGGTTATGGTTTGGTTGATTGTAATTGTGTCGTGTCCGGTTGGGTGAAGTAGGTCTCCTGGTTTTAGGTTGGCTCCAACGATGGCTTCAACGCCTTCTGGTGGAGGATAATTCTGGCTTATGAAGTAAGGTGTGCCTGATTCAATGTCTACAGTCATTAGGTACAGTATTTCGGTTCCGTTTTTGTCATCCCAGGTGTGGGTGCTTGTCACGTTGGTTTCTTGGACTAGATCAATTTGGACTTTGTATTGGCTTGTTTGGTTCCACTCAGCTAGCCCAGCGGGTAGGGGTTCGTTGGTGTTGTCTGATTTCCAGGTTGAGGTTATTGAATAAGCGAAGTAATCTGTTCCTTTTACTCCGGCTAATCTGGCTTGCCCAAAGGCTTGCCCCACAAAACCAAAGCATAAGAGTGTTGTGAGCAGAATTGTTGTAGCGAGATTTCTATTCATAGAGATCACGCCTAATTGTTGCATAGGATTCTTATGGTTTTTCCCAAAATTTCCGTTTGATCTGTTCTATTAGCTCTCTTTTTGGGTTGTTGCGAGCGATTCGGTGAGCCGAGAGCGAGCCAACTCAAAGAGAGTATGATGGATAAGTAAGCTGATTTTTAATTTTGTTTTCCTTCTGAAAGTGACTTTTTCCCATTAATGGGTTTCTTGTTTTTTAATTGTTTGGGTAGTCTTTTTCAGTCTCTTTTCTATTTCTTGTTTCATTGTTTCTGTTTGTTTAAGTTGTCGATTCTTTTTATCTTTGCATAAAATCCGTTAAAGTAAGGTTTTCAGAGGGAAATTCAGCGGTGCCCAACATGAAACGTGGATGCTTCTCTAAGACGAACTCTCGGTCGTACATGGTTTGTCTGAGCGCAAGAATCACGTTAGCTCGTCCGAACGTCACATTTTGAAGGTAAGCGTTGCGGCTGTTGTTCTGGCGAGACGGATAAGTGGCAATCAAGATTATTTGATGTTGGCGAGCAAAATTCTGCATGTAAGCCACGACTTGACTATATACGCGCCTTGCTTCTTCGTCTTGAATGTCTTTGTCAAGGAATAAGCCTGCAATATCAGATATAATCACGAGTTTCGCATGGTACTTTTCCACTGCGTCTTTTAGGCGTTCCATAATGAGCGCGGTCATCTGGTAGGCTGTGAAAGCGCGGGCAAGGTAGATATTGTCAAGGGTCTGATTGGGATCGAGATGATGAATTTGAGATAACCTGGAGATTTGATATAATCTAAAATTGTTCCCGCCGTCGATAAAAACGACGCTGCTGCTTAATCCACCTAGTTGTGTGGGCAACTGGGCTCGGACGCAAAGCAGAGAAGTTAGGGAAGTTACTGAAGGTGACCCATGAATGACTGCGAAGTCTCCGGGAGCGAAGCCTGGGAAAAGATCGTTTACATTCTGCATGTTCAACGAGAACAAAGCTTGCTTTGTTGGATTCTTAACTATCAGATTTTGAGACATTTTAACGCTCTCCACTTGCCTGAGAAAACCATTGGCATGGTTTTTGGCTTTTAAGCTATCCAAGAAACGACTAATCGATGCAGTGGAGGGGGGTGAGTTAAAGTGAACAAATTAACATTTCAGAAAACAGTTTACTTGAGCCCCCATTGGGCACACCCACAAAAAACCCGAACAACCAAAATACACCCCAACACACACTCCACACGCCAAAAAAGCTCCAAAACGATACAAAAAACCAACTAGACACTGCAAGTTAGTTCAACCCCAAAACCTCCAAAACCCACAAAAACAACCCCAATTCAATAAAACGCCTCAAAAACCAGACTAAAAAATGGCAAACCCCCACCCACCCCCCAAAAAGATACATCATTTTGGAACAAACAGCTCAAATTTTACCAAGACAAACACTAAATTAAGAACATCTAAAAACACCAATCAAACAACTTTTTGAACCCCCAAAACGCAACCAACCTAAATCAACTCCAAAAAACAGAAGAAGCCATTTGTTACTGGAAAAAAATTTACCATTGTCTTTCCACCCACAAAAACAAATTCTAAATAAACCATCAAACAATAAATCTTAAAATCAACCAGACGAGCGAAACAAAAAATGCGTAAAGAACAAGCAATAGGCGCGTTAATTTCAGCAGGTTGCATAATCGCAGCTATAACCTACGCTAGCCTGCTCTTCTTTTACGACCCCTACATCAAATCCATAATTAACCTGGGCACAACAGCAAATGTACAATTCAACTTCATTTCAACACCGGTTCACATAGCCGTCTTCGCTTTCGTAGCTATCGGCGCCTGGGTCGGCTACAACAAAGCAACAATGCCACTACCAAAACCCTTCGACCTAACCAAAGAACCAATCACACAAAACAAACCAACGAAAAAATAGATAAAACTTAAATCCCATCTTACCCAAACTTGATGCTGATTGTTATGTCACAGAAACTTGGGGACTATCTCTCAGAATACATCAGAGGCAGAGTTGGAGTATTCAAAAAATACCTTCTCGCCGCGTTAGAAAGCAAAGACTACAGCATCTGGTATCTGGAAGCGAGTGCAGGAATGATTGTTCCCTCCTCAGACATCAAAAACTGTGAACTCCTCCGAGACGCACAACTTTTCAGCGAAGACATGAGAGTCTCAAGAAATGGAAGAAACACTTACAAAACTTACTGCTTAACGGAACTTGGCAAGAAATTTGCTGAAGAAATGAAAGCAGAAAGTTTGATACCGGAAGATCAAGAAAAACTCCTCAGCCCCATGACCTATCTCGCGGAATAACCAAAAATTATTCCAAACCCCCTTCTACCCTAATTCATCAACTCCCTCTTACAAAAGAAGAGGTAGCAGAATGAATCTCATTTTTGCCCCAAACTAAAGATGCTTCACAAACCAGTCAATAGCAAACGCGGCTGCCTCCTCAAGCTTCCCAGACTCCTCAAACAAATGTGAAGCACCAGGAACTATCTCGAGCTTCTTCTCCACGCGGATAAGCTGCAAAGCTTCCCTGTTCAGCTGTAAAACTTCGGTGTCGATTCCTCCAACTATCAAAAGAGTAGGCGCCTTAACTTTAGCAAGACTTTCACCTGCAAGATCAGGACGACCACCACGCGAAACCACCGCAGCAATATCCTCAGGAAGTTTGGCCGCAGCAATCAAAGCCGCAGCAGCACCAGTGCTGGCTCCAAAATAACCCACACTTAGGTCCTTCGTGGCAGAATTCGTTTTAAGCCACCTTGTTGACGCAACCAACCGATCCCCCAACATACCTACGTCGAAACGAAATTGTCCAGTATACTCATCAACTGCTTCCTCCTCAGCCGTCAAAAGATCAATCAACAAAGTAGCGATACCCTTTTTGTTCATCAACTCCGCAACATAACGGTTCCGCGGACTAAATCTGCTGCTACCACTGCCATGAGCAAAAACCACAATACTCTTTGCACCTTCGGGAATCGTCAAATTGCCATTAATTGTCACTTTACCTGAGACAATTTGAACCAAGTTTTTTTCTTCTTTTGATTGCTTCATTCAGAAACCCCATTTTTCTTGCCTTTATTAGCCAGACTCAACAATTTGGTGACTTCTTCATCGCTGGTTTGATCAAAATCTTCATAGAATTCGCCAATCGCATAGAAAGGCTCAGGAGTAAACAAACAAACCACACGATCAGCCTCACGCTTCAAAGCATTAACAGTGTCAAGAGGACCCACAGGAACAGCAACCACGAGAGGCTTAGCACCTTGCTTACGAAGCGAACGCAAAGCCGCTTTCAACGTAGAACCCGTAGCCACACCATCATCAACCAAAACCACTTCACGACCGTCAAATTCAGGATTTGGAACATTCCCCCTATAACTTTTCAGACGCCGCTTAATCTCGATTTTCTGCCGCCCAACCTCCTCCTCAATATAGCCCTGTGGAACACCCAACATCTCAACCAAACCCTCGTCGAGAAGAAGAGTGCCATCCTCCGCAACAGCCCCTATCGCTAATTCAGGGTTGTTTGGAGCACCAATCTTTTTAGTGATAAAAATGTCCAAAGGAACACCCAATTCTTTCGCAACCTCATAACCGACCACCACGCCGCCTCTTGGAACAGCCAAAATAACAGCTTTCTTACTTATTCCCTTAAGAGCAATGGCTAATTTCTTTCCAGCATCAGTTCGATTTTTCAAAAGCTTCATCCGAAGATAGTCTCCTGCAAAACGATGTCTATAGCAAGCGGATTCCCCGTTGCCACTTTACCCTATTCCAGAACCAAGTTATATTCTATGCGGAAAAACTTACGACAAAACTTGTTACAAAAAAAGAAACTATGGGGAAGGAAAAACTTCCCGACTGTTTGCCTAAATTAAGTGCAGAAGGTTAATGAACAGCGGAATGAACACGATTGAAAGCGTGCTCAACAACTTTATCAACACGTGCAAACTGGGTCCTGCAGTATCTTTTAGTGGATCGCCAACGGTGTCACCTACTACTGCAGCTTGATGCGCAGGAGAGTTTTTGCCGCCCAAATGACCTGCTTCGATGTACTTCTTCGCGTTATCCCATGCTCCGCCGCCTGTATTCATCAGAAGCGCCAAAGGAACTGCCGTCAAAGTAGCACCTATAACGAGGGCTCCGACAGCTATTGGACCCAACAGAATACCCACAACTATTGGAATAACCAGAACGACTAGCCCCGGAATAACCATTCCTTTGAGTGCGGATTTCGTGCTAATGTCAACTGCTTTGCCATAGTCAGGTTTAGTGGTTCCTTGCAAGATTCCAGGCATTTCCCTAAATTGACGTCTAACTTCTGCAACCATTTCACTTGCTGCCTTACCCACTGCGCTGATTGCTTGCGAAGAGAACAGAAATGGCATCATTGCACCGATGAAACCAGCGACCAGCACAGCCGGATTAGAAATGTCTACATTGAAGGATGTTAAGCCAAAGTGAAGTTTAGCCTCTTCAGAGTACGTTTGGAAGAGCAACTGAGCCGCCAACAAAGCAGAACCTAAAGCGAAACCTTTCGTTAGGGCTTTTGTGGTGTTCCCAACTGCATCGAGGGCTTCCATTGTTTCTTCAGCGCCTTTTTCGCCTGACATTTCAGCAATACCTGCTGCGTTGTCTGCAATTGGTCCAAAGCCGTCGAGTGCGAGAACCATGCCCATGACTGCAAGCATACCCATCGTTGCAAGAGTGGTTCCGTAGATTCCACCTATGAAGGAAGATATTCCTATTTGAAAAGCAAATTGAGTTCCAAACCAATACGATGCAATGAGAGCAATGACAAGCGAAATTATTGGAAGAGCGGTTGTTTCAAGTCCCACTGCTAAACCCGTGATAATGTTTGTGGCGCTTCCTGTTTCGCTGGCTTTTGCAATTCTCTTAACTGGACTACGGTCTCTTCCAGTATAGTAGTCAGTTATGTAATCTATTGCAACGCTGGCAATGAGGCCTGACAACAAACAGAAGTACAGGTAAATGTTGCCCAAAAAGAAAATCGTTGCTATCAGAAACAGAATTGCCGAAACAATGGTGGTGACCAGCAGTCCTTTCCTAAGAGCCTTCATAGGATGTTTTGCTTCTGCTTCATTGAGTTTAACAAACGGCATGCCAACTAAAGTCGCGAAAATACCTAAAGCTCGTGCAATAAGCGGGAAAATCAGGAAAATCAAGTTGTAGTTACCTGTGGCTTGACCGACGGAGATTGTGATTAAACCGCCTATAACCATGCCACCGATGTTTTCCCCAGTAGCTGACTCGAACAGGTCTGCACCTCTTCCTGCAGAGTCGCCAACGTTGTCTCCAACGTTGTCAGCAATGCAGGCTGGATTGCGCGGATCATCTTCAGGTATACCCGCTTCAACTTTACCAACAATGTCGGCGCCAATGTCAGCTGCTTTAGTGAAAATTCCGCCGCCCAACTGAGCAAACAAGGCAATTAGAGATGCGCCAAAACCCATACCCACAATGCCGCTTGCAGCTGTCTCTAGCAAGTTCGGCTGAATCAGCAACATTCGAGGTTCCAAATAAAGCGCCATAACCGCCATAAATCAAAAACAGAAAACTTACACCCAAAAGTGAAAGGCCAACAACGGCAAACCCCATTGTGGCACCGCCGTAAAAAGCTGTTTTTAGCGCGGCTTCCGCGCCGTTCTTCGCTGCTGCCACCGTGCGCACGTTTGCTTTAGTTGCGTTGTCCATGGCTATGTATCCTGCAGCAAGTGAGGCGACTGCCCCTACGAGGAAAGCTACAGCCGTGCCTACTCCCAAACCGACGGCCAACAGAACAAAGACAACACCAGTTATTATGCAATGGTTTTGTATTGTCTTTTAAGGAAAGCGTAAGCTCCTTCGCGGATAGCTTCGCCTACCTCCACGGCTTTCGGTCCGCCGGGGCTCATTTTCCCAATGCGACGCATAAGTAAGAGTGAAACTACAATAGCCAAAAAACCAGCGATGGGTGCAATCCAGAAAACTGACGGTGACTCAAAAACTGTTATTCCAAATATGGATTGAAGAGGAACTACCATTTTAATGACCTTTTGCTAACCCTTCGCTAGTCAGTGTATATATTCTTTATCTGCGCAAAAATACGAACAACAATATAACAGTCAAAATAATTACTGCGCTCAGACTACATAGGCGAATTTTTAAGGCAGATGGACATATCTCCAAGTGTTACGCATAATTTGCAACAAAAAGGGAATTGTTGATGCCTTCAAGATTAGTGGTAGTAAAAGTTGGAACAAGCAGCATTACAACGGCAGATGGAGCTTTAGATCAAGAAGAAATGGCAAGATTAGCACAGCAAATATCAGCCGCCGTTAAGGGAGGGGACAAAATTGTCTTCGTCACTTCGGGTGCTGTCGCGGCTGGAATCGCTGAGCTTGGCACATCAGGAAAGCCCAAGGACATAGTATTTCAGCAAGCTGCAGCCGCATCAGGCCAAAGCGTCTTGATGGCAAAATATCGTGAACTCTTTAAACCCTTTAACCTAACAGTCGCACAGATTCTACTCACAGCTGAAGATTTGTCCAACCGAGCCTCCTACTTGCATACCTGCAACGTTTTGGGCATGCTTCTAAAACTTGGCGTTGTACCTATAATCAACGAGAACGACGTTACCAGTGTGGACGAACTTACGCCTGTAAACGAAGGTTACAAAGTAAACTTTAGCGACAACGACATCCTAAGCGTCCTAGTTGCAAACGCGATTGGTGCAGACCTCGTCATTATCCTTTCCGATGTCGAAGGACTCTACACAACTGACCCATCAAATCCTAACGCAAAAATCATACGATCAGTTGAAAACGTCACAGTAGAGCTAAAGAACTCTTTAGAAGGAAAAAGCAAAGTTGGAAGAGGCGGCATCCAAAGCAAAGTCCGCGCTGCAGAAATTGCAACAACTTGCGGAATTCCGGTGGTTATCGCCAACAGTAGAAGAGAAAACGTCATCGTTGACGTTCTAGCAGGCAAACAAGTCGGGACATACTTCAAGCCACAAAAAAGAATGTCCGCCATTAAACGTTGGATAGCTTACGGCGCAGCAGTCAAAGGCCAGATTCAAGTCAACGAAGGAGCCAAAAAAGCCATCCTTGAAGGATCAAGCCTATTGCCAGTAGGCGTAACGAACATAGTTGGACACTTCAAAGCCTGCGACGTAGTCAGCCTCGTAGACTCAGAAGGAATGGAGTTTGCAAAAGGAAACCCCAACTTCACAAGCGGCGAATTAAACCTAATTAAAGGACTGCAAGTAACAGATGTACGAAAGAAACTAGGAGCAGATTGCCCCAAAGAAGCAATAGAACATAGAAATATTCATCTTATTGAGGGAGAAAAATGAGTCTAAGTATTCTTGGAATCTGCAAAAGAGCCCAAGCAGCATCCCACGAAGTTGCAAAACTATCAGGAGAAGTAAAGAATACAGCTTTATGCCGAATGGCAAACGCTTTAGAGGCTAATGCGGAAAAGATTCTTGAAGCAAACAAGCTAGACGTTCAAGCAGCCAAAGCAAAAGGCTTGAAAGCAGCATTAATGGATCGACTATCCTTAGATAATAAGAAAATCGTTAATATGGCAAAGTGCCTTCGAGAAGTCTCTTCGTTACCTGACCCCATTGGAGCAATCGAAAAAACGTGGACAAGACCAAACGGCTTAGTCATCGGACAACTCCGAGTTCCCCTGGGCGTTGTAGGCGTTATTTACGAATCCCGCCCAGACGTCACATCTGACTCAGCAGGTATTTGCATTAAATCAGGAAACGCAGTGATTCTCCGCGGTGGCTCAGACGCCATTAACATCAAACATTACCATAGGAAACGTTTTGCGAGATGCACTAACTGGTTCTGGTGTTCCTTCAGATGCAATTCAAGTCGTTGCCTCACCAGACCGAACATCCGCAGAGCAACTAATGAAAATGAGACAATACATTGACGTGCTCATTCCAAGAGGAGGAGCCGACCTAATCAAAACAGTCATCGAAAAATCACGCATTCCAGTAATAGAGACAGGAACTGGGAACTGTCACATCTATGTCTGCGAAGACGCAAACCTCCAACAAGCAATTCCCATAATAATTAACGCAAAATGTCAGCGACCGGGAACTTGCAATGCCGCAGAAAAACTTCTAGTCGACAAAAGCATAGCCAAAACATTCTTGCCCAAAGCAATTGCTGCACTCCGCGAAAAAGGAGTAGAAGTTAGAGGAGACGAAGAAACAAAACAAATTGTTCCGGATGTCAAAGCAGCAAAAGAAGCTGACTGGTACACCGAGTACCTTGACCTCATCATAGGCGTAAAAGTTGTAAATGGCTTAGACGAAGCAATAGCGCACATTAACAAATTCAGCAGCAAACACAGCGAAAGCATACTCACCGAAAGCTTCGACAAAGCCCTCAAATTCATAAAACAAGTCGACAGCGCAGCAGTCTACTGGAACGCCAGCACACGATTCACCGACGGCAACCAATTTGGGTTAGGCGCAGAAATTGGAATCAGCACTCAAAAACTACATGCCCGAGGACCAATGAGCGCCCAACACCTTACAACAACGAAGTATTTCGTGCTAGGTCGAGGTCACATCAGAGAATAAATCCAAAAAAGAGACTTTAGCAAGACAGCGGCGTTTTCTTTTGTGGTAGCACTTTTTCCTCTTCATTTTTCTCATGAACCAAGGCTCTTTTTTCTTCTTCAGTTAGCTCCTCATAAGCTACTTTTTCAGATTTGCATCGCAACGTTGCCTCTTCAAGCATTATTTTTGCTTGTTCTTGTTTTTGGTGAACCGCTTCAAAAATTGTTGGTCTAGTGCGCTCAAATATTAAGGCCAAATCTTCGTAACTGTAACCACGGTAGATTGGGCTGGGTTTGTTTCTTGGAAAAAGATCTTTTCCCTTTAAATCTTCTTCAATCGTACTATCCTGTTCCACTTTTTCAGGCTTGCTGCCAAAATAAAATAGTGCTGCAACAAGTTTGAGCGAGTCACTCATGTTCCTGCTACACATGCTGACAGGGTAGAGCGCTATTAAATTTAGAAAGTAAGCTTCAGCAAACGACGCAACTTGCAAATGGGATTCTCTTCTTAGTCTCTCATGAAAAATGTTTATCTTTTCAACAATTTGATTTGCAGTTAAATCGCCTAGGAAGGTTTCTTTTTCAGGAAGTTTTACGCCGCGAAGCTCCAAATCACATAAACTCATTGGCGATTTCTCTTTGATGTTTCTCCAATCGATAATACTGACGTACTTTTAAAACTGTTCATATGTTTTCATCCAGAATAGGTCATTTCAAGAATAGCAGAAAGAGAAAGAGATTGTGTTTAGTGATTTAGCTGTTTTTTTATGGCGTCTTCAGCTGTTTTGATGGCATCTGGAAGTTTCTCCGGTTTTGTTCCGCCGCCTTGTGCAAAGTTAGGTCTTCCACCGCCGCCCCCACCGAAAATTGGGGCTGCCTCTTTTACGGCATTACCAGCGTTGGCGCCTTTTGCTATTGCTTCGGTTCCAGCCATTATCATGATTTTGGCGCTTTTGGCGTCTGCGCTGTAGAAAAGTGTTACGACTGCTTCGTTCCGTTTTATTATTTCAGTCGCGGTTTGCACCATTCGGTTGATATCTGTAGAGTCTTGGAAATCGCGTTTTAGCAATTTGACGCCGTTTATTTCTTCTTGGCTTTCTAAACAACTCTGGGTTCCAGTCGCTTGGCTCTCTTTGGCAGTAAGTTCCTTGAGGAGCTTCTTTTTCTCAACATTTGCTTCTTTAAGATCTTTCACTAAGCGTTCAGCAGTTTTGTCCAGCTTTTCTAATGGGGCGTTCAGTGTTTCTGCGACTTGCCAAAGCAATGTTTCCTGTTTCTGCACAGCCTTTACAGCTTGCATACCAACTGAATAAACCAGTCGCTCCACGCCATCTTGCACTTTCTCTGTGTGAAGGATTTTGACGTAGCCAATCTCACCAGTTGTCTTTAGGTGGGTTCCTGCGCATGCTTCGACGTCCCAGCTACCGGTTTTCACAACACGAATATCTTTGCCTGGAACGGCGCCGCCTTGGTAAAGTCGGAAACCGTATCGTGCTTCAGCTTCGTTTCGCGGAAACCAGGTTGTTTCTACGGTCATGTTTGCCAGCACTGCCTCGTTAGCGAGGGTTTCGATTCTGTGAACCTCTTCAGGAGTCAAACGTCTATAGTGGGAAATGTCCAGCCTTGTTGTTTCAACACCTTTTTGAGTGCCGCTCTGCCAAACATGCTCACCCAAAACGCGACGCGCAGCACCATTCACCAAGTGAGTCCCAGTGTGAGCCTTCATTAGGGAATAGCGCCGTTCCCAATCAAGAATTCCCTGAACCGCGGATCCATCTTTAGGAAGTGGATTCTCCGTCTTGACTTTGTGAATGACAACTTTGCCAACTTTCTGCACATCAACAACTTCGGCCTGAACCCCGCCATCGTACGCGAAGTAGCCATGGTCGGCTGGCTGCCCACCGCCCTCAGGATAGAAATAAGTCCGATCCAAGACAACGTATTCTCCATTTACAATTCTGAGAACTTTAGCCGCCCACTCCCGAGTATAAGGCTGAGGATAATACAACAACTCGGTATCAGGCAAACCTTCAACTGCAGATTCCAAATTGTGTCCAGCCTCATTTCCGCCTTCTTCAGTCTTATTAGCCGCCATGTGACGTTTAGCCACAAGCGAGTAGAAATCTGCTGGAACCTCGACTTTAACACCCTCAGCTTCTGCAGCCTGCTTCACAATTTCAGGTGGCAACCCATGCGAATCATAAAGCTCAGAAAGCATATCATTTGAGATTTGACTGGAATTCTTGGCCTTAAGTTCTGCAGCAATACGCTTCACCATTCCTTCTCCACGTTTCAACGTATCCTCGAACTTTTCTTGTTCCACTTTGAGCATCTCAATGATTTCACCGTGCATTTCCTTAATGTGCGGGAAGTCTTTGCCCCAATAGTTAACTTGCATGTCCACGATATCATAGATTTTGTTAACGTCCATGTTTAAACCACGCATGAGTCGGTAAGCTCTGCGGTACAGCAGCCTTGCCAAGTAGCCTTCTTGTATGTTTGAAGGCACAACTCCCTCGGAGAGCATGAAACTAAGGGTTTTAGTGTGATCTGTAAGTGCCCACGCGTTTTCGATTGGAATGAGCTCTTTCTCTAGCGTTGACATGTCGATTCCGGTCAGTTGGGAGACTCGGTTTCTAAGAACCATTCTGTTTGCAGTTTTGTCAACATTAACTAAACCGGAGTATTTCGCAACTCTCGCCAGGAAATCGTTGTCAATGTTCGTTATACCTGCCAAACTGTAAACCTTGTCCAGCATGTTACCATAGACCGCTTGGAAACAGCTCGGAACTCCTTGACTGATCCAAGTAAATCGATCTAAACCGTACCCTGTGTCCACGGTTCTAATTGGTAGCTTGACAAAATTGTCGCCTACCACTTTGTACTCCATGAAGACAAGGGTGCCAACTTCCAGTCCACGAACGATGCATTCTACATCAGGTCCAGCGTTTCCACCACCTACCCAGACATCTTCTTTGTAAACCACTTCGTCTGATGCTATGCCCAAAACGTCGGTTGCAAATTCGTGGTGATATCTAACTGTTTGGTCTTTCCAGTAAATTTCTTTATCGGGGTAGTTGAACGCGTGTGCGCCGCCCATTTCGAAAATAGTTGTGTGTCGCCCAAATGTTGGGCCGGTATTGGGAATATCTGTCAACCTTATGCTTGGTTGGGATATGACCAGCGGATTTGCGGGAGGTGGGGAGATGCCTTCTGTTACGTAGGGTTGAAAATCTATGATGCTGGCGTGGGTGAGGTAGATGTCGCTTCTCCATCTTGCCACAACGGGGTAAGGCTTGATTCTGGTGTGGTTGTGTTTCTCAAAGAAGCTGAGGAATGCTTCGCGCATTTCAGGTAGGGTGAAGCTTCGTTTTGCGGCTGGATTGTTGATGAAAGAGTAGTACCCGCATTCGTCTGAGCCCGCCTCGCCACATGTTTGCATCTCCGAGTTTTGGGTCCAGAAGTGTTCGCCACATTTAGGACAAAGCTTTCTAACGAAGCCTTCTTGCTTAAAGAAAGGTAAAGCGTAGTCTTCAGCTGAGAAACGTTTCGACATGAAATGCACCATTGTAACTTTGAGGTTATTTGTTTGTGGGGTTTACTGACTTCACAAATTTAAATCATGCCGTGAACTTTTGCGACATAACGGGTATCATAGAATCAGAAATTTGGGTAAGACTGAAGGAAATTTTCCACGCAGATTTTTGGAGGTAAGCACTTGTAAGTCATATAATAAAATATGAAAACGGTGAACTTGACAAAGTGCCCTTAGAATTTTCAACTTTTGTGGGAAATCTTATATCTGTTCCAAAACAAATGAGCCCCAAGGTATCAGTGATGAATAAATCGCTACTCAATTCGAAAGCAGTCAGCAACATTCTTTTTGTAAGTAGCTTAGTAGTAATAATGGCTGTTTCACTTATTGCTGGGCTTTTTAGTGGTCAGATTATGGAACAGAATCAGACTTCAACAATCCAACGTAATTATGATTCTCTTCAAACAAGCTATGACCAAATTAAAAGTAATTATCAGAACATTCAAACTCAATTAACTAGCCTTCAGTCGCAGTTATATGATCTTCAAGTTTCGCAAGAAAAAATGCTAAACCAAAACAAAACTGGCACGAATGGCGGAACAGAATACGTTTCAATTTTTAGTGTGCTTGTTTCAGGCAGGATTATTGATGTACTAGCTAATTCCCAAAATGGCCAAGATGTGTACATTACTCGCATTACATTGAAAGAATTATCAGGTAATACCGCTGCCGTCGACAATTCATCTTCAATAACTTTGCCGGGTTCAGGAACGTTAACAGACATCAAGGTCGATTTTGCTTCCTCTAATCTCAGCAACGGAACATATACAATAACACTAACAAGCTCAAAAGGAAACAATTTCGTTTCTCAAGCCTTCACCATCTCCTGATTCATTTTAGATTGAAGTAATGATGAATTATTCGAGTTGCCCATCGCAACTTAAATATTCAATCTTATTCATTCTGACTTCACCTTGAACTTTCAAAATGTCATTTTTCCCGATTCGGTTGGGTTTCAATGCAAAAAATGTGGGGTTTGTTGTGCAGTACAGCCACCTGATGTGAGCAAAGAAGAACAGAAAAGAATAGAATCCAAAGGATTCAAAAATTTTCTAGTCCACCCTGACGAAACAGGAATTAGCTGGATACGGCGGAATAAAGATGGTAGCTGCCTTTTTCTTACAAGAGAAAATAAATGTGCAATATACGACGTGAGACCCGCTATTTGTCGGTTAGAACCGTTCACTATCGTTGATTTTGAGAAAAACAGTATAGAACTCGAACTAGATTTTCCATTTGCTTGTAGCTGCGAAGGCGTAGATGGAGAAAGACTGCAAATCGATGTAATTGGGAAGGCAGCTCAAGCAGTTCTGCAGAAAATTTTAGAGCTTACAGCGAAGGATTTAGCACTGCCAGTATCAGATAAGAAAGTTGCTTCTGAGACAAGGTCTAGAATACTTCGCAGAAGAATAGATCTAGCTGACCTCTCTATTTGATCTGTCTTTTGATTAGGAAAATAGAAGACAATTGTGTTTTGTTTGTTAGTGGTTTATTTGTTAGCTTTCCATTCTTAATTGTTCGCTGAGCTGAATAATTCATTTCGGCGAAGTTGAATGCCAACCTTCAATTGGTCTTAAAATGGTTGCTGCGTGCTTTTCCTGTCCATAGCGCCTAAGTGGTTTGGTTAGATGCCGCTGAGATCTTGGTGAAGTTATGTACAGTTCAGTTTCCAGTTTTCTTTTGGTAGGTATTTCGTTTTTTTTCAATTCATTGAATCTTTTTCCGCAGCTCTCACATCTTAAGCCTTGATTTTTGCCCATTGATTTTAGTCGTTTTGCGCAGTTTGGGCAGGTTGGGTTTTGAATTGAGATTTTTTGAGTGAGTTTTAAGATGTTGATTTTTTCAAGGTTTACTGTTAAATGTTTGTTTGTGGCTGATTTTCGAATTGCGCCGTAAACCTCGAGTTGGTCGCCGATAATTAGTTGTCTTGCGATTTTGCGCAGTGCGCCTGTTGGTTCGTATGCTGCGCAATCTATTGTTGTGGTTTCATCTTTAATTGAGAAAATTACGTGTCGCCCAGGAATTACGTGTGGTTCACTGGATACGGTTCCTTTGGCGATGATGCTGCTGTAAGGTTGAGCTTGGTTTAGGAATTGTAGTTTGGTAAAATGCGCGTCTGTGCCTTGGTTGCTGCGAAAAATTACCCATCGTTCAATTGGTTCTAAGACGTTCACCATGTTGAAGGCTTGTTTGACGATTTGGGGTGTTTCTCCTCTGATGCCAAACAAGATTGGATCTGGTCCGCGGGGTGTAATTATGACTCTTCGTTTTTCGGTGTCCACGTTGTTGAAAGTGAGAGGCTGTAGGGTTTGGTCCATTTTGAAGATGGATTCTTCGTCTATTCGCCTTTTTGAGCCTATATTTTCCGTTTTTCGATAGGAAATTAATTCGTATGTGTGGTCGTTTTGAAGGTTTTCGCCTATGGCGGCTAGTGCGCCGATGATGCCTTGTTGGGTGTTGTATCCTAGCGCTTCTGCGTGGAATTTTTGGATTAGTTGCAGTGCTTCTTCAATTGTGACTATGGTGGTTTCGGCTTTTTTTGAAAAAAGGGTAATCTCTGGAGGAATATTCTCGCTTTTTAGGAAGACAATTCCAGGGTCGGTGCCTTTCCATTCTATGTCTGAATGCGATTCAACGAGGTTGATTACTAGTTCTTTTATCTCGGTTTCTTTGGAGTTTTCATATTCAATTCTTAAGCAAAGTGCGCCGTTGCCCCGGGTTTTCCAAGGCACATTCGGGTTAAGCCTAATTAAAAGAGGGTAGTCAAGAAAGGTAACACCCAACTTCAATAATTCTTCAACCATAAGAGCTGCTACGTAGGTTGTGCAGCCTTGCCTAGTTGAATCGGTGTCATCGAAACCAATATGCATGCGTTGTTTGCTTTCTTGCGCCAATGTTTTCCCTACAACTAAATTTGGGTTGTGGCGGCTAAAAAGATTGTTAGGAAAAAGCCGATTTTCTTATGAAAGATTGGGTTTTAACAAATTGAAAGAAAAAATTATTTTTTTAGGTGAAATTGCTGCGTTGAAAAAGAAGGAGGGTTTAGTCGATTCGTTTCAGAATCTGAGCGGGTCTTTTTTGTGGGGTTTTTGGGGTTCCTTTTGGGTAGCCAAAAATGATGGCTGCGTAAACTTCGTGATCTTCTGGAATTTTTAGCTCTGCTTTTAGCTTCGTCTCGTTTGTTGCTACTACTGCCGATCCGATCCAGCAGCTTCCCATTCCAATCGAGTGGGCTGCGAGCATCATGTTTTGGGCGGCCATTGAGCAATCATTAACTGCGAATGTGGATTTTTCTCCGGCTATCAATATCAGAAGAGGAGCATTATAGAAGACATTGAATTGGGGAGTTGTTAACCTCTGTTTTAGACCCATAATGGCTTCGTCGCCAACGTCTGGCAGAGCCTTGAGAAGGAGGGGTTTTGCGATGTCTGAAATCTTTTTCATTTCGCTGTTTTTTGTGATGATTACGAATTTCCAGGGTTGAATGTTGATGGCTGTGGGTGCGAATGTTGCGGCTTCAAGAATTAGTTGAATTGCCGATTCGGGAACGGCTTTTTCTTCGAAGCTGCGAACCGCTCGTCTTGACTTAATTGCTTCTATTACAGAGTTTGTGACCATTGGTTTCACCTTTTAATGTGGAAACGACTTGGCATATTAAATGATTTCTTCTTAGCCAACATTCAATTTGGATTGCTTGGGATGCTATCTTCCGAAATGATTATGGTTAGTTTGGAGTGGACTTTGCCAATTTCTAATTTCTCGTTTATCATTTGTGTAAGTTTCTCTTGGGTGTCTGCTTTTATTCTTGCAATTATGTCGTAAATTCCCAGGAGGCTAAATGCTTCTTGCACACCATCTATTGCTCTTAGATTGTTTAGAACCTCTCGTTCGGCACCAATTTCCGTATTTAGCAGAATATAAGCCATCGGCATCCTTCTAACCTACTTTGAATTTTCGAGGTTGGAGGGGAGGTTTGACTTTGCTATTGACGGCGAAGGAAACAAAAAGGTATTCTTGTTTCCAAACCTCTGGTCCAACCTGCAAAATTTTTTTGTGCAGTTGATGCACGTTGATCTTTGATCTGTAAAAAAATTTAAGCTTATGTGATTGCAGTAAAGCAGTCACAAATTCATAATGTTTTTTGCTGCAAAGTCTCCAAATAGGAGGTTAGGCTTTCGATGCATTGAATTTCTCGACCCATCAGTGCGTGAAAGGAATTCCAGAATTTGAGGTTAGGTTTCTTCTTGGCAATTTCGAGGTTTTGTTTGAAATATTTCGTTGCTTGTTTTCCTCTTCGGTCGAAATCAAAGAGAAGAACTATTTCTGAGGAATCGGTTTGCTCGATTTCGTTTAGGGCTTGGGAGAAGGTTTTGCCGCCTGTTTTTACGGCTATTACTGGTCCTTTTATGCCTAATGCGCGGAGGGTTTCAACGTCTTTTTTGCCTTCGACGACTATGAGGTTTCCGTTTTCTGATTCAGTGGATAGTTCTGTTAGGATTTGTTGGATTTTTTCGAGTTTATCTTTGAGCTTCGTTGACAAGATCGGGGTTACCTAGTGATTTTGGCGTTGCGGATTGTTTCCAGGCAGCATTTTGCTTCGTTGTTGTTTTCGAAGTATCGTCGGGTGGGTTCTAGTATTTTGGCGAGTTCTTCTGCGACGCCGGTTTTTAGGTCCATTGGGTGTAGTTTTCCTTCTGTGTATGCGGTTGCGAGTTCGTTGAAGTTGGTGAATTGGATTGATCCTCCGAATTTTGCGGGGCGTTCAATTGTGAAGATTTCGCGTTCTCGGAAAATTATGTATTTGCAGATGTCGAGGATTGGGTTGAATTGGACTGTTTTTTCTGGGCAGAATGCTTTTGATAGTTTTTGTTTGATTTCTGCGGGTGTGTCGTAGATGAATACGCAGGTTTCTGGTTTGCTTTTGCTCATTTTTGCTGATGCGACTGCTTCTTTTTCTTGTCCTTCGGGGATTGGCCAGACTTTTGGTTTTTCTAGTCCTTGTAGGAGGTGGTGGTGGACGCAGATGGGTTTCCAGTATCCTATTTTTTCGCCTATTTCTCTGGCGACGACGTTTGCTTTGCGTTGGTCCATTCCGAGTTGGCAGATTTTTACTTTAAGGTGGAATATGTCTGCTACTTGCATGGGTGTGTAGAGGAAGTCGGATACGTAGTGGGCTTCTGTTTCTTTTCTTCCTGCGATTTCTAGTGTTCTGGTTGTTCGGGCGATTGTGAGGTTTTTGGCGATTTTTACTGTTTTTGACCAGAAGTCGATGTCGTTGTAGAGTTTGTCTGAGTAGACGAATTCGACTTTGTCTGCAGGGACTCCAAGTGAGATCCATGAGTGGCGGAATAGGTCTGCGGCTGTGTTGATTAGTTTTAGGTCTCCGCCAAGTTTGTTGTTTAGCCAGGCGTGCCATGTTGACAGGTAGGCTTTGAAGTGGATGCCGGCTTCGACGAAGTCTTTCATTTTGTAGGCGCAAATTACTCCTGTTCCTAGGTGAACAAGGCCAGAGGGTTCGAATCCGTTATAGGCAACCGGGTGTTCTTCTGTTTCCAAAAGTTGTCGGAGGTCTTCAGGAGTTAAGACTTCTTCGGTTGGCGGTCTGCAGATGAGTTCTATTCTTTTCTCTATATCCAAATTATAATCCGGCCTGTAATGTGATTCCTTTATTTTAGTGTCATGTTGACCTTAAAAGTTTAGTCCAAGCTCTTGGAAGGTTTCATCGTCTTTTAGGGATCGTCGCTCTTATCTGCATAGTTTGATTAATTTTTCAGATGTGTTTATTGGCGATTTCTAAGGTGCCTTTTGAGTTTTCCTTTTCGTGAATCGAATGCCATATTTTTGTTGACTGAGAGATTTTGTGCGGCTATCTATGAGACCATGTTTTTTGGCTTCGGCGATGGCGTCTGTGAATGAGATTGGTTGAGGATTTGCGTATTCTTCTTTTGTTAGGATAATCCATATTTCGCGGTATTTATTTTTGTTTTCTTCGAAGAAAGTGGAAAGCTCTTCTTTGTTTTTGGGTTCAAAAGATATTGTTGATGTGTCTGTGAGTGGCATTGCGAGTCACGTTAGTTTCTTTTTACGGGTTGATTGTCTCCCATGTAACCTAACACTATGGTTTCACTGTGGGGCGGTACGCTCCTCTAGACCAAGCTCTCTCTGGCATGGGAATTTTGCCCGCGTCTCTTACCATGTTGCACGTTTTGGTAAGAGCTAAGGTTCACTGGTACAAGGTTTGTAGACTTGCCCCTCTGTTAGTTCCGTCTTACGTGCTTGCTCTTCTGGTTGAGACAATTACAAGTAAGGGCAATGGGGGTTATTTGTTTATTCCCTCTTTCAATAGAAACGTTGCCCGTTAGTTCTTATTACTTTCTTTAATCTACTTTTCATAACTTTTCGAAATTTCGACCAAAGAGAACCGGATACTTGCTAAAAAAAATCTTTTTAGAGTTCAAATTTTGTTGGAGGGCCGGGGCAGGGATTTGAACCCTGGCAAAAGGCTCCACAGGCCTCTAGGCTACCAAGCTACCTCACCTCGGCCACATTGATGGACATTTCCTTGATTTGGTAGCACTTGTGGGTGATTTCGGTCTGTCTGTATCATGCTATTCATTCTCCTTTATTTCCGTTTCCGCACCGATCGAAGCAGAATAACTATAGAAAGATTTTAAACAATCCATGGGTTTCACCGAGTCTAAGTTTACAATATTTAATATGGAGGCTTCCAATTGTCTAGTAGGTTTTTGAGATGAGCATACAAAAAGAGCTTTTGGCACTTGCTTTTGGGATGCTCTTGATTTTGGTCACTTTTGGCGACAATCACTTAGGCAGCATTGCTGGAATTCCAGTTGGAAACTTGGATACAATATTTGGGCAGAATTTGTGGCCTATCCTCGACGTGGTTTATCCCTTGGCAACGATCGCAGTTTTCGTTATTCATGGTTGGAGCAAAGGTGCCAAATTGAAGGCAAAATCTGCTTCGATGTTTCTTTTGGTTTCGTTCATTGTTCTGCTTGGTCTCATGAATGCGGATGATGTTATTATTGGATTGAATCATTTGGGTCTTAATTTGATGGTTTATCCGCCCCAAGGATATTGGATTATAATTTCCTGGCTGTTTCCTGTTTATTCAATTATAACCTTTTTCTTGTTTGAAAAAATGCTTAAACACGGTCGAAATGAGGCAAAGCAATAGAATATTCAGCTGGGATCAGGTTTCTCAAAACCCTCCCGAACGTCTGTGTTGTGGTTGTTGTGTTACAGTCACAACATTTTTTATATTAAATCGGGGGTAGAAGATATTGCGGAACGGGAGAAGCCAATAGTAAGGTCGAATCCTTGCCTTGGCGGATCAGCGTTAAACATATGCAGGAAATCCCCAATATCCCCTCTCTATGAGAGTTTTACCTATCCTGCATATTCTTAACGTAGGGATCCGCCAAGAGACAATTTTGGAAAGAATTGAGAATTCTGTTATTTTTAACAGTTTATTTTTCTTCTTTAATTGTTGTTTCTATTTTAAGCTGTTTAACTAAAGCCAGTAAGAAAGTGTTGATCCGTTCGCTTGTTCGTCCAAAATCAATTATCCCTGTGATTGTTGTTACGGGGGTTTCGGCGGAAACGGTTACTCTTGTTGTTTTTTCGTCTGTGGATATCAATTCAATATTCAGTGTGGAGGCGTAGGCCATGAAGTTGCGTTTGGTTTCGACTTTTGCTTTATGTGTTTCCTCATTCATCTCTATTGTTTTCCATTCTATGCTGGCGATTGCTTTTCCAATTGATTCCCAGACCGTGGCTAGTGGGTAGTCCATCTCTACTATTTCTTTTTCTTTGCGAAGGTAAGCCATCATGATCCACATTGACTTCATGCTGCAGATGCATTTAAAAGTTAATCAATTGTGGCTCAGAAATTTTGAAAAAAGGGAAAAGAGAAGGTGGTTCAACTATGGTTTGCGGCTTTGTTTTAGGAAGAGAATTATTACCGCTAAGAAAGCTGTTGCTGCGATGACAGTTACCCATAACCACCTTTCGGTCCAGAAAACTGTATTTTGTGAATCAGACTTGGGCACTATGGCTATGTTACTTATGCGAAGTTCGTCAATTAGTCCAATGTAGTCGTGACCTATGTTTAGTTCGGTCCCTTTCTTGATGCCTCCGGACGGATTTTGAGAGCCGTAGTTGACGCGGGCAGTTTTTTCGACTCCGTCGACGTAGATGTGCATGCCCGTTGTCAGGCTTCTTGCGAATATTACATGCGTCCATTGGTTGAGTGTTATGGCGGGTTCTAACGTTACTATTTCGTTGTAGCCCGAATCTGTGTACACATAACCGCATAAGGCGCCCAGTGGACCTGAGGTGGCGTTTTCGGGTGACATTCCGTTTACTGCTAACCCGTAGACTCTTTCGGGATACTTATCGAGAGTACGGGCGCAGTAGACTGCGAAGTTGTTGAAGGTGGTGTTCTCGTATGATGTGACCTTCACCCATACGTCAAGGGTTATTTCCTGGGGGACGTCTAGGCTTGGGGATCCAAATGCCCAACCGTATTGGGGAATGTCAAAGTTTAGGGCTTTTCCGAATTTTCCTTCGGCTAAGTTGGCCAATGGTGCGCAGGTTACGTTTCCAGTTGCCGAGCCTAAAACTGCGGGGTTGTTTCCCGTCGCGTCAGGTGTTGCTCCATTCGGCGTAACCTCGTCAAAGTGCCAGAGAGCGGCTGTATTATCTGCTTGGATGGCTCCGGGTTGGGTGGTAAGAGGGAGATTACCTGGATTTAAGATGTCATATGGTGTTGCTAATGGAAAATTGTCGGTGTTGTTTGGGTTCAAGATGAAAGGTTGATCGCCGATGCCGTCGTTGTTGGAGTCTACGCCTGTGTAGTTGCTCCAATAGTTGCCTCCTGAGGGGTTTCCGCTGTCCCATTTTTGGATGTTGTAAGCTGAGCCTATGTTTACGTGTTTTGTGTTGTTGATGAAGTCGTTGTGGTAAAATGTGTTGTTTCCTGGGGCGAATGCTGGTGAGAGGTATATGCCCCATCTGTTCCCTGCTATGTAGTTGGCGACTGTGGCGGTGTTGGAGGCTTCGAAGTATATGCCCCAATTAATGCTGTCGGTTATATTGTTTGCAAATATGATTGTGTTTGATGATCCGACGCCTATCCCTTGGCGGTTATTGTCGATGTTGTTTTGGGTGATTTGGTTTAGGTAGCCGTTTATGGCTATTGCGGAGGCGTTGCAAGCTGCGATATTGTTGTTGGAGATTTCGTTTTCTGAGCCTCCAAATAGTCGGATACCGTCGCTTAAGGTATTGGTTATGTTGTTTTCTGATATTTTCGTGTATGATTTTCCTCCGCAGAGGTCTCCCCATCCTCCGACGTAGATGCCTCGATAGACATTTGCTATGTTATTGTTGGTTATTGAGCAGTTGTCGCCCGCGATGGCGATTCCGGTGGCGTATTTTGTTGACGTGGTGTAGTTGAGACTGGTAATGGTGAATCCGGAGATTCTTACATTGCTGGCGGAGACGTTGAAGACTGATTTGTTTGGGGTGCCTCCGCTTCCGATTATGAATGTTGAGGGGTTTTCGCCAATTATTGAGAGAGGTTTGTTTATTGCAATGTTTTCGTAGTAAGTGCCACTTTTGACCAATATAATGTCTCCTTGAGAGGCATTTCCTACGGCGTTGTTTATTGTCGGATAATTATCTGGGACAATTATCGTCCGTGAATCTGCATGACCCATTTGGATGTTTCCGACTAAAGCGCCGAGAATTGGAATGATGAATAAGGCTATTAGGAAAATAAATGCTGGAATTCTAACAAATTTGTTTGGGGTTGTCACTTTTCACCACTGTTCCAAAGCATAGGCAAATGATGCTATTAGCTCTCCCTGGAGAACGGCATGGTTCCGCTACGAGAACACTGCACGGAAGGGTTCATTGAAGGTTCGGAAAACTGTGTTGCTGTGTCTTGTTCAAAAAGAATTTAATCAGAGAAATTAAAAAGGGCCATTTTGAGTTTTACCGCCCTGACTTTTTGCGAGTTGGTTTCCTCTTGAAGATGACAACTGCCGCAACTGCAATGACTACTGCCACAATGACAATTATGATTATGAGGCTGAGGTTGCCCGTTGAAGGTGATGCATCCCAGAGGTTTGTTTGCTTTAGTGTCCATGTGATTATGGCTGTTTCTTTTGGGTTCAGGGATTCGATGGTTGTTTTTTGTTCTACGAGTATTCCGGTTGCTTTGTCTATTGAGTAGGTTACGTCTTCGTTACCTATGGTGACTAAAACTGTTGCATTTGTTATTGGGTCAATTGTTGAGTTTTGAATTGGTGATGTGAGTTGGACCACGTTTGTGTCTCTTACTCCGGCTGCGTAATTGCGGGTTGTGGTTTGGTTGACAGTGACTGAGTCGTTTCCTGCGGGGTGAAGCAGAGATCCGGCGTTGATGTTAGCGCCGACTATGCCTTCAAACGGCGGTGCCCTGCCGCTTAGGTAAGTGGGTGCGCCTGATTCTATGTCGATGGTTAGTAGATAGGGGATTTGGGTTCCGTTCTTAAAGTCCCATGTATGTGTGCTTGTAACATTTACTCCTGAGACAAGCCCGATTTGAACCCTGTATTGGCTTGTGTTGTTGTATTCTGCTAACCATGCTGGTACGGGTTCGCTGGCGTTGTCGGCGCGCCAGTTTGATGAAATCGAGTAAACGAAGTAATCGTTTGATTTTACTCCTGCGACTCTGGTTTGTGCAAGAGCTTGCCCTGCAATGCCTGCGCATAGTAGCGCTATGAGGGTGATTGTGGTGGTTAGTTTCCTGTTCATGTAGATCAGGCTTAATTGTTGCGTGGGGTTTTTATGGTTTTTCCCAAAACCCTGTTTGGTCCGGTTCGGTGGTTTTTTTTGTGTATCTTGGAGATTTTCGGTAGAGTTTTTTGTGAAAGGAACAACTATTTATTGCAAGTCTTCGAGAAGAGACTTTGGTGGGATCTTCTTTGAGTGATAAGGAAGTGCGTGTTTCAAAAATCAAGGACGGCACAGTCATCGATCACATTAGCGGCGGTTATGCTTTGGATGTGGCGAAAATCTTGGGCATCACGGGTCACGAGCGGCAAGTTGTCACTATAGCGATTAATGTGCCAAGCAAACGGTTCCGCGTCAAAGATATCGTGAAAATTGAGGGTCGAGCTTTAAGCAGGAAGGAAGTTGATCGAATAGCCCTCATTGCGCCTCGAGCTACGATAAACATAATTCAAAATTTCGTCGTCCTCGAAAAACTTGAAGTGAAGCTGCCAAAAACGATAGAAGACATAGTTAAGTGCAATAACCCAATGTGCGTTAGCAACAGTAACGAGCCTATATCGCCAAAGTTTACGGTGGAAAACGAAGAGCCTTTAATGTTGAAGTGCAATTATTGCGGCTACATTATAGAAAAGGCTGATCTTCTCAAGCAGTTTTAATTTGATGTTATTCTGGGGGTTTGTTTAGTTTTTCGTGGGCTAGTTTGACAAGTTCTTGAAAGTATGATTCGCATAGTCTGTTTGTTTTGTCTCGTTCTAGGTGGGAGACGCCTGGGCATTCGTCGGTGGATCTTATGGTGAAGATACCTTCTGGGTTAGTTGTTAGTTCGAAGGGGTAGAATCTGCAGATGAGTGGTCTTAGGTCGTAGATTGTGCATTTGTGGTTCTTGTTGAAGATGCATTTGCCTGTTTTTGGTTTTTTTTTCATTTCGTAGATGTATGGTGTTTTTTGTGGTGTGTGTGTTGCGAATTCGTTGATTTTGCGGATTGTTTGAGTTGCGATATTTAGTGCGTCTGATTCTAGAAGGAGTATGTGTCGGGTTTTGTTTTGAGTGTTTCCGCAGCATAGGCCGCATTTTGTGCAGTGAAAAGTGATGTCTTTTGGGTGGTTGAGTTGCATCGTTATTCTGTTGCTTATTTCTTGTTGGTCGGATAAAAACTCTCATGTTGGTTTTTTGGGTTTGACATATTGTGAGGTTTGACTGTAGGTTTAAATGTCTGAAACGGTTTTGGAATATTGGAGAAGGTAGCGCTTGAAATGTCCAATTTGTAGTAAGAAGCTTGATTTTGATTTTAAGGGAAAGTCTGCTGTTTGCCATAGTTGCGGGTGGCGTAAGATTATTGATCGTGCGGTTTGATGAATTATAGTTTGAATTTTTGTGATGCGTCTGGGTTGTTAGAACAACAACTCTGAACTTTTCTGTTGTTTTTCTTTTGGGTTGTCATTAAGAGTTGCGGGTGTCTCTATTTGGTTCGGTGTCCTTCTCCGTATTGGTAGGGTCTGCCTTGGTTTTTGGCGAGTTTCCATTCAAACATGTTGTCCATGTTTACGTTTGGGCAGGCTAGTCTACTTGCGTCAAGTATGTAGAAGATGACGTCGATGAGTTCTTCAGCTATTTTTTCTTGTGGTTGACCTTTTTTCCAGGAGTCGCTGGCTTCGCCTAGTTCGATGAATGCGAAGAGGAGTTTTTTGGGGATGTCTTCGGGTTTGTTGTAGAAGCCTTTTTGGATGACGAGGTTTTCGATTTCTTTCTTCATCTCTTCTAGTTGCATTGGTTCTCCTCCTTGTCTAATGTTTTCCCAGAAATCTGTTTGGTGTATTTATAGATTCGACTTTGTGGGGGTTGGTTTTGATGAATAGTCTTAGGGGGTTGTTTTTTTGGTTGGTGGTTGTTGTTTCTTATTTTTGGTTGTGACATTTTTTGGTTCGTAATGGTTTTTGATGGTGGTTTTTTTGGGTTTGTTTTGGTGAAATTTGTCGTTTTTGTTGAAATTGTATGGATGTTTGCTCTTTCTTTAGTTGTTTTGGGGTTGTTTGTGGGGTTTATTTTTTTAAAGGATAGTTTTTTGGTGTTTTCGTGTGGAGGGGGTTTGTTGTTTTTTGGTGTGTTTTGTCGTGTTTTGGTTGTGTTTTGGTTTGTTTGGGGGTGGTTTGGTTTGTTTTGGTTGGTGGTTTTTGTTTGGTAGGAATTGGGGGGTCGCCGGGTTTTTGTAAGTCTTGTGTGAGATTGGTATTGGGTTGTTTGGACTTGTTGGCGTGTTTTATTTAGAGTTTTAGGGTTGTTATGATTTTTTCTAGTATGTTTAGTAAGCGGCTTAGGATTTGACCAACTATGCCTATGCCGCTGACCATGCCGCGTAGGTTGTTTATGTCGGTTTTGTTTATGGTTCGGGTTAGTAGGGCTGCAGCGACGAAGATGCCGACAAAGAACAGTACACCTATGAGGAGTCGGATTGGGCTTGAGAAGGTTAGTGCCGTGACGAGCAAGTATGTTGAGGTTGCGGCGATGCCTGAGGAGAGTAGGATTTTTGCTGATGATCGCCAGTCAACAGTTAAGCCATAGTGTTTCTTGATCCAGTAAAGTGATATTATTGTTCCTGGAATCCCTGTCACTATTGAAGTGATAATCAGTCCTAAGACGCCTATTTGCATAATTAGAATGTATCCCAAGGGGAAGCCGACGGCGGCGCCTGTGAAGGTTAGGTACAGGATGAGGTTAGTTTTGCCTTGGCTGTTAAAGAAGTTGCTTACGCTTAGGCTGCCAAAAGCGGGGAAAATGTAGGCTAATGCGAGCAGAGCAAGAAACAGCGGGGCAGTTGGGTAAGCGTTTTGAAAGAGGGTGGAAATTGCAGGTTCAGCTAATGACATGACAAGTGCTGCTACGGGGACAACTAGGAGGGATGCGTATTTGACTGAGAATTGGAAAACTCCAATAAGTGATTCTTTGTCTTTTTGGGGGTTAAGTTTGCTAAATGCTGGAAAGAGCATTGTGGTTATGGGAGTTGCGAAGAATGATATTAGTACCACGAAAGTTTGGGCTATTCCGTAGTTTCCAATTGCTGTGTTGTCTGTTAGGTAGAATATTGGCAGCAGGAAGGCGTAGAATTGGCCTTGGAAGCCGTTTATGATTGCTGAAAACGACAGGGGGGTGCCATATGTTAGCATGGATGTGATGTAGGCTTTTATTTCAAGTCTTGAGTTGATTGGTTTTGCTAGTCTTCGATATTGGGTCCAGATGAGTGAGATTCCGATTACTCCGGCTATTAGCATTGCAGCTGTATAGCCTATGACTGCCCCTGAAGTGCTTAGACCCACTATGACAAGTGTGATCATGATGACGCTCTTGATTATGGATTGGCATATGAGCATGACGCTGTTTAGTTCCATTTTTTCGAGTCCTGTGAAGGCGGCTGTGGCTGCGTTAACAAGTCCGCCGGCGAGGATTGAAACTGATGCTATTTGGATTAGGGTAGTTATTTCGGGGCGGTGGAAGAAGGTTGAGGCCACGTAGCCTGCGAGAGCAAAAGAAACCAAAGATAATGCTAGCCCTAATGCTAATTCGAAGAGTATTCCAGTTATGAGTATGCTTCTTATTTCTGATGATCTGTCTTCTGCTCGGCATTGAGCGGTGCAGCGTACCATGGCGGAGTTTATGCCCCAATCTCGAAATATTGCAAGGAGGTTGGGTGTGATGAGTACAATTCCGTATAGTCCGTACAGGTCTGATCCTAGTTTTGCTGCTATGAATATTGTGGCGACTGAAGAGATGACAGTGGATATGACTAGCCCCCAAAGAAGGTGGAAGCTGCCTTTTGCTGAAACTTTTGCCATGTCTGCCGCTTTGCTCATTCTAAAGTACCTGCATGTTTTCGGTTTATATTTAGAAGGAAGTGTGTTTGCCTATTTTTATTGTTATGCAAGAACAGTGCAGTTTGTTTTTTTTCATTGTGGGTTTTGTTATTTTTTGGTAAATTGATTAGCTTGTTGATTTGGACTCTTGTGTTGTTCGAGTTTGGTTGGCTGCGTGTGTGATATGAGATTTTGTTGTTGTTTTTGTAGATTTCCTTGTTAGTGTATGTTTGTTGTGTATATTGACCATCTAACTACTAAGTAAGTAATATTTATTAATACTTACGACTTCCGAGTTGTTTAATTCAATAGGGGAATGAACATATGGCACTAAGAAAATTAGGATCAGGAACACTCATCGCAATCGGAATAACAACCATGCTACTAATCGTGACAACCGCTGGTTTGCTAACCACGACTCAAACTCTGCCTTCAACTGGATCAATTACACCCATAAGCGCTGTTGGAGTAGCCATTTATAGCGATGCCGCATTGACATCACCGCTTTCAAGCATATCTTGGGGATCTCTAAACCCAGGTAGCCAAACAACTGCCACCATATACATCAAAAACACAGGCAACATACCCGAAACATTAAGCATGAACCCCACCAGCTGGAACCCATCAAACGCAAACACATACCTAACATGCACATGGAACCCAACGTCAACAACCATAGCCGCCGGCGCATCAACACAGGCAACAATAACTCTGGCAGCAGCCTCAGGTGCAATAGCTGCATCATTTAGCTTTAATGTAGTCATCACAGGCAGCCAATAAATTAAACGAAAAACTCTTTTCTGATTTTCTTTTTTTAAGGTCGCTTATCTATTTTGAAAGTAGTCCCAGTTGGATCCGTTTACCATTTTTCCTTGAGGCTTGAAGGTTATTTTATAATAACCAAGATGTTGTTTGTCACAACTGCCGTCATGTAGAAGCAGGAGGCGATAGAGGCGGAGGTCATAAAGTATTTCCCCATAAATTTGGTGTCTGGCGCTTTGGCGATTCTTGAGGCACCAAGGAACATGAAGCTCGTGAGGAAAACTGTTAGAATTTTTACGGATATGAATGCAAGAACGTTTGTTTGGGTAAGCGTTACGAATAGGGGGTTGGCTTCAACTGCGCATTTGCCCGTTATGCCGATAAGAGTGGTGAGCAGATCTACTATACCCAAAAGAACCAGCGCAGAACAGATCATGGTTTGTATTTTGACCATATAGCTCACCGAAGTCTGATTTACAATACATAGTAATAATCTCGGCTCCCTTAGTAGTTTTGAATGTTGTTTCGTATTAGCTGATATACCTGTGTACAAGAAAAGTTTGATAATTGAGGCAATATCCGATGATTTGTCGCATCATTTTTGATATGAATGAGCTTTATGTGTTGTTTTTGTGTTGAACAAGGAGTTCACTATTGTTTGATTGGCGGCGGTTAGCTTTTCTTGAGGGAGACCATGACTTTGTTTCCTTGTTATTTGTTAAGTCGCGAAATGTTTTAAGTATATGTGGGTGCTTGCAAACAGTCACATAATCATAAGTCTTAATACTTTATTGTTAGGAAGATTCTTGGTGACGTTCCTTCGGGCTGGTTGGTTCGAAAAGTTCGAAGAGAGGTTATCCTTTTAAGGTTGCTTTAATTGCCTTTTTAGCTTAAGATATGTACGAATTGTTCTTGTAGAGAAATATGTCGATCCTGTTTTTTTCTCATATGTAACTCTTGCTTCTTCTGGTTCTTGTTTTAAAATCCTAAAAGACCATTTGTTTATCAATTCTAAAAATGCTGCTTGCAGTATGAAAAGATATGAAATCGTAGTTCTGTTTAAAAGAAGAGATTTTTGATTAGCGTTTTTCAATTGGGATTCTTATAGAAGGCTGTACTTTGAAGAATTTTAGAATTCTGATGCCTCCAGCGGCTATGACGTATTTGACATTCGGGTTTGATTCTTTTTCATTAATTATTCTTTGTTTAACAAGGAAGGTCATTTGTTGCTTTAGTGTGGATTTGTTGACTTTTAGATGGTTAGAAAGTTGGTCGAGACTTAGAGGACCAGATTCCATCAGTAGTTTGGCGACGTCGATGTACAGTTTTAGTGTACTTGGTGGCATAGCCTGAAGCCTTTCTGTTTAACAACAATGCACAATCTTATAAATATTTGTGACTTGAGTCTTGAATGGTTTGACTTGTTGTACAATAATGGAGTCAAACTTACTGATTTTCTTGTCAAGAGATCAGCAATTTTAGTTATTTCAAGTCAAAAAGCCTTGTCGCAGTATCTTTTTGGAAATGCTCTTGCGAATTAATTTTGAACAACCTTGATCGTTGTACAAACATTACTGAACTTTAAGTACATTCAATAGTGTGAATTATTCCAAGGATTTCTTCCAGGTTCTTTATTTCAAAATCGGGTTTGCATTGTTCGTCTGCAACCACAATGTTTTTGTTTTCACACGTCCTGATTCTTATTGTATGGATGCCCAGTTTTTTGGCGATAGCAAATGTTTTGATTGGATCGTCATCTATGTATACGCTATAGGAAGGCTGGGTTTTTAGCTTGTCCAGAGTTGATAGGAATACTTTTTTATTTTTTCCTCCATATTCGATAGCATACTCAATTACGTCAAAAAGGTTCGCTATTTTTAGTGCTTGGACTTTGATTTCTTGCACCTTCTTTACACCGCCTGTGATAAGACCAAGGCGATATCTCTTTTTTAATTCGAAAAGAATCTTCGGGGCATCTTCAGAAACTGAAATTGTGGGCGAATGATTTCGGTAAACGTTAACCATTTTTAGAACCGTCTCATCATTCTTCATGTTTAATTCTTCTAAAGCTAGATTGAAAACCTGTCCTCTTCCCTTCTTGATAAAAATGCTCATGAAGAGATGAAACAGTTGATCTTTATCCATTTCAAATTCTTTAGCCATACATTCAGAGACTGCCCTGAAACCACTTCTTACGTACTGCCTCTCATCATAAAGGGTATCATCCATGTCGAATATTACTGCCTCAACGCGCATTGGATACCTCTTTACTCCTGACGTATATTTCCTCAAAGTATCGAGATAGAATTAGTCCATCTTCAAAGTCTATTTTTGAGGGAATTCTCTTACCGCATATTTCCCTTAAAGCTAAGTAAGGAATGTTTGCACCTGCCATAACACTCAGGATGCCTGTTCCAGAGAATCTCGGATTAATTTCGACAATTTTCGTCTCTTCACAATTATTGATTACCTGAAAATTGAATGGCCCAATGAACTCGAGATGTTTGGCGATTTTCTTCCCTAACTCAATCAAGTTCTCGTTACGCACGGTAATTCCCTGAAAACTTATTCCCCCTAAGATCTTGACTCTTTTTCTAGGAACAACACAAATAACTTTTCCATTCTTATCTGCTAAGCAATCAACCGTGTATTCAGCTCCTGTGAGATATTTTTGGATTATTGGAGTGGGAATTCGGGTCAGTAGAATACGAGCTTCTTCAAGGCTTTCAATTTTAGCTATTTGCCTTGACCCCCAACCTTTTCTTGGTTTAATTATGGCGGGTAATCCGGTAAACTTTAGTGCCTTTTCAATTCCAGTTTCCGGCAAGGCGGACTTTGCAATAGGTAGATAACAACTAAGATTTTCGTAAGTTAACCATTTGTCCCTGCAGGTCTGGATGGTTTTCGATGGGCAAATAATGACCTTGATCCCATAGCGTGTGATTTCATCGATTGAAGCGGATATTATCTCTAATTCAGGATCAGTGCAAGGAAAAATTATATTGACGTTTTCGATTTGGCATATTTCAACAATCTTAGGAATATATTCTGGGTTTTCCGTATTTGGTACAATATAGGTTTTGTCCAAAAGATATAGTCGGCTTTTGAGGTAAAAAGAAGGTGCATATAGATCCGTGTCAACTCCTATAAGATGGATATTGCGAGATCCCATTCTGAGTGCTTTGATAACACCCATTCCTATCGCGCCGCCGCACCCAGTTACTAGCACTGTGACCATTGTCGCATTTGCACCTTATTACTAGGATCTTAAAGATGCAGAATAAATAGACTCTTCCCGAAGCCTGTATTCGATATAGAACCAACAAAAAATCCGAGTAGATATATATAAGCCAGGTTTGATGCAATTGTTTTTTGGAATATTAGCAGTATCTTGACAACTATTGGAAATAGATTTCCACAATTTTGCCATCAGCATACCCTATTTCTATTTTCTTATTGCAGAATTGATGCCTTTTCTCGAAGGCGGAGTTAGTTGTCTGAAGTGGTGGAGGAGATATTCGGGCCTTCATGTCTTCAGTGGGATGTTCAACAAATAATATATTGAGTATGAGACCATTCAATGATGGGAGCGTTCGCGTTTGGGGGGGTTGGGCATAGATGTCATTGTGTGTGCAAAAAACCGTGAAAAACCAATGGCAAATGTGCTTAGGCAGATTGTGAACGAAATACCAGTCGAAAATCTGATAATTATTTACGGTAGTTCTTCTGATCGGACCCAAGAAATCGCGTTAGAATATACTGAAAAAGTATACTGGGATGAAGATGAAGGATTAGGTGCGGCGCGCAATCTTGGAATAAGGCAATCCTCTTCAGAAATTGTCGCCATGATAGACACGGACGTGATTCTTCCAAAGGATTGGTATCAGAAACTTATCAGACAATTCGACGACAAGAAAGTAGCAGCAGCCACAGGAACCTGCATTTATGGTTATGGATGCACGCCGCTACAAAAATGGTGGGAGCATTTTGGTAGTTTCGGGCAGGTACAATGGGGATGCCACAATGTAATGTTCAGAAGAAACGCTGTTCTCAGCATCGGCAACTTCGACAAAAGAATAAAAGGTGCTGGAGAAGACTTCGATGTCTATAAACGCATTCTTGAGGCAGGTTTCAAGTGGGTTTGGGACAAAGAGGTTGTTGTTCACCATCCCATGTCCGCACTTGAGTTTATGAAACATAATATATGGTGGGCCAAAGGAGTGTCTTCGCAAAATGGAGAAGAGCCGTTTTCAATAGGTCAGCTTCTTGTCAGAACAGTCTTCATGATCAGAAGCAACATTGAACATATTACGATTCATCCAATTCTCTCTTTGTATCTTCCACTCATTGATATGATCTGGCTGATGACTGACTTCAAAACCCGATGCTCAAAACAGAGAAAATTAGTTTTAAGAGAAACTTCAAGGCATCGGTCAGTGCAATCTTACCCAACGACTTGAAAGGATATATGGCATGTTGGTTGTTGAACGAGATAGTGAGAGTGCCTTCTTAATGAGAGTTTCATTGGTTACTCCTACGTATTATCGCCGCCGCGAGTTAACTGAATGTTTAGACAGTATTTTGCAGCAGACGGTCAAGCCTATGGAAGTCATAATCGTCGACGATACACCCGTTGACGCAATCAGACGATTGATTGGAGATTATGTTGTCAAGGCAAGAATGGAGGGTGTAGATCTCCTGTACATCAAGAATCCTAAAGAACGCTCTATTAGCATAGCGAGAAACATAGGAGCCCAGATAGCTAAAGGCGACATTGTTCTGTTCTTAGACAGCGATATCGTTCTTCATTCTGGTTACATTAAGGGATTACTGAAGACCTACAAGGAACACCCTGAAGCTGTTGGAATCACAGGTTGGATCACGAGTCGCTCCATTCAAACGCATGTGCAAAACAAACGCGATTTTTTCTTTGAGTCCCTAAAGAAATTGTTTTTCCTTTTCCATAATTCCAGAGACAGTTGCAGTTTTTTTGAATACCCGATTACTCTGACGAGAACCATAAGTTGCCAGCGGTTTGTTGGAGCAAACATGTCCTTCAGGCGAAGCATTTTCAATGATTTCGAGTTTGACGAAAACCTGAAGGATTACGCCTACTGGGAAGACGCGTTATTTTCAGCCTCAGTCAATAAGAAATACCGCGGAAAATTATTAATGACGCCTAACTCAATCTGCACTCATAGTTTTAGCCAAGAGGGAAGGGAGAAAGGATCCATAATGAGGACTATCAAACGTCGAAACCGAAAATATGTCTTGACCAAGCTTTTTGGTGCAAGAGGCTTGCTGATGTTTGGCTGGCAAAACTTTGGGCTTCTAGCCATAAAGATGATCGGAAAAATTAAAAGAGAGAGCTTTACAACGGATGAAGCAGTTTAATAAAATGACTTTACCGGGTTTATGCACGTTTTTGACTGAATTTTTTTCCGTATAATTTCTTGCCGACAACGGTGCAATTCAGATATCCCATAGGTCTTTTGTTTTAGTTCCGAGTTTCGAGTTTCATTTTGACTGATGCTTCGAATATCGTATTTCGGATTATGTTTCATTTTCGAGCAAAGTTCATAAATTAGTCAAAGCAGCAAATAGTAAATACAATGTGGTTGCGTAGAGAGAATTGCTTGACATTTTTATTCAACTAAGAAACATATACTCTTTCAAGCTCCTACGGACTTGTTGACATGCAATTTTCTTCGGCTCATGCTAAAAGTGGTGTTTTAATAACTGATCCCAGCGGTTGCCAAGTTGCGTTACCAATTGTTAGGAGTCTTGGAAAAAGAAATGTTTGTGCAACACTGCTGACTCAAAATGTTTTAGTGCCTTCGTTGTTTTCACGTTGGCATGTTGATAGAATTCAGTGTCCTTCTTCTGAGGATAGCTTGGAGGGCTTCGTAACTGCCCTCCAACGAATAGTGAGGGAAAGGAAATATGCTACTATTTTCCCGTTAGGCGATAATTCGCTTTTTCCGATTTCGGAACGTCGAGAGTTGTTCAGGCCATATTTGAAACTTGCTCTTCCAAGCCATAAATCCGTGATGAAAGCTTTAGACAAATCGCAGACTTTGGAAGCTGCGCAAGAAATTGGAATACCTACGCCTGAGACTTTTTATCCGAAAGATATGGCTGAGGTCAGGGCTATTTCTACAAAAATTAGGTATCCCGCTGTTATCAAGCCTAGAAATTCTTATGTTTGGGGGAACAATGGGATAGCCCTACACTCAAGGCCCTCTTATGTAAAATCATCTTCTGAGCTGGTGTCGACTTATGCGGAAGTTGACCTAAATTTTCCTGCCCCTTTGATTCAAGAATATGTTCCTGGTTACAACATTTCGGTTGCGCTTCTTTTTGATCACGGTGAACCCAGGGCGGCTTGTTTCATTAGGGTTTACAGGACGATGCCCGTTACTGGCGGTACTAGCGTATTGAGAGAAAGCATTCCAATTGATCCGAAGCTGTTAAGGTATGCTATTGATTTGCTTAAGAGCCTATGTTGGCATGGGGTTGCTGAGGTGGAGTTTAGAGTCAGCTCCAAAGATTTGACGCCTAAGCTTATGGAGATAAATGCTAGATTTTGGGGTTCAATGAATGTTGCGATAAAGAGTGGGGTGGATTTTCCGTATCTATTATATTTGTTAGCCAACGGGGAGCAAGTGCCTTCGATTTTCGATTACAGAGTTGGGGTTAAATATCGTTGGTTGGATGCCGATCAGCAGAATTTTTGTTTGGTACTAAAAAGTGTGGAAAAACCTGTCAATGTGGATTATAGGGATAAGTTGAGCGCTGTTATTCGTTTTCTCAAATTCTATGAAAAAAATCTTCATTACGATGGTTTCTCTTGGTCGGATCCATTGCCGTTCTTCATGAACGAAGCTTTCTATGCAAATGTGATGTTGAAAGGAGTTATAAAATTCAAAGTTGTTGAAAGGGCAAAGTCCAGACTGTTTTCAAATGGTTAGTGCATATTAGGAAGCTTTTTCTTGGCAAGTTTCTGACTCCGCGACATTTTATTCTTGATTTTTTTGTAGTTTTCGAGCTGGGTGTTTAGGAGTCTGTTGTGGCATTTGATGAAGTTGTATTGGATTTCAGGCTTGCATCCTCGTTTGTATTTTACGTTTTCTGCTTCAATTCGGTAGTAAATTTTTTTTATGCCTCGTTGAATTGCCCATTTAATTGGTACGTAGTAGGCTATGTTGAAGTATGTGAAATCGGTCTTTTTCAAAAGTTTATAGTTGAAGCCGCAATGGAAACAATCGAGTGTTTGTCCTTTTTGCATGCAGACTGAGAAACCTATTATGGCGTCGTTTTTCTTTGCGATAAAGACAATAGTGTTGGCTTTTGCAGAGTCACTTAGGTTTTCGTAGAAGCTAGGTTTGAAGAATTTTTTTATGTTTTTGTTGTATTTGGCGAGCAGGTTTGCTGATAGTTCAGACAAAATAGGTGAAAGGTTTTTGAATTCTGATACTTCTTCAATGGTGATTCCATTTTCGCTGCATTTCCTTATCTCTCGTTTGACTATATTCCTAAAGTGTTTTTCTAAACTTTTTAGGTAGTCTTCGAAGTTTTGCCATGTGACATCTAGGTATAGGGTGGGTCGCCAGAAATATTTGTGATATCCAGAATTTTCAAGGTTATCTATTAAGTTTTTGTCGAATTCTGAGACAAACATAAAAGAACTGAACAATATTTTTTGGTTTTTGCATAAGGCATCAATTTTTTTAATTAGATTTTTGGTTAGTGCTGCTTCGTCTGGACCTTTTTTTAGAAGGATTTTGGTGCGATAGCAGAATGGTGAGAAGCTTAGTAGAAATTTGTTTTGTCCATGCAGTAGCTTGGTGTGAGCGTTCAAGATAGTCTTCATGAATGGAAGAACCATTGGGCCAAACCAGAAATATGAATCGGTGGAGTCGTAAAAGCAAGGTGTAAAAGCGGCTAATTTGCCTCTGTGATACGCAGTTATGTAGAGAGGACTTAGGTTTATCGGTTTGGCTGTTTCGAAGGTTTTTAACCAACCGTGGGTGAAAAAAGGGTCGTCGGATAGTGAATCAATTGAGTCCTTTCCAATTTCATCGACAGTTCTGAACACTCTTGTTCTTATTTCTGAAGTCATATCGACGCTCGAGTTTGTTTGCATCTATTTTCACGTTTGTTGTTTTATGGTTTTCGAAATAGATGTAAAGCGGTGCAGGTTTGTGGGAGAACACAGGTTTTGGGGCGAATTGTAGATGGGCAGATCAAGGATGGGTCCGCGAGTCTGCAGACCACTCGAGAGAGTGAATGTGCTTGTGTGGTTTGTTTTGGAAGGGTTAAGGGTTGTTGACTCTACCATTGAGCCATTCGCTTGTTGAGTATTTAGTTGCGATATTCGTTTCCGGGGTTTTTTATGTTAGTCGAAATATTTATTAAGACTTAGTTGTTAAGCCAATTTGGAGGTTTGATATGAAAAGCAATGAGACCTCTAATGTATCAAAACAAAAGTTAACTAAAGAGCAAATCGAAGTTTTGCAAAAAGAACGGAAAAATTTTATCGTCAACAAGTTCCTCAAAAAAGTGGTTAAACCAGAAGCGATTACTTTCTGGGAAGAATTGACATGCGTGGGATTTCAACCTGACCTAGCGCAACTTGAAGCAGTTGTAAGTGTCAAACAGTCAACAGGCTACATGGGAGGACTCTGCGCCAATGGTTCCACCGAGTACGTCCGATTCTTCGTTGACTGGAGCGACGGAGCCGGTTTCCAAAACTTGGGCTTAAGCAGCTTCAAAGTCCATGACATCTCAAATGCGCCCCCAGGACCTCAACACCCTCTTCAATACATGGTTTATCTCACCTTAGATGATCGAAATCACAGAAAGTGCTGCAATGCCCCAGTTACCCCAAAAGTGCGGGCAATCCTTTCCTGGAACCATATTCCTTCACTAGACCCAAATGATAAGCCCCACTTTGGCAACAGCCTCGATGCCACAATTCAGTTATTGCCAAAACCCAGATCACTATTTTGCATCCTCAAACCGCCTTTGCTCGAAGAAGTTTCGCCCTTCTTAGATAATATAGACATCAATGCTCCTCTTCCAAATCTTAAACCCAGCCCAACGCCCCTGAGCAAACTAATCGAGGACTATAAAATTGCAGAAGTTCCAGACCACCGCATACTCTACCCGTTAATCTACCCAATGGTTACGGAAAATAAGACAGAATTTATGCCCACCGAACAATTAGATGAGGCTGCACTGAACAAATTCAAAATCGACATAAGCAAGGTCATAGCTACTCTTTCCAAACCTCAAACTATCGATTCAGCCAATGCCGACATCGCCTTTGAACAAGTCATTTGCGCAGGACTCAACACAGCCAACGATGTATTAAGTGCAGTAATCCATATCAAAAAACCATCAGGATACTCCGGCAACTTGTGCCAAACAGGATCTCTGGAATACGTTGCCTTCTGGGCAGACTACAATAATGACGGTGCATACGACGAATACCTCGGAACAGCAATGGTGAGGACCCATGACATCGGCGCTGGAAAATTCCCAACAGGGGGCTTATACTACGCGGTTATGCTTTCTTGCAATTTCACAAGCCATCTCAAAGACTGCAAGAACCCAAACATTATAAGAATTCGAGCAGTGCTATCTTGGAATACTCCTCCATCTGCAATAGATCCGAATCTGCTCAATTTCTGGGGGAACCGCATTGACGTAGTCGTTCAAATTCGTCCGGGAGTTCCTGCCCCATCAGACGATGCGCTCGTTAGCCTCATTTACACAGTTGGAGGCGTTGCCTTAGCTGACATAGACCCTGTATATGCTCTAGCTTACCACTCAATTGGTCCTTTCAACCCAAACAATTGCAGTCAACCTGTAACTGACCGACCTTTTGGAGGCAATGTAAAAGTCACAGGACGCATCTATAACACTGGCTCGCCTAGTTCGGTGCACTTCCAAGTGCAATATACGGAACATAATACCTCAAATTGGCGACCTGTTACAATCTCTCAGACATTCGCACTCATGTATCCAACCGATCTGATTCAACCTGAACATGATGTAACCCTTTCAAAGCTAGATGGATGGTTCCCGTATTTAGAAGACTTTACAGCAACTCCGCCAATATTTGAACGGGACAATCTTCTCGCCGATTGGCAAACAGGCAACTTAGAAGGACAATATGACATTCGTTTAAAATACACAAGAGATTATCCAATAACCCCAGCAAGCATCTTTGGATATTCAAAAGTTGTGACCATATGGGTTCATAATAAAGGTTTTACGGTGAGTCCAACACCCAACGCAGCAGTAGATATGGGATACGACGTTGATTTGGTTATCGACGGAGGAGACTGCCACGCATATTTCCAAGGCGACATAATATCGGGTCATTTGCGGGCGAAAAATGATTACTTCTGGATTTGCTCATTAGATCTGCAACCTTCAACACATACCCACTCTATCAAAACCAAGCCGCCATGCAAAACCTATGGTGCCTTGCCGTTCAATGGATACGATAACGAACTATGGGGGCTTAACACTGTACTCACTGATTCGAGCAACAACCCGATAATTGATCCGAATACTAGCAAACCGATAATGCTGGACCCTTGTGGTTACACTCTTACTCTGTGGGCATACGACCGAACAATAGTCGACAGCAACGGTGCCATAGTTCATTGGGAAAGAAAAGCAGTAGGCTTTTCAATAAAAGAAAAATCTTCGCCATAGCTTAGATGAACCCAGATGCTGGCTTTGGAAAAAATGCCAGCTACACTTCCCTTTTTTGAATTTTTATAATAACCAGAACGAATCCCGATTAAGCGTTCGCTATTTGCCACTTTTTTGGGAAAAGTAGATGTTGTTGGCGAGGTTGTTGCGATAGGTTTTTGCGTTTGTGTTAGAAGTTTAGTTGGTTTTTGTTTTCAGTTTCACTAGACCGCTAAAGGCTAAATGAGATTAGTTATGATTGGGTTCCTATGCAAACATTTGAGAAATTTAAGGAGATCTTCGTTGAAGATAAAGAAGATCTCAAGGAGAGGTTCTAGGTTGTGGAAATTGGGATTTTGGGTTCTTATGTTAGAAAGGAACAGAAGAAGAAAAGTAACTTTATGTCTTGGCAAGTTTTTCTGAGACAGTTGATATCTTCACTTTTGTTGAACTCGCAAACTGCCTAATCGATATTTTAGGGGTAGAAGTTGACCTTGTGATGAAGGATGCGATTTTGTTTATGTTTGAGAGACTTTCAAGTCTATCTCGAAGACATAATCAGCGCTATTAAAAGCATAGAAGAGTATACCGCGAATATGACTTAGATGATTTTGCTAAAAATAAGAAGACGATTGATGCCGCTATTAGAAACTTTGAAATTGTCGGTGAAACAACCAAGTAACTTCCAGAAAAAATGAGGAGGCGTCATCACACTATCTATCGGAACAACTATCTCCGTTTTCGCCATTTCGGTTTTCGCTTTTGAATGCCATTAGTCTCATTCCCGTTCCCCCAGAAAGAAGGAGCCTGGGTTTACCCAACAATCAGCAAGGTGATGTTTCTGGGTGTATTTCCTTACATTATGCTTTTTGTGGCGTGGAGGTTGCGGGCGTTGATGGATTAATTTTTTAGGTTGAGGAGCCTTTGTGATGGTGTGGAGGTTTTTGTTTGAAGGTTATTGAGGCTGTGGCTAAGCGGCGGAGTATTCGCAAGTATCAGGCGAAACTTGTTGAGGATGAGAAGTTGAGGTTGGTTTTGGAGGCTGGGCGGTTGGGTCCTTCTGCGGCGAACAAGCAACCCTGTAGCATAATAGTTGTCTCTAAACCTGAGGAAAGGAGGAGTTTGCAGGCAGCTTATCCGCCGGAATGGTTTATTTCGGCGCCGGTTATCCTTGTTGTGTGTGCCGATCCTGCGCAGGCTTGGCGTCGGGGTGACGGGGAGGAGTTTTGGAAGGTTGATGCTTCTATTTGTATGCAAAATATGGTTTTGGCTGCGACAGAAGAAGGTTTAGGAACTTGTTGGATAGGTGCTTTTGATGTGAAAGCTGCCAAGAAGGTGTTGGGTATTCCTGATGAAATTCGGGTTGTGGCTATGACTTCTTTGGGTTATCCCGCGGAGAAGAAGGGTTCTGCAGTTGATCGAAAGCCTCTGGAGAAAATTGTGCATTACGACAAATGGTAGCTGAAAGGTAAGCCGATGCTAGTTTTGGCTGGGTTTTGCTAAGACTTCTAAAATGACCTGAGAGACTATGTCTCTGACTGCGAAGTCGTCGTTAATTGGATGTCCTAAGGAAGAACTTTCTTCTTTCTGTTTCCTTCCCATAAGTATCAAAAATATTGTGTTTTGTTTGAATAGCTAAGGTTTATGAAGTTAAAATTCAGTTGAAGGAGATCGTTGGAGTGTTATTGTTAGGCTTTTGTTTTTTCGTTCTTTGTGTCGTGGTTCAAAAAGTTGGGTTGCTGGTTTTTTTGGTTGTGGAATAATCATCTGCCATGATTGAGGTTTGATTTGTAAGAGAATTTAGAAAGAGAGGTTATCGGCTTTGGCATGCTATATCTAGGTGATCTTGTATGATTTTGCCCCAGACTCTTGCAACGCAGTCCACAGCGTCTATGAGTGAAAGTAAGCTTAGGTAGACGAATGGTGTGTTTTCAGGGGCATTTTTGGCTGCGAAGTCGTAGATTTGCTTTCTGAGCGAGCCTTCTTTAAGGTCTTTTTCTATGCCTGTTCCATCTACGCATTGAAGCCATTGGTCACCTTTAATTTCTTTGACTTCACCTGTGTAATCTTTGTCGTACGTGTTAGCCTTGCCTTTTGGGACGGCGCGAGTTTTGTCGTTGAATGCGAGTAGTCGGCTGCTGATGCAATATGATGCGTAGCTGATGCCTACGAGTTCGTCCCATAGACTGGCCTGGTCATAGAATTGAATGTCTCTGTCTTCCCAAACTATTTTTCCGAGTTCGTCGTCGAATTTTTTTAGAAGGGACTCTTTTGGGTACTGGCAATTTTTCCATGTCGCTGCATGGGTGTTATAGCAGAGTTTGAGGAATTTTTCTCCTCTTTCGCTTTCGGATAGTATGTTTGTGAGTTCGTCTCCGCTATTTTTTTGGATTACCCAGTTTTCCCATTGTTCTTCTATTAGGCCGTGGATGTTGCCGCATTCTTTGAGGCTGAATTCTCTTGCGTCGCAGTGCAGTGGCATGTGGGCGTCTGCGAGATAGTGGCTGAGTGAGAAGAGTTGGAGGACGATTTGGTCGTCGGTGAAGAACATTGGGAAGAATGAGGTTTCGTTGTTGATGAATTGCATGCCGTTGAGCTTGATTATGTGGTTCTTTATGGCGTCTCGATACATGTCTTGGCAATCTTTCACTCGTGTGTCTATGTCTTCGTCGCATCCAATCTGGTTTCGGATTTTTATAATTTCTTCACGATTCAAGTATTTTTTCCCGGGGGTTTGCTGGTCATAGTATGCTTTCACTACGCTGGGGTCGGTTAGGAATTGTTTTACTTCTTCTTGTTTGTTGAGGAGATCGTCTCCGTACTTGAAGATCAGGGTTGCGACGAGTTTGTGCATTTCGTTTTCTTGAAACAAGAATAAGTCTCGGATGGTTTGGTGTAAAGCTTCACATCTATCGGCTAGGAAGCCTCCGGTTTTGAACCAGGGCTTGTCCCATGCGTAGGTGTTTTTTGCTTCCTCAAAGCACAGCGATGAGGTTTTAGCATGGTCATAGCGGTAGAATGTTTTGCCTTCCTCCACGACGTATCCTTTGCATTCTTCGCCGTCTCTGAGGTATCTGATGTCTTTGCCTTGTCTCAATGGGGGTTGGTATTTCCATATGTGACCTTCACCGTTGTCTTTAATGATATTGTCCGGTATCCAAGTTCCCTGCACGACAAGTCTTGTGAATTCCTGTTTTTTGAGCATGGTTTGGAGGTTCATGATTGAATCATAGCTGCTTTGCCCAGCGAGGAGTTCTTCGTCCGCGTCTTTGAGTAATTGTTTTTTCTTTTTCGGGTCAGGTTCCTTCTGGGCTTTGGCGTGGGCTTTGTTGTAGTTGTCCTTGGCTTTCTGAAGTACGTTTTCTGCCAGTTTATCTAATCTGTCGATAGCTCGAGTCGCAAGCCATGCGTGAGTATATCTTTTCATTTTGATTTTCCTCAATTAGTTTACAGAACTCGATTGATTCTCCTTTTGTATCTGTCCGAATTTAGTTTTTTCTATTTTACAAAGTACTTGCGACTAATAGAACAAATATTTCAACTTGTCAAAGAAAAAATTTTGCAACTTTTGAGAAAAATTAGTTTAAGTGTGGTTTGGTTTATGCTTTTGGGGGTTCTGTTTCTGCCTCTGTGGTTATTTCTTCGATGGGTTTGGGAGCTGGTGTGGTTGCCACATAGAAAAAAAGGCTTTAGGAGAATGTGTTTCATTCGCGTCGTTTGCCGTTTTTCGTGTGATGGGGGGTTCGCGATTTTGTCGGACTAATGTTTAAGTATTACTTTTTGTTAAGTCGTACTTATGTGAGAGTATGACTATTGAAGTTGTTGTCAAGAAGAAAGGACAAATAACCATACCGGTTAAGATGCGCAGAAAGTTGGGCATAGAAGAAAACTCCAAATTAGAACTCGCTGAGCAAGATAATGCGATTGTAATAAGAAAATGCCCAAGCTTTTTTGATTTGGCAGGTTCCGGTGCGGGAAAAGGAAACGTCGAGGAAATCAAGCGAATGCTCGATCAGATGAGGGATGAGGATGCTTGACAGATGTCTGTATGATACGCGGTTTTTTGTTGAGTACTTCTATTCGGGCGATGTAGAGTTCGTGAAGAAGCTTAAAGATGAGTTGAGGTCTGTAAAGGAGAGAATGGTTTCGTCTTTGACTATTCATGAGATGCACCGCATAAATTTGCAAAGAGAGGGTAAAGATGTTGCGGCTTTGAGAAGCAACGCGATACGAGGAGACTTTCGAGTTTTAGATGTTAATTACGAAATAGCTGTGAAAAGTGCTGAATTAAGAAGCCTAACTCACATGCCAATGGCTGATGGCGTAATAGCGGCGACAGCTCAAATTCATGATTGTGTTCTTTTTTCTGACGACACCCACTTCAAAGAAGTGAAAAGCCTCAAGACAAAATGGTGTACAACACCGTGATGCTACAGTCTTAAGAAAGTTTGTTTTGCAGAGCCCAATTTAGGTGCTCGTTGTTTGTTGCTTTTTTTGTTAGCGGAATAGTCAGTAAGTAATTATGGTATGATGCGGCGTGATTTTAGAGACTATTTACGGGATGTTTTGGAGTCCATCAATGACGTAAGATTTGGTTGGGAGCATGAGTTTTGAGGAGTTTGCAAAAGACAAAAAGACCCTAAATGCTGTTGTTAGGAGAATCGAGGTAATTGGGGAAGCCTCTAAGAATTTTCCAGAAGCTTGGAAAGAGAAGCATAGGACTTTCCTTGGAGACAGATTGCTGGAATAAGAGACAAATTGATTCATGCCTACTTTGGAGTTGATGTTGAGTTACTTTGGAACGCCGTTAAAGAAGATGTTCCGCGGCTCAAAGGGTCTGTCAGGCAAATGCTTCAAGACGCTGAAGGATAAGTTGATTGCTTGATCTTTTGGAGCCTTTTTTTAGCTTTTTGCCGTTTTTAGTTTTGTTTGGTGTTCTCTTGCTATGGCTGCTGTGGCGCAGATCACGGTTAGTGCTAGCAGACTCAAAGTTATAGGTGTTAGTCGTATGCCCCATGGGGTATAATTGAGTATGAGACCAACTATAGGTACAAGGGCTAAGCTCATGCCAAAGCTTAAGGCGACACGTTCTATGTCGTCTAGGCTCTCGCTTGTCGTTTTAAGAGGAACAGTAGTTGGGAAGAGTGCTTTGATGAAAGCGAATCCGGGAAGGAAGAGCACAAAAATTATGCCCAGCACATTTCGAATGTATGCTATTGGGTAAGCTGTTTCAGGAATTGTGAACACCGAGACTGTGGTTGCAATTGAAAGTGCAATGATTCCCCAGTACCAGCGAGCTTTTTCGGAAAAAACGTATTCTTTTGCTGACGTAGGAACTATTTTTTCGGCTTTTGTAAAGTGTAGTTTGCCTTCATTTTCAAGTTCGATGAGGATTGGCGTTGTTGATAGGGGGTTTAGTCTTACTTTTTGGAGTAATATTTGTTTAAGTTTTTCGGTGTTTTCGGGTCTTTCTTCCGCTATTGTTTCAAGTATGAGACTTTTTATTTCATCTTTGGTAGGTAGCGGCGCTATGTTATTTCATCCCTCAGTTTTGGGTGAGACGAATTGTTGAATATGGTATTTGGGCAGTATTAAGGTTAGGAGTTGCCTTTCGTTTTTGGTGGCGTTTGTTAGATACAGCTGTTTTATCGAGATTGTCTCGGGTAAAGCTTCTGGGGTGTCCATGCTATTATGATATGGATTGTTTGTTGATTAATAGGTTCAGTTTAGATGCGTGTCGATTGCTGTTTTTTTGGCGGCAAAATGATCGGCAGTGTAATGGTTGAAGGTTCGTTTCTTTCTTGTTTTAATCTTGCACGAGTTTTGGCTAAGACTTCTATAACGACTTGTGAAACGAAGTCTCCATCTGCAGAATTGCCATCAATTGAAGACCTCAAAGAAAGATTTACGCTCTTTTTTTTCCTTTTCACAAGCATCAAAGGTGTAGTGTACAGGCAGGACAACTAAGGTTTGTGAAGCTATAATTCAGCAAATAGAATTTGTTTGGAATGCCCTTGTTTGGACGCCATGGTGATTGATGAATGTAAGGTTCTCAAAAGCTTGCAGTGCGTCAAGTGGTGGATTGATCTTACTGTTATCTGCTTGGCGTGGCGGTGTTTGTTGTTGGCGGGGTTTTGGGGGTAAATTATAGGGCTTTGATCAGGATGTCTTTTGTGCTTTTGGAGAATTTGTGAACGTCTAATGGTAGTGATGGGACTTTTCCGTAGATTTCTTTGTTTTTTATATCGGCGATTAGGAGGTTCCCACCGCCCCCTTTAACTCTGATCACGCCGAATAATCCAAATGTGTCTGTTTTTATGGCTTGTAGCACGTCAGGGGAAACGTCCTCTGCTATCAAACACATGATAAAGCATTTTCCCCAAATGTAGCTTTGTGATTTTTTACTAGTTGTTTCAAAAATAGTTTTCCACTTTTCCGTAGCTGCCTGATCTAAGGTGGGGAGCACCTTAACTAGAATGGTCCATTTGGTAAGGGTAAAATAGCGAGAACCCACCAAATTGAAATCGGTTTCTAAATAACGATCCGGATGAAGGTTCTTCCAGCCATCTTTTTCGAGCTCATTCTTCAAAAACTCAAAATTCATTTTTGCCTTTCTCCCTATATTTACATGCTTAATCGGTGTGAATATATGGTTTTCTGTGTTTTAGATTTGTGTCTTTTTAAAAAATTAATATGTTTGTTTATTAAAATCATCAGAGGAACCCTAAAATTGATTTTGAATTTAAGGCTGTTTAGCTTTGGAGTTTCTGATTCTTGTGTTTCTGCATTTGAATCTTGAAAAATGTTTGATGCTTAACGGAACTTAAAGGCCATTAGGACGTACTTTACGACTGGGGACAAGGACAGTTGAAAACTGAAGTTAAGGTGTTTGTTAATGATTAACGATATTCACCTTTACGTTTAAAATATTGATTTGTATTGCTGCATTTTCAGCTTAGGCTAATTGTTTGCCGCAGTGAGGGCACACTTTTAGGGTTTCATCGATAATTTTGCTGCATTGGGGGCAGATTGTATAGTTTTTTTCGTTCGGGTCAATCTGTGATTTTTCCATTGCAGTTTGTTGCGAGACTATCAACTTTGGTTGATACATCAAAGCGAGTATACCCCCAATTAATCCTGTCAAGGAGCCTAAGCTGAGAATTGAGGCAACGATTATTATTACACCCCATTTGATATGTTGCAAGGGATTTGTATCTAGTCTTCTTAGCTGACATTATTACAACTAATGACCAGGCAAGTATCCAAATTCCCAAACTTAAAGGGAATGCATTATTGTCCCAAAATGATGGAGAGGAAAAATCAGATAGCCCCATTAGAAGAAATACAGAACCAACGACTAACCCTAAAAACCCGCCAAGAACAGAAACAGCATAAGCATGATGCGGTTCATTCTGGACTTTTTGTTCTTTCAAAACATTGCACGCCCGAAGTATTTGGTTAACCCGTTTTGTTGAAATTAGTATAAAATATTTGGGGTAAACGATTTTCACTCACAAATTTTCTTCGATTTCAGTTTTGTGTCAATAATGATAGCGTTTAGTCTCAGCTAAAAAGTATTTTGAGGGAAAATTCGGCTGTTTTTTTTTGGGTTTGGGTGTGTTTAGTTTTTTCTTGATAATTTATGATTGATCGATAATTGTTTGTTTGTCATTTCAAAAGTTCAGTTTCTTGGTTGAGGCTGTTGATTTCGTGCAACAACACAGGGTGTATGTTTTTTGGTTTCTACGGAAAATTTTCGAGGCGTTAAAAAGTTGTTTTCCGGGATTTTTCAACATGTAAAAACTTATATTTTGTTGGTGAAATATGAGCTGTTTGTAGAAATTTGATGGAGGTTTAAGGTGGGGGTACGGGTTTTGGTTGGATGTTTTGAGGCGCTTTTCGCGTTTAGGTTGTTTTTTGGGGTTTATTTGGTTTTGGGGATGAACTAACTTGCAGTGTCTAGATGTGTTTTGGAGTGGAATATGCGTCTTGGGGTGCGTTTTGGGTGGTTTTTGACACCGTAAGGCACACTAACGTGCAGAAGAAGGCGGAGTATCGACGGATCCACAGGTATTACAAGAGCGTGGAAAAATATAATGCTGAGGAGTCACGGCGCAAACGGGTTTTTGCTCTTTGGGATTCTGGTGTTTCTTTGAAGGAAATTGCAAAGCAGGTGGGGGTAAGTGTTTCTACAGTGAAGCAGGATTTGAATAAGCTTTCACGTTACATAAAGGGGAGGCGACGTCGGTCGATTGAGGCGGATTATGAGGAATTTAGGCGTGAGTTTTGGACTTGGAGTGTCGAGAAGCAGGGTGCCTATTTTAGGCGGCGGCGGGAGAGGGAACGCAATTCGCAAACCTGTAAGGCTCTTGATAATTACGGTGGATTTTGATGCTGCGTTGTCTGGGCGTTACGCTTTGGTTTTTAAGCCCAAATTACCTGTCCAGGTGCATGGTCAGTGCAGGGTCACTGTTGAGGTGGTTGCTTGTGGTAGAAGGCAGGTTTTGGGGCGTACGTATGTTTACGAGTTGCCCGATGGCGGCGTGAAGTTTGCATACGAATGACAGTTTGAAGGCTTTTATTGAGCCGGTTTTTGAGGGTTTGCGGGTTATTGATTCTTCAAAAGGCAATTGAGGTTATGGTGTTGTAGTTTGCTTTTTTTGCGTGTTGGGTAATCGGTGGCGTGTTTAAGGGTTAGAAGGTGTTGGTCTTGTTTTTTGGCCGGGGGCATCTGCAACTTTCTTTGACCTGGAGGATATAGAAAACTTTTATGTGTTCTTCGAATTCTATTGCCAAAAGGAGGCGGTTGGGAAGCTATTTTTGAGTTGCTAGTTTTTGTTGAGTGGATCTTTGAAGGTTACCCGTTGGCGATCGATTGTTTTGTTGGGGACTTGGTTTTTCCATTGGATGTTTGGTTTGTCGTTGACGTTGGCAATTTCTTTTTTAATGAGCCCTGCGTTTTCTGCCTCAGACAGTTTCTCATCAAGCCATTGTGGGTTAGTAGGAGTGTTTGTGAGTTTTTCGAGTTCCGCTGCGATGGTGTTTGTTGTGTGTGTTGGCTGCTGTTCGGATTAGTAGTTGGGTTTGTGTTGGAAGTTTGGTTGGTTTTTTGTTTTCAGTTTCACTAAACCGTTAAAAGGGTAAATGAGATTAGTTATGTTCGGGTTCCCATGCAGACATTTGAGAAGCTTAAGGAGGTCCTAGTTGAACATAAAGAAGATCTTAGGGAGAGGTTCCAGGTTGAGGAAATTGGGATTTTTGGTTCTTATGTTAGAAAGGAACAGAAGAAGAAAAGTGACTTAGATGTCTTGGTAAGTTTTTCTGATACAGTTGATCTCTTCACTTTTGTTGAACTTGCAAATTACCTAAGCGACATTTTAGGGGTAAAAGTTGACCTTGTGATGAAGGATGCGATTAAGCCGCGGCTGAAAGACAGAATATTAAATGAGGCTGTTTATGTTTGAGACACTTTCAGGTCTATCTCGAAGACATAATCGGCGCTATTAAAAGCATAGAAGAGTATACCGCGAATATGACTTACGATGATTTTGCTAAAGATAAGAAGACGCTTGATGCTGTTATTAGAAACTTTGAAATTGTCGGTGAAGCAACCAAGCAACTTCCTGAAAAAATAAGGAAAGAGTATCCAAAAGTCCCCTGGAAAGACATGGCGGGGATGAGAGACAGATTAATCCATGCGTATTTTGGGGTGAATCCAGACGTTGTCTGGAAAACAATTAAAGAACGCCTTCCAATTGTCAGACCATTAATTGAAGAATTCTTGAGAGAATTGGAAGAAGAAGAGAAATGGAAACAAGCTCACAAACGTTGATAGTCTTTTGACTATCTTCATTTTCTTGAATTGTTCATTTTGGCATCGGATTATCTGTTTTTTTTGGGGGCTGAATATTCGCCGGCGGGAGTGAAATGTCTGAAGCAAGATTTTTTTGTCCGAACTTCGTTTATGTGGCGCCGATCGCTGGGTTATTTTGAGCTGGATAATCGTCGGCACAAGGAAGAAAAAGTTTAGCTCGGTTATGTTGGCGCGGATTTGTTTTCTATTTCTATCTCTATGTATTGTTGATGTGTTGCTTTCGTTTTTGTTCGAAACGGTTCAATCTATCTTCAAGTATTTTGTCTCTTTCTCGTTTTTCAAGCCAAAGCAACGGAACAAACAAGAGAGCAAGAAGATTATGCCCAATTTTTTGTAAGATGTTGATGTAAAGCCTCCTCCTTTCTCGTTATCCAATTACTTTGGATTAGAGAATGCAATAAAAACCATGTTCCAAACGGGGAATATTTCGAATCTAACATTAAAAAACAAATTCAAATCTTCAAAGAGAAATTTTTGACAACCTCTTGGTAACTGAGAGATGTTTAGGTGCTCGTCGTTACTGTCGTTTTGCACAATTAAGGAGCAATCAAATAGAAAATTTAGATGTCTGTTATGGGAGTTTTGCGTATAGCCTGAGCAACGCGGCTTTGTCTTGTTGGCACAGAATCGACACGTAGATGCTATTTTGGTTGTAGGTGAGTTTTTTCTATTTCAATTATTAGTCTTGCGAGCAGGTTTGGCTCTAGCCGAAAGCCTTTGGTCACCATGGTTAGGACTATTTCTTTGGCTTCTGTTTGGTCTATTAATCCTGTTCTGAGGGCAGACATGATTACGTATATTGTTCCTTTTACTTTCAATCCCCAAGCCTCTGCAAGTGCTCGTCCGGCTGATTCATCTATCAACAGTAGAGAGCCCATTTCGCGTGCTAGAACTATTGCTTGGGCTTCGCCTTGGTGGATTTCGAATGCGTGTTCATAAATTCTTTGGATCAAGTCGTGTTCTTTGGGTTTTAGTTTGGAGAGTTTTATCCAGCCTTGATTAACGCATTCTTTTATGATTGTAGCATCGCTGAATCCGTGCTCTAAGCCTTTTTCTACGGCTTCTTGGTAGACTTCTTTTGGAATAATTATTTCTTTAAAAAGGAGTTTTAGCAGGTTGATTTTGCCGGTTTTCGCGAGCCAGATAAGGGGGCTTGTGTCTGAGACTGCAGGCAAATGTTTCGCCAGCTATTCTTTGAGGTCTTCTTCGAGATCTTGTTGTGAATACTGCAGGAGAACTCCTTTTTCGGCTAAAACCTTGTAGAAGCTCCACAGGGAAACGCCGACTAGTTGGGCTGCTTTCCATCCTGTAACTTGCCCTTTTTTGTAGAGCTCGATCACTTGCTCAAGATTTTTTTCTTTAATGGCTTGTTCAAGCATTTCGCGTATCAAAGTTGACCTGTCTTTTTCTTCTTTATCAGCTATTTCCCGGAGTCTCTTTACTGTTTCTTTGGATAATCTTAAGCAGATTGTTTCAGACATAACCAACCCGTATTACAATACATATCATTTGTATAATATTTGTTTTGCTTAAAAAAACGGCTAATAAATCCAACGATTTTTCTTAATGCGGAAGGATATTTAGGTGCTCGTCGTTTCCTGTTTTTTTGTCAGCAGAATAGTACTTTTTTTATTTTTCATTTCTTTTTGGTCTACTGTTTTTCCTTCAGAGTCCAGAATAGTCGCATAAGTGCTGTCCTTATGCACATCTAATCCACAAACCAAGGCGCTCATGGTATGGCGTGAGCGCCGTCGGCGTATAACACTTCCCATACCATCAACTTCTACGGGGAAATTGGGCTGCATTAAGCATATTGAAGGTTTTATCCTTCCACGAAAATTGTTTTTAGAAAAAAAAGGCAAATGAAACCTTTTAAGAAGTGGCTGATTGTTGGGGACTTGGTTTTTCCATTGGATGTTTGGTTTGTCGTTGATGTTGGCAATTTCTTTTTTGATGAGCCTTGCGTTTTCTGCCAAAGACAGTTTCTCAGGAGTGTTTTTGTGAGGTTGCTTTGCTTGGTTTTTATCTGGAGTGGTGGTTTTGGTGAGGAAATGTTTAATTGGTTTGTAAACAGTACTGTTTACGGTGAATTAATGGCTCAAGTTCAGCTTAGGTTGCCCGAAAAAATGATTGCAGAAATCGACTGTTGGGTATCCGAGGGCAGATTCAAAAACCGCAGCGACGCCATAAAAAGCATCATAGCACTCTACGGAGAACGCGAAAAAACCCGCGAATTCTACCAGCTGCTGCATAAGCGAAGCGAACAAGCCAAGCAGCACCCCGAAAAGTTGGTTCCCTTAGAGGAAGCTTAAGCTATTTGGTTTTCCGAGTTCTGCTGCATCCGAATGCGGCGAAGGCTCTAAAAAAACTTGACGACGCAAATAGAATGAGAATAAAGAAGGCCCTTTTGGAACTTTCCCTGGACCCGTCGAAAGAGGGAAAACCGTTACGTCCCTCGGATTTTTGGAGCTTAAGAATAGGCGACTACCGCGCTATCTACGAAATAGACTTTGAACAAAATCAGGTGACAGTATTATTTGTTGGGCATAGAAAAAAAGTGTACGACGACTTCTCAAAGATACTCTAAATACTTTAAACTGTGCAGTTAAATCTCCTGTAGCTATCCTTGGTGCTTAATCAGGTTTAGTGTGTTTATTGTTTGCTGCTTTTTTTGGCTGCTGAATAATCGGCGGCACAGCTAGGTGTGAAGATAATGGCAAAAATTAGATTGGATTCTTTTAAAATTTTAACTAAAAGAAGGCATATGGAGTCGCTTGGGGATTGATTGTTTGTCGGGTACCGGGTTTTGCTTGAGTGTTGGTGTCGTCGTTGATATTTGGCGTTAGTTGGTGTTTTTTTCTTCGGGTTTTGGGTTAGTGTCAGGTGTTTCTTTGTCGAGTATTTTTTTGATTATTGGTTTTATAGTTGGCAATTCGTATTTTACGATTGACCATAAAACTTCGGGCTTCACGTTATAGTATTCGTGCGCAAGTTCGTTTCGTGTCTCCCTCATTCTTTCCCATGTGCGCCATGTGATTTGTCGGTAATTGTATTTGACGTTTTTAGGAATTTTATCTACTGCTTCGCCGATAATTATCAAGTCTGTTATTATTGCTCTTACCGCCATTCTGTTATTTACAAAGTCTTCTAAAGTGAATTCTTTTGTGAATTCTTCTATTTCGTCGATGGCATCAAAAATGTCTTTGAGGTAGAGTCTGAAATCTCTTTTCATATTGATGTTGCTTCTTGCAGAATTTGTTCTTTCAGCATGGGTTTTATGGAGTCTTTGGGGACTAGATCGACTTTCATGCGAAGTTTTTTGGCGAGGAATTCTTTGACATCTATGAATTCCCAGAAGGTTGTAAGGCTTTGAGAATGTTATGAGGATGTCTAAGTCGCTTTTCTTGGTGTGTTCTGAGCGCACATATGATCCAAAGAGTTCTATTGTGTCTACGTGATATTTTTCCTTAAGAATGGGCATCAGTGCATTTAGTTGAAGCTTTATTTCTGTAACGGTTTTCAGCATTGCTCACCGATTATGTTAGTTTTGTAATCAATCTGATATTAAAACTTCTCACTGTTTGCCTGCGGTATGGTAATAACCACATATGAAATTTGTTATGAAACTCGACATACGGCGGCAAGAGCACAATCCACAAAGGGAGAAAACACCGCTGGTTTTTGGGGGTCAAATTTAGGTTTAGAGTGCTCCTCGTTTGCCGGTTTTTTAACAGCTGAATATTCGGCGGCACGAAAAGAAAAAATGTTTTGTTTTTAGTCTATGTTGGTGTTGTTTTGTTTTTGGGTGTGGAGAGGGTTTGAGATCAGAAAATGCTTTAAGAGCATATTTACTATTGTTTGATTAGGGAGTGTCCTTGCCTTCAGCTGTAGATGTTCTTTCAGACTTTGAGGATAACACGAAGTGGCTCAGCGTGAACTACGATAAGTTGAAAAAGGAATTCATCAATGAATGGGTTGCAATATTGGATAAGGCTATTGTGGATCATGATTCTGATTTGACTTTGCTTGTGGCGCGACTAAGAGCACATCACTCAAAAGTCTATAACCAAATTGCTGTCGAGTTCGTTACGAACGAAGAATTAGATCTTATTCTTTAGACGCTGGGTAATGAGTTGAGGGTTCCTTTTGTTTTCAAACGAGGGATTACTGATTAATCGGCGGCACAGCTATGTGTCAAGATAATGGCAAAAATTAGACGGGGATTCTATTAAAATTTTAACTAAAAGAAAGGCGTGTGGAGTCGTTTGAGGATCGGTTGTTTTTCGGGCACTTGGTTTTTCCATTGGATTGCGATTTGGTCGTTTGTGTTTGTCGTTCTTTTTTGTTATCAACCTATTTGGTGTTCAGATTAAGAGGGTTGTTATTTGTAGTCTTTTATGTTTTCTATCTTGAAGTAGTCTTTTGCTTTTTCATGTAGTTTGTTGTCAGCGGTGATTAGGTGGGCTTTGATTTTGTTTGTGAGAAATAGGTAGGATGCGTCATAGAGTGCGATGTTGTGTTTGCAGGCTATTTCTAACGCTTGAGCTGCTTGAGTCCAGTCTAATTCGTGAAGTACTATTTTCATGTCGTTTAGTGCTTTTAGGGTTTCTTGGGCGTCTTCTTGTAGGAGCCTTTTTAGTTTTGTTGCTCGCCAGAGGGCATTTGCGACTTCTTCAACTATGAATGCAGGGGCGTGCAATTCTACAAGCCCCGAAACATGGTCGTTTTTTAGTTTGATTGAGTTTTCCTGATTGGGTTCTCCTGGCAAAACCCATTTTGCAACAACACTGGCGTCCACCACATATTGAAGCGTTGTTTATCTCTCCCTGTCCTCTCTTATCCAAGAAACCAATTCTTCCGTGGGTACAGGTTTGGTTCTATTTCTCACTTCGTCTAGTTTGATGGAAGCTGCTTTGAGTTTTTGTTCATCAATCTTTTTTTGGATGCTATCTCTGATGTATTCGCTCCAGTTTACCTTAACTTGCTTCATCTTTTTTTTAAGTTCACTTGGAATTTTTACGGTAATTACGTTGACCTGACCCATATGCATCAGCCGATATATACATCCAGTATATACGTTTAAGCATTACTGTGCATAAGGTCAAGGCGTTTAATCTTGCACATATTTTTTACGTGTTTGTCGTTTGCTGTGTTTTTGGCTGCCAAACAACCGACGGCACGTTTAGGGGTGTAGAAAAAATGGCGAAAATTGGAAAGGGACTCCGCGAAGAATAGTTTTAGAAATAGTGCTATGTTAAGACAACTATTCTTTTGTCTTCAAATTTTAGGAAGTCTTTGAAAGCGAATATATGTTTGGAGGTTTTGACATGGCGAATTTTGTTCTTGAAGCAAATCTCAATTCAAGAATGGCTTATTAGGGTTGTCTTATGCGGGAAGCGATGTATCTTTGAGGCGTATTAAAGAAAGAATTATCCTCTTGAATATCAATCTTGAATATTTTTTTTGCCGTTTTTAGCAAACCCCAGAGAATGTTCATTTTTTGTGAACCAGTCGATAGTCATTCTGACGCCGTCGTCGATGGCAACTTTGGGTTCGAAGCCAAGCTTCCTTAGTTTTGAGATGTCGCCTACTAAGGTCTTTATATCTCCAGACCAGCTTTTCCCAGTGTATTCAATTTTGGCTTGCGGTGAAATATTTTCGATTACAAACTTGGCCAAATCCTTGATTCTTGTCTGCTGATTCCCAGCAACATTGAACACGCCTTCCCCTGCTTTTTGCAAAAGCAGCAAGGCGTCGATAGCGTCCGTAACGTAACAAAACTGCCTGACCTGTTCCCCGTCGCCCAAAACTTCCAACTTGTTTGGGGTTGCCTTGAGTTTCATATAGAAATCATAAAGAACATAGCGAGGAAGCATAGGTCCGTAAACGTTGAATATGCGTGCTATTGCTACTGGGAGACCATAGGTTCTTTTGAAGGAAAGTGCTTGAACTTCGGCGGAGAGTTTGGAAGCGCCGTAGGGAGATACTGGGTCAGTTGGGCAATTCTCATCAGCTTGAGGTTCTAATAAGTCACCGTAAACAGCCGCAGATGAAGCCAAAACAAATTTCTTCACATTCGAGTCGGTTGAAGCCTTTAGCAAGTTAAAAGTACCCAAAACGTTTGTTTCAAAATCATAACGGGGGTTTAATACAGAATTAGGAACGGATGCATTGGCTGCAAGATGAAATACGACATCAACTTTTGAAACAATATTCTCCATTAAGGATTGATTTCTAACGTCTCCATTAACAAACTCAATATGATCTAATACGCTTTTCAAATTCTCTTTTTTTCCTTCGGTTAAATTGTCAACGACGGTGACCATGTGGTTTTCTGAAGCCAATTTTATAACAAGGTTGCTACCGATGAAACCGGCACCACCAGTGACTAAGATCTTCATATCTGTGTTCACCTTATCATTGTATGGGTTCGATTTGATATATAGTTTGAGAAGCTCCTACGGTCTAAAATGAACAATTTTGATTGCTACTTAAGTTACTATTATTCAGTGATTCAGCTTTTGTTTTGACGCTATGTTCTTTATCTGTCAGTCTTTTGGAATGAGGATGAGTTTGGTTTTACTGGGAGGTGCCATTTTTAGATGCATATCAATTGCTGTCTTTTTGGGCGGCGGAAAAATCGGCGGCACAATTGAAGGGAAAGTAGTGGGCTTAAAAGAATACATAATCAATCTGGGGATTTTCTTTATTGATCATCAAATAGTTCTTGTATTGCTGTCCTTATCTCGGGCAGGCGTTTCTTTACAGTTTTCCAGATTATCTCTGAATCAGCCTCCGGATAGTTGTGAGTTAGAATGTTTCTCATCCCTACCACTTTGGACCAGGGTATTTGCGGTTGGCTTTTCCGCATTTCTGCGGGAACGTGTTTGGCTGCTTCACCCACAATTATCAAATCCATTGTCACAGCCCTGATTACCTGGGTGTTTTTGCAGAAATCATCAAAAGAGAGATCTTTCATGAATTCTTCAATCTCATTGACCGCTTTGAGCATGTCCTCAAGATAAAGTTTCAAGTCCCTTGTCAAACGTAAATCGTCTCTTGCAGGATTCTATCTTTTATTCTGCTCTTCAAAGCCTCTTTCTTAACAAGGTCTACTTTTGAGTTTAGTTTTTTGCTAAGAAACTGCTTGAGGTCAATAAAATCGAGCAAGTCAATGTCGTTTGGTTCAGCAAATGTGACAAGTAGATCTATGTCGCTTTTCTTTTTTTGGTCTCCACGACAGTATGAGCCGAATACTCCGATGGTTTCCACTTGGTATCTTGCTTTAAGCCTTGGCTTAAGTGTCTCCAGTTGAAGTTTTACTTCCTCGAGAGATTTCATTAACAGTTTGTATGCTCGATGTTGTTTAAAAAGGGTTTGAATCAGGTTTGGGCGCTCATTGTTTGTTTTGTGGGTGGAAAGACTCTGATGAATTTTTTCCACTATCGGGTGGCTTCTTCTCTGCTCTGGCGATGAATTGGGTTTGTTTTTTGTTTTGGGTTCTTTTTTGGGTTGTGGGAGAAGACACTTTTGAAGACGCTGGTGTCTTTGAAGTGGCTTTTCAAGTAGCTGAATGATTGGGGTTTAATCAAGAGTATAGTATGTTTAAATGTATGTTTGAACGTGGTTTAGTTGTGGTTGCTGTGGTGAAAACCATTACAATTAGAGACGAAGTCTACGGCAAACTACTAACCGTTAAGGGAAAAGACGAAAGCTTTAGCGAACTGTTCGAGCGGCTAGTTAAGTGTACATCTCCGGCTGAAACTTTAAGGAAACTTAGGGGCAAAGTTGAATTCAAAAATAAACAGGCAATGCTCTGTGAACTTTACTCCAAACGGGCTGAAAAAAGAAGTTGATCATCCTTGACTCAGATGTCCTAATTGAAATTTTAGATCGAAAATCCCAGAAAGGCGACCAAATCCTTAAACAAATTATAGAAAGTGGGGAGGAAATAGCAACCACATCCATTAGCCTGCACGAAGTTTTATATGGCTTACACAAGTATGGAAAGCCCGTTGAAGAGCTTCTATCGCTCCCCGTTCTGAGCTACACAAAAAAGGACGCAGTACTTTCTAGCAAGATTGAATTTGAAGCTGAAAAGAAGGGAAACCCTGCTTGCAGAACTGACGCTATGATTGCGGCTATAACAATTAACAACGATGCGAAACTATACTCATTCAACACAAAGCACTTTACCGCTTTCCAAAACCTTGGACTAGAACTTTACTCGTAAATTACTTACGTCTTGACAGGATGAATAGGCATCCTTCAAAAGGGCTTCCCTGATCTTTTTAGGATCTGCAACAGTAACGCATTCTTTTTTCCTGTATTCTTCAAGACTCTTCTCTATTCTTTTTTGCCCTTTCTTGTCAGAAGAGCTCCTCCATAGTAGCCAGAATCTCTTCTATCCTGTCAAAATGCTCGTAGAGCTCTTTCAATAAAGGACGGGGAACCGAAATCTCCTCGTTCAAGCCTTTTACCAGCTAATGATAAAATCAACGCAGATATTAAGTTATTTCCAAGAAACTTGAAGAAACGATTCGGTGAAAGTATAATATTTTTAGAAAAGTGTGTTAAGCCGCTTGACGGTTGATGTTTGTTGGTCTGGATTGATGTTCCAATGCTGGGTTTTTTACATTGTTCTTTTGATTGGTGTTGCGTCGAAGTCTTTGTCGTTTGAGATTATTTCTTGTGCGCCTTTTCTTGTTGCCACGGCCAGATGCAGGGCGTCTTCGTAGTCAAGTTTGTATTCATCCATGAGGTCTTGGGCTTTTTTGAAGTCTTCTGGTTTTAGGGGTTCGATAGTTAAAGCTTTGAGTCCGGTTATTGGGTTGATGACTTGTTGTATGAAGCTCTTGTCTTTTTGGTTCTTGCCTGTTAAGCCGCCTAGAATCACAAGGGTCTCATACAATGTCAAAGACGATGTGGCATATTCTCCTTTTGGGGAGGTTTCAATTTTTTTTATCCAGCTTTGTGCGTCTTGCCCGAATTTGGGGTGATTTCCCAGCCAGTAGACAAAAACGTTAACGTCTATGTAGTAGTGTGGTTTGTCCACCATTTCCTATTTGCCTCCACGGCGAATTCGTCTAGGTCTTGGGGCCATTTGGTTATTTGGAAGGTACCGGCGTATTTTTCTGCAATGGATTCTGCGGGTTCTATGACGATGGTTGCGTCTTTTGTTTTGATATTGACATATGTTCCTGGCTTGACTTTGGCTGCTTTTCGAATATTTTTGGGAATCATGACTCTGCCTTTTTCGTCAATTTTAACGGTTGTATCGCTCATTAATGTTCCCACATTAAATTGTGTGTTCCCACGCATATAAGTTTTCCCACAATTCATGCTATGGGGCAA
>CAVTMS010000012.1:0-35172 GCA_963735905.1 Candidatus Bathyarchaeota archaeon | reverse complement strand
AATTATTGATCGTTTACTATTTGGATTTTTAGGTGAACCGCATTTTAGAACAAGCAAAACTCTTAATAGGTTACTGGTTAATTCCTCAGTTTCATGAGCTCCCACAAGCAAATTGAGGAGAAGTGGCTTAGCCGCTGGGAATCGGCAGGCGTTTTCGAAGCCGACCCCGATCCTGAGAGAGAAAAATTACTGGTTACTTTCCCTTATCCTTACATGAATGGACCTTTACATGTTGGACATGCTTTCACCGCCAGCCGAGTTGACGTTTACGCTCGTTTTCGTCGGATGCAAGGTTACAATGTTTTGTGGCCGTGGGGTTGGCACTGGACTGGTCAACCATTGCTTAGGTGCAAGCCAACGAGTAGCAAAGGGTGACGAAGCTTACATTCGCGTTTTGCGTGAAATGGACGGAGTTCCTGAAGAAGAGCTCAAAAAATTCGTTGATCCTCTATACATGGCTCAATATTACACCAACGAGGGTCGCTCAATTGCCAAGCGCATCGGTTTCTCAGTAGATTGGCGACGTGAATTCACGACCGTATGGCCAACTTACCAGAAATTCATTGAGTGGCAATACGCGAACCTCAAGGAAAAAGGCTACGTGACCAAGGGCACACATCCTGTAGTTTGGTGTCCGAAAGACAAAAGCCCTACAGGAGACCATGACAGACAAGTTGGCGAAGGTGTCACCCCAGAAGAGTATACTCTCATCAAATACAAGCTTGATGAAGAAACCTTCTTACCGGCCGCTACCTTTCGCCCTGAAACAATCTATGGTGTCACCAACATTTGGATAAATCCAGACGCAGAATATGTTGAAGCCAAAATCAATGAAGAAACTTGGATCATTAGTCAAGAAGCAGCAGAAAAACTCAAAGAACAGAAAAGTACCGTCGAAGTAAAAAGAACGTTTAAAGGCAAAGAACTCATCGGCAAAACTTTTGAGAACCCCATAACGGGAAAACGTTTTCCAATTTTACCTGGCTGGTTTGTGGATGGAAAAACAGCAACAGGAGTAGTTTACAGCGTGCCAGCTCATGCCCCATACGACTGGCTGGCATTAAAAGATTTACGGCAAAAGCCTGAAATTCTCGCAGATTTCGGCTTGAACGAAGAGATGATAAAGTCAATTAAACCTATTTCCCTAATCAAGGTCGAAGGCTACGGAGACTACCCTGCAGTTGAGATCGTTGATGAAATGGCTATAAAAGATCAACATGATCCCAAAGCTGATGATGCTACCAACGTTCTGTACAAAAAAGAATTCCACAATGGCATCCTAAAGGAAAATTGTGGCCCTTATGCGGGCAAGACCGTTCGAGAAGTCAAAGACACCATAATCCGCGACTTCAAAAAAATCGGAGCAGCCGACAGCATGTACGACTTACCTGAAACTGTAACTTGCCGTTGTATGACACAATGTTTGGTTAAAGTACTCAGCGATCAATGGTTCCTAAACTATAGTGATCCCGAATGGAAATCCAAAGCCAAACAAGTTGTCGCGCAGATGAATATTTACCCCGAGGGGGCTCGAACTTGGTTCATCACAGTGATAGATTGGCTTAAAGAGTGGGCTTGTGCCCGAACAACCGGTTTTGGAACACCATTACCATGGGGAAAAGGCTGGATAATTGAAACTCTTAGCGACAGTACAGTTTACATGGCGTTTTACACTGTTAATAAGCACATTCGACAAAATAATATCGCGCACGAGTCGTTGACGCGAGAAGTTTTCGACTATATATTCCTGGGAAAAGGAAGCATCGAAACACTCTGCACTAGCACAGGCATAAGCCTAGATTTGCTAAAATCTATGCGAGATGAGTTTTTGTATTGGTATCCCTTAGATTTGCGAAACTCTGCCAAAGAACTTGTTCCAAATCATTTGTCATTCTGCATTTTCCACCATGCCGCTTTGTTTCCGCCTGAACATTGGCCTCGAGCTATGGGTGTAAATGGGATGCTTATGATTGAAAGTAAACAGATGCACAAATCCAAAGGAAACTTCATAACGATGAAAGGTGCCGTTGATAAATACGGTGCAGACGCTACTCGGTGTGCATTAATGCTGGGGGCAGAAGGCATGGATGATCCTGATTGGCGCGCTGATAACGTGTCCGACATCCAAAGCAAGTTCGAAGGTTTGCTAGGTTTTGCTGGCAACATATTAGCAAGCACCAAAGATCCCGAAATAACTGCATTAGAAAGATGGCTTATTAGCCGACTTCAACAACGCATCCTAGAAGTCACTAAAGGACTTGAGGAACTAAAAACTCGAACAGCTTTGCAAGCGGCCCTCTTTGATACATGGAATGATATTCGTTATTATGTTCAGAAGAAAAGGGAAATCTGATTCCGTTGTTCTAAATCAAGCTGTTAAGGTGTGGCTAAGGCTTCTTGCGCCTTTTGCTCCTTATCTTTGCGAGGAGCTCTGGAGCCAAACTGGTGAAACAGGGTTCATTAGTGTTGCTCAGTGGCCAGTGTTCGACTCTAGCAAAGTTGATGAAGCTGCTGAGGAGCAGGAAAACCTTGTCAATGACATTATCGAGGACACATTAAACATTCTTCGAGCCACCAAAATTAGCCCAAGCCGCGTCTATTTGTACGTTGCATCTGCATGGAAATGGGAAATGTATAAAAAAATTCTTGAGAAAGCCGCCACGGGTGAAGTGAAAATTAATGAAATAATGAAGCAGTTTGCATCTAATCCAGATTTAAGACCACATATGAAAGAGGTCGCCGGTTTAACTCCTAAAATAATCAAAGCATTAAGCAAACTTTCCAATCAAAGAAAACAAAACCTACTAAAGATCAAGAGCATAAACGAGGAAGAAACAATTCGGGGCGCTCTTCAATTTCTCAGAGATCGATTTGGCGCGGTAGTTTCAGTCTATAGCGAAGACGACAAAGAACGTTATGATCCTAGGCAACGTGCACCAATGGCTTTGCCTAATCAGCCTGCAATTTTCATTGAATAATCCAACCTTTATTTTTCGATGGCTTGGTTATTTTTTTAAGGTTAAGATTCAACCATTAAATTCTCTACGTCTTTCTGAGAATCATTTTTAGATTGATTTTTATGGATGAGTTTAGATCCACATTTTGAGCAATAGTATTTTTCATCAATTTCACAAAAGAATTCAGAAACATCGCCTATAGGAAAGCCACAAGAGCAGCATGGATTATCCTCAATGGAACTATTTACCAACCGTTTTTCTTCTTCTATTTGATCGGGGTTTTTCCATCTTTTGCTAAAAAGGTTATTTTTTGGAATAAAAAACGAGTTGTCCCAATCCATTTTTTCACCTTTCTCTAATTGAGACAAATATTTTGTAATTTAACTACATTAAAGCCTTTCCTAACTCCACACTGCGCTACGTTTTTCTCCGGCAATTTTTCGTAGAATTGCTATCTTTAGCAAAGTTGGAAAATTATTTTTAATTTTGAAAATTAGCGGGTAGGACAAAGGTTTAGAAAATTGTGGGGTTTAATCTTAGCAGACTGCTGATCATCAGGCTAAAAGTGAAAACAATTGCTATAATTACGAAGTCTTTAGAAAGCAATTCGCCAAGTTTCAAAAGTTTCGTTGTGTCTGCATGATGCTTCTTTAGTAAAGTTACTCTTTTCTGGACTATACGAAGTGAAACAAAAATTGACAGCCCGGCTAACGCCAGATAATAGACCCATCCTAGCTGAAAAAGCCATCCGACTAAAGCCATTAATGGGATCATAACGTAGCCCATAATTATTGTTAATAGTAATCCTTTTCGAAAGCCAAAAATAATCGGGACTGTTCGTGATCCACTGTCGGAATCCGATGCGAAATCTGCCAGATCCTCCCAAAGACTGTTAACAGCTGTTGTTATGCCGATGAGTAGAACAAGAGCCACAGTGTTGATTGAAAAAACGTTGAAGAAAGCTGCAACGATAAGCACTGGAACGGCTCCCACGGTAAAATTAACTATCGGCTTATACGCCGTTTTTCTTAAGCGGAAAGGTGGCACTGAATATAAGACTCCAAAAAACAAACCCATCCCTACAAACAAGATCACGTAAGGAATCATCGTCACAACACCTAATGCCAAAGATAGAGAAGAAAATCCTGCGACAATCACAATAGAAAGCTTTCCAAGCCTCTTCGTGAACTGAGCGCGAAGGGGATCCGAGAGACGATCTAAATCAACATCGCACACATTATTTATGGCATCAACGGCGCTCCAAACGCAGAAGACAGTCAAACCGAGGTAGAGAGCTTTCATTACATCTAAAGATTGCATGATTAGAAAGGTTGCTCCCACGGAGATCATGAAAAGCATTAATCCTCTTTCAACAGAAATAAACTGAGCAAAACCCTTCAAATCCTGAAGCATACACAGTTAGCTTGAACCATGTTACTTAAGGTTTCTTAGTGCTTCAATAATTGGTTTGAAATATTTGCCAACTAAAAAAATGTAGGCTGTAAAATAAAATTTGATATTGGTAATTCCTAAGCTCGGGCTAATTTCCAGATTACGTCGCCAATTTGCTCATCACGGGTTAAGCCATAGTATGTTTGTGCAATTTTTGCTGCAAATGGAATAGCTGCATGGTTTATTGCCTTCGAAATTGCTGGGTTGTTTATCCGGTTGTCTAAGAATGTCTTGCGCCAAATTCTGACGTTGTATTCCCAGCACTGAGTTAGGAAATCCCAACGCATTTTTGTTAGAGAATCGTATTCTGCTCCCGCTTTGTTCATCAACAGACAATCTTCTAGTGGAACAAAAAAGAGCGGTACATAAAATGCGTTAAAGTCTCTCAGATCATCCATTAGTTCCAATGTGTCTCTGACGTCAGCTTCAGTCTCATCTGGCAATCCAACAATTAGCGTGGCCAGTGGGTACCAGTCATTATCATTTAGAATGCCGAATGCTTGAGTAACAATTTCTTTCCATTGTTCGGGTTTGTAGGGTAACATTTTACCTGCCATGTATTTGCGCATTAAGCGTACGCTGCCTGTTTCAATGCCTGTTTCTCCCGTTACAATAGGTTTCCCATTATGGTTGTACCAGCTGTGTTCGATTAGAACTTCCGCAACTTGTTTAATCATGTTTGGTTTGCATACAACTGGAGCGAGAGACATGTGGCTTGGTTGTATAGCTTTTACATTTGGGACTGCTGCGACGCTTTTAACTAGTTTGACAACTGCTTCTTCGTTGGGCACGAAGGTTTTGTCTTTTGCTCCATATAGGAAAAGGTCTTCGGTAACCAACGTAATGTGGGTACCTTTTTCTTCACATTCTTTGGCAGTTAATTCAACTTCTTTTACTACTTCTTCAAGGGGAGTATCAACTTTCTTGAGCACCGTTGGCGTGCAGAATTGGCAGTTTCTTCCGCATCCTTTGCTGATTTCTACAGCGCCGTGAATTGCTGCATGTTTGATGAGAGGAAATTCTTCGTCTGGTTTGGCAGGTGAACGAATTCTTAGGGGTAACTGTTCCCCTGCGATAGCTTTCTTGAAAACCTGAACTATTCCCTCTTGTCCAGCGCCTATAACAAGGCAATCTACACCAAAATCTCTTGTTAGTCTCTTGCGTTCAAGCTGCCAACTGCCGAATCCACCCACGATCACTTTAGGTTTATGCTGGCGTATGGCCGGGTGCCTGGCGAGAGCTTTGAATTCTACTGCGTTCATGGGTTCTCCTCCACCAACTAGCGAGGAGTAAGTTTTGCTCACATAACCCATTCCAGTAGGATCCATTGAAGAGATGCCAACAGCTTTAGTGTTGGGACCGACAAATTGGCTAAGGTCTGCCGGATGTACTACTGCCACCTCTTGTTCGGAGAAACCATTTTGGAGAAGGATGGCTTCAATTTTTCTTAGCCCATATGGAGCTACTTTTGCTCTTCCATCAGATGTGCGTTCAACAGGCGGATACAAGTATTTTCTTATAAGCCACTTCGGGACTGGACCACTTGCGAAACCGCCGACGAAAGCAATGAATTGACTGTTTCCAAATTCACTCATTTCTGTGGCTGAGGCTGTTAGAACTATTTTTGTGCCTGATGTATTGTTAGCCATCCAAAGTCACTTCTGTGCGCGAGAGTATGTTGGTTGTTGTTCTGACTTATTAATAATTATGGTTCAGGGCGAAAAGAATATTGTGATACAAATCCTGACTGATGAGATTTTTTCTGCAAAATAGTTCTTCGTTCTTTTTGAAAAGCCAAGTTATGCAATAACACCTGTCATGCCAAAAGTTTTTGGGCAAAAGAAGCTTTATCTCTTTAAACGCGTAACCTCTAATCAGAAGTTCCAGGTTTGTGTAACCCTTGAACAACAATTTGTTAGCTGTTAATTTCGCAGGCATAACACTGTCTAATCCCACTGCTTTAGCTTCAGGCATCCTAGGCTATTCAGGAGACTCTCTACAAGTTATTGCAGAAAACGGGGCCGGTGCAGTTGTCACTAAATCCATTGGAATATCTCCTAGAATGGGTTACCCTAATCCAACTGTTGTACAAGCCGATAGTGGACTCATAAACGCTATGGGTTTGCCAAATCCAGGAATAAACGAGTATGCTGAGGAACTAATTTACGCCAAATCTCTTCTCCAAGTTCCACTCATTGTTAGTGTTTTTGGTTATACAGCTGAAGAGTATGCGCTTGTCGCAAAAAAAGCAGTTGAGGCAGGCGCAGACGCAATTGAACTGAATGTGTCTTGTCCCCACGTAAAATACACTGGTTCAGAAATTGGAGCAAACCCCAAACTTCTAACAGATGTCATATGCAAAGTGAAAGCCGAAGTAACCAAACCAGTAATAGTCAAACTGTCGCCAAACGTAACAGACATAATCGAAATTGCTAAGGCGGCAGTTAAAGCAGGGGCGGATGCATTAACAGTAATTAACACCGTTCGTGCAATGGCCATAGATGTAGAAACTCAAGCTCCAATACTTAACAACATTCGCGGGGGCCTATCTGGTCCAGCCATTAAACCCATAGCCCTTCGATGCGTTTTTGATATCTATGAAGCTTTACCGCAGACTCCAATTATGGGATGCGGCGGAATAACTGATTGGACTGATGCAACAGAGTTTCTCTTAGCAGGTGCTTCCGCAATTCAGATCGGAACAGCTATCGCCAATGAGCAACCAGCCGTATTTCATGCAGTTAACAAAGGAATTGCAAATTATCTCAAAAAGAAAAAATATGGGAGCGTAAAAGAAATTGTCGGCTTATCTCACCAAGCTTAACTCATTAAGAACTACTTCTATTATTGATATCAAAGATGAAAGTCCAACTGTGAAAACCTTCACATTGGAGGATGACCAATGCTCGAAAGCTAATCCCGGACAGTTTTTGATGTTATGGATACCTGGGATTGATGAAATACCTCTAAGTATTTTGAACGCTGGTAACGGTCAAATTCATTTTTCGGTTAAAATGGTGGGTGATGCCACGCGGCATCTACATTCTATGAAGATTGGTGATGTGCTCGGTCTTCGAGGACCTTTTGGAAACAGTTTTACTGAAACTCGAGGTAGAGTTCTCATGGTGGGCGGCGGTACAGGAACTGCCCCTTTACTTTTTCTTGCTAAACGCTTAGCTGCTAAGGCAGATCGGCTAAGCTTTGTGGTTGGAGCTAAAAGCAAAAATGAATTGATCTTTCTCAACGAGCTTGATGCGATTTGTACAGATGAAAGCGCAATTGCAACCACAGAAGATGGAAGCTACGGCTTGCAATGTTTGGCAACTGAACCCGTTGAACGACTTGTTGATAAAGGAAAATTTAATATGATTTACACTTGTGGTCCTGAAAAGATGGTTCGGAAAATCTTTGACCTGGCTGAGAAAAACAAGGTTGCTATGGAAGCGAGTTTAGAGCGTTTAATGCGTTGCGGTATTGGATTATGTGGGAGCTGCATGATAGGTAAATATCGTGTATGTCGTGACGGTCCAGTTTTTACAATGGCTCAACTAAGCGAAGTCAAAGATGAACTCGGTATTTCGAGGTTAGGTTTCGATGGGAGCAGAATAGATCTTTAAGGAATTGGAGCACAAATGGTAATTTCCCTTTCAGATCTTGAAACGTTGGTTCGAAAAACGGTTAATCTATACAATAGGCTCAAAAGTCCAGAAGCCTTGACCAAAATTGTGAAAATCTCTCTTGAAACAGTAACTATCGAGTTTACAGGCTCTTTCTGCTATGATTGCGGCGGAATTCTGACATATGTAGAAGACTTTGCACGCGATTTTAAGGTATTCGTCGATTATTTGGAGCTCGGAGTAGGACAGACTCGACAAATTACTCCTCGAAGTTTCCAAGTGGACTACGAAGTTAAAGCTCGATGAACACAAAATCATCTTTAACATTTACTAGATAAGTTCTTAATTGTTTTTCTGCAGGTCCTTTTATCACTTTGCCGTCAGTGACTTGGAACTGCGATCCATGCCAAGGGCAAGTTAAGATTTCTCCGTCAAGTTGACCTTCTTCCAAAGGGGCTCCCGCATGGGTACATCTTGCGTCTAGACAAAAGAATTTGTTATTTATGTTTATGAGAAGAACTTCGCAGTCTTTGACGTAAAATTGTTTTGTTGTTCCGATGGGAAGTACTGCGATGTTGCAAACCTTAGCCCAAACCATATTTTTCACTTTTCTTAAACTGAGGATAATAACTGATATTTTTCTAAATATTGGCATACAGATATTACAAATTCAGCGTGGCTCCAAATCAGAGGAGAAACAGAGATCGGGCTGGCATCAAATGGGTGCAATTGTTCCGCTAACACTCCGGATGGTAAGGAATATTTGACTGTCCACATTAGTAGATTTAAAGCCTTTTTCAAATCATCTATTTTAGAAGCGGTCTTAATGTGCCATCTTGCAAGCCATAGCGTGCAAATGATCCATGGGTTTCCTTGCACATCCTTACTAATTCGATGATAATTGTCATTCTCGTATCTTGCCAAACCTCCTATGCCAGGGTCCGTCCATAAATGCCTCACGATCGCTTTCATAGTTCCATTAACCTCGTCGCTCTCCGCATCGAAAGTTTCGGACAAGAAAGTAAATGCTAAGCTGCTGTCGATTGTTGTGTCCTTATTTCCGTTTGGGTGGATAGCTTTGATGAATCTTTTTTGTTTTTCATCGTATAGATGAGTTTGAATTGCGTTTTTCATTTGCAGGGCGACTTTTTCGAGCCTTTCCTGGCGGTTGCTGTCATAGAAGACTTTTGCAAATTTCCCAGCGCTTGAGAGGGCTGAGGATATACTAGATGCCGTTGCCGTAAAGATGCCTGAATTTTCTTCCCAAATATCAAACGATGCTTTAGGCAACCCAGTGTTTGTATCGCGGTACGTCATCATGAAATCTGTTGCTTTGATGACCAGTTTTGGGTACACTCTGCTAATAAATTCGACGTCATGATATTTCTGGAAATGTTTCCATAAAGCATTCACAACAAGAGCTGTCTCGTCCAGCTGAATTGGCAATTGTGGTTTTCCCTCAGAGTCTATTAATGCATGCCAACTGCTCCCTGTTGATCCGTCTGACCAGTATTTGTGCCGGAAATATCCTTCATCAGATATTACTTCGTTGCAGAACTCAAAGAACAGTCTAGATACTTCTTGGAAGCCGGCATAATCAAAAGCCAAAGCACAAATTGCCGCGTCGCGAGGCCATACATACGAATAAGTGTCCTTGTTGAACTGCAAAATATCAGAGTCACAAGAGGATATTATTCCGCCATGATTGTCAACATGAGTTCGCATTATTAGAAGGGAGGTTTTGAACATTCTTGTAATTTCTTTGGGGAGCATATTGAGGTTCAGACTTTGCTTATTGACCCATGCGCTACAGTAGTTTTCGGTTTCAAGTAATAATTGCTCAATGCCTCTTTTTCTTGCAACAGAATTTAGCTCTTTTACTTTTTCAAGGTCTTTTCCGCAAGCTATCCAATAGTGAATTGTGCCATAAGATTTGGGCTCTAGATCGAGCTTGAACGATATTGTTGAATCCACTGATCCTTGGGCGATTGGGTTTTTTCCCAGGGCTCCATCCTCAGCGTCTTTCCAAGTTCCCTCTTTTCCAAATGATTCTTTCTGTCCTGTTGCGAACTCGAAAATTCCAGTGCCCTGATCAGTAACGCCATTCGCTAGAAAATACCTGTTGCGCTTGTAATGAATAATCGCTTGAAGAGCAGGTTCATACATGACAGTATCGCCAGAATCTTCACCATAAATATGAAAGTCATGCGACAAGAAAATTCTGATTTGACGCGCCTCTTCATTATTATTGAAAACAGAGATTTTTCTTAGGTATAAATTGAGATAACTATACACCGCATCATTAACTTCCAGCTTAAGCCTCAACTTTTTGCTTTCAGCAATGCATTTGCTAACTAGGGTTTCTGGAAGGTATTTCATAGATGTCTCCCAGTTTTCGTCGATCCATGAGAAGACTCCTTCAACCCATACTCCTAAACGGAATGGATGTCCAGCAGATTGGTTTTCCAAACCTACGCGAGGAAAAGTGAAATCTCTAATTCTAAACTTATTGTCTAACGCAATACATAGAGATCCATTTCCAACCACAATTTCCCTTGGCACTTTAAGTTCTCCCGGGGCAAAACTGAAACTAAAAGTCTGAAATAATAATTGGGTAAATGCTGTTAATATGTTTAGAGCAACTTGAACTTCTATATAACTTCAAAAATGATTTGAGAAACCGGTTGAGCCGTTGAAGAAAAATATGTTCATTCAATCAGTGGATTAGCTTGCTGAGAATGATGAGAAAATTCTGAATAGTTTTTAGCTAGTTCAAAAACAAGAAAAGAAAGTTGAGATCAGAAGTTCCTCTGATGGGAACCCTAGTTTTCTCAAGTATTCTCTTGCGTATGTTGGGTCGAACGATAGCTCTTTGCTTCTGAGAATACGTCTGTCCAGTCTATCTAAGGCAACTCGGAATGTTGGCTCTATGCCCCAGCCTTCAGCTGATGCGAAGAAGAAACCTTTTACGCCTTTTACAGTACGAAGTTGGAGACGGAGGTGCATTAGTGGCTGTCCTTTGTGGTTTGTTCCGTGGAGTTTCATGTAGACGAAAAGAGTACCTGATTCAAGGAGGTCTTTGTATTTGCGTGAGAAAGAGTCGAATTCTCCCATCATGAAACTTTCTGCATTCGCGTCAATCTCTGCTCCTTTTACTGCGAATTGAATGGTTAATCTGCGATCAAGGTTTTCCATCTGTGAAATTGGCTCGAGGAAATCTAATTTTGTAACGATGCCTACCAATCGGTCTTTCGCCATTACGACAACGCTGTGAACGTTAAAGCTATGCATTTTACTTTCTGCTTCTTTAAGGGTCGTTTCTGGAGCGACGGTTACAACTGGAGTGGTCATGATACCTTTGGCAGGTATGCTCAGGACTTGGATTTTTTCTCCAACAATATCTCCAAGTGTTTGGCGTTGATTTGGTTGGAATACATTTTCAATGATATTTTGTGTGCTGACTACGCCTACGAGTTTTCCGTTTTCCATAATTGGCGCGTGGCTAATGTTTTGCTCACGAAATAAACTTAGTACTGCTCCAACTGAGCGTGATGCTTCGATTGTGGACGGAGCTTTCGTCATGATCTGTTCTATTGGTGTATTGCCCCAATCTTGGGTTACGGCGCCGTGAATTATGCTTTCGTCCGTTACGAATCCAACAAGTTTTTCTTTTTCGAAAACCGGAAGTTGCCTCATGCCGCTCTGGATCATCATTTTTGCGGCTTTGCTTATTGAAATGTCTAATTCTGCTTTTGGAGCTGATTGCATGAGAGACTTGACTTTTGTAGTAGCAGGGTCAAGTCGTGCTTCTGACTATTCGTCTTCTCGCTACAACACCGACGTACTTGCCTTTTTCATCAAGGACGGCCAAGACCGCCGGGGCTTCTTTCTTGAATAGCTCCAAGCATTTAGATAATGCGTCGTTTTCGTTAACGGTAGCAAACTGTCTTGACAAAACGTCTTTAACAGTGATTGAACTCAACATAATATTAAACTCCATTGTTCGATATTGGTAAAGTAGAATTTAAACATTGCAAATTTTTAGCAATCGTACAGAATAATAAATATAGTAAGGTTGTTGACTTGCTCCGAGTCTTTTCGCTTGGAAGAAATTTCAAAAAATCTAAAAGCCAAAAATGTGGCAGCCCAAGCATAGAAGAATATTAGATTGTTCTAGAACAAGAGCATAGATATATCCTGCTTTAGCGTTTAAATATCGCTGAAAAAGAGTCTGTCTATTAGCGGACGAAAACGAATTAATTCACAAATACGAATTGTTGGAGAGATAGTTTCAAGATGTCTTCGGAGCAAAAAGAAAAAGTTGACGCATTAAAAGCAGACTGGAAGAAACTTTGGCAGGATCGTTTTGACGACCGGTTAAGAGCTGAAGGCATCGCTGTTGCCGATTATAGTGCTTTATATGTGGAAAAGGGGACAATAATTCATGCGACAAGAGACTTCAAAGCGCTAAATTTCAAGGAAATCTTGGAGCGTCACCAGGTGGAAAATCCAGATCGATTCGTCCAACCCGATCCTCATGTTGGCGGATGGAATAAGTTCATAAAATCTGAAATAACCGGTCGGAAGCCTCAGAGAACCAAAAGAGCCGCGTCCTATTGTCCTGAGAAGAAAGAAGTGCAACAACCTAAGAAAGGCGGTCGCGGCTGGCTACATGTGTAGTTTCTAATCCTTTTGACGACAGTTTAATTAGAACTACAAAAATATTTTCAAGTCAATAAGATTAATTCGGATTTTCGTAGTCAATTTTGGTATAACCTTAAAAGAATGCTTGGCACTCAAGTTTTAGCCCATCATGGAGGCACCTGAACTCGTTCGCTGTTGGACATATGGCTCTAGCTTACTTGCTAGGCAAATCTTCTTCGAAACTCATCAAAGTCAATCTAAGCGTTCCCTTGATCATGGTTCTATCAATAATTCCTGATATAGATCTTCTTTTAATTCCCTCACTTCATAGAGGCCCAACTCATTCGATTGTTACCGCAACACTTGTTTTCGTCCCAATTTTTTGGGTGTACCGCAGAAAAGCAATCCCTTATTTTGTAGCGTTAATTTCGCATTCTCTAATAGCTGATTTCTTTATTGGAGGAAGAATCATGCTATTTTGGCCCTTATCTAAAGCGGAGTTTGGTCTCCATGAGTTCGGATCCTACTACGTCACAATCTCAAGTCCAACAAATGTAGCCGCTGAACTGATTCTTTTTACTGCAGCTATGGCAGTTTTATTCAAGACAGGAGACTTCAGGCAATTCTTGAAAGATCAAAAAATCAACCTTGTTTTAATAATTCCAATATTCACCGTTTTGATGCCCAGCGTGGTAGGGTATCCGTTACAAGTTCCAATTTTGCTGGTTCCTCCTCACTTTTTCTTTTTGGTATTCTTTGCTATTTCAGTTTTAGTTGTGTTAGTTGGAATTTTTCGAGCAAACTCAAAGGTCCGAAATCTTAGATCTTAGAAAAGAGAAGGAAGGCGCTTTTCTCAAAGAAGCGACTTATTCTTGTGGTATCTTGTTTTTTTTCCCAAATCGCAGTTTGGCAGTTAAGATTTTTTCCGTTGCAAAAAGTCTTGAGGCAATGTACATTATAACAACCGTAAAAATGGCAACGTAAACTATGCCAAAGACGACGGTGCTATAATCTCCTAGAATCACTGCTTTTGATGCAATTATCGGTTGGCTGTATGGAATTGCGTAGAAAATTGCTTTTATGGCTGTTGGCAACGTGTTGACGTCTATGTAGATCAGTGCGAGTGCTGGAATGAATATGAGCGGGTAGATGTAGCCAACGAGCGCTTGTGCTCCGCGTACATCCTCGCTGAAAGCTGACATAATAACCGCCAATGCTAAGGCAGAAAGCAATGTTACGAAAAGCGAAATGCCCAACAGCGAATATCCAAGAGGCGAAGGTACTAAGCCGAGGTTTGCGAGGTTGATTTGGGTCCCTGCTTGAACAGCGCTTGAAATGCTTCCTAGCATGAAGTTGTAACCAAATAGTACTGCAAGAGCTGCGACGCCAGCCACTATAATGGTGCTGCTGAGTTTTCCCATAAGTATTGAAAAACGATCTACAGGCATGGTGAGCAAGGTTTCGAGCGTTTTTTCCTCTTTTTCCATCGCAACGCTTGTAGCTGCAATTTGCATGGCGTATGTTAACAAAATCATAATAGTAATTGGGAGAGCAATGGTTTGTGATATCATTAGTGCTGAAAGTTGACTGGGGTCAATTCCTTGTTGTATTTCGTTTTTGATTATTGTGGATGTTGAGGTTTTGATGAGGTCTGGGGCTATTGCGCGGTTGAAACTGTTGACGTAAACGCCAACTACGGTGGAGCCGATTCCGCTGAATATGCTTCCTCCTTGGTAGACGCTGAATGTGTTAATAGTTGCCGTTATGTTGGAGTTAGTGTTCAAATGAATTGTCATATTGTCGCTAAAGCCAAAAGGAATCTCCAGAAATGTCGTTTGATTGTAATGTTTGAGGAGACCTTGATCAACCACTTGTTGTGACTGGGTGTTGTTGAGTACAGTTACATTTAGTCCCAGACTTAGATAGCGTATGAAATTTTGGCTCCAGTTTCCATTATCATTGTTAACTACAAGTAGTTGTGCGTTCATTGCTTCTTGTTTAGCTGTTTCTTGAGCATACCCAAGAACCAACCCAAGAACTGGAAACATTATCAGTGGCAGTACAATCATGCCAATGATAATTTTGGGGTCACGAATGAGCTCTTTGAGTTCTTTCACAAGAATATTTCCAAAGCCTCTAAGCATAACCAACCACCTTCGCGAAAACTTCTTCCAAGTTTTGGCTGCCGTATTGGGTTTTGAGATCTGAAGGTTTTCCTTCCAACACAATTTTTCCTTTGTTGACAAGTGCAACTCTGTCACAGAAGGAATTCCACTTCCAACATATTGTGGCTGCTCAAGAGGACTGTTACACCGTTCTGTTTCACATATGATTTGATAATTTGCCTGACATGGTATGCGTGAAGCACGTCTAGTCCACTTGCGGGTTCGTCGAGTATTGCGAGTCTTGGTTTAGTCATTAAAGCGCGGGCAAGCAATAATCTTCTTTTCATTCCTTTGCTGTAAGTTTTTGCTTTGTCTTTTAGACGGTCTCCAAGACCACTAATTTCTGTCGCTTGCTCAATTGCTTCTTTGGTGTTTGCTTGGCTGAATTTTGCCATGAACTGGAGGTATTCCAGACCGCTGAGGTTTCTATAAGCTCCTGCTTCTTCTGGTAGGTAGCTGAGGATTTTCCTGACTTGTTCAGGCTGTTTAACAACGTCTATACCAAAAACTGTCGCGGTTCCATTTGTGGGTAGAATTAACGTGCTTATAATGCGAAGGGTAGTCGTTTTTCCGGCGCCGTTTGGCCCTATTAACCCGTAGACTTCCCCTTGTTTGATATTGAATGTCACATCATTGAGGGCTTGAATGTTACCAAATTTCTTGGAAAGCCCACTTGCATTTACTGCTATGCTCACTATTTCCACCTGGTATTTGTGTTTTCCATAAAACATGTATAAAGATATTTTCATCGATATTGGGTGAGATGATGAATTCTAGCTTCATAAATCTTAAAATTAACTTATGGTATTCAGTCTTTACTGGGTTGGGCTCAGAGGGAAATGCTGGGTGGCTCGCCATCTTCACGCATCTTCCGCACACTCCGAACCCTCAACCCACTTTTAAATTTCAGTTCGGAATATTCTACACTTGATTTTTTACGTTGTTCAATTTTGCGAACTATGGTTAGTGCTCACGTTTTTTTTGGGTGGAAAGACACTGAGGAATTTTTTCCACTGCTGGGTGGCTTCTTCTTTGTTCCGAGGTTGAATTAGGTTGATTTCTTGGTTTGGGTTGTTTTGGGTGTTGTGGGAGAAGACACTGTGGAAGACACTGGTGTCTTCTTGGGTGTCTTCTCTGTGCATAGTTTTTTTGGGTTAGAAGTAGTAGATGGACCTGTTTTTACCCCCCTCCCTACAACTACAACTTCTATCTTCAGTTGAGTTTTTTTACTGTTCCGTTCCAATAAATTAGTGTGTTGTAGTGTTGTTTCGCGAAGAGTCTTGTCCATGGTGACTGGTAAACTATGTCAAATGTTGAATTGTATTGTTGCAACATGTTATTGACACCGTTCCAGATTTGTAGGGATTGGTTGTCGGCGCTCCAAACTCCCCAAATATTGTCGTTTGGGTTGCGGAGTCCCCAGCCGTAGTTTGATGGAAGAACATAGGCGACTCTTTGTGTGTTCGAGGAAGTATCCTGTGGGGTTTTGGAAACGTAAGATTTGAATTTATTTAATGCCTCGAGGTGTTCTTGAGTTATCAAACCATTTGTTCCGTTTTGAGGATTGTAGTTGAAAACTATGATGTACTTTGCACCGGAGTTGTAGGAGAGAACCATGTCGTCGTATAGTTCGGGTCCTGATTCGATATATGGTGGATTTTCATAAGCCCATGTTATCATTATTCCCCAAGTTTTGTTGTGCATTTCCGCGGCGCCTCTAACCAGGGCGATGTTCATCGATTTGTTTTCTACTTGGCTGGTGCCTCGGCTTGCGCCAAATTCTCCGAAAACAACATCATATCCAGCTTCATAATCAAACCAATACAAACCATAATCTGAAGTAACCAACTTGTCGGTTTTTATGAAATCCCTCATCTGAACATAAAGATAATAGACATATGTGTTTGCAGCTTCCAAGTAATTTGTCGGCATAGTTGTATTATCAAATTGCCTGAAATTCCCTCTATCTAACTGGTTTCCACCTGGTTCATCGTACAAATAATAACCCAGGAAAAGGTTAGCATAACGCGCCTTAGCTTCCATGATCCAGGTAACTGGATTGTAGTCGAAATTCCACACTGTTGGATGAACCATAAAAACGAAAAACGATAACCCCGCATTACTCGCGTAATCACAAACCTCCAACAGAAGAAGTTTTATTCCTGATGACTTCAGGGTTGTTAATTACAACTAAATTCGATAGGTCCTTGACTTTGTCAATCAACGTTTTGGTTTGGGCGACGTCTCCGTTTGCAGTTACTCCCACAAATGTTGATCCGAGATAATCCTTCTTCTCATTGAAAACAAACAGAAAAGAGGAAACCAGAAGACCCAAAACAAGCAAAACGACCGAGATTATTAGGAGAAACTTGCGCATTACAGAATCTCCTTTCGGAACATGATAAGAATAGTGAGCTGCCCCCATAAAAAACTAACTTACGGAAGAATTAAAAGCAATTTTAGCTGCAGTTGAAGAAATTTTCTCCTTAAACTCTGATTTTCCTGTTGATCGAGCGCAGTGCAATTTTATTTCACGAAGCATAACCCTACAACAATGCTTTGAACTGCTATGAAACGTCACAGGAAGGTTATAATTTGCGAAAAGCAATTGCCAAATGTGAATTTTGTCTTCCTAGGCCAAAAGTAATGTTTATCTCTAAGCTAAACACAACGTTTATATGGGCTGAACAAGCTTCTAAGCTAATTCAGCTAATTCAGCTGCCCCGCAATTTCAACTTGGCGGCGGCTCAACCCCAACCGAAACGGCGTTTGCCTTGCAGGGATGAGGGTGTTGGCCTCCAGTTGCGGGGACACACATGTGGACCTGATAGAATTGCTCATGTTAGGTCTGAAATGGGCTTTGACGTTTGTGGAATAGTTCTCCCTCCATATCCAGTAAGAGGCAAAATAGCGAAACGTACCATATAATAAACATAGTAGTATCCGACAGTTCACGGAGTGTCGCATTCGTGCGTAACTCCGGTTGATCCTGCCGGACCCCACTGCTATCGGGATAGGACTAAGACATGCTAGTCGAGCGCTTTCGAGCCATGTTGAGAGCGCGGCATACAGCTCAGTAACACGTGGCTAACCTGCCCTTGGGACGGGATCACCCCCGGGAAACTGGGGCTAATCCCCGATAGGTGAAGAACTCTGGAATGAGTCTTTGCTCAAAGGGCGCCAGATCATGCTTCTGGTGTCGCCCAAGGATGGGGCCGCGACCGATCAGGTTGTTGGTGAGGTAATGGCCCACCAAGCCTATAACCGGTGCGGGCCGTGAGAGCGGGAGCCCGGAGATGGGCACTGAGACAAGGGCCCAGGTCCTACGGGGCGCAGCAGTCGCGAAAACTTTGCAATACACGAAAGTGTGACAGGGTTATCCCGAGTGCCGACCGCTGAGGTTGGCTTTTACCCAGTCTAGAAAGCTGGGGGAATAAGGAGAGGGCAAGTCTGGTGTCAGCCGCCGCGGTAATACCAGCTCTCCGAGTGGTGTGGACGTTTATTGGGCCTAAAGCATCCGTAGCTGGCTGAACAAGTCCCCTGTTAAACCCACCGATTTAATCGTTGGCGTGCGGGGGATACTGCTCGGCTAGGGGACGAGAGAGGCAGACGGTATTCCCGGGGTAGGGGTGAAATCCTATAATCCCGAGAAGACCACCAGTGGCGAAGGCTGTCTGCTAGAACGCGCCCGACGGTGAGGGATGAAAGCTGGGGGAGCGAACCGGATTAGATACCCGGGTAGTCCCAGCTGTAAACGATGCAGACTAGGTGTTTGGACGGCCACGTGCCGTTCTAGTGCCGCAGGGAAGCTGTTAAGTCTGCCGCCTGGGGAGTACGATCGCAAGATTGAAACTTAAAGGAATTGGCGGGGGAGCACCACAAGGGGTGAAGCTTGCGGTTTAATTGGAGTCAACGCCGGAAATCTCACCGGGAGCGACAGCAGTGTGAAAGCCAGATTAAAGGTCTTGCTAGACGAGCTGAGAGGAGGTGCATGGCCGTCGCCAGTTCGTGCCGTGAGGTGTCCTGTTAAGTCAGGCAACGATCGAGACCCGCGTCCTCTGTTGCAACCAGTCTTGTGCTGGGCACACTGAGGAGACCGCCACTGATAAAGTGGAGGAAGGAGCGGGCCACGGCAGGTCAGTATGCCCCGAATCTCCCGGGCCACACGCGAGCTGCAATGGCAGGTACAATGGGTTCCGACCTTGAAAAGGGGAGGCAATCTCGAAAGCCTGCCGTAGTTGGGATCGAGGGCTGTAACCCGCCCTCGTGAACATGGAATCCCTAGTAATCGCGTGTCATCAGCGCGCGGTGAATACGTCCCTGCTCCTTGCACACACCGCCCGTCGTTCCACCCGAGCGACTTTTGGGTGAGGCGTCGTCTTCATGGCGGCGTCGAATCTAAGTTTCGTGAGGGGGGAAAAGTCGTAACAAGGTGGCCGTAGGGGAACCTGCGGCCGGATCACCTCCTAAGTAAAGAAATAAGCGTTTTGCTTATTACTGGAGGAGCAAGGAGAATGTAACCACACCTGGAATACCAGGGAAACGTCAAAGCCCATAATCACATGTGAAAGAAGTAGTATCGAGCAATATCAAAAATTTTTATTTTTTGATTTTGTCTATTTTTCTTATATATTATTGTGAATTCTTAGCTTAAGCTAATTGTTGAAGTTTTAGTTCTTATATTACTTAAGATAGAATCTAATCTAAAAATCGGGTGATTTCGCTTTTTCCAAAAATTCTTGTTGTCTAAAAGTCCTTTGTTGGGTTTTTTAATTTTGCTGAACATTATTATTAAAATGGCTTAATTGTGTACCACAGACTCGGTGACAATTTATTTGTATTTTGGTTTTCTGAAACGCAAAACACTTAAGCCTTGTGCAATGGTATAAAAGGTATAGAATAACTGAAACGAGGAAGATGTCCGATTAGTCCCAAAAAACGAGCCCCAAGAAATGCCAAGAATAAACGTGGCAGAGATATTGATTATCCCGTTAAAATTGGAGAAGAATATGAAGTAGACATAACCGATGTGAGCCCCAACGGAGAAGGCATTGCCAAGATCCGCGGTTATTCTATCTTTGTTAGAGGCGCAAAGCCAGGAACTCACTTAAAAGTGAAGATATCCCGGTTGGACTCAGTCTGCGCTGATGCTCAAATTGTAGAGTAGGATTCAAAAATTTTCGTTGGATTACGCGGGAGGTTAAATCCTGCGTTAATTCTTATTTCTTTGTTTTCTAAGTTTAAGTGAACTTTTCTACAAGGGTTTTAGAAACAAGTTCTAATAATGTATCAAAGGGCTTCTTTTGCCCATTTTTTCTATGAGCTAAATGTGGTCGGTCAGTTCACGCAGTGATGTATGTTGTAGAGTGGTGATGGAGGCAATTTTGAAAAGTGTGGAATATTGCGGCAAGCCTATGATAGAATGTATGATTGATTAGGCAATGAGTATGCCTATTGCGAAACTAAGAAGAGGGGCAATTATCCATCCAGCAACTATTGTTAGAAACGGTTTTAGCGAAACGAATTTGGTTCTATATGAGAGACCCGTCCCGAGAACAGCTGAAGCCGCGGTCTGCGTGTTGGAAAGTGGAATATTGAAAAATGTAGCCAGTTCCACCAGAAGTGTCGAAGTTACAAGTGTTGCTGTCGCGCTTGTGTAGCGCATTAGATAGAATTCTTGTGAAACTCTTCTTACGGTGCCACCGCTAAAGTAGAATGATCCAATAAAGATTGCAACCACTGCTGCAATGACTTCGGCGAGGTTAAAGCCGCTCGTGGCGACCACTAATCCAAGAGTATTTGCACTGAGTACGTAAGCTGTTGAGAATGACAACAAGATGAGGAGAATCTTGTAGGTCTGAATTCTTTGCCAAAAATTACCTGGCCAGGTTCTATTAAGTAACCTTATGAGATAGAAGGATAACGCTATTGCCGCAAGCGGCGCTACGAACCACATAATCGCAACCTCGCTTGAGAATAAAACACTTGCAGGTACATCCTTTCCAATTGACAATCCCGCGAGCAAGCCTACAAGGCACATGCTTAGAGACATCGGGATGCGTGCAATGTCTGCAATTACGAAAATCAGTATCGCCACAAGTAACGCAACTACTCGCAATTCAGGAGTCGCGTTAGGTAAAAGAACCCCCACAGAACGAGTCATGCCTGACCCTTGCACAATAAGTCCTACAGAAAAGCCCGCTGCCCCTAATATGGTCCCAAACTTTTTACTGATAATTCTTGATCCTACAACAGGGCCAATACAAGCAGACAAATTGTTACCTGAAACCAGCATCACTGCCAAAAATGTCAGAACAACAAGGACAACAGAAAGCCACAACATTAGATCGCTCATTTAAGAATTGACGTGACCACTGACACAATCAAATCGGATAAGTCTTCACAAGAGTCGAGAATATCATCACATTTATGCAACAACTCGCCGTAATGATAAAACTGCAAAAAATGCAGCTTCGGCGCTAAATTGTAAAGTTTGTCAAAACCTGCGTCCTTTATATCGTCTCCTTGCTCTTCCAGATCTTCAATCTCTTTGCGCAATTGTAAAATCTCAGTAACGTGAGATGTTGAAAGCGCTTGTCTTAATTTTGAAAGCGATTTTTCTGCAAGGGCAAACATGTTTTCGTACAAAGAAATCCATTCTGCTTCTTGGTGAACGGTGAAATCCAAGGGGTTGGCTTTGGACATTCGGCAGAGTTCGCGACTCAGATAATAATATAGGTCTACGATGTTGTCAGCGACATGTTCACATTCAATCAAGTTGTCGATTATGTTGGGGCTGATGGCTCCGGCTGTGATATCTTCCCCTAGCTTAAACGCAATATCATCAGATTTCTTTTCAAGTGTCCTAATTGCATGCATGTTTTCAGCAAGCAATGCTGGGTCGCCGTATCCCATCTTGAACATAATTCTCATGATGGTGTTAGCTTCGCATGCGATGGCAACTATTTCTGAGAGTTCTGCAAAGATGTTTCTTTCGCCTACAACCAAAATGCCTTTGAGGCTTTTCAACCCAAATTTTCTCCTTGCAAGCAGAAAAGAAGAGTACTTCTGAGGTGGTATTAAACTTCATGCAGTCATCGTTAGTTTATTGTTAATTCGTTTTTCTGATTGGATCAATTTTCTTGTTTTAGCATTTTTTGAAGAATAATTCTTGTTCTTCGTCAGCTTTCGTGGGAATATGTGAAGCATTTTAAGCATAAACTAAACACAATATCTTGATCCACGATGTCTGAAGTAATCGATGCCTTCAAGCAGAGACGTAGCATTAGAAAATTTCAATTACGTCCCGTTCCCTTGGAAACTATCAGAGAACTCCTTGAAGCCGCGCGATATGCACCTTCTGCGCACAATGCTCAGCCTTGGCGGTTCATTGTCTTAACAGAGATTGCTGCAAAGCTGAGTTTGGCGGAAGCAATGGCGGCGGTTTGGCAGCAGGACCTTGAAAAAGACGGAGTAACAGAAAAAAGTAGATTGGAGTTGGCGAGAGCATCGGTGGAACGAATCAAAAAAGTACCCATACTCGTTTTGTCCTGCTTAACCCTCCAAGGCATGAAACAGTTTCCCGATGAAGAGCGTCGAAAAAGCGAACGCGATTTGGCAGTGCAGAGTTTGGCTGCTGCAATACAAAATCTGCTCTTGGCTGCGCACACAGAAGGTTTGGGCGCTTGTTGGTTCTGTTCGCCAATATTCTGCAAAAACTCAATTCAGGAAGTTTTGAAGCTTCCGATTGACGTGGAACCACAAGCTTTAATCGCGATAGGTTATCCTGCTGAAAAACGAGAGCCACCTAATAGAAAGTCGCTAGAGACTATTGCTTACTTGAACAAATGGGGAAATCCGCTGTAGTTTTATCAGCTACATAAAGTAACTTAGTATTCTGAAAGCTAACCCGCCTACAACTAATGCCAAGCAGATGTCAATTGCTGCGATTCCTAGGGCTTTTCTCCAACCGAACTCTTTTCTGCAGGCAGCTATCGTTGCTAAACATGGAATATAAATCATTACAACCAATGCGAATACAATCATCTGCACTGGACTGAGCGAGGTCAGACCTAGACCGATTGCAGCCAATGTAGTCGATAGTAGGATGAGTGTAAGTTCTTTTCGTAGAATTCCAAAAATTAAAGGAATAGCTGCCACCGCAGGTAGCCCAAGCCACCATGTCATAAGCGGGCTTGCCCCAGAGACAAAGTAAGGCATTAGTCCCGATAGCGCAAACGCCTCAACAGCAATGCTGCCAACAATCATTATTGGGAACGCCACGAAAACAAAGTCTTTGGTGCGACTCCAAGTCTTGATGACTAGCGTTTTCGCCGAGGGCATCTTATAATTTGGCATTTCCATAATAAGCCCAACTGGTTCACCTGGCATCACTTTGAAAGCAATTCTGCCCAAACCGAAAACCAAAGCCAGATCGAACAGATATATTCCAATCACAGCAGGAAGTCCAACGTATCTCCCCACTAATCCGAGAATCACTACTGTTCGGGCGGCACAAGGAATTAGCAAAACAACGAAAGCCGTCAAGAACCGTTCACGTTTGGTTTCCATAATTCTGCATCCGATGCATGCGGGAACAGTGCAGCCGTAGCCAAGCATCAGAAGGTATGAACGCTTTGCCATGTAAGCCGATTTTATGCATTACATTATCCATCAGGAATGCAGCTCTGGGCAAGTAGCCGCTATCTTCAAGAAAAGACAGAATAATGTAGAACGGAACAATGTAAGGCAACGCAATAGTGATTCCCGCTGCAATTCCACCGATTAGTCCTTTAACCAATAGCTCAGTAACCACCGCCGGCAGAAAAGATCCAAGTAAATTTGACGCGCCTGAAGATAACCAAGCAAGTCCACTATCCAACAAGCTCGAAAAGAAGCTACCTCCAGCAAAAATGGCGCCAAATATAGCGGCGACAACCCCTGCCAAAATCAGGTAGCCAAGAATTTTGTGGGTCGTCACAGCTGCCAACTTTTGTTCTACGCTTATTCTAGGTGATGTTTCGATTGTGACTACTTCTTTGGTTATTTTGCTGGCTAACGCGTATCGCTCTGATGCCATTATTACTGGGGCGCTTTCGCCGTGTACCGTTTCCAATTCAGAAGTTATCTGTTCTACAATGTCCAATAATTCTTGTCCGTTGGAAACGGCAGCTACTTTTGCATTTATATCAGCGTCTTTTTCTAGAAGTTTGATGGCAATCCACCTTGAAGGGTAGATTGCATTTAGCTGATCGAGTTTGGAAACTACGAGGTTTTCGATTGCTTGGATTCGTTGTTCAATTTCTTTTCCGTAAACGATTTTGATTGTGCGCGTCTTATTTTCCTTGCATGCTTCTTTGACTGCGGTGGATAGTAACTCGCTGATTCCAGTGCCGGTTACTGCCACTGTGGGAACAGCTTCTACGTTCAAGATTTCGTACAGCTTCTCAGTATCAATCCGTAACCCTTTCTTTGCCGCGAAGTCAATCTGATTTAAAGCAATTACCAGTGGGACATCAAGTTCTAGAAGTTGCAAAGTTAAGTACAAATTACGTTCAAGCGCTGACGCATCAACAACATTAACGATTATATCGGGTTTCTCGACAGCCAAGTATTCGCGTGAAACAATCTCCTCCATTGAATAAGCAGAAAGGGAGTAGGTGCCTGGCAAGTCAATAACTCGGATTGTGTAACCTTTGAAGTGAAGGGTTCCTTCAGCTCGTTCAACAGTCTTTCCAGGCCAGTTTCCCGTTACTTGGTTAAGTCCCGTAAGTTGATTGAATATTGCGCTTTTTCCAACATTCGCGTTCCCCGCTAAAGCTATACGCAATTCAGTTGCAGATGAGTTTTTCTCAGACAAGGTGACGCCGGGGGTGTTGTGACAAGAAAGTGTGGATCTTCCCCAATTAGGCATCATTTGATTAGCCTTCTAGTGGTTGCACAAGAATTTCAGAAGCCAAATCGTAACCCAATGCTAAAGACACTCCTCTAACCTCGATTTCTATTGGTCCTCGGAAGCTGCATTTTCGCAAGAGTCTGAGTTCGCATCCCGGGGTTAACCCCATTTCGGAGAGTCTTCGGACAACTGCTAAATCACCTGTTGTGTGAGCCATTACCGCTTTGCCTTTTTCTTTAAGACATACTAACGGAACAGTCCCTTCGGAACTTTGGCAAGGGTCTTGTTTTTTGCTGGTTCGGTTATTATGACGTAATTGCGTAATTATTGCTCTCCTTTTCATTTTTCCTAACAAAAACGTTGACTGCAGCATCCAAGTTCAGATGTTGCTCTTCTCCATCAACGCAAATGATGATAGCATCGTTTTCCAATTTCATGAACTGAATTTTCGCGTTCGGCTTGAGTCTCTTTTCTGATAAGAGCTGTAGGTTTACATGTTCTTCGTCAGCTATCCTTGCAACGACATAATGCTCACCTAAGTTGGCTTCCGGCAAGGCTATGCAAGGCTGGTCGTCCATGGATCCGCTTTGAGTAGGTATTGGATTTCCATGAGGACAAAACTTTGGGTGCCCCAATCGCTCTTCTAAGAGATCGGTCAACTTTTTGCTTAGGGCATGCTCTAATTTGCAGGCGTCTTCGTGGACAGTACTCCACTCTGCTTTAAGCAATTCCGATAACAAGCATTCGGCTAGTCTGTGTCTTCTAATGATATCTAGAGCGATTTTTTCGCCTTGTCGGGTCAACTTTACGCCCCTGTAGGGCTCATGGGTTACCAAGCCATGACTTTCCAAATGTTCAATGGTGTTTGTAATTGAGCCTGGAACTACGTGCATGATTTCTGATAGTTCTTTTGTTTTTGCCATGCCGTGTCTCTCTTGCAGTTTGTAAATCATTTCGACGTATTCTTCGGCTTCTTGCGAAAGCGATAGTTCCATTTTGCTCACCTTTAATATTACGAGATCTCGTAATTTTTACGAGCTCTCGTAGTTTACGAGATATTGGCAGCATATAAGGATTGTGAGGTTAAGGAAAGAAAAGTGTAAGAGAATATATCAGGAACGTATCATTGTTAGCATCATTTTAAAACGGGAAAGAGCCCTAACGGAATGAGGCTCCCCAACAGGCAATATTGTAACCGTACCTGTCTTCATTGCAAATGGTTTTCCTGAAATTGTAACTTCAGCTTCGCCTTCAAAGACATACAGCAATGCGTCAAAAGGAGCTGTATGTTCACTGAGCCCCTGCTCCTCATCAAAAGCAAAAATTGTAACTGTTCCAGATTTTTTATCTATTAGCGTTCGGCTTACAACTGAATCCTCTTGATAATCGACCAAATCAATTAAACTATTGGGAGCAGCAGCGAGCTTTGAATCAATGCCGGTTTTTTTCTTTGCCAAAAATATCACCGTGAATAAAAATGCAATGATATACCCTAAAAACTTATGTTTTCGGCAAGGCTCGCTCGATATCCCAGAGCTTGTATATTTCCTCAGAAATTAGTGATCTGTATTTTACAATATCTTCTGGCTTGCGAACATATAGGAAAATCATGTAAACTTGCTCAACTCCTAGCCTAACTGGTGCATGTTCTATTTTTCTGGGCAACTCAGGAAGATAATTCTTGAAAACTACTTCAAGGATTTTCAATATTTTCTCAGTTGAAACGGAATGGTCAAAGCCAATTTCAAAAGTGCAACAATAAATTCCTGCGGTTTTTCCTGGTTTTTCCGTTTCTAAGGAAAAGTTGGTTATGTCTCTGTCCAGAACCTGGAGGTTGCTTACTAGAACTGTGCTATTCGCGCTTGTGGAGACTTTGGTGTAGTTTAGAGTAATTTCATGAACCAACCCTTCAATTGCTCCGATTCGTACGTAATCGCCGACTTTGAAGGGATGTACCGAGATGATGAACAAGCCTGCAATGAAGTTGCCAATTGTCTTTTGAGAAGCAAAACCCAAGGCGGCGCCGCCAATGGCTGAGAGTGACAATATCCACTCAGATGGCAAACCGCCTATTCTAGCAATTATCGCAATTGCAAAAAGGAGAATTACAATTCTAGAAAATAACATAATATTGTTGCTTGTGTGTGGTTGTAATCTAACTCTCTTTGCAAACCCCGACAAGTACTTGTTAAGTAATCTCTCAATTGTTATGGCGCCAATTGCGACAATTATGATGAAGATTATTGTGGGCACGTTGTTTAATACCATTGCAAAAAGACTTTGATTTGGAACTGGAGTGGGAGTTGGAATTGCGCTCAAGCAATGGCACCTTTTAACAGCTTTTTGCGTCAACTGCCGTATATCTCTTTCGTGTTTCCTCATATTCAGAGTGCAGCGACAATTTTTTCCCGTGGTCGCTCAAAATGGTTTGCATCAGAAATTTAAAAGCATAAGGATTCTAGTTTGATTAGAACATAGTTTGAAGCCAGAATCTATTCTATTTATTCGTAATAAAACGATTCAAACATATTTGAAGAAAAGCGTTGATCATGCTCTAATTTATCACAGTGAACAAATTGAGTGAGCGTGTTAGACTCAAAACTATTGCATTCCCAATACTATTGAGTCGGGCAATAGAGGATTTTGATGCGAAAACGCCCGTAAATATGAGTACGTGGTATTTGCGCGACTGAAAGGTTTTTATTCGTCATCTAAACTTAGTTTCGAACCGCAAGCAAGCGTGAATCGTTATGGCACTTCAAAAAGGAGACTTCATACTACTTAACCTCACTGCCAAAGTGAAGGAAACAAACGAAGTCTTCGACACAACAGTCGAAGAAATAGCAAGAAAAGAACATCTTCAAAAAGAAGGTGAAATTTACGAGCCTAGACTTATCGTTGTTGGCGAAGGATGGGTCCTTAAAGCCCTAGACGATAGCTTATTCACAGTAGAGGTAGGTACACCTGCAACTGTAGAAATCTCGCCAGAGAAAGCTTTTGGACCAAGAGATGCAGAAAAAGTCAAACGTGTCCACCTTCGACAATTGGCTGAAAAAGGCATAAACCCGGCTTTAGGCATGCGCATCGAATTTGGAGGAAAAAACGCCATTATTCGGAGCATTGGCGCAGGACGCGCACTTCTCGACTTTAATCCTCCGCTCGCAGGAAAAACTCTCATTTACGAAATAACAGTGAGCAAGAAACTCGAAACCAATGAAGAAAAAATCGGCGCTCTTATTCACCGCAGAATCCCAGTAGTTGAAGAAGGCAAATTCAAATACGCTATCGCCGAAAAGATCCTAAACGTTGACATGCCCGAAGACACATTCTACATTGAAGGCATACAAATTGCAAAAAGAGGCATAGCGCTCGACATGCAAAAATTCTTCCCCGAGTTGGACGAAACCAAATTCATAGAGACCATCAAAGCACCACCAAAGCCAGCCACAGTAAAGTCAGTTGAAGAGACACCTGCAATTGAAGAAGTAAAACCAGCAGTAGAGGAAATAAAGCCCCCTACTGAAGAAACAAAAAGTTAAACAAAAATAATTTTCTTTATTTTATTCTTTTTTAAGCCCCGAATTGAGCAGTCTCTGGATTTTCTTCAAAACAAGCTCTTGCAAGTTTCTTTTAATGCCGTTAAAGTTCTGGGCAATTTTCATAACTTGATTTGTTAGTTGATTATCTTAGTCTCTTTCGCGACTTTGATGTACCCATCATGATCTAGATTCAGTTTCTGAAGGATGGTATACCTTTCAGGTCTAATAGTTGCTGCAAGCTCTAGAGCTTTGATTATGTCTTCGTCTTTAACCCCTAATTCAGCCGCTGTGGTTGGTGCTCCAAGTTTTTTGAGTGTATCACGTATTCTTTTCCAGTTTGCTCCATATAGATTGGCCATGATTATTGCACCAACGCCACATTGTTCTCCATGCATAGCGTTTGACGTTTTAACCATGTCTAGAGCGTGGCTGAACAGGTGTTCAGACCCGCTGCAGGGTCTGCTGCTTCCTGCGATGCTCATTGCAACTCCACAGCTAATTAGCGCTTCAAGAAGTATTCTTATTCCTTCTGGGTTGCCTTTTTGGATTTGCTCCGCGTTTTCTTCCACCAAAGTGGCGCTCATTAATGCTAAACTTGCCGCATATTCGCCGTAGTATTCGTTTCGTTCAAGGTGTGCGAGTCGCCAATCTTTCACTGCTGTGAACTTGGATAGAACGTCTCCGCAACCGCTGATGACGAATCGCCAAGGTGCTTGAGATATTATTTGTGTGTCTGCTATTATCGCCAGAGGCGCTTGAGATAATGCTGAGTAAGGTTTGTCAAAGCCTTTGACACTTGCAAGTGGACTTGCGATGCCATCGTGACTTAGTGTAGTTGGTACGCTTATGAAAGGAATATCTTGGTGTGCGCTGCTGAGTTTTGCCGCGTCGATTTTCGTTCCTCCGCCAACGCCAAAAAGTATCTGGGGTTTTAGATCCGCGATCGTGTCTTCAATTTTTAATACGTCTCGAATAGTTGCAGCGTCTACCAAAAGTGTGTCTACGGTTATGCCCGCTTGAACCAGAAGGTCTCTGACTGCGCTTCCAGCAATTTCGTAGCTTATGTGACCCGCGACTATTAGAGCTGGTCCCTTGAGACTTAGTCGTTTGACTACTTCTGGGACCCGACTTAAAGTGCCTTTTCCAACAATGACTTCGCGCGGGAGTTGCATGTAATGATAACTTAGAGGCAAATAGTTCACACTTGGATGTTCGTATATACTTTCACAGTTGGCTAGTGTTTAAAACTTTTTGAAAGAAACCCTGAATTGGCCTTTGAAAACTTATCTTTAGCCAGTTTTATTGAACGATTTTCTCCCAGCTTTTTACCAAATCTAGAAATTCTTGAACAGGTTGTCCGCCATAAGTTCTCAAACGTTCTCGAAGTTGAATATTGTCAACTGCTGCCTTTTGGAAATCTTTAATTTGTTCTGATTTTTCCGTCAAGTAAAGGATTCCATCTGCTCCTGCTCTCGCAATTCTGGCGCTAACTGTTAATAACTCTGTAGTAGTGGGAACATCATTTGCTGTGTCTCCGGGACCAAAAACGTAAAGGCTTACATAAAACGGTTTTTTTAGAAGTTTCTTAAAAGCTCGAGTGATCATTTCAAAATACCATGGAGTTGCGTAACTTTTGCTAAACATTACGACGTTGAATTTATCGCAGTACTTGGCGAAGTCGTCAAAGTCTACCCCATAACGTTCGTAGCTTGTCGCAGGGTCTGGTTGAATGCTCATGATTAATTCTTTCTTAGTGCGTTCTCTAATTTTAGCAATATATTCGGTTACTTCTTTTCTTCGCCATTCGAGAAAATTCAAACCACTTTTTTGCCACAGAGTTTTGCATCTTGGGCAGGTACAATGACCATGGTCTGCGAAGTATTGACTGTTTGGCCACACACCTAATGAATGCCTGTCAATATCTTCAATGTAATCCAATTGTTCTGCTCTATGTTCGGGTTGAGTTGCGCAAACAATGTTCCAATAAATATTGTAGTTATTATTTCCTATCTTACCTGGACCCAGTGCAGATTGTGAAATCCAGTCCGGATGATTGCTAATTGCAGCGTTGTCTCCGAAAATGGCTATGTTGCTATACATGTCTGCTTGAGGTTGGATTCTCGTTCCCATTTCAGTTTTTACCCGTAAGAGGCCAAAGTCAAAACCTTCGGTTCTCTTAGCTTCTAAAGTGAAAGTACCAAACTTCAACTATTATCCTCTCAATTCCATGCAAAGGAAGGACGAATCAATAATAAAGTTTCGCAATAAAGAAACATTCCTTCAAGTTTGTGAAAAAGGAGAACAACCGATTTTTAAGAATATCTTTAACGAATTTTTGTTCAGCAAGGGCATGAATAGCTAATCCCATGTTGATAGCCCTCTTACCAGCTATTTATCCGAAAGTAATGAAGCGCGGGTAGGTGAGAGCTATCGCTTCGAAGCGTAATATTAATAAATCCCATAAAAGTGATTACATTTGCTGCTTCCTACAGTGGGAATTCCGTTCCGCGCGAAATTCCAAGAAGAATAACCGTTTTAGGGAGACAAAAACAAATGGCAATAAACAATAATGTTAATCAATTGATCGTAAAGGGGACAACTACAATTGGAGTCGTCTGTAAAGACGGCGTTATTTTAGCTTCTGATACAAGAGTAACAATGGGTTACTTCGTTGCTCACAAACAAGGAAAGAAAGTCTATAAAATCGACGACCACATCGGCATGACAATCGCCGGAAGCGTAGCAGATGCACAGAAAGTCATAGATATTATTACTGCCAACGCGCAACTTTACAAAATTAATCTTAACAGGCGTATGCCTATCGCATCAGCAGCTAGAATGACTAGCAATCTTCTTTTCAGCGCAAGAGGTCTAATGGCTCAGATATTAATCGGGGGAGTAGACGATAGCGGACCACACCTCTACAATTTAGACCCATTCGGAAGCTTAACAGAAGAAAAAATGACCTCAACAGGTTCAGGTTCACCTCTCGCAATAGGCGTTTTGGAAGATAAGTTCCGCGAAGGCATGACTGTTGAACAAGCTTTGCCAATAATCGCCAGAGCCGTTAATGCAGCCATGAAACGTGACGTCGCAAGCGGCAACAACTATAATATTATTGTTATAGATACCAAAGGCTACAAAGAACTGACGGACCATCAGAAGAAGGAGCTTTTGGCCAAAGGAAGTTAAAATAAGTGGCTCGTCAACAAGAAAAAGACAAAGTCGAAATAAGTCAATATATTCTGCAAAAAGTACCCAAAGAAGCAGAAGTCACTCGCATCGAATACGAGGGACCTATGCTCGCTGTTTACACAAAAAAACCAGAAATTTTGGTTGAACAAAGCAGCGTAATAGCAGAAATCGTAGGCGTTATACGAAAACGAATAGTAGTTAGACCCGATCCTTCCGTTCGTTTACCCGAGGTTGAAGCAGAAAAAATTACTCGCGAACTGATCGCGAAGGAAGCTGAAATAACCGACATTACTTTTGACCCATCACTGGGAGAAATAATCATTGAAACCAAGAAACCTGGTTTAGTAATCGGGAGAAATGGCATCGTCCTGCAAGAAATCATCAAAAAGACCAAGTGGCGCCCACACGTTTTACGAAGTCCACCAATCAAATCAAAAATAATTACTAACATGCGTCACTATTTACACTCTGAAAGTCAGGAACGCGAACGAATCCTAAGAACTATAGGCGAACGTATTTTCAGACCAAAAACCTTTGACGTAGCAGATGTTCGCATAACTGTTTTGGGAGCAGCTCAAGAAGTCGGCAGATCATGTTTTCTCCTAAAAACTCGAGAAAGCAGTGTCTTGTTAGACTGCGGCATTAACCCTGGTTCACAAAGAGCCTTTGAATCCTTCCCACGATTTGACTCACCAGAATTCCAAATTGATAGTCTAGACGCAGTAGTCATAACTCATGCTCACTTGGACCACTGTGGTTTAACGCCATTTCTATTCAAATACGGATACGATGGACCAGTCTATTGTTCAGCTCCCACCTCAAACTTGATGACCATGCTCCAGCTCGACTACTTGGACGTCGCAGGAAAGCAAGGTGTTACACCATACTACGATCAAAAAGACGTTCGTGAATGCGTCCTTCACACTATACCATTACGCTACGGTGTGGTCACAGACATTGCACCAGACATCCGTTTAACTTTGCATAACAGTGGACATATTTTGGGCGCATCAATGGCACATCTGCACATTGGTGAAGGTTTACACAACATAGTATACACTGGAGATTACAAATTTGCAAGAACTATGCTCTTGGAAGCAGCTGCAAACGAATTCCCTCGAGTTGAAACAATAATCACTGAAAGCACATATGGCGGACCAGACGATATCATGCCCACAAGAGTGGAAGCTGAAGAAAGGATAACACGTGTCATTAACGAAACACTAGAACGAAAAGGCAAAGTACTCATCCCCGTTCCAGCAGTAGGCCGAGCACAGGAAATCATGCTCATTATAGATGGATACATGAAACGCGGCATGATGAAGGAAGCGCCAGTATTCATTGAAGGCATGATCTCAGAAGCAACGGCTATTCACACTGCCTACCCTGAATATCTTGGCAGAGAAGTTCGTCACAGCATCCTCCACGAAGAAGTAAACCCATTCCAATCTGACTACTTCACCATCGTTGAACACCCAAGCGTGAGACAAGGCATCATCGACGGCGAACCCTGTATAGTTCTAGCAACATCCGGAATGCTTGAAGGTGGACCAGTAATCGAATACTTCAAGAACTGGGCAAGCGACGACAAAAACACAATAATTTTCGTATCTTACCAGATTGAAGGGACAATGGGGCGAAGAGTGCAAAAAGGCATCAACGAAGTCACAATGATGGACAACGACGGCAAAATGGCTGTAGTCCAAAGCAAATTGCACGTTGAATCAATCGAAGGCTTCTCAGGACACAGTGACCGAAGACAATTAGTTAGTTACTTGACAAACATGAGTCCTAAGCCAGAAAGAATAATCCTCTGCCACGGCGAAAAGTCAAAAATATTTAATCTTGCAAACTTTATCAATAACAAAGCCGGGATAAACACAATCGCTCCAGCGGTTTTAGAAACTTTTAGGCTGCTGTAGGCAAAGGTTCATTTTGGGCTGGCGTTTTTTCTCGCCATATCCTAATTTTTGGAGGACAAATTACAACTCTTTCTTCACCTAAACGCGCGATGTCTCCGCCAGTTTCTTCAACAAAAGCGTATAGTTCATTCACAGCCCGGGATACATCTTGAATGCTTTTGTTTGCAAGAGGAGTTATTTTCAGAATGAGTATGTTTCCATTTTTGACTTCTGTCTTTATTGATTCTAAGTCAGCGAGGTCTCGCAGAGGCATGGCTTTAAGGTAGGTCTTTTCTGATGTTTCTTTGTTTTCTGGAGATGATGGCGGTACTTCAGTCGGCTGGGTTGTTTGAGGAGTCTGTTCTGTTTGTTCTGGGGCTGTTGCTGGTTTTTCTTCCATTTTTGGTTCCTCTTCTTTCTTTGATTTGCGGAATATTCCCAGGTTCGGCAAATCTTTCCTCTCTAGCTGCTACCTATATGTGGTTTTAGCAGTTAAGCGTTTCTTTATTCTGGGAATAACCGCCAACAGTTCAACCATGAAAAAATTGTAAATTGGCGCTGAAGTTGGAGAAAAAGTCATTTTAATGCTTCTATTTGTGAACTAAAAATGAATACTTTTTAAGTTGGATGGAATAGAAAATTATCCCATTGTGACAATTATGTCGCGACTAAAATGTAAAAAATGCCAGAATATCTTCGAACAAGGTTTTGGTGGAGCACTAATGTCCGTGCATTTAGGACCTTATCACTACATGAAGTGTCCTGCTTGCGGTCAAAGTAGCTGGTTTAACGTTTACTCCTCAGTTAAAGACCCCATTACTTTTCCATCTTCAGACAAGAAAAACGAGCAGACTGTTGAGCGTCCTCTTTCAGAGGAAGAACTCGAAAAGAAACATATAGAAGACTCTAAATACGAAAGATCCTAATCGTTTAAAGTCGGAAAGCGCAGGGTATGATTGACACCGAAAACTTAAGCAGACAATTTGGAAATCTAACCGCAGTGGACGACCTTACATTACATGTTAATGAGGGCGAAGTCTTCGGTTTTTTAGGCCCCAACGGAGCGGGGAAGACCACAACTGTTCGCATGCTTTGTTGCCTAATCTCAAAAACCAGCGGCAAAGCACAAATAGGTGAATTTTCAACCGACACCGAGGAAGACTGCCTAAAAATAAGAAAGATGATTGGACTACTTCCAGAAAACGTTGGTTTATACGACAGTTTGAGCGCTTACACTAACCTTGACTTTTATGGAAAACTGTACGAACTCACTCCAGAAAAACGGCGAGAAAACATAGAACGATTATTGCGCCTTCTAGGTATTTGGGAACGTAGAAACGATGCGGTGGGAACTTTCTCTAAAGGCACAAAGCAGAAAATAGCCATCGCTCGTGCTCTAATTCATGAGCCTCAAGTACTTTTTTTGGACGAACCTACCGCAAACTTGGATCCTGAGGCATCCAAAACTGTTCGCGATTTTATCTTAGAGCTAAAGAAAGAAAAACGAACAATCTTCTTGAATACTCACAATCTAGATGAAGCAGAAAGATTGTGCGACAGAATTGGCATTCTCAAAACCAAGTTGATAGCTATTGATTCACCAAAAAATCTCGAACGAAGTCTTTACAATCGAAAAACTATAGTTCACATGGAAGAGATAACCAATGACATCTTGGCCACAGTTAAAAAACTAAACTCCGTTAAAAATGTTCGATCTTCAGAAAACAAATTGATTTTGGATATGGATAACCCAGAGAAAGATAATCCTGAACTAATCAGGACAATCGTAGCAGCCAAAGGAAATATT
>CAVTMS010000011.1:0-6050 GCA_963735905.1 Candidatus Bathyarchaeota archaeon | reverse complement strand
TTGTTGGGTTTTCATTTGGTCTCTCCTAAGGGTCCAGAGCCCCAGCAAACTCGTTCTCTGAAAACATAAAGCAAGAATTTAGGCTCATTTCCATTTGCAACTCTTCTTTGTTTTGGAAACTCATAAATGCCTGAATGGCTTCAGAATATTCGAATATTTGAGGGGACAGTTTGGTGGAAAAATCGAAGCTTGATAAGGTAGTGTTTGAGTTGCAGGCGCAGATTTGTAAGACTCTTGCTAATCCTACGCGGTTGATGATTATTCATACTTTGCGTGATGGGGAAAAGTCCGTGGGTGAGCTTGCAGTTATTCTTGGTTTGAGACAAGCGAATCTTTCTCAGCACTTGACTATCATGAGGCAAACCCAGATTCTGAAAACTCGAAAGCAGGGGTCAAGCATTTACTACAGTCTTGCTAACCCAAAAATAAATAACGCTTGTGATATGGTTAGAGAGGTTCTTGTTCAGTTGCTTGATCAAAAACAGCAGTTATCAGAGTCTCTTGCTAATAAATGACATCGACTATTTTTCTTTAGCATGGTTCGCTTTTTTGGAAGCATGCAAGAAACTATAAATACAATAGTATATTCATATAATCGAATATAATGAATTGAATGGAAAGTTTGATTATGCCAGAAATGACTTTTGAAGGAAGCGCAGCATGGAAAACCGGACTAGAATGTTCCGTATCAGTTAAAGGAAAACAAATCGCAACCGTTAGTCCCCCACCCGAATTCGGAGGCAAAGCCGGATATTGCGTCCCCGAAGAAATCTTCGCAGCCTCGTTAGCATCATGCATAAACACAATATTCTTGCTCGTCGCAGGCAACTCCAAACTTGCCCTGAAAAATCTTGAAACCAAAGCCCACTTAACCATGAGTATCGAGGGACTGGAGAAATTAATTTTCACAAACATCCACTTCGAAATGAACGTCGCACTCGCAACTGACAACGAAAGAGATAGAAAGAAAGCAACAACCGTTTACGAAATGGCACAAAAAATCTGCCCCATCAGACAGTCATGGGGAGAAAAAGTCCCAATAAGCTTCAAACTCAACTTCCTATAAGCAAGCAGCCCGACAGGAGCTAAGTTGCCGCATGGGTACAAAGTTAGTCCCCCAAAAACCACTCATTGAAACCCTCTGCGCAATCCAGGGCGCCTTGGGTGAAGAAAATCAAAAAGTCTTCGCAAAGGCAAGCATGAACCTCGGTAAAACTTGGGGCACAAGCATCCCAAAAGCTAACAATCTGGAAGACTTGATGAGCAAGATCGCAACATACTTGCAAAATGATTTCCAATTAGCCAAAACGGTCACTTTAGCTAAGGTCGGTGAGGAATATATTTTGCAAGTCAGAGGGTGCTATGTCTGCCACGGCAAAATGGTCAAAGAAAAACACAACATTACCCCAGCATGCGCAATTTCACTGTTCCCAGTAGGAGCGGTCGTTGAAAACCTAAAAATTAGAAACGCTCGCCTCAAAGAAATCCGAAAACCTGGCACGCCTGGCGATTGCGACTTAGTTTACGAAATTAAGTCTTAAATTGTCCAACTAAAGCCAGGCAATATTTCTTTTCTTTATTCATTTTGAATAGTTTCATTGCCAGATGTTGCTTTATATTTCTTGGTTTGCATTTTTTTGGATTAACCCTAAATACGATTATGAAGCAAAGAAGTATTGAAGGCGATATGCTTGAAAGCCCTGAAATTGCCTCAAATGAACGATGCCGAAATAGATGCACTTGTGCAAGAGCAGTTTCTTTGTCGAATCGGTTTTAATGGAAAGAATTCTCCCTATATTGCACCTTTCCAATATGTGGTTCACGAAAATAATCTCTATTTCCACTTCACCGATTACGGAGATAAAATGGTGTTTTTCGAAGAAGGCAAACTGGTTTGCGTGGAAATCGAAAAATATACCCCTAACTTAAGCCAATACAGCTTTGTAGTTTATACAGGCAAACTTAAGTTAGTAACTAATTCTGAAGAAAGAAAAAAGGTCATAGAAAAAATGGCCGAAGCCGGTTCGTCGTATTTGTCTTCGAATTTCCTTGCTGCTCATGGTTTCAAAGAGGGTTCCGAATGGGCTTCTTTTTCATCAGATCAGCCTTTGCTCATAGTAAAACTAGAGAAGACTTCGAGAAGAGGTCTGAAATCTCCATAGCAACAACTTCAAAACCAAGAAGAAATGATATTGCAGGTGGAGAAGCTATCCCGTTGCTTAATCATGTATACACTTGTTGTAAGTCTTACTTCCAATAATTTTTTTCTTCAGGAGACGTCGATGTCTCCAACGTTGCCAAGCTTTCTGGGAACGGCTCAAAAAACGTCTGTTGTTGCAAATATTCTTCGTTAAATCTAATTATCCACTCTCTCAATATGTTCAAAGGGGCGCTTAGCGGTAGTAGTCCTAAAGTGTACTTATCAACAGAATCAAGGAAGAAAGTCTTTTCCGCATGAGTTAGTTGTCGGGTGAAATAGCCTGCTGCCTTGGTCAAAACGTTTGAATTTGCTCCCCGTCGCGGCGGGAATTTGAGAGCGGCATAGAAGTGAACTTGATAATCTGCTATAGTTTCCGCAAATGTCCTCTTTTTGCGTTCAGCGACAATTCTTCCCATAGCATTAAGATGAACCTGGCTGTACGCAGTGAAAAGTAGTTTGTTGCGGGCTTGAAAAGCGACCAACTCTTTCCCAGAGCCAGAATTTTTCACAGCTCTGAAATCTCCAATAGTGAAAAGTTTAGTCAGGAAATGTTCCCTAATCCGATTATTCAAAAGTCTCTTTTCGTCTTCACTTGCAACTTGAGGATACCTTTCTAAAACTGCTTTTCCAAAAAAGCCTGGTCCTCGACCAATGACTGCCACTTTTCCAATGCTTGGATAAATTCTAGCGTCCTTTATTGCACTGCTTGGTGAACCGCTTTTAAGAATGAATCCGTCAACTTCTTTGAGTGAATCCAAAAAGTCTTTGGAGAAGCGCTGCATTTTCTCAGTTAAGTCAAGGCCAGTGGCAGGTTGAAGCAGCCGCAACTCTTGGCCTATTTTGACAATTCGTAATGTTTCTCTCGGCACTCCCAAGCCTATCTCCACTTCGGGACAAACTGGTTTGAAGTCCAAGTGATTCTTAAGTTGTTTAACAAGACCGCTTGAGATTATTCTGCCATCCCATCTGACAGGCGCGAACTCGATACATTTGCTTACTACAACTATCGGCTTGACAAAGCGCCTCATTTGCAATCCCCGTTCTTAACCGAAAAAAGATCTCAAAAACCCGTTTAAGGTTTTGGGGATTCCAACTTATTTTCCTTTGTCAGTTATTTCAGTCAAGGTAGCTTGTAGTTTGTCGAGCTTTTCTCTCGAATAGCTTCCATTAGTTTGTGAGAGAACGCTACCTTCTTTGTCCAACAAAAAAACGTATATCGTGTCTTCGTTTGGGATTCCCAGACTTCGCTTGAATTTTTGTTTGTTCGTGTACAAAGTGATGGTTCTCTGACGCGCACTGGAGTCAACTATTCCGGCTTTCATTCCACCGTCGATCCACCATCGGATGGGCGAGTAAGCGGTGCTCAGAACAGGCAATTCGTAATATTCTATTTGTGGGTTTTGTTTGTTGAAGTCGTCCAGGGGTGGTCCCCAACTTTCAAGCATCTCAGTCTGTTGCCTTTTAAAAGCCACGACTACAATTTTCAAATTGCCCTTCAGATCTTTAGGCAGCTCGAATTCATCTCCTTCAAGGTTTAATCCTTTAGTTTGAGGAAAATACGCACTTGAGTTATTCATAAGGATCCTCAACAGTCTTTTGTTGTTGGTATCCAAAAGTGTTCCGATTGTCTATAGCAGAAATAGTCACAGCCTCTCAGTTCTATAGATAAGATCTGTAGTAATTTTCGCTTCGATAATTTCCGGCTTGCGAGGTTTACGAATATTGATTTTTAGGCTCTAAAAACCGCTAGTTGTACCATGAAAACAACGTCAATCACAAAGCTTATCCGCATTTTCATTACAATGTGTAAACTGTTCTAACAATTGGTAGACCGTATCTAAGCTAACTAGGTGCTTCCAATGGCTTCCGATAATAACGATTACCATTGAAGGAGGTGAATAAATGAATTACAAAGAGAGACAAGAAATAATCGCTACGTCTCCCATTTCCCTTGGTTACTTGAAACGTTTTAACATCGGTGCGGGTATTTTGCAGCTGATAAACGGGCTTATTATTTTGGCTTTAACTTTCACTTTGACTTGGCCAAAAGGAACAGACATTTACACTTTCTACCTCAAATTCCAACACATAGCTCCAACTTCTCCAGCATTTTTTGGAGCCCCAGACCCCCAAGTGCTTTTGACTGTTAATCATTTAGGTTTGCTTCTTGCCGCTTTCCCCTTGATATCCGCTTTCGCACACTTCATGATAGCCTTTCCAAAGAACAACAGCTACAATGAGAATCTGAAAAAAGGAATGAATCCCTACCGCTGGTTCGAATATGCCTTTTCAAGTTCAATAATGATCTGGGTTATTTCGACTTTTGTCGGTATCTGGGATTTCTGGTCATTGGCAATGATATTTCTGCTTAACGCAATGATGATAATGTTCGGTTACCTCATGGAACTCGTAAACCAAAAAACGGAAAAAACAAACTGGTCCGCCTTCGTCCTTGGCAGCATTTCAGGAGGTTTCCCCTGGGTGGTGCTATTCGCATACTTCACTGCAGACATAATATCCAGCAAAAACAGCGTTCCCACATTCGTTTACCTGATATTCATTATATACCTGGTACTATTCATGAGCTTCGCAGGCAACATGGTTCTCCAATACAAAGGCACAGGACGCTGGAAAGACTACCTTTACGGCGAAAGAGCATACATAATTCTTAGCTTCGTAGCAAAAACAATGCTGGTCTGGCTGGTATTTGCTGGATTGTTCAGACCCTTCTAAGCTTGACTTCTCTTTTTCTTCTTATTTCTAATTGTTTTGCATTTGATATCTGTTAAATACCTATTAAGACAAACCTAATTTGCAAATTGTATGCATCTAAACTTAATAGAGAGAATCTTTAGAAGAACTATTAAATGAGCTTCATGGAGAGGAAATGTACGGCAACCGAAAAGAAGGAAACAAACCCCGGTGAAAGTGCAATAGATATCAAAGTTACCAAAAACGGTCCTTACATTGTTACTGGAAAAATTCCGTTATTTGAACAAATAATCGTCGTAGACAAGGAAGGTATTCCTGTTGAATGGGGAATGGGCAAGAAATTCCCTGAGAAAGAAAAGTGTGGGCTCTGCCGTTGTGGTGAATCCAAAAACAAGCCCTATTGCGACGGAACTCACGTGAAAATAAATTTTGATGGCACCGAAGAAACTATCGAACCTTACCTTAAACAAGCCGAAGTGATAGAAGGCCCAAGAGCTCAAGCTCACAGATGCAGAAGACCTTTGTGCTTCAGCCAGGTTTTGTCATCGCGCAGGCGAAATCTGGAATCTTGTACCAAAATCAGATAATCCAGACTCAAGAAAAGCCGCAATTGAGGAGGCTTGCGATTGTCCGTCAGGTCGTTTGATTGTTTGGGACAAGAAAACTGGGCAGGAAATTGAGCCTAACTTGGAAAAATCAATTGGCTTAATTGAAGATCCGCAGCTAAATTGCAGTGGTCCGATTTGGGTTCGGGGTAAAATCCCAATCAAATCCGCAGATGGAAAAAGCTACGAAATACGCAACCGCGTTACTCTTTGTCGCTGCGGCAAATCAACCATTAAGCCATTTTGTGACAGCAGTCACTTTCCTGAGCATCAATACAAAGAATTGATGGCGCGAAAGTGAGTTTTCTTTTACTCTTTTTTCGTTGGTTTAGATAAGTAGATTTGTGCGAATTAGAATTCTGTTGTTCTCATGGTGGTTGCATATTTCGGAGAGTTAGTCTAGTCTCTGCGTCCAATTTTTCAGAAATGTGGAAAAGGGGATTTTGTTTATGTGGTGGGGATTGTAAGAAGTTTTTGTTCTTCTGATTATAGCCCCAGTCCTTCGGCAACGCGGCGACCGTATTCAGGGTCGG
>CAVTMS010000010.1:0-302159 GCA_963735905.1 Candidatus Bathyarchaeota archaeon | reverse complement strand
TATTTCACTGACCTCCACCAAACAGAATATTATTGAAACACAGGGTAGTTACGATGGTGTTTTAAGTGCAGCCCTATTCAATATGCGTAATACACCTGTCTGGGAAGATAAGGCCAACCAGATTTATGGATTGCCCAAAGGTGATTTTCCAAATCCGGTGGCTTCTCTGAATAGCCGCGATAATGTTCAGAAAAACCTGGGTTTTCAGGGTAATCTCTACCTGGAGTACAAATTACTTAAAATATTTACACTCAAAACTGATTATGGCCTTAATCTGGGGGTAGGGAAAAATAAGAATTTTGTAGCAATAGCTAAGGGTGGTGGCCGCGGTCTTTACCAGAACAGTCTTTCGGAATCCTATTTTACAAGTAATACCTGGATATGGAACAACACCCTTAATTTTGATACAAACATTAATGAACATCATATTGCAGGTCTGGCTGGGATGTCGATGGAAGCAGGTTTGTATGAAGTGACGGGTTCAGGCACTGTCAAAAATTTCAGCAACCAGGATCCTGCCCTGCGTTATTTCAGTAATGCAGGAAGCTTTCCCGAGCATGTTTCAGGCGGCGCTGATGATTATTCACTGATGAGTTACTTTGGCCGTATAAGTTACGAATATGCGGGCAAATACCTGTTTGCGGCAAACATCCGTGCTGATGGTTCTTCAAAATTTGCGAGTAATTATCGCTGGGGCGTCTTTCCTTCAGTTTCCGGCGGATGGAGAATTTCCAAAGAAGCTTTTTTCAGTAACCTGGTTGATGTGATTTCAGAACTTAAGATCCGTGGAAGCTGGGGTCAGCTGGGGAACGATAAGATAAGAAATTATGAATATTTCAGTACCATAACATCAGTTGATTCACCAACTCTTGGCGGAGAAGCATTTACTGCACTTGCTCAAAGCCGCTTTGCCAATAATGATATCAAATGGGAGGTTACAACACAATTAGACTTAGGAGTTGATATGGGCTTTTTTAAAGACCGGATTTATTTATCAGCCGATTATTTCGATAAGGAAACATCAGACATTCTGGTTGAAGTCCCTCTTGTATCTTCTCTTGGGGTTATCTCAGCTCCATACCGGAATTCAGGAAAAGTTTCCAATAAGGGATTCGATATTGGAATAACCTATAAAAACAGGGAAAAGGCATTTAAATATGAAATATCCGCTAACCTGTCACATGTTGTAAATAAACTTGAATCATTTGGAATTTCAGGGAAAAAAGAAATATTCTCTTCCGATTATAAAAATTATTACGTGGGAAGAATTGCAGAAGGAGAACCTATCGGGCACTTCTTTGTATTGAATGCTCTGGGTATTTTCCAGGATCAGAATGAAGTTGACAACTATAAGAGCTCTTTGGGGAATAAGATCCAGCCTTATGCAGTGCCGGGTGATGTCAAATTTGAGGATCGTGACAAAGATGGTGTTATCAGTGCCAAAGACAGGTTCAATGCAGGGAGCAGTTTTCCTAAACTCACTTATAGCTTAAATTTCAATGCTGATTATAAGAACTTTGATTTAAGTATGCTCCTCATCGGAAGCCAGGGTAATAAAATCTTCAATGGTTTGAGATTAGGCGGTATGATCATGCAGGGTACCGATTATAACAACGGTCCTCTGATTCTTGACAGATGGACTCCGGCAACAAAGGGGAATTCAGTACCCAGGGTATCGGTAAAAGATCAGAACCAAAACAGAACGTACAGTACGCTGTTCATTGAAGATGGCAGTTACGCACGCATGAAATATTTCACCTTTGGGTATTCCTTCAATAATAATCTGACCGGAAACAGTATTTCGAAATTGCGTTTATACCTGACCTTGCAGAATCCTTTGACTTTTACCAAATATACCGGATATGATCCTGAAATCGGCGCCGAGGGAGGGATAAGCAACAATATGTTTGGCGTTGACAAGGGTGTATACCCTCAGCCAAGAACATTTATACTTGGTCTTAATGTTAATTTCTAATCAATGTAAAATGAATACCATGAAAAATTATATTCTTATTCTATTGATACTGGCTGGTCTGACCTCATGCGGAGAAGATTTCCTGACAAAGGAACCTCACGTATTTACCAGTGCAGCTTTCTGGAAAAATGCCGATCAGGCAGAATCTGCTCTTGCAGGCGCTTATAGTCCGCTTCAGGAAGAAGAAGCGCTGGGAGGAGAAGAGTGGTGCGGTATGGAAGCCTTTAGTGATAATGGTTACATGAATGACCCGTATCCTGATTTTGTTGCCATGTCGGAATTCACAGCCACACAAAATACCGAGAATGACCTTAGCTGGAGGAGTTACAGAGCTTATTACAGAACTATTAAAAGAGCAACCGATGTGCTGACTTATGTTCCGGATATGGATATTGATGCAAACCAGAAGAAAAGAATTTTGGGTGAAGCTAATTTCTTAGTTGCATTTTCATATTTCCAGATGGTAATTCGATATGGTGGTATGCCTATATACGATCCTAATGATTTACAATCAGCACTGGTAAGGGCAAGCGCGGAAGATACTTGGGCAGTTATAGAAAACAGTCTTAAAAGCGCCACGGAACAATTGAGCTGGGATCACCAGGAAGGTCGGCCGGGGCTGGGAGCAGCATGGGGAATGCTGGCAAAAGTGTATGCCTATGAGGCGAAATGGGCAGATGCAAAAACTGCAGCAGAGAAAGTTATAAGTTCCGCCAAACATACACTATGGACCGATTATGCTGAGGTATTTACTATTGAAAAAGAAAATGCCAGCGAAATTCTCTGGGGATTAGGAGCCAGACCGAATGAGTATCCTATCACTCCTGTTCTGATGTTACCAAACAACGTCTGGAACGGCCTCCATGCCGAACCTGCCGGTGAGGGTTGGAGACTTGTAAGCGCCACATCACATTTCTACGATTCATATCAGGCTGATGACCGCAGAAAAGCAGCTACAGTTGCCAAAAGAGGGGTTGATGTCGTAACTTATAACGGATCAACTGATATTCTGCAGGCGCCTAATAACCAGTCACCTGTTGTTTGCATTAAGTATATGTCGCCTTATGCGATTGCTTACTCAAGTTGGGCCGCAGGTTTAAATGTCCCTGCCCTCAGGTACGCTGATGTTTTGCTGATACATGCCGAAGCTATAATGAACCTTAATGGAGGAGGCCCTCTAAACAGGACAGTCAGCGTAAGTGCTGCTGCAACTTCTTTTAACCTTGTACGTGAACGTGCAGGACTTGCAGCGATCGCTTCGCCAAATTTTAACGACCTGATGTATGAACGGAGGATGGAACTTGCATTTGAAGGAGGAGATCGTCACTTTGACCTGGTTCGCTGGGGATTGGCTCAGCAGATATATAATAGTCTTCCTGCTGAAGGCACCTATAAACCGGCGCGTACATTTGTCCCGGCAAGACACAACCTGTTGCCTTTTCCACAGAGGGAAATAGATAACAGCGGAGGTTCACTAGTAAATAATCCGGGTTACGGAGAGCAATGATTTATGACGGTTTCTTGAGTGTTTTTATTCTGGCTTAATTATAAAAATGCCCGAACCACTGTAGTCGTTTCGCGATCCCCATTTTGGTTTCCACCATATTACAGAAGGATCGGTACTGGAAATATCGTCAAGATCAGCGAATCCGATGTTCAGCCGGAAGGCATCAAAAGTAAGGAAAGATCCGGGAATTGATATATCTGCCACAAGTGAATTCCCTTCCGAAACACATTTAGCAGAAATTTTTTGATTCCGGATCTTATTTTGACTTTGGATGACTGGTGTGTTTCCGGCTATGATATCAAGGATAACGGGAGCCGGACTTGTAAAAGATGTGTCGGGTGAAAAGTGAACATATAACCGGTCCTGGACTTTTTTGGGCTCCTGCGGATCTGATATAAAAACATCGTCTTTTGTTTCTATATGAAAAAAGATGTTATTCTTATTGTGTGTTACCGTAAATTCAAAGCTGCCATCATCAGGACCGCTCCAGCACCAAGATTCTTCAACCTCCGACGGTTTGCCACAGTCAAATATGCTCTCTGGCGCCGAAACCGGCATACTCCATTTCCTGTTGTCAATGAAAAGGCGTTTCGAAGAACCTGATTTTATTTCCTTTCCATCCTGATTGAAAGCAGCTGTCAGTTTGATTTCTATAACCGGTATCTTCTCAATGGCAATTTTGTCAGGATTCTTAAGAACAACAGGTATTTTAATACTTGATCCGGAAGGGATGGTTTCAGAAATGCCGGCAGGGGAGAAAATGAGATTATTATATACCGGAAGATCTCCGGTTACATTCATTGGATAATCACCTTGGTTACTGATTGTAATGAAGGAATTAAAACTGGCAGATGTTGCTTCATTTATAACTACAGGTTTGACGGTAAACCATCCGCCGCCGCGTAAAATATTGACCTGCTTTTCTGTGCTGCTATCCACTGCCTGTGTGGAAATTATACCATCTGTCAGGATGTTCGTGATCTTAATTATTCCTTTTGAACCGGCTGTACAGAACAGGAAATGGTTGAATTCCCCTGTATTTATATTCGTAAGATCTGAGCTTCTTCCCGTGTTGGCAAGCATTATATGGGTTCTGCCCTTTACCTCTTTAAATAAATACCGGTGTTCGTGTCCACAGAAAAAAGTGGTGTTGTATTTATTCAGAATGGGTTCCAGTTCATTATAACCATTCGTATTAAATTTCTTCCATAATGGTTCGTGTGAAAATACATATACCGGATCTTCCGGGTTGTGGTCAAGCATCACCTTTTTTATATACTCAAGCTGATCCTCCGGCAGTCCGTCTCCCGGTTCATTTGTATTGATAACAACAAACAATGATTTGTCTATTGTAAAACTATAATAATCATATTTATACAAATTCTTCCAGTTTTCAAAAAGCAATCCGTTTGACAGATCATGATTGCCGGGAACAAAAAAGAAAGGAGCATCCAGCCTTGCTATCCTTGTCTGAAAACTTTGCCAATACCTGTCTATAGTTTGCTGTTCAAGGGTATAACCTTCAATCAGGTCTCCGACAGAGATTACAAAGTCAGGTGCCAGCTGATTAATCTTTTCTATTGCTTCAGCAAAAACACCTTCCTCTTCTCCTCCTGTCAGGTCACCTATTACAACAAACCTGAAGTTTTCATTTTTAAATACCGGGATTTTGGTCCAGGGAAATACATTGCCGGGGAGATTATGTTTAAACTGAACTGACTTAACCGTTTCAGTAAGTGGTTCACCTGCCAGGTTAAGAAATTGTGAAAGTTCAATTATATGGTCAGTATTTATAAAATCTACTCCAAATTTTATAAAGGTTTTCCAGGCATTTATTCCGTCAGGTGCATTCCAGAATCTGATTTTTTTGCCTGAAACATGAATCGAATCGATGATATGCTGCAAACTTATTTTTTCTTTTGAATCAATATCGCCTTCTCCATTCCATGAGGTGAATACTTTCAGGTTCTCACTGATAAGAGGGATCCTTTTCATTTGTTGTTCATTATAATTAACATTTAGCAGACCGTCAAAAGAAATGAACCCGGGGTAATCAGCGAAAGCAGAAGGATCCGGTCTGTTGCCTGAAATAACGATGCGGATAGCATTTTCGTTGACTTCCGGATCAAATACATCCGGATAACTGCTTAGCTTTTCAATCAAAACAGACAATGTTGGCTCCACTGCTGTTTTCAGATCAATGAGCAGTTGAAAAGTTGAAGGATGATCATTCCAGGCTTTTCCTTTATTGTGCCTTATCATCTTTACAATTGGCTGAATATAAAGCGCGTCCAGTGTCCGCTCCGGCTTTATCTCTGAATTGTTATGTGCTACAAATAAATCACCTTCACTTACGAAAATATCTGCTTCAATCGATCCGAAGTGGTTAGTGTAAGCGAGCCAGAAGGGGATATCATTACTGTAATCATTATGCGAATGAGCATTAGCTGTTGTATATTGTGCCTCTGTTGAAGTTAAAAGACAAAACAACAATATGATAACAGGGACAAGTTTTATCATGATATTACCAATTTTTTTAAGATTAATAAATTTGTAAACATAAATGAATATCAATACAAAGATTGAGGGAGTTCTCTTATCATTTCCTTCCCGATCTCTGAAGAGGTTAATGATTCGGCGAATATTTTTATATGATCAACCAAACCATTAAAAATCCTTTCACCGGGAAATTCATAATTTCGCCCCACAATCCAAATACCCGGTGATGAAAGATTCGCAGGGGTATTGATATAGGTACTTCCCATCTCCATGCCGTCAATATAGATCTTAAGCAGATTGCCGTCGCTTACACCTGCTATGTGATGCCAGTTGTTTACCCAGTTTTCCGGCAGTAGTGCACTACATGTACCACGGCCCCAGCCTCCCGCGAAAAATGAAATTGTCTCTCCTCTTGCCTGGAAAACAGTAAAATCTCCTTTTGTTATTATATCAGTAAGTCCTCTGCTCTTTTCAGAAGGATTTATCCATGCCATTACGGTAATTTTCTCACCAAAGTTATCAAGGCTTGCAGATTTTTTAAATTCAATAAAAGAACTTTTATCTGTTTTATAGAATCCGGAAGGCGTCTGATTTATGCCGGATTTTATGACAATATAACCGTGATTTGACAATCCTGATTCATCAGGGATTGTATCGCATTTTATACTTCTGCTCGTTGAAATGTCTATTACGGATGCATCAGTACGGATGTCATATGTCTTAAACTTAAAGTACTCTGAGCCAACTTTCAGAACATGTAATCCAGAATTATCAATCCTCAGCTGATGGACTATTTTTTTTGATTTACCCGGATCCAGGATTACCAGATCTTTAAAATGTACAGACTCATCTAAATAAACCATTATGGCAGAACTGTCTCTGTATCCTCCAAGATTCCGGACCAGATAAGATAACTCTTTACTTTCGTAAATTCTGAATATGGAGGCACATTTTAAACCGGAGACATTAAATTTACGAAATGGACCGTTTACGGGATTAATTACTTCAATCTCCTTTTCTTTCAGATCATTAATACGCACCTTACTCTTGCCCACAGGATACAAACGGCACTCTATTGAATCTTTCAAGGTAACTCCCTCATCAATAAGGATATTTTTCCTTGCATATTCTTCATCATCAACATAAAGTTTTAGCGCCATGGTCCCATAGCTCCCATCATTCCTGATTGAAAATGATATGTAAAAAGGTTCATCCGTTTCAACTCGTTTTTTGGGAGCATTGAAATCGATTATCCGGAAGCCGGGGATCTTTTTTGTCTCAGAGGGAGGAACTAAACCTGAACCGGTCGATCGTGTCAGTTCCGGTACTTTATTCATGATAAATGACATCGTACCTCCTTCCATAATATCTGAATGTGAGATCCATGACTTATTGTACACTGTTCCATTCAGCCACATTGAACTGATATAGAAATTGTCTTTTCCGTTATTTTCTGATTTGATTAAAAGTTCCTTCCCGTTTCTTAAATGTACTTTCACTTCTCTTAATAATGGAGAACCAAGGTCGTAAACGGGTCTTCCGGGACAAACAGGGAAGAATCCCAATGCACTGAAAACGTACCAGCTCGACATTGCACCAAGATCATCATTACCCGGCAAACCACCGGGGGAGTTGTTAAAATGTGTTTGCATTATGCTCCTGACCCATTTTTGTGTTTTATAAGGACTTTGAGCATAATTAAACAGATATGGGACATGTAATACTGTTTCATTATCAAAGACTATATACTCTTTCCTCAAAGCTGAATCGAGATGAGCTGTGAAAGATTCATTACCTCCTGTGAGATTGATTAAATCCCTGGGATTATGCGGTACTAACAGCGAATAATTCCATTTATCACCTTCCTTATAACCGAAATTTCCGGGATCAGGAATGAAATTATTCCCATTTCTGGGTAATAAAAACAACGATTCGGGGTCGAATAGATTCCGGTAATTAAAACTTCTTTTTAAATAATACTGATAATCATCTCTTTCCCCAATTACATTACCGGCAAATTGTGCCAGAACCCAATCATTGTAGGCATATTCCACAGTTTGTGTAACTGATTCCGCGAAAGAGGAGGGGACATATCCCGAATCCTGATAAGTGGTCATTGCAGCCGAACCTGATGACGATATACTCTCCTTCATTGCGTTATATGCAAGCCTGGTGTCAAAACCAGTTATACCTTTCAGATATGAATCTGTAATAATTGCGACAATATGGTTCCCGGTCATCGGACCTTTCGGCAATCTTTCTTTCTGGTCATAATAATCGAGCATCGACAAGATCATATCATTTTGTCTCTCAGGTGCAATAAGGCATAATAGCGGGTGCAGGGAACGAAAAGTATCCCAGGGAGAAAATGCACCATACTCATTTTGCCCTTTTGTTTTGTGGATCAAACCATCAGCGCCTTTGTAATTTCCCTGCGCATCGGAGATTATCCATGGGACAAGCATTGAATGATATAGCGCTGTATAAAATATTGTTTTATTAACTTTTGAAGTATCATCAACTTCAATAACTGATAAGGCATCTTTCCATTTTTCCTGATTCTTTTCTTTAAATTTATCGAAATCCCAGGTGTCAGCTTCAGTTTCAAGATTAATCCGCGTACTTGTAAAATCAATAGTCGAAGTGGCAAGCTTCAGAATCAGAACATTCTCTCCCTTTTTAGTTGATGGAAATGTCAGGATACATCCTCCTTCAATATTCTCTTTTGAGATTATGTTTTGATTAAAAGCCATAGTCGTATTAAATCCTGATCCTCTGATAATTTGTTTTGAAGCTGATTCAATTGAACCAATATCGCCCAGGAATAAGACAGGCTTAGTTTCCGGAGGGAAAATAAATCTGAACATTCCGGCTCTTTCGGAGGCTGTTAGTTCAACAAGTGTCCCATTGTCCCGAAACAATACCCGGTAATACCCCGGTTCTGATTTTTCATCTTTATGCAGGAATGAGCGCCTGTATTTTCCGGTTTGGATATCCTGATCTTCCCTGACAGGCATAACATGAATATTTCCTGAAGACCCGCCGGGATATCCGCTCATATGATTCAGGCAACTGAAAAAGAATATTGAAGTATCGCGGAAATCATAGCCTGCCGGTTCATTTACTCTTGTTTCCGGTGTCAGTTGTATAAAGCCGAAAGGCGCTACTGCACCCGGATATGTGCCACCCTCTCCACCCCAGAGTGTCTTAATATTTGTTATAGAGGTACCAATAAAAGGATTTACAAATTTCAAAATATCCGCCTCCTGTCCGGAGAGTTTTAAAGAACAGAAAGCCAGGCAAAAAGGAAGGAGATTATGCCTGTATTGCGTTTTTATCATTTTAACAGTTCGTTTATTTTTACTTATTAAAGATAGAACAAATACGTGTGGGTGATTCTATCTGTTTTATTAATATTATATTGCTATTTTAACAGTCTTATTTGAGATTGCTATGAGTAACAGAAGGTATTTATTCTTAACAGGATTTCTTCTATTGCAGACCTTTTCTTATGGTCAGTCAACAACAAATAAAGTAATTAATCCTGATTACTATCTGATCGCTCACCGTGGTGGTGTCGTGGAAGGAGATATACCCGAGAACTGCCTCCAGGCTTTAAAAATGGCAGCAGAAAGAGGTTACCGGATGGTTGAAGTTGATTTGAGACTGACAAAAGATAATGTTTTTATAACTCAGCATGATAACTCCTTCAGGAGATATTATGGAATTGACATGAAAGTAACCGATATGACATGGGCAGAGATAAAGAAGCTTAAATCCCAATCTGGCAGTAAAGTACAAAAGTTGGATAATGTTCTTAGGTTTTGTTCAAAAAATAACCTTAATGTGATGATCGATAATAAGGTAGATGGAAATGATACTATTTTGTTCTCGAAAGTTGTGAATATGCTGGATAAATATCATCTGAGAAATAATTCATTGATGATAGGGACAGATGAATCCACTGAATTTTTTACCGGAAAGATAAGGTTAAGCTGCACCATTGAACAATTGAAGAATAATATATTAAGGAAAGACTATAAGCCTTCAAACTATTATCTGTTTGGATACCCCTCGTTAGAAGATGTAGACTGGGTTGTTAAGAATAATATCCTGACAGTCGGTGTTATCAATGCCTGGCCAATACCTGAAAAGCAATTAATGGAGGAGGCAGGAAAGAGGGCAGAATATTTGAAAAGCCTGGGTATAAAACACTTTCAGATCGACTCAAAGTTCGATGTCTTTTTCAGGGATTAGAAAAGAGTATTACTTATTTTTTTAAACCACGGATTTACACAGAGTTAAACACGGTGTTTCACGGAGTTTAAAAACAGTATTCCTTCGTGAAAAATCCGGTTAAATCGTGGTTAATTATTTCTTGTTAATCCCATTAGCCTTCTCTGATCGGAGGGATCAGTTTAAACCTTAAGAAATATCTTTTTCTTATACAGGAAATAAAGAAACAGCCATCCTATTGTTGTTATTCCTATGGCATTAACCAGGGGAGCCCATGTCTCGGGAAGGATCTCTGCAAATCCGCCGAAGAAGAATCTGGATGCATTTCTGAAATTAATTATCCTGTTGGCAAGGTAAATAGTTATGGGATTCAATCCTATGACAACGAAGAAGAATGCCCATTTCCGGAGGTTCCAGACATCAATGATCAGATAGAACACTGCGAAAAGGAGAAGGCTCAGTCCTCCCACCCAGCAGACAAATGAGCTTGACCACAGGTTTTTGTTAATGGGAAATACCAGATCCCATAGTTTACCGATTATCATTAATACCACTGCTGCGGTTACCAGATAGAGGATCTTCCTTAATGGTTTGTTTTTCAAATAATCCGAAAGCATGAATTCTCCCGTGAACATGCCCAGCAATGCAGTGGATATGGCAGGTATGGTGCTGAAAAGGCCCTCCGGATCGTGATTGTCGCGGTATAGTTTACCCGGCATGATCAGCCGGTCGATGAAGCTCGCCAGATTTCCTTCCTGGGAAAAACGATCAGTTGATCCGAGATCATGAGCGGGAAAAAGCAACAGGAGAAGCCAGTAAAGTATCAGTAATGCGCTGCACCATATGATCCGGGTGGTAAGTTTTGTATTCATGAAAATTAGTGCGGCAAACATCCATGCAAGACCTATTCTTCCGAGAACACTTCCATACCGGAGCTCTTCAAAATTAAATCTCACACCATTATTATATAAGATGCCAAGTAAGACCAGGATGAGTCCGCGGAAAAGAATGTGTTTATATATTGATTTCCTGCTGTCGTTATTCTGAATTCTTTTTGCCAGTGAAAAAGGGAATGATATCCCTGCTATGAACAGAAAAAGAGGGAATATCATATCATAAAATACAAATCCGTGCCAGGGAACGTGTTCGAGCTGTCCTGCCCACCACTCGAAAACCGGCCAGCCGGTAAGAGCAGCCAGAGCGACAAAGATGCTTTCTCCGCCCATTATCCAGAACATATCGAATCCACGAAGGGCATCGAGCGAATAGAGCCGTTTTGAAGATTTTTTATCGTTGTTTTCCATAAATGAATGATGTAATATTCCGACCGGAAATTTAATTATTTTAATGAAGAACCAAAATTATAATGTTACTTAAAACAAAAGCCTGTTTTGTAACAATTTTGTAATAATGTTATTATTTAATATTTTAGCGCAGCCTGTGAATACTGGCAATTTGATAACTAACTAAACTAAAATTCTTATGAAAAAAATTCTGTTGTTTCTGTTATTCTTGTCATCTACTGCCGTTTATGCACAAAGGATAACAGTTTCCGGAACAGTGACAGACTCGCAGGGGAATCCGCTTCCCGGAGCCACTGTTCAGGTAAAAGGAACAAATATCGGGGTTCTGACTGATGCCGGAGGAAAATACACAGTTGATGTGACAGGCTCCGGATCCGTACTTATTTTCTCATTTGTCGGTTACAATCCGAAAGAGGTTACAGTAGCTAACCAGACCACGATCAATGTAAACCTGAGTGAAAGCGTACTGGGGCTTGATGAGGTTGTGGTTGTAGGTTATGGTACCCAGAAAAAGCTTAACCTTACTGCAGCTGTCGACCAGGTAACAAACGAAACTCTCGAGAACAGATCGGTGCCAAATCTGACACAGGGATTGAAGGGAGTTTTGCCAAACCTGAATATCAACCTGTTGGATGGAAAACCCATACAGTCACCGAGCTATAACATCAGGGGAACGACATCCATCGGCCAGGGCGGGAGCGCACTGATACTCATCGATGGAGTTGAAGGTGATCCAAGCCTGCTAAACCCTAATGACATTGCAAGTGTTTCAATACTGAAGGATGCTGCTTCAGCTTCAATCTATGGAGCAAGAGGTGCATTCGGCGTTGTGCTTATAACTACCAAAAACCCTGAGAAAGGAAAAACAAATGTTACATTTTCAAGTCAAATTATTCCATTAAAACAACCTTACGAGTTCCTGATTTTGTGACTGACGGGTATACCTTCCTGAAGATGTTTGCGGAATCATTTGTTAACGGTGATGGTTCATTTCCCCAGAATGTAAACAAAGAAACTAAAGTTCTCACAGGCATATCTTGATGAGTTTCAAAGGACGAGTAGAATCAGGTCAGCCTTATAACGAGGTTGAAATCGACCCTGTTACGGGTGAGTATGTCTATTATGGCAAGTACTGACTGGTACAAGTTGTTATATAAGGATATTACACCTGCAACAGACAATAATATCTCTGTTTCAGGAAGCGGGGAAAAAGCAGCATACCTGGTTTCAGGAAGAGTAATGGAGCCAGCCCGGAATATTCCGTTACAGTTCGGATGATTATTCTATGATAACCTTCGTGCAAAAGGATCAATTCAGGTGTTGCCATGGCTGCTGCTTGAAAACAACACCGATTATTCCGAGATGAAATATTACAATCCATTTCGGTGGGAGAAGGAGCCGTTGATATATGGAACATAATTGGTTGACACACATCCGCATTCGCCCATGTTTAATCCTGACGGTACTCTCACAACCGGATGCTGTTTATAGTGTGGGTGACTTCTGGTATGGCAAGAATGGCATAAACATGAAAAAAGCAGTTTTCAAGAATACCAGCGGATTTCACTACAAGCTTTTTTCAAAATAAACTCAGGATCAAAGGTGATTTTACCCTCCGGAAAGACGATAATGAAAGTGATACGAAACGCGTACCCGTTCCCTACAGCAGTAAACCCGGTGTATTGCTCTTTGTGGGAACAGCAACAAACGATCTGAGTAATAACTGGCAGAAGACACAGTATCTTTCAACCAACATCTATGGTGAATATGAAAATACTTTCAAGGATGCTCATTATCTGAAATTCATGGCAGGGTATAATTATGAACAGTCGACCTGTAACAGATTGCTGGTCACCCGCAACGGGCTGATCTATCCTGATGCTGTTGATCTGAGCCTTGCCCTCGGACAGGCCATCACAACAGGCGGAGGCTATGAAAAATGGGCTATACTGGGTGGATTCTCAAGATTGAATTATTCCTATAAGGACAGGTACCTTATTGAAGTCAATGCCAGGTATGACGGATCATCAAAATTCCCGTCGAACCAGAGATTTGCATTTTTCCCTTCAGTATCAGCAGGATGGCGAATTTCAAAAGAATCTTTCTGGAATGTATCTCCGAAAATCATTTCTGATCTTAAAGCTCAGGGCATCTTACGGATCATCTCGGTAACGGAAATGTCAGTTCATATATTTACCAGGAGCAATTCTCAATTGCCCAGTCAGGCAAATATTCTTAAGGGTCAACTACCCACAGTATACCAGGAATCCGGCTGTACTTCCTGATGGTATAACCTGGGAAACATCAACAACAACAAACTTCGGCCTTGACTTTTCCATGTTGTCCGACAGGTTAAGGTTTGCAGGGGATACATATATCAGGAATACCACGGATATGTTCACAATCGGTAAAACTCTTCCTGCACTTTTTGGAGCCACTGCACCAAAAGGAAACTATGCCGACCTTCAGACAAAAGGCTGGGAGACTTCATTGATCGTGGAGAGATAATATTGATATCGCCTCAAAACCTTTCAATTATAATGTAAGATTCACCCTTGCAGATAATAAGTCAGTGATTAAGAAGTACAACAATCCTGATAAGCTCCTTTCCGATTATTATGAAGGACAGGAGATCGGCGAAATATGGGGTTATGTAACCGAAGGATTTTTTATCGATGATGAGGATGTTGCAAATCATGCAAAACAAAGTCCACAGATGAGGGCATCTCCCACAAGCATCTGGTATGCCGGTGATATCAAGTTTAAGAATCTTAATGATGACGATTATATTAATGTCGGTACCAACAGGGTATCTGATCCCGGTGACAGGAAAATAATCGGTAACAGATGCACCCCGGTACACTTATGGGATAAACCTTGGGGCAGACTGGAATAATATCTTCCTGTCAACATTTTTCGAGGGAGTGGGGAAGCAGGACTGGTACCCGAGCACGGAAGCTGAATATTTCTGGGGACAATATAACAGACCTTACAACAACATACCTCTCTGGCATCTTGGAAATATGTGGACGCCGGATAATACTGACGCGTATCTTCCCAGGACAATGTCACGTGCCGCTTCCAGCAATACTGCCAGGGAACTTGGGGTACCTCAGACAAAGTACCTTCAGAATGTTGCTTATATAAGACTGAAAAATATTCAGGTCGGATATGATCTTCCGAAAAGCCTTATCTCAAAAATCGGAATAACCAACCTGAGGGTCTATGTTTCAGGAGAAGATCTTTGGTCATGGTCTCCTCTGTATAAGATTGTCGGGAAAGGTCATATGGATGTCGGAAATATCGGTCCGAGAGATCAGGTAATAAGGCCGGGTGCAGGAGCAGACGGATTTAACTATCCAATAATGAAGAGCTTTACATTCGGATTATCCATAGGAATATAATTTTAAAAAGTTACAGATATGAAAACAAAATATTTATGGTTTGTTCTTTTAGTGATCCTGTTTGCCGGCTGCGAAAAGGAACTTGAACAAATCCCGTTGTCAACAACATCACGCTCTGCAGTATTCGGGAGCAAAGACGGACTGGAATTGTACACAAATTCATTCTATTCAATATTGCCGGGAAGTGTCCACCAGCCTCGATGCCATGTCGGATTACCTGGCTGTCAAAGCTGTTCCTACATTCATCCAGGAAAATGCATATGCTCCCACTCTGAGTTCAGGCTGGTCATGGACCGATCTCAGAAACCTCAATTACTTCATTGTTAATTGCAATGATCCAAAGGTGGCTGTTGCAGACAGGAAGAATTATCTTGGATATCGCCAAATTCTTCAGGGCTTATTTCTATTTTGAAAAAGTAAAAAGATTCGGCAATGTTCCATGGGTCGGGAAACCACTGGATGTTTCCGATACGCTTATTTTATATGGTGGCCGGGATCCGCGCACACTGGTCATGGATTCTGTCCTTGCAGATATTAATTATGCCTGCGAGAACATTTCCGTAACAACTGATGCAACACGCAGTATTGTCACCAAATACCTGGCCTATGCCCTGAAATCGAGGATATGCCTCTTTGAAGGAACATTCAGGAAATATCATACAGAACTGAATCTTCAGGGTACTGCGTCAACCTGGCTGACCAATGCGGCAACAGCTGCAAAGAAAGTGATGGATGAAGGCGGATACTCAATCTCTTCCTCGGGAGGGTTGGGGAAATCTTACCGTACCATATTTACCAATAATACACCGGTAGCCAGCGAAGTAATGCTTGCAGCGATCTCTGACCTTACCCTGAAAGTTCTGAATGATGCAAACTGGTATTGGACAAGCGGTACTTACGGCGACAAGGCAAGCTTTATACGGACATTCATAAACACATACCTGAATATTGACGGTACACCTTTCACAAATAATCCCGACTGGCCCACGATGCTTTTCAAAGATGAGGTCAAGAACAGAGATCTGAGGTTAAAACAGACTATCCGACTCGGGTGATTATAAGAGAATTATCGGAGGTACTGCCGTACCTGCGCCCCCGGTCTTTTCTTATACATTTACAGGGTACCAGCCAATCAAATGGACTCTCGATGATATGTATTATGATTCGGAGAGGCTCAATACCAATTCAATATGCATGTTCCGCTATGCCGAGGTCTTGCTGAACTATGCAGAAGCAAAAGCTGAACTGGGTACTCTCACCGATGATGACTGGGCAAAAACGATCGGAGTGCTCAGGGCAAGAGGAGGGATAACAGGCGGCCTAACTACACTACCCATAGTTGCTGATCCTTATCTTATTGCAAACTATTTCCCCGGGATCACTGATCCTGTAATTCTGGAAGTAAGACGCGAAAGAGGGATTGAGCTGTGCCTTGAAGGATTCCGTTTTGCTGATATCCTGCGATGGAAAAGAGGTGAACTGATGCATATGGAATGGAATGGATTTTACGTTCCTGAACTCATCACACCTATGGATCTGAATGAAGATGGCATCCTCGATGTAGCTTTCTATCAGGATACTAACCCGGCACCTCCGGGATCAAAAGTCACTTATGTTGATGTTTCAGCACTTGTCAAAGGAAAGGCCAATCCACAGCTGTTAAAAAACGGTACAAGCGGTGAACTCACCTGGATGAATAATATTAAAAGGAAATGGGAAGATAAAATGTATTATTATCCAATCCCCGCAACAGATCTGATAACTAATCCAAACCTCGGCCAAAATCCGGGCTGGTAACAGAAATACTGATTGCTGTTTAATTTTTTAACCGCAAAGTACACAAAGTTAAAAACATTGCAATTTTTAACTTTGCGATCTTTGCGAAAACCTTTGCGCACTTTGCGGTTAAATTAAGTTAAAAACTTACTATGAGAAAAATTGTGGTTCCGGTTCTTGCGGCAGTTGTTGCTCTGATCATTTCAGCAGCAGGATGTGAGAAGAATTTGCCTGAAAATGAAAAGGTATCACTTCTGACAGTAAAAATATTAAGCTATAATGTTAAAAACTGCCAGGGCATGGATGGAGTTATCAACTACCAGAGGGTAGCTGACGTTATAAAGCGTATAGATGCTGAGGTAGTTGCACTTCAGGAACTTGACAGCGCAACAGTGCGAAGCAAGGGTGTAGTTGTTCTGGATGAACTTGCCAGACTGACCGGCATGTATAAAACATATGGAGCCTCCCTTGATTTTCAGGGAGGTAAATATGGAATAGGGATCCTTACCAAAGAAAACCCTCTGAGCTGGAAACGCATTCCGCTTCCCGGAAGGGAAGAACCAAGGAGCCTGCTGATCGTCGAGCTGAAAGACATTGTTTTCGGATGCACACATTTCTCCCTTACTGAGGAAGACAGGCTCTCCTCAGCTTATATTGTAAGTAATTCTTTTAAGGAATATTCCAAACCGGTCTTTATTGCCGGCGATCTTAATGCTACTCCGGAATCGTCAGTAATTAAGAGCCTTGAGAATTACTTCACTATACTGACAAAAACCTCTTCCCTGACAAGTCCTTCAAATAATCCTTCAAAGTGTATTGATTATATTCTGGGATTGAAAACAACGGGCACAAATTTTACAACAAATAAAACGGTTGTTGAACAGGAACCTGTGGCATCTGATCATTTGCCTGTATGGGCAGAAATTGAGGTAAAATACTGATACTTGCCTGATTGGGAAATAAGCTTTAATTTTATCCTATTATATTTTATATACTTTGTGAATCCTTTGTGTAGTTATTTTTTTTACACCATATCGTGAGAAGATAAACATTACTACTTTACCATTCCTAAAACTGATATACTTCAGAATCATGATCTGATTCAAAATCCCGGCTGGCGTCAGGATTTTAATGTAAGTCAAGTATATTAGCTGCAGGGAATCTTATCTTTGCGGTTAATTTTTCACAAAAAAGATATAATTATGAGAATAATAAAGCAATTTGTATCAGTACTACCTGCCTTTCTGATCGTATTGATTCCTTTCAGTACTTTGACCGGCCAGTCAAAAAGAGAGACGCCATTTAATATTATTACCTATAATATCCGTTACAATAACACCGGCGACGGAGTTAATGCCTGGCCGCTGAGAAAAGATAAGGTTGCGGGACTGCTGGCATTTCATAAGGCAGATATTTTCAATGTCCAGGAAGCGCTCATTGAACAGGTCAACAACCTTAAAAGCAGCTTCCCGGAATTCGGTTGCTACGGATTAGGCAGGGATGATGGTAAGGAGGCAGGGGAACACATGTCGGTATTTTACAGAAAATCGCGTTTTGATAATCTTGCCGAAGGTACCTTCTGGCTGAGCGAGACTCCAGAAAAACCCGGAATGGGATGGGATGCTGCCTGTAACAGGACATGCACCTGGTTGAAACTGAAAGATAAGATCACCAAAAAGAGCTTCTTCATTTTTGACACCCATCTCGATCACAGGGGTATCAAAGCCCGTGAGGAAGGAGTTAAGCTTATACTGAACAGGATAGTTGAAATAAATAAGGAGAACCTGCCATTGATCCTTACAGGCGATTTTAATCTCGTAAAGGAATCTGCCCCGGTACAGTCAGTACTTAAAGTTCTTTATGACGCAAGGGACAAATCAGTTACCCCGGCTTATGGATCTGAGGGCACCAGCGGTGGATTTTCAGTAAGCGATAAGAGCAGGATAATCGATTTTATCTTTATTAACGAAAAGGTAAAAGTACTCCGTCATGGAATACTGTCCGATTCATTCGGACTCTTTTATCCTTCTGATCATAAGCCGGTACTTGCAGAGGTTCAGTTACAATAAGGTAATTTGAGCTGAAGATATAGTCCTTTAACCGCAAAGGACACAAAGGATTACGCAAAGTACGCAAAGTTAAAGAGTTGCTAATTAATTCTTTGCGCCCTTTGCGAACACCTTTGCGCACTTTGCGGTTTTCTTCTTCCTTCTTATTTAATAACTGCAAAGGACGCAAAGGATACAAAGGATAAGCTATAGTAATAATATTTCTATTTCCTCCCACGACGAAACTCTTTTATGCCGGATATCTTTTAGCAAAATATTGTGAGGCTGTGTGAATATTAAAGTTTCACCGGTGAAATTATCAAGATTTTTAGGATGGTCATCGATCATGATATCAGCCCGGATAAGGCTTTTATCACCACAGAAAACAAGTTGCTGCCATGAAATGAAGGGATAATGATCATGCATCCATAATTGCTTGTCGGTAAGGCTCTGGGGAAACTCAGTCGCCATGGAGACAACGATCACATTATATCTTGAATTGAGTGTTTTCAATCCTTCCACACTTCCTTCCATAACCGGAACGGTTCTGAAGAATCCGGGTGTTGTCACCCATTTCAGCTGGTACTGAAAAGCTTCAGCTTCCAGAATACCCGAAACATCTGAAACGGACAGCCTGGAACCTGTCTCCTGTTCATGCAGATCAAAAAAGCGGGAGTAAACATCGGCGAGAACTCCATCCATGTCGACCAGGATTCGCTTCATGACATTAAATGTATTATTGAGTTAAAAATCATTAAAATTAAAAATTGCAGGCTTATAATTATATTATAAATGTGAATTAAGTTATTTTTACTATGTCATTATTAATACAATATGATACTTTAATTAATAAAATTATGACTACGAGAAGAGAATTTGTCCAGAAAGCTGCGCTCGGCACGGCAGGAATTGCGCTTGGAGCAAAGAGCTACTCCCGGGTACCGGGCGCAAACGACAGGGTGCGTGTAGGGATTGTAGGCTATTCCGACCGTTTCAGAGGTTCTCTGCATCCTTCATTCATGAGCCTTTCGAAGGAAATGAATTTCGAATTTACAGCAGTTTCCGATATATGGAGGCTAAGGAGGGAGGATGCCGACAGGTTTTATAAGAAACTTGGGATGAACCTTCGACTTGCCAGGAATAACGAAGAACTTTACAGCGGAAAAGATACCGATGCAGTAATTATAAGCACGGCTGATTTTCAGCATGCACTGCATACAAAGGAAGCAGTTGAAGCAGGTCGCGATGTATATTGTGAAAAACCTTTTGCCGAATCGATGGCCGATGCACGTGTTACAAGAAGCGCGGTAGAAAAAACAGGAAAAATAGTTCAGATAGGATCTCAGCGCCGTTCAGCCCCGAATTACATTGCCGCCAACGAATATATCAAGTCAGGTAAATTCGGCAAGATCGTTATAGTGGAAATGTCATGGAATGTAAACCAGCCCGGAAGGTGGAGAAGACCCAATGTGGTTCCGTTACTTAAGGCTTCAGATACCGACTGGAAGAGATATCAGATGAACAGGCCGCCTGCCGATTTTGATCCAAGAAAATATCTGGAATTCAGGCTTTTCTGGCCATATTCATCGGGTATTCCCGGGCAGTGGATGGCTCACCAGATCGATACCGTACATTGGTTTACAAATATTGCACATCCCCGCACAGTGGCAGCAAACGGAGGTATTTACCTCTGGAAGGACGGACGCTCAAATTTTGATACTATTACAGCAGTAATGGAGTATGTCGATCCTGTAAATCCCGACAATGCATTCCAGGTGGTTTATACATCAAGATTCACAAACTCTGCCGGCGGGACCAAAGAACTTTACTACTCGAACGGAGGAATGCTCAATCTTGATACCAATAAAGTCACCTCAGAAGGCGGCCTGCAGGAAAGGGAAGCCAAAGCCATGAATATGAAGCCAAATCTTCTTGAACCTTTCGAATTGCCCGGGATGAGGATTGAAACGACTGCAGATACCGGGGGAGATCCAATGACAACGGCTCATATGAAAAACTGGATGCAGTGCGTCCGCGACCGTAAGAAACCGAATGCGGATGTTGTGGCAGGTTATAATCATTCAATTGCCTGCATTATGTGTACCGCTGCGCTCAGAACCGGAGAGAAGGCTTCGTTTGATGAAACAGCACAGGAGGTTCTTGCAGGCGGTAAAGTATTTCAATATTAATTAATAACAGGATTTTAGAACCCCATTAAACTTAATTATGAAGAAAAACAATTTTGGAAGATTATTATCATTAATTCTGACAATTATTTTATTAAACGGATCAACAATTAATATTTGCGGTCAGACATCCAAAGTTAAATTTATAAAGGGCGACCATAAGATCGATGTCATGATAGGGGGCAAATTATTTACCTCTTATCAATACCCGTCAAATATGGAAAAACCATATCTCTGGCCGGTCTATGCTCCGAACGGATCAGTAGTGACCAGGGGATTCCCGCTCGCCCCCAGGCCGAAAGAGAGAGTTGATCATCTTCATCATATTGGGATCTGGTTCAATCACGGCAACGTTAACGGACTTGATTTCTGGAACAACTCCTCCGCGGTACCTCCGGAAAAAAAAGATTCTTACGGGCACATCGTGGTTAAAGAAATAGCTAAAGCCAAAAACGGGAAGAATGGTACACTTGAGGTGATCTCTGAATGGAAAGATAACAAAGAGAATACGCTTCTTTTAGAAAACACAAAATATATATTTTCGGGTGATAAAACTTCCAGTACCATTGATCATATTTCAACTCTCACGGCAGCAAACGGTACTGTTACTTTCACCGATAACAAGGAGGGTATGTTTGCAATAAGGGTTGACCGTGCGTTTGAAATGCCATCAAATCAGCCGGAAATTTATACCGACTCAAAGGGAAATCCTGAGAAAGTGCCTGTAGCGGATAATACCGGTGTTACAGGGATGTATACTTCCAGCTCGGGAAAGAAAGGCGATGATGTGTGGAGCTCAAGGAACGACTGGGTTCTGCTGTCAGGTACGAAAGACAATGTGCTTACCACTTTCGGTTTCTGGGACCATCCAAAGAACTATGGGTATCCCGGTCATTCGCATGCACGCGGTTATGGACTCTTCTCAACCAATAACCTTGGTTCACAGGTCTATAATAAGAATGATGAAAAGATAGTGGTGACCCTTCAGAAAGGAGAATCAATCACTTTTCGTCACAGGTTCTTTATTCAGTCAGGAAAGGAGATTTCCACTGACCAGGCAAATAAGATATTCAGGGAGTTTTTGGCGTTGTATTGAAAATTTTATCACTCACTCATCCCCCATTTAAGGTGAGAATTAAATTGTGAGATTATTAATTAACAAAATCACTATACCAGATGAAAAAAACCATTTACAAGTTATTTGCAGTTCTTACTGCAGTAATTCTTTTTCTACCACTAATCAGCTGCAGTGAAAAACCTGTTCAGCAGATGTATTACGAAATAAAGATATACAGCGTTCCTCAGCCGGGACAGGCAGAGAGTGTCGATAAATATCTTGCTGATGCCCTGATACCGGCGCTTCACCGGTCAGGGATTACAAATGTTGGGGCATTCAAACCAATTGAGGCCGATACTGCCCGCTTCGGTAAATTTGTTTTTGTGTTTATTCCTTATGGAACCGGAGAAAAATATATCGGTATCGATGCGGTGCTTGAGAATGATGCAGTTTACCAGCAGGCTGCAAAAAGTTTTAATGATGCGCCATATGAGAATCCCCCGTTTGCCCGGTATGAAAGCATTTTCATGAAAGCGTTCAAAGGCATGCCTCAGATGAAGGCTCCTTCTTTCAGCACTCCTGCAGGTGACAGGATCTATGAACTTCGGAGCTATGAAAGTGCAACCGAGGAAAAAGCAGCAAAAAAAAGAGCCATGTTCAATGATGGTGAAATAGCCCTTTTTGAAAAACTCGGATTTAACACAGTTTTCTGCGGTCAGGTACTGGCGGGTAGCCAGATGCCTAACCTTATGTATATGACCACCTTCCAGGATATATTGACCCGCACTGAGAAATGGGCAGGGTTCGGGAAGCATCCCGACTGGATACAGATGAAAGATCTGGAGATCTATAAGAATACCGTCTCCAAAAACACACAGTATCTGTTGCACCCGACATCTTATTCAGACTTTTAAGGCAACTCTCTTCTCCCCCTATGTGGGAGATCCCGCGCAGCGGGAGAGGTGGTATATTCAGTTGTCTATAAGTCAGTTCCGGCCTGCTCATTACAAATATACGTATTATAATACGTTTTTAAAAACGTATTATAATACGTAGTTGTTTTTAAAAGGATCCTGATTATCTTCTGAAATCTTTTACCTTTTTGTATCAATTTCCGCCACGCATTTATCCACCTCTTCCTGTGTCATTTCGTGATCGGGAAGGTTGTTTTCGAAATACTTCTCATAAGCTGAAATATCCATGTGACCATGGCCGCTGAGGTTGAAAAGGATCGTTCGAGAAACACCTTCAATATCCGCTTTTCGTGCCTCATCGAGTGCAGCGGCTATCGCGTAGTTTGATTCCGGAGCGGGGAGGATCCCTTCATTTCTCGCGAAAAAGACACCTGCCTCGAAGCATTCCCTCTGCATTTTTGCTTTTGCCTCCACAAATCCGTCTTTCAGAAGCTGGCTGACAAGAACTCCGGCGCCATGGTAACGCAGTCCGCCGGCATGAATCTTCTCCGGTACGAAATTGTGGCCGAGAGTGTACATTGGCAGCAGAGGCGTCATGCCTGCAGAATCTCCGAAGTCGTACATGAATTTTCCCTTGGTAAGTTTCGGGCATGACGAAGGTTCCACAGTTACGCACCGGGTCTTCCTGCCACTGACAATGTTTTCGCGGATGAACGGGAATGCAATACCCGAGAAATTGGATCCGCCACCGAAGCATCCGATAACAACATCAGGATAATCGCCGGCTTTCTCCATCTGTAACAATGCTTCCTGTCCTATAATAGTCTGGTGGAGGGATACATGGTTGAGCACACTTCCAAGAGAGTATTTTGTATAGGGATCCTGTGCGGCTATTTCCATAGCTTCTGAAATAGCAATTCCGAGACTTCCCGGAGAATCAGGATCCAGCTCAAGAACCTTTCTGCCTGATGCTGTCATAGTGCTTGGCGACGGGACCACTTTGGCGTTATATACATTCATCAGAAGCTTGCGGCCGGGCTTCTGGTAATAGCTTACCTTTACCATAAAGACCAGCAGTTCGAGCCCGAAATGATGGCAGGCAAAGCTCATAGCGCTTCCCCATTGGCCGGCCCCGGTCTCGGTCGTGATCCTTTTTATCCCTTCCTGCTTGTTATAATATGCCTGGGCAATTGCAGTATTAGCCTTATGGGAACCTGAATAATTGCCTCCTTCATATTTATAGTAGATCTTGCTTTTTGTTCCGAGAGCCTTCTCAAGGTTTATTGCCCTGTACATTGGTGAGGGCCGGTAGATCTTGTAAAGGTTCACTACTTCTTCGGGTATTTCGATATACCTTTCAGAAGAAACTTCCTGTTTAATAAGTTCCATTGGAAATACAGCCGCGAGAGCCTCCGGCCCTATTGGCTGCCGTGTTGCAGGATTCAGCGGGGGTAATGGCTTGTTGGGCATATCCGCAACAATATTATACCACTGTCGAGGCATCTCTTTTTCGCTTAACAGAATCTTTGTACTTTTTTTCATAGCTTTCAATTTATAAGTGTTAATAATGGTTCCAAAACAAAAGGCACGCTGTGATCAGCGTGCCTTTGTCAATATATTTTATGAAATTATATAACGGCGTGATTCACAGCTTCAATTTATGAGCTGTGCCACCACCAGTTATATAAATTTCCTTGTTTCATCACTGCAAATCTATATAAAAAATCGAATTTTGAGCAAAAAAGTATATTTTTTTTTATTTTTTAATGAAAAGATATACAATAAACACTCATTTCCTATCCTGTTGACTGAAGCCAACGGCAAGTGACAGCAATTGACAATTGGCCTTCATTATTCATAAATCATTGTCCCCAGGTGACGCAGATCATCAAAGAACGCTGGATATGATTTTGCAACGCACTGTGAATCCCTTATCATTACTTTGCCGGAAGCTGCAAGAGCTGCAACAGCTGCAGCCATTGCTATACGATGGTCGCCATGCGAACTGACATCTCCTCCTGTTACTTTACCGCCTGTAACCATCATATTGTCACCGTCAGTTTCGATCTTTACATTCATTTTTACGAATTCATTCACCAGGGCTGCTGACCGGTTACTCTCCTTATGTAAAAGCCGTGAAACACCCTTAATTGTTGATATTCCCTTGCAAAATGCAGCAAGGGCAACAAGGGGAGGGAAGAGGTCCGGCGATTCTGTGGCATCAAAGAAAAATGGACGGAGCTCTGACTTTCTCACACTTATTGAATTTTCCATAATAGAAGTCCTGGCTCCTGCGCTATCGAGTACGGTAAGGATTGCCTTATCGCTTTGCCTGCTGTCGGGACGGAGACCTTTTACAGTTATTTCACCATTGATGGCGCCTGCCACAAGAAGGAAAGCTCCTCCGCTCCAGTCTCCTTCGACCTCAAATTTCTGTGGTTGATAGATCTGGTTACCCGGAATGACGAAACGGGTGTAATCTGTCCGGTCAATCCGGATACCAAACCGTTCCAGTACCTGGAGGGTTATGTCGATATATGGTTTGCTTTTAAGGTTAACCACTTTAACCACCGAGTCATTTTCTGCCACGGGAAGAGCCATAAGCAGGCCGGTAAGGAGCTGCGAGCTCAGCGAACCGTCTATCTCGCACGTTCCTCCCTTCAGAGGACCTTTTATCCTGAGAGGCAGGAAGCCCCCGTTACTTTTACAGGTGACACCCAGCTGTCTGAGGGCAACCTCTATCATCGACATCGGCCTTTTTGTAAGGGAACCTGTACCGGTCAGTGTCATCTCATCAACATTCAGTGCTGCAATTGGTGAAAACATCCTTATAGCCAGTCCCGACTCACCGCAGTTGAGCTGATGCTCTTTTATTTCCCCTGATCCGCTGATCCTCATCTGATCGCTTTCAGCAATTATCGTGGCGCCAAGGGCTGATGCGATGCTGATGGCTGCAAAGGAATCATCGCAATCAGAAGGATTGATTATTATGCTTTCCCCCGCGGAAAGAAGAGCCGCGGCGATTGCCCTCTGGGTCATGCTTTTTGAAGGGGGAGCCTTAACCTCGCCCGTGAGTTCCGACGGCATTATTACATTATCCATCAGCAGTAACTATTTTTGTCCGGGTTTGATATCAACTTCTTTGTTCATTATCCTCATCTGGTGATTGATGGATTCCTGGTGAATGGCCTTGAAAATTGTATCGATCATTTCTTCACTCAGACCCTTCGATTTTCCTTTGACCATTACCCTTCTCACTATTTCATCCCATCGTGCACTCTGAAGGATCGTAATATTATTCTCTTTTTTATATTCCCCGATCTTTTCGGCAACCTGCATTCTTCTTTCAATAAGATCGATCAGGTGATCATCAAAGAGATCGATCTGCTGCCTTAATTCCCCGAGAACATCGAGAAGCTTTGGGTCGCTGGTTGAAGGATTACGGAGGATGAGCCGGCTCAGCAGTTCATTAAGCTCATCGGGAGTAATCTGTTGAGCAGCGTCGCTGAGTGCTTTTTCGGGATTTATGTGTGATTCCAGCATTAATCCGTCGAAGTTAAGATCGAGAGCTTTCTGGGATATCTCGTGAAGATATTCCCTGGCTCCGGCAATATGGCTGGGATCACAGAAAATCGGGAGATCCGGAATTCTTCTTCTTAGTTCTATTGGCAGCTGCCAGTTGGGCTGATTCCGGTAAGTTGTTTTTTCATACGATGAAAAGCCCCGGTGAATTGCACCGATCCTTTTTATACCGGCCCTGGCCACTCGTTCAATTGCGCCTACCCAGAGTTCAATATCGGGATTGATCGGATTTTTCACCAGAACCATTACGTCAACTCCGTTAAGTGCATCAGCTATTTCCTGTACTGTGAAAGGATTGACAGATGTACGGGCTCCGATCCACAGCATATCGATACCATACTTCAGTGCTTCATAGACATGCTTCTCATTTGCCACTTCGGTTCCGACAAGAAGTCCTGTCTCCTGTTTTACGTTCCTGAGCCATTTCAAGCCGGGATCCCGATTCCTTCAAATGAATTTGGTCTTGTCCGTGGTTTCCAGATACCTGCCCTGAACAGGCTCACCTGGTTGATCTTTGCCAGCTGCCTGGCAGTTTCCATGACCTGTTCCTCGGTTTCGGCGCTGCACGGACCGGATATCAGGAATGGTCTTCCCTTGTAACCTTTCCAGTCCTTGATCAGTGTAGTTTCTAACTTTACAACCATGCAATATTTTTTCAGTGTTTAAAGTATTTAGAGTACTTAAGGTATTTAGAGTTGGTTCTTTAAACTTTAAGTACTCTAAGTACTTTAAGTACTCTAAGTACTCCTAACTCTAAGTACTCCTAACTTCTAGTTTCGTATCTTTTTTATCCCATTTGCTTCCTCCATCAGGGCTTTCAGACCCTCTTTATCTTTATCCGAGATCATTTTCCGGAAGAGATTCATCTTTTCGATGTAAGTATCGATCACCTCAAGGATATATTCCGAATTCTCGGTAAAAATAGGCGCCCATGTTTCGCCATTACTTTTTGCCAGACGGACCGTACTTTCAAAACCGCCTCCGGCAAGTGTCATTATATTCTCTTCCTCCTGTTCTTTTTCGAGCACGCTGAGAGCGAGTGAAAATGATGTTATATGTGAGATATGTGAAACATATGCAACATGAACGTCATGCACATCTGATTTCATATAGGTCAGGCGCATGTTAAGCACCTTCATCATTTTTTCAGTCAGTTCAAGTGCATCCGGGTCGCTGAGTTCCGGATCACAAATTATTCCAATCTTGTAATCGAATAAGCTTTCCGATCGCTGCAAGCGGACCCGAGTATTCAGTACCTGCCATCGGGTGGGCTGAAACATATCTCCCGCGTCCGGGGTGATCTTTGGAGATTGCTGCAATGCTGGCTTTCGTTGATCCCATATCGGCGACCACTTTCTGATGTTCCGGCAATTCTGTCGAGGATCCCGGGCAGCATTGAGCAGTTGGTATCAACCGGTGTGCAGAGCAGTATCAGATCGCTTTTGTCAATTGCATTTTCAAGGGTGTCAGCCTCATCGATAATACCACAGAGGAGTGCTATATTCCTGTGCTGGAGACTGGTATCCACTCCGATTATCCTGTCGGCAAATTTTCGTTTCCGGAGATCAAGCATCAGTGATCCGCCGATAAGTCCGACTCCTACTACTGCTATTGTCATTGGTTAAATTTTCTGCCTGAGGTATGCCTGACTCTTATTTAACCGCAAAGTGCGCTAAGGCTGCGCAAAGTTCGAAAAGTTAAATCATTGACAGTATGCTCTTTGCGTCCTTTGCGATATTTCTTTGTGTTCTTTGCGGTTATTTTTTCTTACGGCGTCTCTGTTATTAATTTCTGTTTTTTTATTAATATTCTTACAATCCTTCTCTTTGCTTCAGTGAGCGTTTTTTCGTCAGCGCAGAGGGAAATGCGGATATAACGTTCGCCATTGCTGCCGAAGATGAATCCGGGTGTAATGAATACATGTGAATTTTTAAGGATATCCTCCACATATGCTTCACAACCGTATACCTATCAGGAATCGTCCCCAGACAAAGAGTCCGGTCTGGTTTTTATCAAAACTGCAATTCAGGATATTCATAATCTCTTCAACAATTATCCTTCTTTTTGCATAAACACTGTTGACAATTTCATACCATGAAGGAGGATTGCCAAGTGCTTCAACGGCAGCGGCCTGCATTGCACGGAACATTCCTGAATCCATGTTGCTTTTTACTTTCAGGATTTCTTAATATATTCGCGATGACCTGCAACCATGCCGATCCTCCAGCCTGCCATGTTGTGCGATTTGCTGAGGGAGTTGAGCTCGAGGGCAGTCTCCTTTGCACCGTCAACCGACAGGAGACTGAGATATTCAGTGTTCAGAATGAAGCTGTAAGGATTATCATTGCAAAGAAGAAACCCGTGATCTGAAGCAAAAGCGACAAGCTTTTCAAACAGTTTAACAGATCCTTTTGCTCCGGTAGGCATATGCGGGTAATTTATCCACATCAGCTTCACCCTGCTCAGATCACTCTCTTCCAGTTTTTGTAGATCAGGATACCAGCCGTTTTCTTCCGTCGAGATCGTAATATCTTACCTTACCACCTACCAGGTTTGTCACTGATGAATAGGTGGGATAGCCCGGATTTGGCACAAGCACATCATCACCGGGATTGACGAATGCCATGCTAATATGCATTATTCCTTCCTTGCTTCCCATGAGCGGTAGAATTTCGCTTTCAGGATCGAGTTCGACCTTAAAGTATTTCTTGTACCAGTCAGCAAAAGCCTTACGCAGAGCCGGAATACCGTTGTAGCTCTGATAGCCGTGTGAAGTTGGTTTCATTGCCTCCTCGCTGAGCCGGGCAATAGTGTTTTCCGACGGAGGCTGATCAGGGCTTCCTATACCGAGATTAATGACATCAGCCCCGGCCCTGCGCATCTGATCGATCTGCCTTAGCTTCTGCGAAAAATAATATTCCCTGACGCTTTCGGTGCGTTCCGCAGGTTTAACTTTCATATAGCTTTTCTCCTTTATTATAAATTCCAAGTACCTCCAGGTTAATGGCATAATTCTCAAGAACATTCTTATCAGATCAATATCGTGGTCGGGATTGAGCTCAAGATCGGCATAAAACATATATTCCCATTCGCCATTAAGCTTGGTACAGACTGGATCTTTGAAAGATTGATATCCATTTCGGCAAGCCGTACAAGAACAGCGGCAAGAGACCCGGGTTTGTGACCGGTACAGAAGCTTATCGAGACCTTATTTCCGTCCTTCCGGGCATCTTTTTCCTCTCCCAGCACAAGGAACCTGGTATAGTTCTTTTTATATGTCTCGATTCCCGGGGCAAGTATCTCAAGGCCGTAAATCTCAGCTGATATGGCTGATGATATTGCAGCAACACCTTTGAGTTTGTTTTCGCTGATATATCTTGCACTTCCTGCCGTATCATCGGTTTCAATAAGGGTTACTACCCCTCAGATGATTGAGGAATGTCATGCACTGGTGAAATGCAATCGGATGTGACCTTATTTCCCTGATTGCCATAATTGTCTGTCCGGGCAATGCCATAAGGTTCTGTTTTATACGGAGGTTATGTTCTCCCAGGATTTTCATTCCGGATTCCCTGATAAGAGTATAATTGTAAAGGATACTTCCTGATCTGGCATTTTCGATGGCCATCATTGCAAAATCCGCGAGGTTGTCCTTTACTGCCATCAATGTAAGATCAAATGTTGTGCACGGCACTATTTCAATGGCATTGTTGCTGAAATATTGCCTTGCAGCAACCTCGTGGAAAGATCCTTTTTCTCCCTGAATTGAAATTTTCATATAATTATTTTTTTAAAAAAAAGAGTCCCCTTTTCCGGGGACTTTGTAATATAGTTTTATTGTCTATACACAAAAATCCCCTTACTCTTTCTTAAAATAAAAAAAGAAGTAAAAATAAGAGGAGATATAAGTTTGTGTAAGTTCATTTAGTCGCTCTATCGGGTTACAAATGTAGTGGAATTTTTAAAAAAACAAGAAAAAAGGCGAAAAATGTATAAAATATTAACGAAAGCGGCTGGCAATTGAAATAGTTTATGGTGCAGGGTGCAGGATGCAGGGTGCAGGGTGGAAGGTGCATATTATTTGTTGTGGCGTTTGGAAAGGCAATCCTCGACATCTGTCAAGCTTACTCCTTTTGACTTAAAGAGTATCAGGAGGTGATACAGCAGGTCGGCAGCTTCGTTTATGAAAAGATCTTTGTTATCGTCTTTGGCTTCGATTATCAGTTCGACAGCTTCTTCGCCGACTTTCTGTGCAGCTTTATTTATTCCTTTTCTGAATATCTTATTTGTATATGAATCCTTTATATCATCATCAATTCTCTGGTTAACAATTTGTTCCAGTTTGTAAAGAAATCCTTTCGGGGAATCGTTATCAAAGCAGGAGGTGGTGCCCGTATGACAAACCGGTCCGGCAGGATCGACTTTAATGAGAAGGGTATCGTTATCGCAATCAGTTTTTATTTCCTTTACATACAGAAAGTTACCCGATGTTTCGCCTTTTGTCCAGAGACGGTTTTTACTCCTGCTGAAGAAAGTCACCTTTCCCTCCTTAATGGTTTGGTTAAGAGCTTCTTCGTTCATAAATCCGACCATCAGTACCTGGAGTGTTGTATTGTCCTGGATAACTGCAGGTACAAGGCCGTTACCTTTTTTAAAATCAATCTGGTTCATAGTTATACAGTTGGAATTATCTTATGGGGATATTCTCTCTTATAAGATACTCTTTAAGTTCCCTTATATCAATTTCTCCGTAGTGGAAAATACTTGCTGCAAGCGCTGCGCTGCAATCGGTATTCAGGAAGACACTTTTGAAGTGTTCCATTTTTCCGGCTCCGCCCGAAGCAATGACAGGTATATCAACATTTCTGCTTACATCTGCCGTAATATCGATTGAGAAACCCGATTTCGTACCATCATTAGCCATGGATGTAAGAAGTATTTCCCCGGCTCCAAGCTCAGCTGCCCTTACAGCCCACGGGACGGTTTTAAGCTGAACAGGTGTGCGTCCCCCGTCTACAAAAACAATCCAGTCGTTATCAATTTTATTCGTATCAATGGCTACCACAACACACTGACTTCCGAATTCAGATGCAAGTCCGGTTATCAAATTAGGGTCCCTGACTGCTGCAGAGTTAATTGATATTTTATCGGCGCCGGCTTTTAGAAGAACGGCTACGTCCTCAATACTGCTTATACCGCCTCCAACAGTGAACGGGATATTCAGTTCCGCTGCAATCCTTTCGACCAGCCCGGCAAATGTCTTCCGGTTTTCGATTGTTGCTGTAATATCGAGAAATATCAGTTCGTCAGCTCCCTGAGATGCATAGATCTTTGCAAGTTCAACCGGATCGCCGGCATCCTTTATATCAATGAACCGTATTCCCTTGACTGTTCTTCCGTCCCTGATATCGAGGCAGGGGATTATCCTTTTCTTCAACATATGTCCCTTAGTTCCTTTAATTTAATTTTTCCTTCGTAAACAGCCTTACCTATTATTGCCCCTTCACAGCCGGTCTCTTTTATATCATCAAGATCCTTAAGGGATGAGATACCTCCGCTGGCAATAAGATTGATCCTGACATCGCCCAGGATCTCTTTGTATAATTCCGTCGAAGGTCCTTTCAGCATACCGTCTTTTTCAACTTCCGTACAGATTGTGTATTTCACCCCCAGGTCACTGTATCGTGAAATAAAATCCTTAACATCTTCTTCGACCGATTCAGTCCATCCGCTTATTGCCACTTTCCGGTCTTTACAGTCTGCTCCCAGGATGATCCTTTCATTTCCGAACACAGAAAGCCATTTCACGAACATTTCCGGATCAGTAACGGCAATGCTCCCGGCAGTAATCTGTTTTGCACCGGAACTGAAAGCTGCCCTGATATCATCATCTGACCTTATTCCACCTCCAAAATCAATGACCAGGCCTGTTTTCACCGAGATCTTTTCGAGGATCCTGTAATTGACGATTCTTTTTTCCCTTGCCCCGTCAAGATCAACAAGGTGAAGATACTTTACCCCTGCATCTTCAATTTTCCTTGCAACATCAACGGGATCTTCGTTGTATATCTTTTTTGTGCCGAAGTCACCCCGTGTAAGTCTGACACATTTCCCGTCAATAATGTCGATTGCAACAATTACTCTCATAATTCGAGGAAGTTCTTTAATATTGTTTCACCCGGAAGGGCTGACTTTTCAGGATGAAACTGAACCGCGTAAAAATTGTCTTTCTTCATAGCGGCGCTGAATGGCAGAATATAATCGCATATGGCAGTTGTACATGATGATATGCCTGCATAATAGCTGTGCACATAGTAAAGGTCATCTTTCCTAGAGACTCCTCTGAATATATCTCCCCAGACAGAAATGAAATTGTTCCATCCCATATGAGGGACCTTATCGGACCTCGGGAACAATCTTCACGTCGGAATTAAAGATATTGAGACAGCTTGTATCAGCTTCTTCTGAATATCTGCACATCAGTTGTAATCCCAGGCATATGCCGAGCACTGGTTGGGTAAGGGAGATGATGATTTTGTCCATCTCCTTGTCTTTCAGATATTTCATTGCAGATCCGGCTTCGCCAACACCCGGGAAGATCACTTTGTCTGCTTTTATGATCTCATCCCTGTCGTCGGTAATCAGGCTCTCATATCCAAGCCTTGACAGGGCATTCTGCACTGACCGGATATTACCGGCATTATATTTTATTATCGCGATCATAATTTTCCTTTGGTGGAAGGAAGTTCAAAGTTTTCTGTCCTTTTAACAGCCAATCCGAGAGCGCGGGCAAATGCTTTGAATATTGCTTCGATCTTATGATGCTCATTTGTGCCTTCTGCCTTTATATTGATGTTACACCGGGCATTATCACTGAACGATTTAAAAAAATGATAGAACATCTCTGACGGCAATTCGCCGATGGTAAGGCTTTTAAAATCAGCATTCCACACGAGCCATGGTCTGCCACCAAGGTCAACTGCAACCTGTGCCAGGCAATCATCCATTGGAAGGACGAAGCTGTAGCGCTCAATTCCCTTTTTGCTTCCGAGAGCTTTGAGAAATGCTTCCCCAAGGCAGATCGCAAGGTCTTCAACAAGATGATGTGCATCGACTTCTGTATCACCTGTTGCATCTATTGTCAGGTCAAAACCGCCATGTCTTGCAACCTGATCAAGCATATGGTCAAAAAATCCGATTCCGGTTTTTATATCGCTTTTGCCCGATCCGTCAATATTAAGGTAAACCCTGATATCGGTTTCCCTGGTTTTTCTGGATACAGTGGCGATCCGCGGTTTTGATTTCAGGAATTTGTAGATTTCGTTCCAGTCGCTGATTGAGAAATCAGCTTCAGGAGAGCCGTTCCTTCCTATGAAGATGGCTTTGCATCCAAGGTTTCTTGCAAGCTCAATATCGGTGAGCCTGTCACCGATAACAAATGAATTTTCCAGGTCTATTCCCTGGACAAGATATCTGACCAGCATTGCTGTTCCGGGTTTTCTTGTGGGCGCATTTTCTTCAGGAAAGGTCCTGTCGATAAATATTTCTGCAAACTCTACTCCTTCATCTTCGAGAATCTGCAGCATTTTATTATGTGAAGGCCAGAAAGTCTCTTCGGGAAAAGACGGAGTTCCGAGCCCGTCCTGGTTTGTTACCATCACCAGTTCGAAATCAGTTTCCCTGGCAATTCCGGCAAGACCGGTAACTGCGCCGGGAAGAAACCTGAATTTTTCAAGACTGTCAACCTGTTCATCCTCCGGTTCCGTGATTATTGTGCCATCCCGGTCGATGAAAAGTACCTTCTTCATACTTCCCAATCTTCTTAAGGCTTTTAAAAGCCTGTTGTTCTCAGTCTTTGTTCCCACGGTTATTCTCAGACAATTTTCGACCACACTGCTCCGGTTCCTTACAATTATTCCCCTATTAACCAGGTAATCATAAATAAAACCGGCATCCTTCACCCTGACCAGAAGAAAATTTGCATCTGAAGGATAGACTTTCACAACGGAGGATAATTTAGCAATTTCCTTTGAAAGTCTGTCTCTTTCTGCTTTGATTTTCCTTACCTGCGTAAAATATGATTCTCTATTTTTAAGTTTCCGTAGAACAGCTTTCTGATTTAACGTGCTGATATTGTACGGTGGTTTCACCTTATTGAAATAGCTTACTATTTCAATATCTGCAAAGGCCATGCCGACCCTTACCGATGCAAGTCCGAAAGCCTTGCTGAATGTCTGCATTACTATCAGATTCGGGAATCGTTTAATACTGTCCTTCATTGAAGGTTGGTCTGCAAAATCGATATATGCTTCATCAAGAAGAAGTATTCCGTTGAACTCTGCAATGATCTTTTCAATCACTGCTCTTTCCATGCAGTTACCTGTCGGATTATTGGGCGAACAGATAATGATCAGCTTCAGGGTTTCATCAGCGATCCGGCTTTTACAGATTCATAGTCTATCCCGAATTTCTCATTGAGAGGGATCTTTATGATCTCCACATCGTTCACCGAGGCCGATACTTCATACATACCGTAAGATGGTGACATCGTAAGAGCTTTGTCGGTTCCGGGATTACAGAATACCCTGAAGCAGAGATCGATTATTTCGTCGCTGCCGTTACCCAGGAAAATATTTTCAACCGGCACGTGCTTAAGTTTGCTTATTTCAGCCTTCAGTTCACGCTGATAAGGATCGGGGTACCTGTTAAGATTGCCGTAAGGATTCTCATTGGCATCGAGGAATATATCAGCTTTCCCCTGGAAATCATCCCTGGCGCAGGAGTAGGGGGTAAGTTGTTTTACGTTGGGTCTTATTAGGTTTTCCAGATCAAACATTTTCTTGTTTTTTTAGTCTCACACTTACCGCATTTTTATGTCCGGACAGACCTTCCGCCTCAGCCATCAATTCAATTACCGGGCCCAGTTTAGTGATCCCTTCACGGGTTATTTCCTGGAAAGTAATTTTTTTCACGAAACTATCTGTCGAAACACCGCTGTAGCTTCTTGCAAATCCGTTGGTGGGCAGGGTATGGTTTGTTCCGGAGGCATAATCGCCGGCGCTTTCACAGCAGTATCTGCCAATAAACACTGAACCGGCATTTACGACATTTTCGGCAAGTTCAGCTGCTTTTGCGGTATTGATTATCAAATGTTCGGGAGCATACCAGTTGCTGAATTCAATACAATCATCAAGCCGGGAAGCACTAATAGAAAGACTGTTTTCAAGAGATTGTGATGCAATATCTTTCCTCGGAAGGGTCTCAAGCTGTCTCTTAACTTCATCCATGACCGATATCATCAAATCCCTGCTGTCAGTCAGTAATACCACCTGGCTGTCGGTACCATGTTCAGCCTGTGACAGGAGATCAGCCGCAACAAATTCAGGATCGGCCGTTGAATCAGCTATTACAAGCACCTCACTCGGACCGGCAGGCATGTCGATCGCAACACCTTCAGTCTGAACCATCTCCTTGGCTTTGGTGACATACTGGTTACCGGGGCCGAATATCTTGTCAACTTTGGGTACGGTTTCAGTACCGTATGCCATAGCAGCGATAGCCTGTGCACCGCCTATCCTAAAGATATCCGTTATGCCGGTAAGATTTGCGGTGTACAAGATCAGGGGATTCATCTTCCCGTCTGTCCCGGGAGGAGTGCATAGTATTATCTGGCTGCAGCCTGCAATTCTTGCAGGAATACCAAGCATCAGAACTGTTGAAAAGAGTGGAGCAGTGCCTCCGGGAATATAAAGTCCGACTTTCTCTATCGGAACCCTTTTTCGCCAGCATTTAACACCGTGAGTTGTCTCAATAGCTTCTTCACTGACCAGCTGCGATCTGTGGAATTTATCAATATTCCCATGCTGTCCCGATGCATTTTTCGCTCTTTGTGAGACGTGTTTTTCGCTTCATTCGTTCAATTCGGTGTTACTTTTAGTCCGGACAGATTATTACCTGTCGAATTTTTCAGAATAATCGAGCAGGGCTTTATCTCCTTCCGCTTTTACCTTTTCCAGGATTTCCTTCACTGCGGCATTCAAGCCCTGATGTATCCATTACAGGACGCTGGCACAGGTTATCCCATGTCTCTTTCAGGGGGTAGAAAACTGTTTTCATCATAATATAATTTTGATTTTAATGGTATGATGGAACCACACATGATTGAAAATTATATTCTATCCTTGTTTGTGATTGTAGTCAATCATGTGGGTTTCATCAGAAATCATTTTTTCGATTGGAATTACAAGTATACCTTCAGCTCCTGCGGCTTTAAGCTGATCGATCCTTTCCCAGAAATCATCCTCCTTCACCACTGAGTGAATCGAGCACCATCCTTTTTCGACAAGCGGCAGGATTGTCGGACTTTTCATACCGGGAAGGATTCTGCATATTTCCCGAACAGCAGAGTCAGGAGCATTCAGGAGTATATATTTATTTTCTTTTGAATTTTTCACTGCCCTGATCCTGAAGAGTAGCTTGTCAGGATAGCTTTCTTTCTTCATCAGATTTTTATTCCCGATTATGACAGCCTGGCTTTTCAGTATCGTTATAACTTCGCGGAGGCCGTTGGTAAGCAGGGTGCTGCCTGAGCTGACAATATCGCAGACAGCATCAGCCAGTCCGATCCCCGGAGCAATTTCAACACTACCGCTGATCTCCTCGATCTGAGCAGTAATATTATTCTTTGTAAGATATTCCGAAAGGAGCCGCGGGTAGCTTGTGGCGATTTTCCTGTTATTAAAGTAATCCGGACCTGAGAAAGTATCTTCCTTCGGAATCGCAAGACTCAGCCGGCAATTTGCAAATCCAAGCTTTTCAAGGATTGTCACATCCTTATTCTTTTCATATACCATATTTTCACCCAGTATCCCGATATCGGCGACCTGCTGTTCGACATACTGGGGAATATCATCATCCCTCAGAAAGAGGATATCCACCGGAAAATTTCGTGCTGTTGTTTTGAGTACGCCTGTCCCGTTTGAGAATTTTATTCCGCACTCTTCAAGTAATTTGTGTGAGTTTTCACTCAACCGTCCGCTTTTCTGGATTGCAATTTTCAGTTTGCTCATTTTTTCATTTATGTCCGGGCAAACAGGCAGGAAAATAAAAACCCGCCTTGTATGCTCAGACGGGTTACATATATTTTAAATTACATATATCATTATCTCCTCGCCTGAGAGCAAGTATGAAAATGATGATGATGATGTACGAAATTTGTAAACATTTTTAATGTTGACGGGCAAATATAATTGTTTTTTAATAAAATACAAAATATAGTTAATACCCCCGACCCCGCCTGAGGGCGGGGTCTGCCCCAAAACTCCTTAATTGGCGGCTATGCCGGGGTTATCCCCAATCATACAGATTTTTCCCGCTACCAGATCGCCGACTTCGGTGGTTGAGTAACCCATCTTTCCGGCACCCATATCTTTCAGCTTGTTGGCAGTTACGTACATCACAGCATCCTCAATGGCCCTTGCAGCCTTTTCTTCACCGAGATGCTCCAGCATCATTCCGCCACACGCTATTGCAGCCAGTGGATTGATTACATTCTGTCCTGTATATTTTGGTGCAGAGCCACCAATCGGTTCAAACATCGAAACACCTTCCGGATTGATATTGCCTCCGGCTGCGATTCCCATTCCGCCCTGGGTAATTGCCCCCAGATCGGTAATTATATCACCGAACATGTTGCTTGTTACAATTACATCGAACCATTCCGGATTTTTTACCATCCACATGCAGGTTGCATCTACATGATAATATTCGCGTTTTATTTCAGGATAACTTTGCTTTTCCGATTTCATGAAATGCCCTTTCCCAGAGATCAAAAACATATGTGAGCACATTGGTCTTCCCGCAAAGGGCAAGTGTATTCTTTTTGTTTCTTTTCCTTGTGTATTCGAATGCATACCGGAGACAGCGTTCAACCTGCATTCGTGAATAAACCATATTCTGGACAGCAACTTCGTGAGGAGTTCCTTTCATTGTCACACCGCCCATTCCGGTATAAACATCACCGGTATTTTCCCTTACAACAACATAGTCGATATGTTCGGGTCCCTTATCCTTAAGTGGAGTTGCAACACCGGGGTAAAGTTTTACCGGACGCAGGTTGATATACTGATCGAGCTCAAAACGCAGTTTCAGCAATATCCCTTTTTCGAGGATCCCGGGTTTTACATCGGGATGACCGATGGCTCCAAGTAAAATTGAATCGAATTTTTTAAGCTGTTCAGGTGCCGATTCGGGTAGCACTTCACCTGTTCGGAGATAACGTTCTCCTCCAAAATCAAACTCTTCAAAATTAAGCTTGAATCCGAATTTTGAGGCTGCAGCGCTAAGTACTTTCTTACCTTCCCTGACCACTTCAGGTCCTGTACCGTCACCCGGAATTACTGCAATATTGTATGATTTTCCCATTAAGAATTTTCATAAATAATTATTAACCAATCTATTGTTTCTTACTTAGTGCTACTTTGTGCCTTTGTGTCTTAGTGGCAATTTTTTTCTGCCACAAAGGCACTAAGACACTAAGATTCACTAAGTTATTTTATGACAACTTTATCGAAATTTCATCTATCTCACTGATGTTTCCGCCGAAAATATTTTATTTTCTTTACCATTCAATCCTTCAATAATGTTCAGCATTTTTTCCGTTGCTTTAATTGCCGATTCAGTCTGGTCGGCATCAAGTCCTTTTGTCTTGAATTCCTTACCATGGTATTTCCAGCTTATGATTGTTTCAACAAGAGCATCGGTTTTACCTCCCGGAGGTATTGAGACCTGGTAATCGGTGAGTACAGGAAGCTCCTTTCCGATACTGTCGTAGACCGATCGCATTGCTTTCATAAAAGCATCATATTGCCCGTCGCCTGACGAGGTCTCTTCATACATCTGTCCGTCAATCTCGATCTTGACGCTGGCGAATGGTCTCAATCCGTAGCTAAGGGAAAGAGCATAGTTTTTGATGAATATTTTATAGTTGATCTGTTCATTGCCGAGGACATCAGCAATGATAAAGGGAAGATCCTCGGTTGTGACATTCTCTTTTTTATCGCCAAGCTCAATCACCCTCTGGGTCACTTTATTTATCGATTCGGGGCTCAGTGACAAACCGAATTCCTCAAGGTTCTTTTTGATTGTGGCTTTCCCGGATTGTTTACCAAGTGCGTATTTTCTTTTTCTTCCGAACCGTTCGGGGAGGAGATTATTGTAGTACAGGTTATCCTTGCTGTCACCGTCGGCGTGTACACCCGAGGTTTGTGTAAAAACATTCTCACCAATAAGCGGTTTATTGACCGGGATACGTATCCCGCTGAATGTCTCAACAATCCTGCTGGCCTTTGTAATTTCAAATTCATTTATTCCTGTTTCAGCTTTAAGTTGATCATGAAGAACACCGATCACACTTGAGAGGGGTGCGTTACCTGCCCTTTCACCCAGTCCGTTTATTGTGGTATGGACACCTTTGATACCCGCCTGTACTGCCGAAAATATGTTGGCAACAGCCAGATCATAATCGTTATGCGGATGAAAGTCAAAATGAAGAGACGGATACCTGTCCACCACTTTTTTGCAGAATGAATAGGTTTGTTCCGGATTCAGAATGCCGAGAGTGTCGGGCAGCATGAATCCTTTTAATGTTTTCATCCTTCAGGGAATCAAGCATAAAGAAAACATAATCCTCCGAGTTGATCATCCCGTTCGACCAGTCCTCGAGATAAATGTTGACCTCCATATCAGATTCTCCGGCTTTTCTGATGATCTCTTTGATATCGTCTAGCATGTTTTTCCGGAGTTTTTCTCAGTTGTTTTTCAAGATGACGGAGTGATCCCTTGCAAAGCAGATTTATAACTTTTCCGCCGGCATCTTTTATCCAGTTCAGGGAAACATCTCCATCGACAAATCCAAGAACCTCGACTTTTCTGTGGAGATTATTGTGACTTGCCCAGTCAGTGATCTGTTTGATAGCCTCAAATTCACCCTTTGATACACGGGCCGAAGCCACTTCAATACGGTCGACCTTCAGATCCTTCAGAAGCAGTCTGGCTATATGTAGCTTTTCGACCGGTGAATATGAGACCCCCTGGGTCTGTTCTCCATCGCGGAGGGTTGTATCCATTATTTCAATTCTCATTTCCCGAGAGTTTTTCTGAATTCATAAGCTGTTATCATATCCCTGATACTCAGCAGATAATCAATATCATCAAGGCCTTTCATCAGGCATTCCTTCTTATAAGGATTGATCTCAAAGCCGGTTGATTCACCCGACGATACTGATAACAGCTGTTGTTTAAGGTCTATTCTCACTTTTGTTTCAGGATCCTTTTGGATCTGTTCAAGAAGGTTTTTCAGGAAATCTTCGCTGACCACAACCGGCAGGAGGCCGTTATTAAGGGTGTTGTTTCTGAAGATATCGGCAAAAAAGCTTGAAACAACCGCCCTGAATCCGTAGTCGGAGATCGCCCATACAGCATGTTCACGGCTTGATCCGCAACCGAAATTCTTTCCGGCAACAAGTATCTGGCCGTTATATTTCGGATCGTTAAGTACAAATTCCTTGTTCTTATTTCCTGATTTGTCATATCTCCAGTCGCGGAAAAGATTTTTCCCGAATCCTTCCCTGGTTGTAGGCTCAGGAACCTTGCAGGAATTATCTGGTCGGTATCGACATTCTCGAGCGGGAGGGGTACGCATGTCGATTCAAGTATATCAAATTTTGCTTTTGGCATATGAATCTGTTTTCAGAATTGTTAATCTTTTAACAGATCCCTCGGATCGGTTATCTTCCCGGTGATTGCTGCAGCCGCTGCTGTAAGAGGACTTGCCAGCAATGTCCTTGCTCCCGGACCCTGTCTTCCTTCAAAATTCCTGTTCGAGGTTGACACAGCATATTTTCCTGCCGGTACTTTATCTTCATTCATGGCCAGGCAGGAAGAGCAGCCCGGCTGTCTCAGTTCAAATCCTGCCTCTTTCAGGATTTTTGTCAAGTCCTTCATTAATTGCCTGCTGTTCAACTTTTTTTGATCCCGGCACTATCAGTGCAGTGATCCCCGGTGCTTTCTTTCTTCCTTTTACAAACTCTGTAAAAGCTCTTATATCTTCAATTCTTCCATTTGTACAGCTGCCGAGAAACACATAATCAACAGGATGTCCCAGCAATTTCATCCCTGGTGTAAATCCCATATAATCAAGTGATTTCATGAATGAAGCTGATGCTTCGCTTATCTCATCAAGTGAAGGAATCGAATCATCAATTGCGATTCCCATTCCCGGATTGGTACCATAAGTTATCATTGGCCTTATCTTTCCGGCATCGAATTTCAGCTCACGGTCAAACTGGCTCCGGGATCGCTTCTCAGGATATTCCATTTTTTAAGCAATGAATAGAAATCGGGGCGGTTGCTTATTGACTGGTATCTTCTTCAGGTATTCATAAGTAGTATCATCAGGAGCTATCAGTCCTCCTCGTGCACCCATCTCGATGCTCATATTGCATACTGTCATCCTGCCCTCCATGCTCAGACTTTCGATAGCTGATCCGGCATATTCAACAAAGTAACCGGTGCGCCTCCTCCGGATGAGATCTGGAGATGATATAAAGGATCATGTCCTTGGCTGTAACACCTTTCTGAAGAGTGCCATTGACACTGATCCTCATCTTTTTGGGTTTTGGCTGAAGGATACACTGGGTGGCAAGCACCATTTCAACTTCGCTTGTACCTATCCCGAATGCCACGGTCCCGAAAGCTCCGTGGGTTGAGGTATGGCTGTCACCGCAGACGATCGTCATTCCGGGCAGAGTATAGCCCAGTTCCGGTCCGATTACATGCACGATCCCGTTTTGCGGATGATTAAGGCCGAAATACGGTGATACCGAATTCCCTGCAGTTTTCGGCCAGCTTTTCAACCTGGTTGCGTGAAAGTTCATCCCTGATAGGCAGGTTCTGATCCTTTGTGGGGATATTATGATCGGCTGTTGCCAGGGTCATAGCCGGACGAAAAACCGGGATACCCCTGGCTCTCAGTCCATCAAATGCCTGAGGACTGGTCACTTCATGAATATAATGCTGATCGATATAAAGGACATCCGGTCCGCCTTCGATCGACTTCACCACATGGCTGTCCCATATCTTGTCAAAAAGTGTTTCTGTTGCATAATTTCATTTTTTTAACCCCCCATCTCAGTTATCTCTTCTTTGGGCTCTGGATTTCCTTCGGGACATTTATCTTGCATTGCATCAATAAATGCTTCCACTGAGGCAGTTACAATATCGGTGTTGGTGCCGAATCCGTAATATATTTTCCCCTCATGTTCGAGCTGGACATGAACTTTTCCCAGATCGTCGCTTCCTCTTGTAATTGCCTGGATAAGGAATTCTTCAAGGTGAACGGTCTTGCTTATAAGCTGTTTTACAGCAGTAAAGGCGGCGTCTACCGGTCCGTTCCCGATTGAGGTGGAAGTATGGACTTCGCCATTTATCTTAAGACCGACTGTTGCAACAGGAATTGCCGACTTACCGCAGGTGACCTGCAGCTGTTCGAGCTTGATCGATTTTTCTCCCTGGAAGACCTCACCGGTGAGTATCCTGATATCTTCATCGTGTGATCTCTTTCTTCTTATCGGCAAGAAGCAGAAAACGATGGTAAATATCATCCAGCTCTTCCTTCCCGTAACTGAATCCGAGCATTTCAAGCCGGTGGTTAAGAGCAGCTCTTCCGCTGCGGGCTGTAAGTATTATTGATGATTCCCTGATGCCGACTGATACCGGATCGATTATCTCATAATTCTCGCGTTTTTTAAGTACTCCGTCCTGGTGGATGCCCGATGAATGTGCAAAAGCATTCCTTCCGACAATAGCTTTATTTGCCTGGACCGGCATGCTCATCAGGTTCGAAACCAGGCGGCTTGTACTGAATATGAGCGGAGTATTGATATCAGTCATAAGGTTAAGGTCGTGATGGCTCTTAATGATCATCGCCACTTCCTCGAGAGAAGTATTGCCTGCTCTTTCGCCAATACCGTTCATTGTCACTTCCACCTGCCTTGCACCGTTCATCACACCCATCATGGTATTGGCAGTTGCCATTCCAAGATCATTATGACAATGTGTCGAAATTATAGCCTTATCAATATTTCTGACATTTTCTTTAAGATACCTTATCTTGCTTCCGTATTCAGTCGGCAGGCAGTAGCCGGTAGTATCAGGAATATTCACCACTGTTGCTCCCGCCTCAATGACTGCTTCAATGACTTTTGCGAGGTATTCATTCTCGCTTCGGCCTGCATCTTCAGCATAGAACTCAACATCCTCGACAAATTTCTTTGCATATTTTACCGCATCGACGGCTCTTTTAATTATCTCTTCAGGAGTTGTTTTGATCTTGAACTGAATATGATAGTTTGAAACGCCGATACCTGTATGGATCCTCTTTCTTTTGGCAAACTGAAGAGCATCGGCTGCCACCTCAATATCCTTTTTGACTGCCCGGGTAAGTGCGCAGATGACAGGATTTGATATGGCCTTTGATATCTCGACCACCGAATTGAAATCACCCGGGCTCGAGATCGGGAAGCCTGCCTCGATGACATCGACACCGAGTTCTTCGAGAGCTTTGGCAACCTGGATCTTCTCAATGGTATTCAGCTGGCATCCAGGCACCTGTTCACCATCCCTGAGGGTGGTATCGAAAATAATTACTTTCTCGCTCATATTTCAAGTGGTTTAACTGATTATTTTTTCCCGGTCTGAGCTTCCTTACAGCTGCTCCTGCCCTCCATAATTCGGAGTTTCCAAGTTCCCTCAGTTCAGCATCAAGAACCTCTTTATAATTCGGAGCGCCGGTCGATTTAAGAACCCTTTCGCACTCTTCACCCGATTTAACCCTTTTATATAAGTTCGTTAAATACAGGAAGGGTTGCATCTTTGAATTTTGGTCTCCAGTCAAGGGCTCCCCTCTGAGCTGTTGCACTGCAGTTTGCATACATCCAGTCCATACCGTTCTCATCGACAAGACGGATGAGGCTCTGTGTAAGCTCCTCGACAGTTTCGTTGAAAGCTTCGGAAGGTGTATGTCCATTCTCGCGGAGGACCTGGTACTGGGCATCCATTATTCCGGCCAGGGCACCCATAAGTACACCGCGCTCCCCTGTAAGGTCGCTGAAGACCTCGCTCTCAAAGGTTGTCGGGAAGAGATAACCGGATCCGATAGCAATACCGAGGGCAATTGTCCGTTCTTCCGCCTTTCCCGTGAAATCCTGGAATACGGAATAACTCGAGTTGATACCTGTTCCGGCCAGGAAATTGCGGCGTACACTTGTGCCGGATCCTTTTGGTGCAACAAGAATCACATCAACATCAGGAGGAGGAATCACACCGGTCTGATCTTTATATGTAATTGAAAATCCATGTGAAAAATAGAGTGCATCACCCTTCTTCAGACATGGTTTAAGTTTTGGCCATAGGATACGCTGGGCTGCATCTGAAACCAGATACTGAATAATTGTTCCTTTTGTGGCAGCTTCTTCAACGGGAAAGAGCGTTTTCCCGGGAACAAATCCATCCCTGACTGCTTTATCCCAGTCGGCTTTGAATTCGGGCGCCTGACCAATGATAACATTGATCCCGTTGTCTTTCATATTAAGAGCCTGTGCAGGTCCCTGAACGCCGTAGCCGATAACTGCAACAGTTTCATTTTTAAGAACTTCACGAGCTTTTGCAAGTGTAAACTCTTCTCTGGTAACAACATTTTCAAGAACTCCTCCAAAATCGATTTTTGCCATGGTTTAAGATTATTATTATTGTATTTAATTACATTCATTCTCTTCTGCTCTTGATTGCCTGTTGCTTCATCCATCTCCTTCAGGTATGCATTGAGCTCCTTGACCTGTTTTGTAATTGCCACCCTTCCAGACCTTGCAAACTGAAGAACACCGTAAGGTTCAAGGTGTACCAGAAGCTCATTGATCTCCGACTTGTGACCTGTCTTCTCAATGACCATATATTCAGGAGATACAACAAGTATCCTTGCATTGTGATGCTTAACTATTGTTTCAAGGATATTGCCCGACATTATGCTTTTGGTTGATACTTTAAACAGTGCAATCTCCTGGTAAATTATCTGATCGGATGAATGCACGAACACTTTCAGCACATCAACCAGCTTTTCCATCTGACGTGCGATCTTCCTGACCATGTCGGGAGTGGTTTTTACGACAAGTGTCAGCAGATGAACACCTTTTACGGCAGATTCGGAAGCTGTTATGCTTTCAATATTGATCTGCCGCCTGACCAGTATTATTGTAATCTGATTGAGAATCCCGATATGGTTCTCGCTGAATAATGATATTGTAAATTCCTGTTTCATCATTTAAATTTAACCTTTGTAGTTAAGTGTCACTTCCGATACTGATGCTCCCGGTTCTATCATCGGCAGCACATTTCCCTCCTTCTCAATGTCGATATCAAGAAGATACGGTCCTTCTGCAGCAAGCAGCTCGGGCAAGAGACTCTTTTAGTTCCTCCCTCTTTGAGACCTTTCTGGCGGGAATATTGTATCCTCCGGCAATTGCAACAAAATCGGGATTTACCAGTTCAGTCGAAGCATATCTCTTTTTGAAGAACATATCCTGCCACTGACGAACCATACCGAGATATCCGTTATTGAGTATTATTATTTTTACAGGCACTTTATAATGAAGTATTGTTCCCAGTTCCTGGATTGTCATCTGGAAACCTCCGTCGCCGATGAAAGCAATAACCTGTTTTCCGGGACTACCGATTTTGGCTCCGATTGCTGCCGGAAGACCGAAACCCATTGTTCCCATTCCACCCGATGTTACAAGAGAGTTGGGGCTGTGTGAATTTGTAATACCGGGCTGCCGTCATCTGATTCTGACCTACATCAGTAACAATTATTGCATCTCCGTTTGTCATGTCAGAAACCAGCCTGACAACCTCACCCATCCTGATATTTCCTTTTTCAGGTTTTGATTTCTTCTTTAATAACCTTGTCATATTCTATCTTATCACAGATCCTGAATTCCCTTATCCAGGTTTCATAGCTGTTCTGTTTAACCAGCGGAATAAGATTCTGTAATACTTCTTTGGCATCACTGTGTATCTCAAGATCAACCTGGACATTCTTATTTATCTCAGCTTCATCAATTTCTATATGAATTATCCTTGCCTTTTTTGCATATTTTTTCAGATTACCTGTAACACGGTCATCGAAACGCATTCCAATGGCGATTATCAGATCTGCTTCGTTTGTAAGGAGGTTTGGACCATAATTGCCATGCATTCCGAGAAATCCTGTATAGAGCCTGTGTCCGGACGGAAATGAGGAAAGCCCGAGCAGTGTCACAGCCACCGGTATACCGGTTTTTTCAGCAAACTGCAGTAGTTCATTTTCAGCATTAGCCAGAAGAACACCATGACCGGCAAGGATCAGCGGCTTTTCAGCATGGTTGATCATTATGGCAGCCGCTTCTATTGCTTTGGTTTGCAACGGAATATGAGGATTGTAGCTTCTCAGGTAGTTGCATTTTTTATATTTGAACTGAAGCTTTTCCTGTCTGTGCATCCTTGGTAATATCGATCAGCACCGGTCCAGGTCTGCCGGTTGTGGCTATATAAAATGCTTTTGCAATTATTTCCGGAATATCCTGTGATTTCTTGATCTGCCAGTTCCATTTTGTCACAGGCATTGAGACACCAAGAATATCGGTTTCCTGGAAGGCATCCGTGCCGATGAGTCCGGATACTACCTGGGCAGTGATGAATATCATCGGAACTGAATCGAGGTAAGCATTTGCAATTCCTGTTATAAGGTTTGTGGCGCCCGGTCCTGAAGTGGCAAAGCAGATTCCGGGTTTGCCTGTCACCATTGCATAAGCCTGTGCCGCATGTGCTGCTCCCTGTTCATGTCGGGTTAAAATATGCCTGAGCTTATCATCATAATCCAGCAGCTTATCATATACCGGCATAATTGCTCCGCCGGGATACCCGAAAATTGTATCAACTCCTTCCTCGATCAGGCATCTCAGCAAGAGCCTCCGCACCTGTAATATTTTCGTGTCCGTTTGCCTGTCGCTGTTGTTTCCTGTGCTTCTTTGTCAGTCATATTTTATTTACTTTATTTTAGTTTATCTTTTGCCCTCAATCTCTTCAGCAGGCAGGGGAGTCTTGTTTGTATGCGTTTTTGCCGCTTGACGTCTCTTAAATAATCCTGACCGCACCCTTGTCCGCCGAACTTACTGTTGAGGCGTAGGCCCTGAGTGAGGCCGGGATTTTCCGGTTACGGTTACGGGGAGTGAATGCCTGTTTACCCCGTGATTTCTCCTCTTTAATCCTGTTATTTATTTCTTTTTCAGTCAGATGGATATTTATTTTTCTTTCAGGAATATTTATTTCAATAATATCACCTGTTTTTAATCAGGGCAATTGTGCCACCGGCTGCAGCTTCGGGTGAAACATGGCCGACTGAGAGGCCTGAGGTACCTCCCGAGAACCTGCCGTCGGTTAACAATGCGCATTTCTTTCCGAGTCCTTTTGATTTCAGGTATGAGGTGGGGTAGAGCATTTCCTGCATCCCCGGTCCGCCTTTTGGTCCTTCATATCTTATTACTACTGCATCACCTGCATTAACCTTTCCGTTCAAGAATTCCTTCCACTGCTTCTTCCTGTGATTCAAAAACAACTGCCGGACCTTGAAATGAAAGGAGCTCCTTATCGACTCCGGCGGTTTTTACAATACATCCGTCCTTCTGCAATATTTCCGTAGAGGACGGCAAGTCCACCGTCCCTGCTGTAAGCATAGTTTACACTTCTGATGCATCCGTTTTCACCGGTCAGTATCGATTGAATCATACATTGTGCTGTGAGAACCCATTACAAGACTTTTTTTCATTGACGGAGCGCTTTTGAAATAACTCATAAGCTTCGGGCTTTTCCTTTCCGCCCCTGATATCCCAGTCAGCCAGAGCATCCCGGAGAGAAGGATAATCAATTCGTTTTACCGAATTGTCAATCAAGTTGTTACGATCCAGCTCCCCCATAATTGCCATGATCCCTCCGGCACGGTTCACATCCTGGACATGGTAATGTGAACTTGGAGCTACCTTACACAGATTAGGGATCTTTCCGTGAAAGAGAATCGATATCCTTCATTGAAAAATCGACCCCTGCTTCACTGGCAAGAGCAAGAAGATGCAAAACCGTGTTTGTCGATCCACCCATTGCTATATCGAGTGACATTGCATTCATGAAAGCCGACCGTGTGGCTATTGACCGCGGAAGAACACTGTCATCACCGTCGTTATAATACCTGTTTGCAAGGCTGACAATAAGGGCCGGCAGCTTTTCTCACCAGATTCAGGCGGTTTGTATGTGTGGCAATCAGTGTTCCGTTACCGGGAAGGGCAAGTCCGAGAGCTTCATTCAGGCAGTTCATGGAATTTGCCGTGAACATACCCGAACATGAACCGCATGTCGGACAGGCTGACCTTTCAATTTCTGTCAGCTCATTATCGCTCACTTTATCGTCAGCGCCGTCGACCATAACATCGATCAGGTCGAGATATCTGTTACCGTATAAGCCTGCCTCCATCGGTCCGCCCGATACAAATACTGCAGGTATGTTAAGTCTGAGTGCAGCCATCAGCATTCCCGGGGTTATCTTGTCGCAGTTGCTGATGCAGATCATTGCATCAGCACAATGAGCATTGCACACATACTCGACGCTGTCGGCAATAAGTTCGCGTGAGGGGAGGGAATAGAGCATTCCCGGTATGACCCATTGCAATGCCGTCGTCGATAGCTATCGTATTGAATTCGGCTGCAAAACAACCCTGTTTTTCAATCTCCTTCTTAATGATCTGTCCGGTTTCATGGAGATGAACATGTCCGGGTACAAACTGGGAAAATGAATTTACAATTGCAATAACAGGTTTGCCGAAATGTCTCCTCCTTCATTCCGTTGGCGCGCCAGAGGCTTCTGGCCCCGGCCATCGTCCTGCCGCTGATTGTTATCGAACTTCTGAGTTTATTTTTCATAATAAAGCTGTTATAAAAAAGGCTTTCCGGGTTATCCGGAAAGCTTCTGTATATTTATATTAATACATATTATTCCCGGATCATGTGCTGGGCACAAGAATAAGGATGAGGATAATATGGATTAAAGAAATTAACATGTTTTGTGTTAAAGAGCCTGACAAAAGTACTATTAATTTTAAAATATCAAAATAAAAATGGGAATTTCTTAATTTTCCAGCTTTTATTAATTGGAGTTGCTGATGATCAGGTTATTTATTTTCGAAGTCTCTTAATCTGTTCTTCAAAGCTTTCCACGAATTCGGGAATATTTTGACAGAATTAGTCAAAAGAAATTAAATATTAATCCACATTGCAAACTAAAACCTGTTATGTGGGTTAAGGCCGTTACACCTTAAAGGCGTAACACCTCAAAACCTTCTGGCCTCTGCGCCATTGAGCCTCTGTGCCCTTACTTAAACTGCTTCACATACTCTATAAACGCTTTTGCAGTCTTATCCAGATTCTCCACCGATCCGCCACCTTCAAGCACTTCGCACATCTCATAAGCAATATATCCCTGGTAGCCGATCTCTTTAAGGGTGTTTATGAATGTCTTATAATCGAGGAATCCTTCACCGATCGGAACAGCTCTCATCTGTGATATAGCAGGGACATAATTGCTGTGGGTCAGTTCATATCTGAACCTGGGAAGTTCTTTATAATCAGCAGTGGTGGTATGGACTATATATGGCTTCATGGTATATATAGCCTGCTTAATTTCCTCTGATGTGAGGCCTTCGAGAGTGGGCGACCAGCAGTCGAAGGCAGCCCTGACATTTGGAAGATTTACTTCCTCGATCAGCCATTTCATCGCTTCATGGTGAAGAGCAATATCGTGATGGTTTTGAATGGCCAGGGTAACACCGTATTTTGCCGCGATCTTACCAGCCATCTGCAACCCTTCCACAACAAGGGAATATTGTTTGTCGTAGGGCAGGTCGGGACGTTCATAACCGGTATAGACTCTCACCATATTGGTTCCCAGGTCGCGGGCAAGCCGTGCAAGCTCCCCGATAAAGGTCGCCTGGATTTCCACATTGGGAATACCTGCCTTATCGACACCTGCGGTGAAATCGTTATATCCCGCAAGGCAGACAAGCTCAAGTCCCAGTTCTTTGATTCTGGCTCTAAGCTTCTGTCTCGCAGTATCATCATAATCGATAAGTGAAACATGCGGGCGTTTTGCCGCGAGCATCACTCCGTCATAACCAAATTCTTTGGCCTTTACAAGGAATTCATCGACTGTCAGGGTTGCCTGTCCGCGCCAGACACCCATATAGCTAACTGAATGAAGACAAGTTTTAAGTTTGAAATCCTTAGGATTGCCGGTCGGAGCTTTCTGGCTATTTACGACCAGGGTCAGTGAGAAAATCATAACCGGGAACAGTAACTGTTTTTTCATAGTTGTCATTTTTATTAAAAACTCATAAATATAAGCTTTACCCTAAAAAAGTACAAATGATGGAATTAATCCGGCAAATCTTGAAAAGTAGTTAACCCGGATATTTTGTCATTTTGCCGATATTAACTAACTTTATTGCTGGAAATTCTGCAATATGAAACATGCTGTCGTTGTCCTGTTTATGTTTTTGTTTACGTGTATGCCATTGAGCCATGCGCAGAAAAAACAGGCTCTTCCTGTTTTACCTCCCCGTTATCAAAAGGTCATAAACACTGACTGGGCCTTTAATTATTTTCCCGGCGAAAAGGCTGAAAATGGCTATGAATCGCCGGAATTTGACGATTCGAAATGGCCCGCTGTCAGTATTCCACATACCTGGAGTACATACGAAACGACTGGCGAGATTCATCCCTTTATCAGGAGCACTGCCGGGACTGATAACCTCTATTGGTGGAAAGGCTGGGGATGGTACCGGAAACATTTCACGGTGAATACCATTGCTGCAGGTAAAAAAGTGTTTGTTGAGTTTGAGGGTGTCCGCAAATACTGTAAAGTATGGATCAACGGTAAATACCTCGGAAATCATAAGGGGAGCCTAGGATCTTTTGATTTCGACATAACCGGATACATAACTCCGGGAAAGGATAATCTCCTTGCTGTGGCTGTCAGCAATACACAAAATGATAAGTTCGGTTTACTTAATGTGGTGGCAGACAATTTGGATTTATACAGTGGTATTTTCAGGGATGTTACATTAGTAGTAAAGGATGACGTGTATATTCCCATGCAGGGTTCTGCTTCACATGAGGGTGGTACATTCATAACCACTCTTTCTGTCAGTGAGAAGGAAGCAGTTGTAAGGATTCAGACGTGGGTGCAAAACGATTACAATGAACCGAAAGAGTGCATTCTTAATTCATACATTACAGATGCATCAGGCAGGAATGTTCAGGTAATAAAATCAAAAGCCGTTATCAATCCAAAACAACTGTACAAATTCGACCAGATCTCAAAGCCCGTATCGAATCCTCATCTCTGGTCACCTGATGATCCTTATTTGTATGAGGTCCGTTCCGAAGTCTTAACCGGCGGAAAGATAACGGATGTTTTCAGGAGTCCTTTGGGATTAAGATGGTTCAGATGGGATTATAATGAGAATAACATCTATCTGAACGGCAAAAAAGTACTGATCCATGGAGGGATCCGTCACCGCGATTACCCCTGGCTGGGAGATGCTATCCCGAAATGGTTAACTGAAATGGATGTAAGGGATATTGCTGAAAACCTGAATTTCAATTTCATTCGTACAGCACATTATCTCAGCGACAAATATTTTTATGATCTGACTGACAGATACGGAATTATTGTGGAAGAAGAACTTTCCGGTATTAAGAATCAGGGATCCCCGGTTGAGCTTCAGGAACAGCAGATAAAGGAGTTGATACGCCGCGACCGCAATCATCCGAGCATAATGATCCGAAGCATTGGGAATGAAACAAATAATGAAGCCGGTTCTGAATATGCCAGGAAAGAAGATACAACCCGGATACTAATGGCATCAGGAGTATCCGGGAGTTTTGAAAATACTGCAAAATCATCTGTCGGATATTTTCAAAATATTGTATCCGGTGATCTGACAGATGAAAACGGCAGTAGCCCTTCTGTAGGAAATTTGGCCGGAAAGAGCGTTACAAGAGAAAAAGTCACGTCAGGTGACCCGGCAAGGATCATTCTTAAGGGTTCTTCTCAGAAAATTGATGCAGACCGCGGATCTGTGGCAATCATAACTGCAGATATTGTTGATACTGAAGGTAACCATGTTAATGGCGCTACAAATACAATAAAATGGAGTGTAACCGGACCGGCAACACTTGCAGGATATTCAGTCTACGAGTCGTATATAAACAGGCATAACCGTATCGGGGGAGTCTGGTACGCGGATTTGCCGGTTTCGAATGTGGTAAGATCAGCAGGGACAGCAGGCAGGATAACTGTTCTGGCATCGGCGCCCGGACTTGCATCAGGATCGGTTACCATTGAAGCCATTGAAATGCCGGCAGATAACTCAATCATCAGTGAGCCTGTTTTAAATGATGAAGGGCGGAGAGGTGTTTTCAGACCTGAAATGAGTTTTCAATCTCCTGAAGAGTCGCGGGGAGAATTGAAGAAGATATTAAGTGAAATAAACCTCGGGAAAAGATCAGAGCAGGATTATAAAGCTGAGATTAGCAGAATTATTTTGAAAAATAATCCTTCGACTGATACAACAACCACCGAATACAAAACACTTGTTTCACTTTTTACTGCTCATCTGGTAAAGAACAAAGGGTTGCTTATTGCAGATGATTATAATTTCAATACAGGTCATTATAATAACTGCCGGATAATTACCGGATACATTAATCCGCTTAAGTTGCCGCCCCTGTTCAAGGATTGGCTGAGGGGGTATTATTCTGAGGAGATAATCCTGAAGGGAAATGAAAAGAATGCCGGCGATGAGATGAACTGGCTCAACTGGATTCCATCGGGAGGGGCGGTTGTCGTATCACAATCCGGTAAGGATCCTGTATGGCCGAAAGGAACAATCATCACGACAAAAACAGATCTTGCTGATCTGATAACGGCAGTTCACCCGGTATTCGCAAAATACAGTTCCGAAGCAAAAGAACGGGCTTTAATATTTATCGCTAAAATGAATCCCTATGTAATAGTTACTAAAACCAGTGAAGTAAAGGATGGTAAAAAAGTGACAAATTTCACATACATTGCCGAGAAATCGAAACCAATATTAATACCTTTAATTAAATTTATCTCCGAATAATATTTCTCTTAGTCTCTATCCAGTTTGATAAGAGTTTCTTGAAAAGATCTTTTGAAATACATTAACCGCAAAGGACTCAAAGAAGGCACAAAGGACGCAAAGGAAGAATTATGTAAGCCCGAATTAATTGAGATGATTACGGAAAATGAGATATCAAAAATAATCATAGGTTTAGCAATAGAAGTACACAAATCTCTTGGACCTGGTTTGCTTGAGAGTGCATATAAGGAATGTCTGTATTATAAGATAATGAGATCAGGACTTGCTGTTGAATAAGAGAAACCTATGCCGTTGATTTTTGAAGAAGTAAAGCTTGATTGTGGCTATAGGATCGATATTCTTGTTGAAAATAAGGTTGTTATTGAAATAAAAAGTGTAGAAGCACTTAATGATGTTCACCTGGCTCAGACTTTGACCTACATGAAACTTGGCAATTTTAAGTTGGGACTTCTTATCAACTTTAATGTACTTTTATTGAAAGATGGCATTAAAAGGGTTGTAAATAAAATATAAAATTGGAAGATCTGTGTGTTTGAAAAAACTTTGCGCTCTTTGCGGTTACTTTGTGACCTTTGCGGTTAAAAATCTTTATTAATTACATAATGCTATGAAAATCAGTTTAATATTTGTAGTTTGTTTTTTCACTATTTCGTTTTTGGTAAGTTCGCAGCAACCGGTAGATGTTTACAGGAAACCTCTAAAGGAGGTTCTGTCGGATGTTGAAAGAAGATATGGTATCAGGCTTCAGTATAGTGAGAACCTTATAAAGGGCCTTGATGTCAACTATGCAACCTGGCGTTACAGGATGGATCCTGAGGAAACACTTGCAAATATCCTGATGCCTCTGGATCTTATCTTCCAAAAGACCGGCGACAACACCTACCAGATAAGCAACTTTACATATTACGAGAGACTCCCGAGGAAGGTGAAAAGCATCTTGATAAACTGCTTGCAGCTTATAAAAACCTGCAAGTCTGGGAATCGCGCAAAGCTGAACTCAGGAAATGTTTTCTTGAACAGCTGAACCTTTCCCCGATGCCAGAGAAAACTACCTCTGAATCCGATAGTCACCCCGAAGCGAGAAAATATGACGGATATACTGTAGAGAATGTTGGAATTGAGACCATCCCAGGCTTTTACCTCTGTGGTTCACTTTATCGTCCCGCAAAAGGCAAGGGGCCTTTTCCGGCTGTGTTGTCACCTCATGGTCATTTCAACAGTCCCGATCTTAATGAAACGGGCGGTACGGCCCGACCAGCAATACAGATGTGCAATGCTGGCAAAAATGGGAGCAGTGGTGTTCAGCTATGAAATGTTTGGTTACGGTGAATCGCTTCTTCAGATTGACCCCTGAGATCACAGAACCTGGTCTTGCTCTTACCATGCAGACACTTAATTCAATAAGGGTGATTGATTTTCTGACTTCGCTTACCTTATGTCGATCCAAAACGGATAGGTGTTACCGGTGAATCTGGCGGAGGTACACAGACATTCCTTGCTGACCGCGCTTGACGACAGGATAACTGTCAGCGTGCCGGTCGTTATGGTTTCATCTTATTTCTAGGGAGGTTGTGCCTGTGAAAGCGGTCTGCCGATCCATTCCTGCACCGATCTCATGACCAACAATGTCGAGATAGCAGCAATGGCTTCGCCACGCCCCATGCTGGTCGTTTCCGATGGCAGCGACTGGACGGAAAATGTTCCTGGAGATAGAATTTCCCTACCTTAAAAAGGTATATGGACTTTACGGGAAACCGGACATGTTGAGAATGTACATCTTGCAAATGAAGGTCATGATTATGGTGTATCGAAGAGAATGGCGATGTATGATTTTATGGCACGGCATCTTGGATTGGATATAAATGCAGTAAAAGATAAATCCGGAAAAATTGATGAATCGAAGGTGACAATTGAAAAATATGATGCACAGCTTGTTTTCGGTAAAGAAGGAAAGCTACCGGTGAATGCCGTTAAAGGGCTTGATAATATCAAGGAAATGTTACTGAAGTCGCTGGAAGAATATGAAAGTTCGTGCAAATTATATTTTCAACCACCTCGTGTTTTGCTAATATACCCGGATTCAATTCTCAATCCCCAGTCCAGGTCCTGAAGGAACAGTAACAACTCCTTCATCACTTGTAATCGTGGATGTTCTGCATTCAAACGGTAGATCATTATTGAATCCCTTGAATTCATGATATGGCCCGGCATTTGGTATTGCCGAAACAAAATGCATCATATACAGATATCCCAGACCTGATCCTGAAATGTGAGGGGTGCAGACCTTACCGTAATACATCTGCCATCCTTGCTACTTTCATCGACCTTATCATTCCCCCGAAATAGAACATATCGGGCTGAACAATCTCAAGAGCATCATTGGCAATAAGCCACCGGAACATATGAAGACTTGGTTCCTGTTCACCTCCGGCTACCGGGTATTTCAGTGCATCGGCTACCTGTTTTGTCTCTTCATACCAGTCGAACGGAACCGGTTCTTCGTAAAAATCATATTTGTATTCTTCCAGAATCTTTCCGATCCTGATAGCTTCATCAGCTGTATATGAACCGTTTGAATCAGCATAGATGACCATTTTATCACCGAATGTTTTCCTTACAAGAGGTATCAGCTTTTCTGTGCTTCCTGCAGGAGATTCATAATTATTGCTCATCCTGCCCCCGACCTTGAATTTAAGGGCTTTGGCACCTGTCTCCCCAACCTCTTTGATAAGATGCTCCATAGTCAGCTTCCGCAGTTATATCTCTTTCTCCGTTTGCCTGGTAAACTGCAATTTTGCTGTTGTGAATCTCACCGATAAGCTCCCCGATTGATTTCCCGGCAATCTTCCCGAGCATATCGAGAATGGCGAATTCGATTGTAGCCAGAGGTACCCAGAGTGCAAGGTTTTGCATCTTGTAATTGCTCTGGTAAACATAAACTCTCCTCAATAAGCTTTTCCAGCTCACGTGCATCTTTCCCCGTGAAATAAGGTTGCAGTCGGTTTATAAAGACTGGCCACAAAGATCTCATCTGATCATTGTTTGCCACCGAGATACCTTCAGCACCCTTCTTCGACCTGACTCTGCAAAGGAAATGTATTATTCAGCCTGAGCAGTTCCAGGGTATCAATGATCACGGGTTCAGGGAAGAGCACTTTTTTCAGAACGGGTTGCTTCAGGATCTCATCTGCAAGGGAATATTTATCATTTTTATTTTCTCCTTCATGAGAGGCGCATCCTGTTAATGAGGCGCCAATTGCGCCTGCCAATGAGGTTTCGATGAATTTGCGGCGGTTGGTTTTCATATATGCAGATCCGGTAACTATTGAGGCTAAAATATAAAATTTTTTTACATGACACCGTTACCCGGCTCCGGAAATCGATTAGCACTAACATCTTTCTGCTAAGCGCCGCATATACAGTCTGTTTTGAGTTAAAGAAATAAATATCTCACTCCCTGTGCCCGTGAGGATCGGTATGTAATAAAAATTAATTTGTATATTTCACAAAATTTAAAACCCGACAGAAATGAAAAAAAGAAACTTAATTGCCATTGTGATCCTGATTGCCATAACCGGCTCTTTATCAACTCTGTTTACTTCCTGTAAAACAGGGAAGAACATAGGATTGCAGCTATATTCAATCCGCGATTCAATAAACAGGGATATCCCCGCTGCAATTGGAAAAGTAGCTAAAATGGGTTATACATTTGTTGAACCTGCAGGATACCGCGATGGTAAATTTTACGGAATGGAGCCTGTTGCTTTCAAGGAGCTCTGTGAAAAGAACGGAATGCATGTTCTCAGCTCACATGCCAGCCGCCCCCTTCCCGATTCAACCAATTATGCCGAGACAATGGCATGGTGGGATCAGGCTATCGATGCTCATCTGGCAGCAGGCGCTAAATATATTGTTCAGCCGTCAATGGGACGATCGGCTTACGAAAGCATTGCCGGTCTTAAAAAATGGTGCGATTATTTCAATGAAGTGGGAGCAAAGTGCAATGCAAAGGGCATCCGCTTCGGATATCATAACCACGACAAGGAATTCAGTACCGTACACGGCGATACCATCATGTATGATTTCATGGTTCAGAATACCGATCCTGCAAAAGTGATGTTCCAGCTCGATCTGTACTGGTGTGTTGAAGGAGGAAAGAATCCTGTCGATTATTTTAATAAATATCCCGGCAGATTCGAATTATGGCATATCAAGGATAAAGAGGAGATCGGCGCCAGCGGCATGATGGATTTTAAAGCAATATGGGCCGCAAAAGATGTCTCCGGAATGAAATACGGTATCGTTGAGGTTGAGCAATATAATTTCGATCAGTTCACCAGCTGCCAGAAAAGTATTGAATTCCTCAATAAGGCAGATTATGTGGTAATGCCTCTCTGACATAATTTCCCGGTGAAAGCTCCGGAAGCATCCGTAACAAACAAATATATCAGCAAAGCGCTCCTGAACGGCAAGGAACTTGACCGGACATATATTACCCACCAGGAGATCATGGATGGAGGAACTATCGAATTTTATATGAGTTCAGAAAGGAAGTAACTGACTTAAATTGCCGGGATCCGGTCAGGATTATATTTTGTTAGTTCAAGTTACTGTCATTCAGAGCGACAAGCAGTGGAGCGAAGAATCTGTCCCGATTTTTACAATAAACCGATAAGTAATATTATTTTTATTTTTAAATATCCAAAGAAATGAGGTTTAAACTGATTTTATGTTCAGTAGCGGTATTATTTACCTTTAGCTGCCAGAATAAATATTATTCCGAAGAAGATTTTTCTTCAGTTGTGAAAATCGACACTCACATCCATATTAACAGCGACGATGGTATGTTTGAACAACAGGCTGCCGATGATAATTTCATCCTTATAACTCTTAATGTCGATCATGGTGATTCTGCAAACATCCGGGAACAATTCAGCCATGCTGTGTTATCTGCACAAAAACATCCGGGGAAGGTATTTTTCGGACCGACTTTCCATTTCGATACAACCGGTTGGGGAAATGAAGGGTGGAGCAAAAAGATCATCAGTCAGCTGGAGTCTGATATTTCAGCCGGAGCAGTTGCAGTTAAGATCTGGAAGAATATAGGTATGACGGTACGCGACAGGTCAGGCAGGTTCATAATGGTTGATGATCCCGGGATCGATCCGGTGATTAACTTCATAAAAAGCAAAAATATCCCAGTAACCGGTCATCTGGGTGAACCACGGAATTGCTGGTTGCCTCTTGAAGAGATGACAGTCAGCAGCGACAGCAATTATTTTGCAGAGAATCCTCAGTACCATATGTTCCTTCACCCTGAATTTCCATCCTATGAGGATCAGATAAACGCCCGTGATAATTTCCTGAAAAGAAATCCCGATATTACCTTCATAGGATGCCATCTCGGCAGCCTCGAATGGAATGTTGATTCACTTGCATTAAGGCTCGACAGATATCCTAATATGGCTGTGGATATTTCGGCAAGAACATGCCATCTTCAGTACCAGTCGGCAAAGGACAGGGAGCGTGTACGGGATTTCTGCATTAATTACCAGGACAGGCTTCTTTACGGTACCGATGTCAGTTACAGCGGAAGCAATAATCCTGACGGATTCAGGACCAGAATGCATTACGAATGGATGGACGACTGGAAATATTTTGCAACTGATTCAGAAATGACCTCCGGATTGTTTACCGGCTCTTTTAAAGGATTACAGCTTCCTAAGGAAGTAATCGATAAACTGTACAGGGAAAATGCGGTCAAATGGTATAATTTGAAAATATAATATAAATGTACTATATAAGTAATATATTGACTTAGTGAATCTTAGTGTCTTGGTGTCTTAGTGGCTAAAACAATATACCACCAAGGCACTAAGGCACTAGGGTTCACAAAGAGATTCGATAAACTAAGACATTAATTAAGAAGGTGATTACTTTAATTATTTCAATAGCAGTTCTCTTACTGGGTTACTTTTTCTACTCAAGATTCATTGAGGAGATCGAGGGAGCTGATCAGAACCGGCAGACACCTGCTTACAGACTGAAGGACGGGATACTTGCTCTGCTTGGAGTAGTTGCAGCCCCCATAACATCGGGTGATACAGCTTTCAGGAGCGCCAGACAGATAGTTGCCGATTTTCTCAAATATAAACAGGGTCCCGTAAAGAACAGGCTCTTTATAAGCATACCGTTGTTCCTTGTCGGATTCCTGCTTACAAGAATAGATTTCGGAATTTCTGCGGCCGTCACTGCACTTGCAGGTTTTCTTTTTTTAAGCATAAGATTGCCGGCTTGTCTGACACGAAGAAAAATGACCGGTTCAACCGGTAAAATTAAATCATTATGAAGAAGAAAAAGGTGCTTGTCAGCGGATGTTACGACCTTCTTCACGGGGGACACATAGCTTTTTTCAAGGCTGCATCAGAATATGGTAAATTGTATGTAAGCGTTGGAAGGGACGATAATGTTTTCAAGTTAAAAGGTAAAAAACCCTATTTCTCCGAAAAGGAAAGACTCTACATCGTTAAGTCAATAAAGTATGTCGGGGATGCATTCCTCGCATCCGGGACAGGATTACTCGATTTTGCCCCCGATATGAATAAGCTGAAACCCGACATTTTTATTGTTAATCAGGATGGTCATTCTGCAGATAAAGAGACGCTTTGTAAAAATGAAGGAGTTGAATACATTGTTCTTGACAGGATCCCTGAACCCGGATTACCCGTGAGATCAAGTTCTGAAACGAAAAGAGAGCTGAGGTTTCCATACCGGCTTTGCATAGCCGGAGGATGGATCGATCAGCCATGGGTATCGAAAATTCACCCGGGATCGGTGGTAGTCGCTCAGATATGGCCTTCGATGGATTTTAATGACCGGTCGGGACTGGCTACAAGTTCCAGGATGATTGCCATTCAGTTATGGGGTGACCGTTATCCTGACGGAGATCACGAAATCAATGCCAGATTATTGTTCGGCGCTGAAAATCCACCAGGCAGGACTTATGTCTCAGGTTCACAGGATCAGATCGGACTTCTTTATCCGGGGATCAACAGGCTATATTACAGGGGTGGTTACTGGCCCGAAAAAATCGAATCATCAACTGATAAGGAAACATGTGAATGGCTGAGTGAAGTGATTCACCTGGTGCCTGTCCAGCCGCGTCCGGTGGGATATGATCCCTTGAAACTGATGAATCTTGAAAAATCCCTGATCAGGGAGCTTGGTGAAGCTGGAGATAGTTGCTGGGAATCGATAATTAATAAGGATGTTAATGGTCTTGGCAAATCGATGACCACAACCGTCCGTGCCTGGAAGAAGATACTTCCCCTTACAGTTCCCGACCAGATAATGGATGAACTTGAAACAAAGTATTTCCCGAATTATCCGGGAGCCATTACTTCGGGGAGTGGAGGTGGGTATATAATGGTAGCGTCAGACAAGCCGGTGGATGGAGCGGTGAGTGTGAAGGTGCGGTATTGAGGAAGTCGGAAGTCGGAAGTCCGAAGTCGGAAGTCCGAAGTCCGAAGTCGGAGGTCAGAAGTTGGCAAAGGCAGTTGGCAAAAAAGGTTAACAAAATGTAAAATAATTACCATGAGCAATCAATTCAATTCACGCCGCAGCTTCATTAAGAAAGCTGCTCTGGGTACAATCGCGGCAATCAGCATCCCTGATATAGTATCAGCTGCAGTGCCAAAAGGAGGACCGAGAATAAAACTCCTGAAAGGTCAGACAATTCTTTTCCAGGGCGATTCAATAACTGACGCGGGCCGGAACAGGGAAGATATGGGTTACAATTCGGCAAGGCCCCTGGGAACAGGTTATGCAATGCTTGCCGCTGCTCAGGTGATGCTGAAATATGCCCACCTCGATCTGAAGATCTATAATAAAGGCATTTCCGGAAATAAAGTTTTCCAGCTTGCCGAAAGATGGGATAAGGATTGTCTCGAACTAAAACCGGATGTCATCAGTATTCTTATCGGTGTTAACGATATCTGGCATAAGCTTAACGGTAATTACGACGGAACAGTTGAAGTTTATCGCAGAGACTATATTGCACTTCTTGAAAGAACAAGAAAGGTATTGCCAGATGTGAAGTTTATTATTGGCGAACCATACGGTGTAAGAGGTGTAAAGGCAGTGGATGACAAATGGTATCCTGAGTTTTATGAGTACCAGAAAGCTGCCAGAGAAATAGCGGTTCAGTTCGGGGCAACATTTATTCCATACCAGGCTGTTTATGATGAAGCTCAGAAAAGAGCTCCCGGGGTTTACTGGACCGGCGACGGTGTGCATGCATCACTCGCAGGAGCCGCTCTGATGGCGGAGGCATGGTGTAGCGTTGTTAAATAGAATAAGGAACTAACCTGACTTAATTTAAGAACTTACACAGAGTTCCACAGAGGATTCACAGAGTTCCACAGAGTTTCAGTACAGATCTCTGTGCAGCTCTGTGTATCCTCTCTGAATTCCTCTGTTTAATTCTCTTAACTTTCAAAATATACATTATTCTTTTCGAGAGCATTTCTGAGGTCAGGATATGCCAGTCCGCGTGTTCCGGTCTTTTTTGCAGCACATAATGCCGCCGCGGTACCTGCCGCCTGTCCCTGTCCCATACAGCATACAGTGTTCCTTGTCGACATATGTGCCTGGAAATCGGTAGTTATCAGCATGCCAGCTGCCAGCAGATTGTCAATTCCTTTCACCCTTAACGCTTTATAAGGCACTCCATAGGTACCTCCGTTCCTGATCTGAAATCTTGGCGCTGAATCATGGAATCCGTATGCCATTATGTCATCATCAAAATGTCTGGCCTGAAGAACATCCTCAAGAGTGATATCATAATCGCAGGTTATTGTCCTCCCGCGCCTGATGTTTAAAGTCGGACTTGTCCTGGCTATAAAAGCATTTTCACAACCGGGCAGGTATTTTCTGAATAATTGAAGAGTTTTGTACTGGTTTTGCCTTATAATGAGTTCGGTTTTGGCGACTTCGTCCCTGTTGGTCGGGCTGACAGGCATTTTATAATTCACCTTAATAAACATAAGATAGTTATCATGAACTGTTGTCGTAATGAGCCCTGATCCAAGCTTCACGACTCCATCCACAAATTCCTGGGGTAGTTTGCCTCTTATAGAATATCCGCCTTCACTGCCTATCCTGATGATCTGTCCGTCCTTCCCGTCGCGCAACCCGTAAGCAAGATCTCCCAGTGCATTGTTTTTAACCAGATAAGCATACAGTTTTTCAATATTGACATTTCCCAGTCCCATGCTGTTGCACACCGGATGGTCATTCAATTCGGCAAATCCGGCCCCGGCATAAGCCGAAAGATCACCAAAGGCTGTGCTGTCGATAAAGCACTTCGCTTTGAAAAGCTCTCTTCCCGCCCGGCTTTGGGTTATAATTGATTCAATTACAGAACCTTTTCTTAGTGCACCGGCAACTAATGTATTTGTTAATACGGTAACACCTGCTTCCGAAAGCATTTCATGCACAACCAGTTTATACAATTCCGTATCGATAGCAGTGCAGACGCTGTCATAATCAATTCTTCCGGTAACAGTTCCATGACCAGTCGTTCCTCCGACAGTCAGAAGACGGTCGATGATCTCCTGTGCGATACCTTTTACAACCTGGCGTTTCTCAACACCCGGGAAAGCTGTCCAGAGGTTGAAGAAACTGTGAAGTGCAGTTCCCCCTTCAACAACGGTACCTCCCAGGTATCCCTTGGATTCAATCAGGGCTGTATTTGCACCGTTTCTGGCTGATGCAATCGCTGCAACAGTACCTGCTGTGCCGCCACCGGCAACAACAACATCAAACTCCCTGACGGGCAGTTTCCTGGTGTCTTCCTTAATGATTTGTTCTGCATTGCTGAATATTAATGCATTGCTGTTTATCCCTGCAGCAGTTCCTGCTATGATCATCTTTTTTGAAAAATTCCTCCGGTCCATTTTAATTGAGATTTTGTAAGGTTTTAGAGAAGCATTTGTTATTTTCGTGAGTTCTTAATGTATTGATATATGCTAAAATTCAAAAATATGATAAAGGCCGGATTGGAGAATAAAAAAAGAAGAAATTTTTCCTGCTTAGCTTTATTTATATTCCATTTCCTTCCTTTTACCGGTACGATCTATTCCCAGGAAACAATAACCGGGTTATTATATTCTGACAAAAAGCCTGTTTCAATAAACATAAAAGATGGTATTATAACAGGCATAAAAAGGATGAAGAAGCTGCCGGCCGGAAGCGAACAATTGATTATTGCACCGGGATTAATTGATAACCAGGTAAATGGATTTGCAGGTGTCTCATTTACATTCGGAGGAGAAACATTAACGGATGATGAAATAATAAAAGCAACAGAGGCAATATGGAAGACCGGAGTGACAACTTATCTTCCTACCCTGACTACAAACAGTCATGATCTGCTTATCAGGAATTCTTCCGTTCTCGGGAAAGTAAAAGATAATCCGGCATTGCTGGGATCGATTCCGGGATTTCACCTTGAAGGGCCGTATATATCGCCTGTTGATGGTTACAGGGGAGCTCATCCGTTAATTTATGTCCGCAAACCAGACTGGAATGAATTCCTGATGTTCAACGAAGCTGCAGGAAATGGGATCATTCACGTTACCATTGCCCCCGAGGTTGACGGTGCAATGGATTTCATAGATAAATGTAAGGCTAACGGAATAGTTGTCGCCCTGGGTCACCATAATGCATCGGCCAGGGAAATTACTGAAGCCATTAATCGCGGAGCCAGGATTGCAACTCACCTTGGGAACGGCTGTGCCAACATGATAAACCGGCATAACAATCCTCTCTGGCCCCAGCTTTCGGATGACCGGCTTATGATAAGTATTATCGGTGATGGATTCCACCTCAATCCAGAAGAGATCCGGGTTTTTTACAAGGTAAAAGGACCTGAAAATACCATTTTAACATCGGATGTTACAAGTTATGCATCACTCAAACCGGGCAGATATTTGACCGGTGAAGGCGAAACCATCGAACTCACACCGGAAGGCATGTTACGATACCCGGCACAGGATGTCCTTTATGGATCAGCTTCTCCGGTTAAAAAAGGAGTGGTTAATGTAATGAAGGTAACAGGGTGTTCTCTTGCAGAAGCGATCCGGATGACCAGCCTGAATCCTGCAAAGCTTTATGGTTTGAACGATCGCGGGGAGATAGCAAAAGGTAAAAGGGCAGATATTATTCTTTTTACGATAGAAAATGATGAGATGGTCATAAAGAAAACCTATGTAAAGGGCAATCTGGTCTATCATGAATAGAGTTCCTTTCCGGAAGACAGAATTTCTATCCACGGCACCCACGGTAACTACCAGGTAACTTCGCGCTATCGTCATTACGCAGTGAGGAATCCTTAGCGTGTTAAGCAGGAATACCATCCGTGGAACCGTCATTCCGGGCGCAGGTAGGGACCTGTTAAGCATGGCAGGACTTTATTAAAACCCGATCTCCAATTCAGCTTAAATTTTGGTTTTAAGTATCTTAATCAGTAACTTTAACAGATTTTACAGAATAACCAAATCAAAATAAATCAGCTTTTATGAAGGGTTCAATCTCAAGACGTAAATTTTTAGGTACTGCAGCAGCTGCAGCTGCTTTTACAGCTATCCCGGTCAGCTATTCATGCTCGGGTCAGGTACAAAACAAAGAAACCAAATTCGAAAGTCAGCGGAGTGCAGCTCGGATGTACAACATACAGTTACCGGAACATGCCCCACAAGGTAGATGACGTTATCGGGTACCTTCTCCTTGCAGGCATTAATTCAATCGAACTTAGACTTGTTGCAGAGGAAGACCTGGGTATTCCCTCTATGCCTCAGAGACCTGGGGGACAGGATATTACCGACAAGGAAAAAGCCGATTTTGCCGCGGCTGCTGATGCAGCAAGGGAAGCCCAGCGTCAGTGGAGGCTTTCTCTGCCGATGTCGAAATATGATGAAATGCGCAAAAAGTTCAACAATGCAGGTATTGATGTTAATATAGCGAAATTTGCACCATCGGCATGGTCGGACGAGGAAATAGATTATGCCTATAAGGCAGCAAAAACCCTTGGTTCGATCGGGATAACCGACGAGTACAGCGAAAAAGCAATCAATCGTCTGGGTAAATTTGCCGAAAAGCATAAGAGCCTGGCAATGTACCATACGCACGGGCAGCCTGCAGAACCCGGATTTTCATTTGATCCTGTTTTTACGGCATCACCAGCCAATTTTCTTAACCTCGATGCCGGTCACTATTATGGCGCTACAGGCCTGCACCCGAACGACATAATAATTAAGTATCACGACAGGATGCGCAGTATCCATATCAAGGACAAAACAGGACCGAAGAGCACACCGGCAGGAGCCAATATGCCTTTCGGTAAAGGGAGAAACACCCATTGCTGATATTCTGCTGCTTCTGAAGAAGGAGAAATGGCCGATAAATGTAGATATTGAACTTGAATACGAGATACCCGAGGGCTCTGATGCTGCAAAAGAAGTTACGCTCTGTATCGGATATATGAGGAATATTCTGGAATAGATAAATCCAGGAAAGAATAAGATCAGACCACGGAGTTACTACGTATTATAATACGTATTAAAAAACGTATTATAATACGTAGTTGTATCTTTGTCTTTATTGGAAGGCAACTCCATCCGGGGTTGGGAAAATGTTGTATTATTCTGTACCCGTGTGCCACTTATGGTCATAGACAAAGTCCCTGGCAGAACATTGCCGGAAGGCATCAGGTATAAGTATTGCAGCTGATTTATAAAAAGACCACCCTGTCTTCCTCATCATGGTAAAAAATCTTAGTTTTGTATTTACCAACATATGTAACCCGTAATTTAACATCCGGAAATATGCAAAAGGCACATAATGAAAAGTATAAACATTTTTCAAAAATCGTATTTACATCCTGCATCATTTATTTTTTGATTTTACTTAACAACCCTGTTCATGCCCAGAACGATCTTGATGTCATAAAAGACATCTGGATGGAATACAGTGACGCCCCGAATTCACTTTACCACTACCTGACAGACCAGTGCTATGGTCTTCTTGATAAAAGGGGAAAAAGTGTTTCACAATTAAATACACTTGCAGGGTGGCAGGACAGACAAAAATATATCCGTGAGACACTGATGGATATTGTCGGACCCTTCCCTGAAAAGACTCCTCTTAATGCAAAGATCGTAAAGACAATCGATAAGGGATCATATAAAGTCGAACACATAATCTTTGAATCGGTTACCCGGATTTTATGTTACTTCATCATTATATATTCCGGGCGGATTGAAGAGACGAGACAAGGCTCCTGCAGTTATCTATTGCAGCGGACACTCTGAAGAAGGCTACCGGAGCGCTGTTTACCAGCATGTAATATTGAACCTGGTTACAAAAGGATTCATTGTCTTCGCTTTCGATCCGGTAGGACAGGGAGAACGGGTTGAATATTTTGATCCGGAAACCGGTAAATCTGCAGCAGGAGGACCAACCAAAGAACACTCATATCCGGGTGCGCAGGCTTTTATAACAGGAAGTTCGCAGGCCAGGTACATGATCCGGGACGGGATCCGGGCAGTCGATTATCTGCTTACACGCGGGGAAGTTGATCCTGCAAGGATAGGAATAACCGGCCGGTCAGGCGGCGGAACACAATCGGCATATATTGCTGCTTTCGATGAACGGATCTATGCAGCAGCTCCTGAAAATTACATAACTAACTACAGACGGTTGCTTCAATCGATAGGACCACAGGATGCTGAACAGGTTATGTTCCATTTCCTGCATCGCGGACTTGATCATCCCGATCTTCTCATTGTAAGGGCTCCTAAACCGGCAATGATGATCACTACCACCAGAGATATGTTTAGCATCCAGGGGGCAAAGGAGACTGAAAAAGAGGTGGAAGGGATTTATAAATCGTACAATCAGCCAGAGAACTTCTCAAGGGCAGAGGATGATGATGTTCATGCTTCAACAAAAAAGAACAGGGAGGCAATGTATGCTTTCTTCAGAAAACATCTTAATAATCCCGGAAGCTCTGCCGATGAGATTATTCAGCCTCTCACAAAAGAAGAGCTTATGGTAACTCCGACAGGTCAGATATCCACTTCCTTCAAAGGTGAAACTGTTTTCAGCCTGAACCGGAAGGAAGCTGAATCACGGCTTAACTATCTTAACGCCGCCCGGAAAGATCCAGATAAATTTATAAAGGATGTGATCTATTCAGCAAAAAGATTGTCGGGATATCACGAACCTTCCGACAGCGATAAACCTGTTTTTACCGGACGTATCCGGGAAGAGAATTATGCAATAGAGAAATACTTCATTAAAGGAGAGGGCAATTATATTATTCCTTTCCTGTTGTTCAGACCAGTATCATGGGGCTCCAAAGCAATGCTCTACCTCAATCCTGAAGGAAAATCTGCTGAAGCAGGTCCGGGGGCAGAGATAGAAAAATTTGTAATGCAGGGTTTTGCAGTCCTGGCACCCGATATGCTGGGCTGTGGGGAAACCGGTCCGGGATCATTCCGGGGCGATGCAGATTTTGACGGAACTTCACATAACCTTTGGTATGCTTCAATACTTGCAGGGAGAAGCATTGCCGGAATTCAGGCCGGTGATGTGGTTAAGCTGCTCAGGTGGATGAGAACTGAGTGTCACTATGCTGAAATAACAGGTTTCGCAAGGAGAGAAATGGCTCCGGTTTTAATGCATGCAGCTCTGTTTGATGATAACATATCGGGAATGATCCTTGCCGAACCATATTCTTCATACAGTTCAATTGTGATGAACAGGAACTATAATACCAGATTCATACTAAGCACCATTCCTGCAGTGCTGACCGGCATATGATCTGCCTGATCTGGCTGCAGCTTTTGCTCCGCGCAAACTTTTCATAGCGGGCATGACAGATGGTAACGGATCATCCTTCGGCAAAAACAACGATACAGACATAATAAAGAATCAATATATAATAAAGAATGCAGTTGAGCGATTGAGAATTCAACCGTACCTGTCAGGGATTGATGAATGGCTGAAATGATTTAACTTCTTTTAACTCATTAGTTTTTCCGGGATTATATCAGGTGTCTTAAAAGATGTTAATTTTATCTGTTCTATATATTAGATGAATATTAAACCTGCAGAAGTCTGACATAAACTCATAAATTAACTATATCCGCAAATGAACAAGCAAATAAAACGTCGGGATTTCATTAAAACGGCAGCAGCGGGGACCGTTACTCTTGGCTTAGCCGGTAAATCACTACGGGCAGCTGGTACTGTTCCGCAGAATTCAAAGAGGGTAGGGATCATCGGGCTGGATACTTCTCACAGTACGGCATTCACCAATGCCCTGAATGATCCTTCGGCGGGACCTGAATTTCAGGGATTCAAAGTGGTGGCAGCTTACCCCAAAGGAAGTAATGATATCAAGTCGAGTGTTGACAGGATCTCTGGATATACCGAAGATGTTAAAAAGATGGGAGTGGAGATCGTCGGATCGATAGATGAACTTCTCAGGAAAGTCGATTTTGTATTGCTTGAGACCAATGACGGCCGGCTTCACCTTGAACAGGCTATACCGGTAATGAAATCAGGGAAAAGAATGTTCATTGACAAACCGATTGCAGCATCACTTATTGATGCAGTTGCAATATTTGAGGCTTCAAAATATTATAAGGCGCCATTATTTTCAGCATCCTCGCTTCGGTATATTACCGGTGCAAAAGAAATAGCAAACGGTTCCATCGGTAAAGTCATCGGAGCGGATGTTTTCAGTCCGGCTACTCTCGAAAAAACTCATCCCGATCTCTTCTGGTACGGTGTTCATGGTGTGGAAACTCTTTTCACCATTATGGGAACCGGATGCAAAACCGTTTCAAGAGCCTTCACAGCCGATACAGATGTAGTAACAGGTACATGGAAGGATAACAGGATCGGAACCATGCGCGGTATCAGATCAGGAAAATCGGGTTATGGCGGGACAGTTTTCGGTGAGAAGGAAATAAAAGTCCTTGGAAGTTATGCAGGTTATAACCCTCTGCTTGTTGAGATAATAAAATTCTTCACTACAGGGATCCTTCCGGTTACTCCGGAAGAAACCCTTGAAATATTCACATTCATGGCAGCAGCTGAAGAGAGCAAACTAAAGGGAGGCATACCGGTCGATACTGAAAAAGTCCTTCAGAAAGCAAAAAAGAAAGCCGCGAAAATCTTTTTCAGTTAATTAATCTTATTTAATTTTTATACTTTGCGATCTTTGCGTCCAACCTTTGCGATCTTTGCGGTTAAATGAACGGAATGTTGTACCACTTTTGTCCCGAAGGATTTAATAATTAACAGAATATGGTATAACAAATTAATATTTTTCAAGTCAAAAACTTAATTAATCTAATTAACCCTGAAATGACTAAAAGAAGAGAATTTATCAAGAAAAGCGCCCTTGGAACTGCTGCCATTGCAATTGGCGGAGTTGGTTTCAGTTCAAAATCGTACAATTCGATACAAGGGGCAAATGAACGTATCACTCTGGCTGTATGTGGTATACGCGGACAGGGAGGCGGACATGTCAATACCTGGAGTGGTATGAAGGAAACACAGAATGTAAGGCTTAAAACCATCTGTGATGTTGATGAACAATTTTTCGAAGCACGGGCGAAAACTGTCCGGACAAATTCTGGAGAAACACCTAAGACTGAATGGGATATGAGGAAGGTGTTTGAGGATAAGGAGATTGATGCTGTATCATTCGGCACTCCAAACCACTGGCATGCTCTTGGAACGATCTGGGCCTGCCAGGCTGGAAAACATGTTTATGTCGAAAAACCTGCATCATACGCTGTGTGGGAAGGACGCAAGATGGTAGAAGCTGCCAGGAAATACAATGTGCGGGTTCAGACCGGACTGCAGAACCGTTCGATACCCGGAGTCATGGAAGCTATCAAGTTTATGCACGATGGCGGTATAGGCAAAGTATATCTGGCACGGGGATTATGCTACAAGCCCCGCGATTCCTTCGGAATTTCGCCGGACGGAGAACCACCGGCATCACTCCATTACGACATGTGGCTCGGTCCGGCACCATGGAGGCCATATAATGAAAAGCATGTTCATTATAACTGGCACTGGTTCTGGGCAACCGGTGGAGGCGACACAGCCAACCAGGGACCTCATCAGTTTGATATTGCACGCTGGGGACTAAATAAAAATGAGCATCCGGTTAAAATTTATTCCATGGGTGGCGTATACGGTATCGATCCCAAAGAGTGTGAACAGGAAACCCCAAATACCCAGGCATCAATTTTTAAATATGCCGACGGGACAATACTTGAATTTGAAACCAGAGGCCGTTTTACCAATGCCGAATCAAGCCTGGATGTGCAAATCGGTAACATGTTCCTTGGCACTGACGGATATGTTGAAATAAACGGAGGCAAGTGGAAAGCTTTCCGTAAACGTGAAAAGGAACCGTTTGCAGGATCAAATGTAGGTGACAGACCAACGGATCTTATGAGCGCTCCGGGTGGCGGGAGCCATTATGTCAATTTTCTCGATGCTATCCGTGCAGGTAACAATGAAACACTTCATTGCGATATCCTCGATGGATATATGTCTGCAGCTCTTCCGGCCTTGCAAATATTTCCTATCGTCTGGGAAGGGAACTGACCTTTGACGGAGCGAAAGAAAAATTTGTTAAAGACAAGGCAGCAGACAAGATGCTGACCAGGGAATACAGAAAACCGTACGTTGTTCCCGAGGTAGTTTAACTTCAATTCTGTTTGGCAAGAAAAATATTAACCGCAAAGCACGCAAAGGATTCGCAAAGTGCGCAAAGTACATTTTTGCAATTTCACACTTTGCGACCTTTGCGAAAATACTTTGCGATCTTTGCGGTTAATATATATTTAAGTCCTTATAAAAACTTACGAATGAAAAAAATATCGGGCAGGTTTTATATTCTTGCATTAATACATTATTTTCATCTGTCAGCTGCAGGGCATCCAAAGTATCGCAGGATAACAGCGGCTCCAAAGATCATTCTGGTAAAGAATGAAGTTGAGAGAAAAGTCGATGTATTGGTGGGAGGGAAGCTCTTCACCTCATACCGCTGGCCGGAGAATGTCTATAAACCGATACTTTATCCTGTTAATAACATCAGCAGGAACGGAGATCACCCGCGGATTTCCTCTTAATCCAAAGGAAGGCGAAAGGAATGATCATATTCACCAGGTCGGTATATGGCTGAATTACGGAAAGGTGAACGGCCTCGATTTCTGGGGAAACGGATACCGCGGAGTTAAAGAACCCGCCGGCGGAGAGATAAAGCATATCTCTGTTGAAAAGATGTCGGGAGGTACAGGTGAAGCTGTTCTGATAACAAATGAAAGCTGGATTGATCCTGCCGGGAATTCAGCTTCTGGCTGAAAGGACTGAATATCATTTCATTTTGAAAGGACAACCCGTATAATCGACCGGATAACAACTCTTAAAGCCGGTAATACAGCTGTGAAATTTGATGACACGAAAGAGGGCATGTTCGGGATAAGAGTTGCACGTCAGCTTGAATTACCTTCAGATGAAATGGTAGCGCTCCTTAAGGCTGACGGAACAGCTGTCGTCACAAAAAGTAAAAGCAAGCGATGGAGCAACAGGTAATTACAGGAGCAGTGAGGGAATTGCAGGGGATGCAGTATGGGGTACAAGGGCCAAATGGATGGATCTTTATGGAAATATCGGTACAGAAAAAATATCTATTGTCGTCTTTGACCATCCGAAAAATCAAAGTTACCCCACTTACTGGCATGCCCGGGGATATGGATTATTTGCAGCCAATCCGCTTGGATGGACCGATTTCACAAACGGTAAGGAAAAGCTTGATTTTGCTTTAAAGCCTGGGCAGTCGACTACATTCAGATACAGGGTGATTATCAGCTCGGGAGTGCATTTAACAGATGTCGAAATAAATAAGCTGGCTGAGGAATTTGCGAAGGAGTATTGATTGGATGGCACAACGGCACAGCGGCTCAATGGTCAGATAGGCTAATATTTAGTTATTTAAGAGAATAAAATTCTTTAACCGCAAAGATAACAAAGGAATACGCAAAGGGCGCAAAGCTAAACACTTGCTGCAATGCCCTTTGCGATCTTTGCGATAAACCTTTGCGATCTTTGCGGTTTAAAAGGTATTTTCAATAAATTCCGGAATAATGTAAAGAAATATCAACTATACGGTACATTTACAAAAAAGGATATAACAAAAATCACTATGAAGAACGAACTATCACGACGTCAATTTATTCAGAAAACCCTGGGTGCAGGCATTGCTTTTACAGCTCTAAGTCCTTATCTGGCCGTTATGGACAAAAAAGGTCCGAAAGGTTTACAGCTGGGACTTGTGACCTATCAATGGGCGAAAGACTGGGACCTTCCTACAGTCATTTCAAACTGTGAAAAATCAGGATTGCTTGGTGTTGAGCTCAGGACACAGCATGCCCATAAGGTTGAAATTAATCTGAATGCAACCCGGCGGACAGAAGTTAAGAAACGCTTTGCCGACAGCCCCGTTACATGTGTGGGTTACGGATCAAATTACGAATTCCACAGTCCTGATCCTGCAGAACTCCGCAAGAACATCGAAGAAGCAAAAGAGTATGTAAAACTTTGTAAGGATATCGGAGCAACCGGACTGAAAGTTAAACCAAATACACTCCCAAAGGAAGTTGAAAGGGAAAAGACGATCGCACAGATTGCAAGGTCGCTCAATGAACTGGGCAAATTTGCACAGGATTATGGTCAGCTTATAAGGGTTGAATGTCATGGAAGCATTACCCAGGAGATCCCGAATATGAAAGCCATATTTGAGCAGGTGACAGATAAGAATGTAAAGATGTGCTGGAACAGCAATGATGTGGATCTCAATCCTCCGGGGACTCGAGGCAAATTTCAATTCGGTAAAAAAGTGGATAGGTGATACAACACATATCCGCGGGATAAAGATCAGTGAGTATCCATATGAGCAGTTGTTCAGACTTTTATCCGGTATAAAATATAAAGGTTGGATACTGATCGAGGCAACAACCCCTTATACTGACCCTGTTGCGGTTATGAAGGAGCAGCTGACGTTGTTCAACGATATCATGAATGAAATCAGGGGCTGATTCTTACAGATCAGGTACAGTGCTCCTGATGAATTGTTCCTGAACAGAGGTAATCTTAAAAGCTTTCTTTAAACGCAAAGTACGTAAAACCCTCCTTCGTTAACGCTTCGGAGGGGAAGAAGGCGCAAAGTTCGCAAAGATAAGTTATTGTAAATAATGTCTTTGTGATCTTCGCGTAATTGCATTACGACCTTCGCTGTTATTTCTTCTATTAATAAACCTTCTCATGAATCAATCTTGTACGACTCTCCCGGTTTAGCTGGGGGTTATTAATATCAGGCTGCTTTCACGGCCCCTCGTATCCCGAAGTACTCCTGCTGAGAATTATCATTTACTCAAACCCTTAGTTCATCTAATAATTGTGCCGGTTTGTCAAATAAAATACTGTTTTTGTTACAAATGGCTTAAATTAGATGTCGTATTTAAAAAGAGGCTGAACTTTTATACCATTTTCGATTCCTTCCGGGGTATAACCGGGTGGAAGTTTGATCCTTCGGATTTTACTATTACCGTATTATTCTGTTTAGCCTCTGACAGGAATCTCTGTTAGTCTTGTCGGCACATTTTATTGTGACTGACGGGGCGGAAGCATGTCTGAACCTTTGTTCCGGAATAATTCTTGTCGATTCAACAAAGGGATTCATTAATGCATCGTCATTGCGAGTCCTGCCAAAATGCTAAGTCAGAACATCCCTATGCCAAATCAGGACGAAGCAATCCTTAACGGTTTTTACAATGCCTCTTCCATAAATCCATGAGACTCCAGGCCACTTTGTCCCGCGTTTTTAGAATGTGCTCTTCGCTCTTCGCCCTGAGCACTTGTGCCTGAGCTAACTTATTAATCTTACCCGAACCAATTCCCTGGCAAATCAAAAAAACAATGAAAACAAAGGAAAATTCTTCAAATGACTCCAATGAAGAAATCAGAAGACTATTCAGCGGTATGCTCCTGGGTAGCCTTTTTTTTCTTATAACTTTTCAGGTATGGGGCCAGCCGGCAGCTTTTGAGGTAACCGGTGGCGGCTCCTATTGTGAAGGTGGTGCAGGAGTACCTGTTGGTCTCGCTGATTCGGAACCTGGCGTGACCTATACTCTCCTTAAAGATAATATTCCTCAATTACCTGCGATTGACGGAACAGGTGAAGCACTAAGCTTCGGAAATCAGGTCACGGGCACATATACTGTCAGCGGAACAAATGGAGCTGATACAACCTCGATGACAGGAAGCGCCGTTGTTACCGTTAATCCCTTACCGGATGCGCCATTAATAACGCCATCCGGACCCACAACATTCTGCGCCGGAGGTAGTGTTACATTGACCTCAAGTCCGGGAACAACTTATTTATGGTCAACTGGAGCAACGACAGAGGGCATTGATGTTACTTTATCAGACAGTTATACAGTTCAGGTAACGGATGTCAATGGATGTCTGAGTGCACCATCAGCGGAAACTGTGGTTACAGTTAATCCCTTACCCGAAACGCCAGCTATAACTCCATCGGGACCAACGACATTCTGCGCCGGAGGCAATGTAACATTGAGCTCAAGTCCGGGAATAACTTATTTATGGTCAACTGGAGCAACGACAGAGAGTATTGATGTAACTGTATCAGGTAGTTATACAGTTCAGGTGACCGATGACAATGGTTGCCAGAGTATGCCGTCAGGTGCGACTATAATTACCGTTGATCCATTGCCAACGGTAGCAACCATCTTAACTACCCCTCTGAATTATTGCGGGACTCTGACAAGCGGATCACTAGGAGGTAATACACCTTTAACAGGAACGGGAGCCTGGAGCATTATAAGCGGGGAGACAGGATCATTCAGTAATCCATCAGATGGCAGTTCATCCTTTACAGCGGATACCACCGGGACCTTTGTATTACGATGGACGATCAGCAACGGCACCTGTACACCGGGTAGCGCAGATGTTACGATAAATTATTCTGTAAATTTTACCGTTTCTTTCGCCGTCGGATGGAACTGGTTCTCAGTTAATACCCTTCCGGACAATATGTCTCTGGATAATGTTCTTTCCTCCGGTTTTACAGATGGGGATTATATAAAAAACCAGACAGCTTTTGCATTTTATTCCTCAACTGAAGGATGGCGGGGGTCTTTGACGGCGATTGATCCGGCAAAATTGTACATAATAAGGGTTCAGGCTGCTACAGGTATTAACTTCTGCGGGACTCCCGTCAATATAATTGCGACTCCGATTTCCGTTGTGACAGGGTGGAACTGGATCAGTTATTTACCATCATTTCCCCTGCCGTTAGACGATGCCCTTGGATCATTGTCTCTCGTTACGGGAGACTATATCAAGAATCAGACAGGTTATGCCGATTATTATGGTACTGCATGGTTTGGCTCACTTGTGAACATGCGTCCGGGTGAAGGCTATTTACTGAAACTGACAAATGCAGGTGAACTTGTCTATCCGGATTCTCCTGCTAAAAGTTCGCAGGAAATGGATAATTTGCCTGTCGGTATTTCTTTCTCTCCTCACAAGTATGAATTCAACGGATCTGTCACAACTGATGTGCTGACAGATGGAATTCCTGCAGTTTCTGAAAAGGATATTCTGTATGCTTATGTGGATGATGAGATCCGGGGGATTGCAACCCCTCATTATCTTGATTTTACCGATTCTTACATTTTCCCGTTAATGGTTTACAGTAATAAACCTGAAGGGGAGTTAATCCATTTCAGATATTTTGATTCGGAAAGCAACATGTTCCATGATTGCCTTGAGAAAGTTCTTTTCAAAGCTGATATGACAATTGCAAATCCTTTTAAATCTTTCAAACTGAATACGGTATCCGATAAGAAATCAGTGATGAATGATGTTTCGCGTGATAACAATCTTACGGTTTATCCCAATCCTTTCGAAAGTTCACTTAAGATCGACTTTGAAATTGCTGAGATCTCGGATGTCAGACTGACAATTTCGGACCAGTATGGAAAAACCATTAAAGTCCTGCTTGACCAGGAACTGCATCCAGATTACTATTCTTTCCGGTGGGTATGTAATGAAGAACCTGCCGGATTGTACTTCATCCGGCTTCAGGCAGGGGACAGGTATGTGGTTCAGAAAGTAGTGCGGATACCATAATATCTTTGAGTTTAATCAAGCAAAAGGCAGAAATGAAAAACGGTAGCGGAATCAAAGTTGTTTTGATACACTTTATGGTTGCAGCTTACGTGTTTACGCAATCTTCATGGCAGACAGCCAATGCCGCAATACTTTCTTTTTACCAGGATAATAAGGCCCCCGTTTTGTCGGAAATAGAAACAACCCCTTTGACTTATACAGAGAATTCTGCATCAAAGATAGTAACCGGTAAAATTAAAGTAACGGATCCGGATGATGTAAATTTGGAATCTGCTGTCGTGGCAATATCAGGAAATTATCAGAGCGGGGCGGATATTCTTTCATTCAAAAATACTAACGGAATAACGGGAACATGGGATAACGGTACCGGGATCCTTACCCTTGCCGGAACCTCATCAGTAGCCAATTATCAGGGGGCATTGCGAAGTATCAGATTTTTTAACTCAAGCGACAATCCGTCAACACTGACCCGGACGGTATCATTTATCGTGAATGACGGAGATTTGAATAGCATATCTCTGACAAGATCCATTATTGTTACGGCAGTTAATGATATTCCTGTCCTGTACGGTATTGAGACGGCTCCATTGCAATACACGGAGAATGATGAAGCTGCCACAATAACAGGTTCGCTGATGATAACAGATCCGGATGATGTAAATATTGAGTCAGCAGTTGTGAGGATATCAGATAATTATATGTTCGGGCAGGATATCCTGTCATTTACAGGAGCAAATGGTATAAAAGGGACCTGGAACAGCCTGACGGGGATCCTTACTCTTACCGGAACATCATCCTTAATCAATTACCGGGAAGCACTGCGTAGTATAACTTATCATAACAGCAGTGATACTCCTTCTACCCAGACGAGGGCAGTATCATTTATTGTGAATGACGGAAATGCGTTAAGCAGGGCAGTAATCCGGGAGATAACTTTAATGGCAGTCAACGATGTGCCAGTTCTGGGTGAAATAGAGGTAACATCGTTAGTGTATACAGAAAATGAAGCAGCGAAAGCAATTACCGCTACCCTGAGGGTCACAGATGCAGATAATTTAAATTTAGAGTCGGCAATCGTTTCAATATCAATTAATTATCAGAGCGGAGGGGATATTCTTTCATTCACAAATGCAAACGGGATTTCAGGTTCATGGAACAGTGCTTCGGGAATTCTGAATCTTACAGGGAAATCTTCTGTAGCCAATTACCAGTCAGCATTACGCAGCATAACCTACCGGAACAGCTCGGATAATCCTTCGGTGCTGACACGTACCGTTTCCTTTACGGTGAATGATGGAAATGCTTCCAGCCTGGCTGTTTCGAAACAAATAATCTTCAAACTACTGAATAATCCACCGGAAGCTGTATCGGTAACCTTCAGCGGCATTCTGAAAATTGGAAGTATGATAACCGGGAGTTATGTTTATATCGATGCGGAAGGTGATCCGGAGGGTACAAGCACATTCAGGTGGTACAGGGCAGACGACAACGCCGGTACAGGCGAAACTGCAATTCCGGGAGCAACCGCCCAAACCTATTCTCTTACAACAGCTGATGCAGGAAGGTTTATCAGTTTCGAAGTTACACCTGAAGCCGCAAGTGGCAGAACTCCTGGCATTGCTGTAAAAAGCCCCAGGCAATCTGTGGGTAAAATTCCTGACGGTTGGCAAGTTGATCCTCAGGATTTTATTTATAGGGGAAAGGTAACTGCTGCAGTATTTATTGACGGTAAAGCGGTGGAATCAGGATTGCTTGCAGCTTTCGTGGGAGGAGAATGCAGGGGAATTGCCGAACCGTTATATTATGCTCCTTCGGGCCAGTATATTTTCGATCTGACCTGCTACAGCAACATGCTGACCGGGGATGTTTTAATATTCAGATATTACAGTGTTAGTGAGGATCTCATTTATAACATGGACAGATCAGTCGATTTTGAACCGGATATGAATGTTGGCACAGCCGGATTTCCATTTAAAATGAATAATGGAACACTTTATAGTGTTTCCTTTCAGGAAGGATGGAACTGGTTTTCGGTTAACACCCTCCTCGATAATATGACTTTAAATTTTATACTGTCGTCAGCAAATACAAATGGCGATTACATAAAGAACCAGTCAAATTCCTCCACTTATTTTTCAGGATATGGATGGTTTGGTTCATTGGCCATCATCGAGCCCGAAAAGCTATATAAAATAGACGTGCAGAATGACAGTGTCGCGGAGTTCTCCGGAAGGCCGGCGGTTGTCAGTGCAATTAAAATTCCTGTTGTATCAGGATGGAACTGGATTGGCTATCTGCCACAAATACCCATGCCGACAGGCTCGGCTCTGTCATCGCTATCACTTGTTGATCTGGATTATATTAAGAACCAGACAAACTCAGCCACATATTATACCAGTTATGGCTGGTTTGGCTCTCTGACTGTTATGGAACCTCATGTGGGATATATGCTTAAAGTGTCAAATTCCGGAACTCTTGTATATCCCGATTCCGGAAAAAACAGTATCGAAACAGTACCTCAAAAAAATGAACCTGTCTTAAATCCCGGAGATTTTGAGTTCAGTGGGGAGATAACGGCCAAAGTAATGGTAGATGGGGTCACGAAAGGCTCTGAAGAGGACCGGCTGTATGCTTTTGTCAATAATGAGGTTCGCGGAATAACCCGGGGACTCTTTTTTGATCCGACAGGAACATGGTTGTATTCTCTGTTGATTTATAGTAACCTGTCCCGGGGTGAGATTGTAACATTCAAATATTTTAATGCAGAAAATGATGAATTCTATGTCTGCATGGAGACAATAGCTTTCAGTAATGATATGATCATTGCCAATGCAATGAATCCATTTCAGCTTAACTTTTACAGCACTGATGCAGATCCTTCAGCATCAAATACCAGGGGGATCGGAATGTTAACATATCCCAATCCTTTTGAACACAGTATTAATATTGAATATAAAATACCTTATTTGACTCGTGTAAGAATTACTGTGTGTGATTCATTCGGTAATCCTGTCCGTATTTTGATTGATAAAGACCTTGAATCCGGCCATTATTTAAGTAAATGGGAATCAGGTTCAGAGCCCCCCGGGGTCTATTTTATCAAATTGCAGGCCGGATACAGACTTAATGTTCATAAAGTGGTCCTTATGCCGTAATTATTTTGAATAATATGAAATTAATGATAGAAAATCTGAGAAGGATCCGGCTTATCCTTATACTTGTTCTTGTTTCGGATTATGTTATTGGGCAGGCTCCCGGATGGTCAGTCAATCCGGCAGGTTACCAATACAATGGTAGCATTACTGCAGTAGTGTACCTTGGCCCGGCTCTTGTCACCTCAGGAACGCTGGGAGCATTCTTTGGTGAAGAATGCCGTGGTGTTATCGGCGGAACACCTGATGGCGGCAGAGCAATTTTTTACCTTATGTGCTACACAGATACTCTTATTGCTGAAACGTTTCATTTCAGATACTATGATCCGATAGGAAATAAGGTTTATGATATTAATGAAACGGTCCAGTTTACCCCGAACCTGGTTCTTGGCAGTTATTCAAATCCATACCAGTTCCATATTACTCTTAACAGCGCACCTGTTGTTGGCAATATCACAGATCAGACTGTTGCTGAAGGAGGAAGTTTTACCACGATTGATCTGAACAGTTATGTCGCGGACGCAGAAAGTCCTGACCAAGATATCGTATGGACATATTCAGGGGAGGGAAGTCTGACTGTATCAATTACAGGCGGTATTGCTACAATCGGGATACCGGATAATGACTGGAACGGAAGTGCGACAATTACTTTTACAGCAACTGATCCGGGATCATTATCAGACAGCGACGATGCGACATTTACAGTCACGGCAGTTAATGATCCGCCCTCATTTACAAAGGGAGGTGACCAGAACATTTCAGAAGATGCCGGCACACAGTCAGTAGAAAACTGGGCGACAAATATCAATGACGGTGATCCTGAGCTTGTTCAGACATTCACATTCACCGTTACAAATGACAATAATTCACTTTTCTCAGTTCAGCCTGCAATATCACCTGCAGGTACTTTATCCTATAATCCTGCGGCAAATGCATCCGGAGTGGCAACTGTTTCAGTCACACTGAATGACAGCGGAGGAGGATCAGGTTCTGCTCAGACCTTTACGATAACAATACAGGCTGTAAATGATGCACCGGTTGTCAGCGATATCGGAAACCAGACAATTGCGGAAGGCGGGACGTTTTCACCAATCAATCTCGATGATTTTGTTACCGATGTGGATAACGCTGATTCAGAGATTATCTGGTCGTGGTCAGGAAATACTTCACTTTTAGTTTCAATCACTAACCGTGTTGCAACAATATCAGTGCCAGACGCCGACTGGTCAGGAGCTGAGACTATCACTTTCAAGGCAGAAAACACTGACGGTCAAAATGACAGTGACGGTGCTGTTTTTTCCGTTACAGCAGTTAATGATGCTCCGGTAGTAAGCGGAATACCGGATCAGTCAATACTTGAAGGTTCCTTATTTGCTCAGATAAATCTTGATGATTATGTTTCGGATGTTGATAACACGGATGCGCAGATGGGGTGGACCGTTTCGGGAAATTCACAGCTGAATGTGACAATTGATAACCATGTAGCAACAATAGTAATTCCGAATACAGACTGGAATGGAAGTGAAACTATTACATTCAGGGCCACCGACCCGGGAACTGCTTATGATGATGATGCAGCATTATTTGAGGTAACGGCGGTCAATGATCCTCCGTCCTTCACCGGTGGAGGAAACCAGACCGTGTCAGAGGATGCAGGATTACAGTCGGTAAACGGGTGGGCTGCATCAATCAGTGCAGGACCGGCAAATGAATCCGGACAAACATTCACTTTCAACGTTATAAACAATAACAACAGCCTGTTCTTAGTTCAGCCTGCCATAAACTCATCAGGAACTTTAACTTATACTCCCGCGGTCAATGCAAACGGAATAGCAACGGTTACCGTATCGCTGACTGATAGTGGCGGGATTGAAAACGGAGGTGATGATACAAGTGATAACCAGACCTTTACAATTACAGTTTCAGCAGTCAACGATGCTCCATCCTTTACCAGGGGTGGAGATCAAACGGTTTCCGAGGATTCTGGAGCTCAGACGGTAAATAACTGGGCAACAAATATTAATGACGGTGATCCGGAGCTTACTCAGGTGCTTTCCTTTATTGTATCAAATGATAATACTGCACTCTTCTCGGTACAGCCTGCAATATCCTCAACAGGAACATTGACCTATACTCCTGCCCCAAACGCCATTGGGATTGCCACAGTGACTGTTACACTCAGTGATGACGGAGGAGGCACCAACCAGAGTTCTCCGCAGACATTCACAATAAATGTGACAGCAGTCAATGATGCACCGGTTGTCGGAGATATTCCCGGCGAGACAGTATCAGAAGGAACGGCTTTTGCAACTATCAATCTTGATAATTACGTTACAGATGTTGATAATACCCCTGCCAGCATGGTCTGGAGCTACTCAGGCAATACGGACCTTACAGTATCCATAATTTCAAGGATAGCTACGATTACTGCTCCGTCAGCCGAGTGGAGCGGAAGTGAGACAATTATTTTCAGAGCAACTGATACCGGATCATTATGGGATGAAGATGCCGCCACTTTTACGGTATCAGCGGATAATGATCCACCCATAGTTGGAGATATTCAGGATCAGATAATTGCTGAAGGGTCAACTTTTACTGCAATAAATCTGGATAATTATGTCTCAGATACAGATAATACTGATGCAGAAATATCATGGACCTATTCCGGCAATGCACCATTGATAGTATCAATAAATGACAGGGTTGCGACAATCACAGCTCCATTTCCTGACTGGAACGGGTCAGTGACAATAACATTTACAGCAACCGATCCGGGATTGCTATCAAACAGTGATGCAGCGACCTTTACCGTTACGCCGGTCAATGATCCTCCATTCTTCACAAAAGGGGGGAACCAGACCGTACCGGAGGATTCAGGAGCTCATACTGTTTCCGGATGGGCGACGGGAATAAGTGACGGTGATCCTGAAGCTAATCAGACACTTACATTTAATGTTTCCAATGATAATAATGCGCTTTTCTCGGCTCAGCCGGCGATATCATCATCAGGTACATTAACATTTACACCTGCGTCAAATGCCAACAGTCTTGCAACAGTAACAGTTGTTCTTGAGGATGATGGTGGAGGTACATATCAAAGTGCACCGGAGATATTTACAATTTCAGTGACTGCAGTAAATGATCCTCCTTCATTCACAAAGGGAAATAATCAGAATGTTCCTGAAGATTCAGGAGCACAGAATGTAAATAATTGGGCAACGAATATTAATGATGGTGATCCTGAGGTAAGCCAGACGCTCACCTTTAATGTAACCAATGATAATACAGCACTCTTCACTGTTCAACCGGCAATATCTTCAGCAGGTACGCTTACTTTTACTCCGGCGCCAAATGCATACGGGACAGCAACAGCTATCGTCATATTGAGTGATGACGGCAGCGGTACAAACCAGAGTGCTCCGGAAACATTTACTATCACCATACAGCCTGTTAATGATGCACCGGTTTTAACCGATATTCCGGGGCAAACGATTTCAGAGGGAGGGACATTCACACAAATTAGTCTTGACGGTTTTGTGACAGATACAGACAACACTGACGCGGAGATTAACTGGAGTTATTCGGGTAATACACAGCTTTCGGTCAGCATTGTCAGCAGGGTTGCCACAATTACTGTTCCATCTTCCGAATGGAGCGGAAGCGAGACGATCACATTCAGGGCAACTGATCCCGGTTCTCTCTGGAGTGAGGACCAGGCGGTATTTACTGTAAATGCGGTGAATGATGCACCTGTTGTTTCAGATATACCAAATCAGACAATAGCCGAAGGCGCTTCATTTGCTACTATCAACCTTGACACATATGTTTCAGATGTAGATAATGCTGATGCTCAAATGAACTGGGGCTTTTTCGGTAACACAAATCTTTCAGTTTCCATAACCAACAGGGTTGCAACTATCAGTGTTCCAAATTCTGATTGGAACGGTTCGGAGACCATAACATTCCGGGCCACAGATCCCGGATTGCTGTGGGATGATGACCCGGTTACCTTTACTGTGACGGCAGTCAATGATGCACCGGTTGTAACTGATATTCCTGACCAGACTATAGCCGAAGGTGCGACATTTACCACGATCAATCTTGATAATTTTGTTTCGGATATTGATAATGCAGATAATACGATTGTATGGACTGCTACGGGCAGTACACAGCTGACAGTATCAATAGTCAGCAGGGTAGCAACTATTACAATACCAAATGTGAACTGGTTTGGAAGTGAGACTGTAACCTTTACGGCAAGCGATGGATCACTTACCGACAGCGACCCGGCCACTTTTACTGTAAATGCAGTTAATGATGCTCCAGTTGTGACTGATATACCAAATCAGACAATCACAGAAGGTTCGGCATTTGCAACTATTACACTTGATAATTTTGTTTCGGATGTTGATAATGCGGATTCGGAAATATCCTGGACCTACTCCGGTAATAATCAGCTTACAGTAACAATTTCTTCAAGGATCGCAACAATATCGGTACCAAATGCTGACTGGAACGGGATTGAGACAATCACTTTCACGGCAACCGACCCGGGAGGACTTTTCGACACTGATCCTGCCACTTTCACGGTTACAGCCATAAATGATCCTCCTGTTGTGGATGATATATCAAACCAGTCGATAGCTGAAGGGGGTACCTTTACCTCGATATCGCTTGACAATTATGTATCGGATCCTGATAATGCAGATTCACAGCTGACATGGACTTATTCGGGAAATAGCGACCTTATTGTAACGATAAACTCAAGCCGGATAGCGACAATAACCACACCTGATCCCAACTGGAACGGGGTAAGGACAATTACTTTCCGAGCAACTGATCCGGGAGGGTTGTATGATGAGGATGCTGCCACATTTACGGTATCGGCAGACAATGATCCGCCAATAGTCGGGAATATACCTGATCAGACAATAGCTGAAGGGGCTTCGTTTGCGACGATCGCGCTTGATACCTATGTTGCAGATCCGGATAATCTTGATTCAGAGATCACCTGGACCGTTTCGGGCAATTCGGCCCTTACGGTATCAATAGTCAACAGGGTGGCAACGATCACAATACCAAATATTAACTGGAACGGAAGTGAGACCATGATTTTCAGGGCGACCGATCCGGGAAGTTTATCGAATAGTGATGCGGCCACATTTACAGTCACTCCTGTTAATGATCCGCCTGTAGTTACAGATATACCAAATCAGACTATAGCCGAAGGAGCATCATTTACAACAATAAATCTTGATTCGTATGTTTCAGATATAGATGATGAGGATAACCAGATAACATGGACCTACTCGGGTAATACCAATCTTTCGGTCAACATTACCAACAGAGTCGCGACCATTACAATACCCGGTTCAGAATGGTTCGGATCGGAGATAATAACATTCACAGCCAGTGATGACGACGGAGCATCTGACAGTGATCCGGCCATCTTTACGGTAACCGCAGTAAATGATCCGCCGGTAGTTACAGATATACCAAATCAAACGATAACAGAGGGATCATCATTTGTTACGGTCAGCCTTGATAATTATGTGTCGGATGTTGATAATGCAGATACAGAGATTACCTGGACCTGGTCGGGCAATACACAGCTTGGTGTTTCAATTGCCGCAAGGGTAGCAACGATCACGGTACCGAATTCCGACTGGAACGGGAGTGAGACGATAACATTCAGGGCGACTGATCCGGGATCACTGTGGGATGATGATGGAGCGACCTTCACGGTGACAGGCGTGAATGATTCACCGGTTATCACGGATATACCTGATCAGACCATAGCAGAAGGTGCAACGTTTACCACAATCAATCTCGATAATTATGTATCGGATGTCGATAATCCGGATAATCAGCTTTCCTGGACCTATTCGGGAAATACACAGCTTGTAGTTTCAATAGTTTCAAGAGTAGCAACGATCACAGTACCTAACGCGGACTGGAACGGATCGGAGACCATCACATTCACAGTTGGCGATCCGGGAGGATTGTCCGCCGGTGATGCAGCTACCTTTACAGTTACTCCCGTAAACGATGCTCCTGTTGTAACTGATATCCCGAATCAGACAATAGCCGAAGGCGCTTCATTTGCTACTATCAACCTTGACACATATGTTTCAGATGCAGATAATGCTGATGCTCAAATGAACTGGAGCTTTTTCGGTAACACAAATCTTTCAGTTTCCATAACCAACAGGGTTGCAACTATCAGTGTTCCAAATTCTGATTGGAACGGTTCGGAGACCATAACATTCCGGGCCACAGATCCCGGATTGCTGTGGGATGATGACCCGGTTACCTTTACTGTGACGGCAGTCAATGATGCACCGGTTGTAACTGATATTCCTGACCAGACAATAGCCGAAGGTGCGACATTTACCACGATCAATCTAGATAATTTTGTTTCGGATATTGATAATGCAGATAATACGATTGTATGGACTGCTACGGGCAGTACACAGCTGACAGTATCAATAGTCAGCAGGGTAGCAACTATTACAATACCAAATGTGAACTGGTTTGGAAGTGAGACTATAACCTTTACGGCAAGCGATGGATCACTTACCGACAGCGACCCGGCCACTTTTACTGTAAATGCAGTTAATGATGCTCCAGTTGTGACTGATATACCAAATCAGACAATCACAGAAGGTTCGGCATTTGCAACTATTACACTTGATAATTTTGTTTCGGATGTTGATAATGCGGATTCGGAAATATCCTGGACCTACTCCGGTAATAATCAGCTTACAGTAACAATTTCTTCAAGGATCGCAACAATATCGGTACCAAATGCTGACTGGAACGGGATTGAGACAATCACTTTCACGGCAACCGACCCGGGAGGACTTTTCGACACTGATCCTGCCACTTTCACGGTTACAGCCATAAATGATCCTCCTGTTGTGGATGATATATCAAACCAGTCGATAGCTGAAGGGGGTACCTTTACCTCGATATCGCTTGACAATTATGTATCGGATCCTGATAATGCAGATTCACAGCTGACATGGACTTATTCGGGAAATAGCGATCTTATTGTAACGATAAACTCAAGCCGGATAGCGACAATAACCACACCTGATCCCAACTGGAACGGGGTAAGGACAATTACTTTCCGTGCAACTGATCCGGGAGGGTTGTATGATGAGGATGCTGCCACATTTACGGTATCGGCAGACAATGATCCGCCAATAGTCGGGAATATACCTGATCAGACAATAGCTGAAGGGGCTTCGTTTGCGACGATCGCGCTTGATACCTATGTTGCAGATCCGGATAATCTTGATTCAGAGATCACCTGGACCGTTTCGGGCAATTCGGCCCTTACGGTATCAATAGTCAACAGGGTGGCAACGATCACAATACCAAATATTAACTGGAACGGAAGTGAGACCATGATTTTCAGGGCGACCGATCCGGGAAGTTTATCGAATAGTGATGCGGCCACATTTACAGTCACTCCTGTAAATGATCCGCCTGTAGTTACAGATATACCAAATCAGACTATAGCCGAAGGAGCATCATTTACAACAATAAATCTTGATTCGTATGTTTCAGATATAGATGATGAGGATAACCAGATAACATGGACCTACTCGGGTAATACCAATCTTTCGGTCAACATTACCAACAGAGTCGCGACCATTACAATACCCGGTTCAGAATGGTTCGGATCGGAGATAATAACATTCACAGCCAGTGATGACGACGGAGCATCTGACAGTGATCCGGCCATCTTTACGGTAACCGCAGTAAATGATCCGCCGGTAGTTACAGATATACCAAATCAAACGATAACAGAGGGATCATCATTTGTTACGGTCAGCCTTGATAATTATGTGTCGGATGTTGATAATGCAGATACAGAGATTACCTGGACCTGGTCGGGCAATACACAGCTTGGTGTTTCAATTGCCGCAAGGGTAGCAACGATCACGGTACCGAATTCCGACTGGAACGGGAGTGAGACGATAACATTCAGGGCGACTGATCCGGGATCACTGTGGGATGATGATGGAGCGACCTTCACGGTGACAGGCGTGAATGATTCACCGGTTATCACGGATATACCTGATCAGACCATAGCAGAAGGTGCAACGTTTACCACAATCAATCTCGATAATTATGTATCGGATGTCGATAATCCGGATAATCAGCTTTCCTGGACCTATTCGGGAAATATACAGCTTGTAGTTTCAATAGTTTCAAGAGTAGCAACAATAACGGCGCCGAATACCGACTGGAATGGATCGGAGACCATCACATTCACAGTTGGCGATCCGGGAGGATTGTCCGCCGGTGATGCAGCTACCTTTACAGTGACTCCCGTAAACGATGCTCCTGTTGTAACTGATATCCCGAACCAGACAATAGCCGAAGGCGCCTCATTTGCTAATATTAATCTCGACGGATTTGTGTCAGACCCGGATAATTCAGACATCCAGCTGACCTGGAGCAGTACAGGAAATGTTGAACTTATTGTATCAATCGTTGCAAGGGTTGCAACAATTACGGTGCCTTACGCCGACTGGAACGGCAGTGAAACTATCACCTTCAGAGCTACTGACCAGGGAGGTCTTTACGACACTGATCCGGCAACCTTCACGGTGACAGGAGTGAATGATGCACCTGTAGTAACAGATATACCTGACCAGACAATAACAGAGGGATCGTCATTTACTACAATCGCGCTTGATAATTTTGTATCGGATATTGATAATGCAGATAATACTATTGTATGGACATATGCGGGTAATACTGCCCTTACAGTTACTATTGCATCGCGGGTGGCCACTATATGGCTACCGGATGCAAACTGGAATGGCAGTGAGACTATCACTTTCAGAGCTACCGATGCTGGGGGATTATATGATGAGGATGCAGCAGCATTCACGGTAACAGGAGTTAATGATGCGCCAGTTGTGGCTGATATACCGAATCAGACAGTAGCAGAAGGATCGATGTTTGCAACCATAACACTTGATAATTATGTTTCGGATGTTGATCACAGCGATAACCAGATGAACTGGACCTGGTCGGGCAATACTCAGCTTACTGTGTCAATAGTATCAAGAATAGCAACTGTCATGATACCGAATAGCGACTGGAACGGGGCAGAGACAATCACATTTACGGCAACCGATCCGGGAGGTCTTACAGGCAGTAATGCGGCAATATTCACAGTAACGGCGGTTAACGATGCGCCGGTGGTGTCCGATATACCGAATCAATCGGTAGCAGAAGGATCGGCATTTGCAACAATTGCACTTGATAATTATGTATCGGATATTGATCATACCGATGCACAGATTGTCTGGACATATTCTGGCAATACACAGCTTACTGTGTCAATTGTCAACAGGATTGCAACGGTGACGGTGCCGAATGCTGAATGGAACGGGAGCGAGACAATAACATTCCGTGCGACCGATCCGGGAGGGCTGCATGATGAAGACGGGGCGACCTTCACCATATCGGCAGAAAATGATCCTCCGATTGTTACGGATATACCGAATCAGACGGTAGCAGAGGGAGCAACATTTACGACGATCAGCCTTGATAATTATGTATCGGATGCCGACAATACTGACGCACAGATAACATGGACCAGTTCGGGCAACACACAGCTGACGATATCAATAGTCAACAGGGTTGCAACGGTCACGATACCCAATGTTAACTGGAACGGCAGTGAGACAATAACATTCACTGCGACCGATCCGGGAGGCTCGTCGAACAGTGATGCAGCTACATTCACCGTCACACCGGTCAATGATGCACCGGTAGTTACAGATATACCGAATCAGACAATAGCCGAAGGAGGGGCATTTGCAACAATAACTCTCGATGATTATGTATCGGATGTTGATAACAGTGATGCACAGATGATATGGACCTGGACAGGAAATACAAATCTTTCGGTTTCCATTGCCGGCAGAGTTGCCACTATTACTACACCGGGAACGGAGTGGAACGGTGCGGAAACAATCATATTCAGAGCAACTGATCCGGCAGGATTGTCAGCTACTGATGCTGCAACCTTTACGGTAACAGCTGTAAATGATCCGCCGGTCGTAACCGATATACCTGACCAGACCATCGAAGAAGGATCATCATTTGTAACAATAGCCCTTGATAATTATGTTTCGGATGCTGACAATACCGATGCACAAATGGTATGGACATATTCGGGTAACACCCAGCTATCGGTCTCGATAGTTTCAAGAGTGGCTACGATCACAATTCCCAATTCCAACTGGTTTGGTTCGGAAACATTAATATTCAGGGCAACAGACCCGGGTAGCCTGTCGGATAGTGATCCTGCGGTGTTTACGGTGACAGCCGAAAATGATGCACCAGTTGTTACCGATATCCCGAACCAGACAATAGCTGAGGGAGGAACCTTTACAACTATAGCTCTTAACGGTTATGTTTCAGATGTCGATAACAGTGACGCTGAAATTACCTGGATAGCTTCAGGTAACACGGCTCTTACAGTTTCCATCACTTCGGGAATTGCAACGATAACGGTGCCAAATGCCGACTGGAACGGCTCGGAGATCATAACCTTCACAGCAACAGATCCGGGAGGTCTTTCTGATGATGATCCGGTGACCTTTACCGTGACACCGGTCAATGATGCACCGGTGGTCAGTGATATCCCCAATCAGACAATAGCAGAAGGCGCAACCTTTGCAACGATTAACCTGGATAATTATGTATCAGATATAGATAACAGCGATATCCAGATGACATGGACATACTCCGGTAATACCCAGCTCACTGTTTCAATAGTATCGGGAGTGGCTACGGTCACCATACCAAACTCAGACTGGAACGGGGCAGAGACAATAACATTCAGGGCAACAGATCCGGGATCATTGTACGGGCAGGATGCAGCTACCTTTACAGTTACAGGAGTGAATGATGCACCCGTTATTGCGGACATACCTGACCAGACAATAGCTGAGGGATCGGCATTTACGACAATTGCTCTTGATAATTTTGTATCGGATATTGATAATGCTGATAACCAGATGGTATGGACCAGCTCGGGCAATATACAACTGACAGTATCAATAGTTAACAGGATTGCGACCATTTCACCGCCCAATGCCGACTGGAACGGAAGTGAAACAATAACCTTCCGCGCAACCGATCCGGGAGGATTATATGATGAAGAGGCAGGAACATTCACGGTAACAGCTGTTAATGATGCACCAGTTGTGGCTGATATACCGAATCAGACAATAGCAGAAGGATCGTTGTTTTCGACCATTACGCTGGATAATTTTGTTTCGGATGTTGATAACAGTGATACTCAGATAAACTGGACCTGGTCGGGAAATATCCAGCTTACTGTATCAATAGTATCAAGAATAGCAACAATCATGATACCTAACAGCGACTGGAACGGGGCGGAGACAATCACATTCACGGCAACTGATCCGGGAGGTCTTACCGGCAGTAATGCGGCAACGTTCACCGTAACGGCGGTAAATGATGCACCGGTTGTGGGAGACATACCGAATCAATCAGTGCCGGAAGGTTCATCATTTGCAACGATTGCACTTGATAATTATGTGACAGATGTAGATAATACAGATGCGCAGATAGTATGGACTTACTCTGGCAATACCCAGCTTACAGTGTCGATTGTTAACAGAATAGCGACAATAACGGTGCCGAATTCTGAATGGAACGGCAGTGAGACTATAACTTTACGTGCGACCGACCCGGGAGGGCTGCATGATGAAGACGGAGCGACCTTCACCATATCGGCAGAAAATGATCCTCCGATTGTTACAGATATACCGAATCAGACGGTAGCAGAGGGAGCAACATTTACAACGATCAACCTTGATAATTATGTATCGGATGCCGACAATACTGATGCACAGATAACATGGACCAGTTCGGGTAACACACAGCTGACGGTATCAATAGTCAACAGGGTTGCAACGATCACGATACCCAATGTTAACTGGAACGGCAGTGAGACAATAACATTCACTGCGACCGATCCGGGAGGTTCTTCGAACAGTGATGCTGTTACATTTATGGTCACACCGGTAAATGATGCACCCGTGGTTACAGATATAACGAATCAGACAATTGCCGAAGGAGGAACATTTGCAACAATAGCCCTTGATGATTATGTTTCGGATGTTGATAATAGTGATGCACAGATGACCTGGACCTGGACCGGAAATACGAATCTTACAGTCACGGTTGTCACAAGAATTGCTACCCTTTCATTGCTGAATAGTAATTGGAATGGCAGCGAAACAATAACTTTCAGGGTAACTGATCCCGGATCCCTGTTTGGCATAGATCCGGCCACATTTACTGTAACTGCAGTCAACGATGCACCTGTACTGGCAGGGATTGAGGCGGCACCCCTGGCATACACAGAAAATGCAGCTGCCACGGCAATTACAAATTCGATTACCTTAACAGATGTTGATGATACAAATATTGAGTCTGCTGTTATTTCAATATCAGGTAATTACCAGAACGGGCAGGATGTTCTTTCATTTACAAATGCAAACGGAATAACCGGTACCTGGAATGCAGTCTCAGGTACACTTAATCTGACAGGAACTGCAACACTGGCAAATTACCAGCTGGCTCTGCGAAGTGTCAGGTATTTCAATAACAGCGATAATCCGTCAACCATTTCAAGAACAGTTTCATTTACTGTAAATGACGGAGATCTTTCAAGCACAGCTATTACACGTCAGATAACAATAACAGCGGTTAATGATGTGCCGGTTGCCGGATCAGTGACTTTTTCCGGAACAATGATTTCCGGAAGCACTCTGACAGGCAGCTACATTTATAGTGACGCTGAAGGAGATCCGGAAGGGACAAGCACCTTCAGGTGGTACAGGGCGGATAATGCCTCAGGAACCAATGAATTGGCAATAACGGGTGCAACAGCCCGTACTTATACTCTTGTTCCCCTCGATGCAGGCAAGTATGTCAGCTTCCAGGTAACTCCAAATGCATCAGCAGGGAACACTCCCGGTTTGGCTGTCAGAAGCTCCAGGCAACTGGTAATAAAGCTACCTGCAGGATGGGCAGTCAATCCGGTGGATTTTAATTATTCCGGTACTGTAACAGCATCTGTATCAATTGATGGTACACAACAGCAATCAGGGTTCCTGGCTGCCTTTGTAAACGGTGAGTGCAGGGGTATTGCACCGGCATCCTTTTATCTTCCTTCAAACCATTACATTTTCAGCCTTACCTGTTATAGTGACAATCTGTCGGGTGACATAATAACGTTCAAATTTTATGACCCGGTGAAGGATGCTGTTTTTGAAATGGACAGATCAGTCGATTTTGTCCCGGGAATGGCTATAGGCACTTCCGCTGATCCATTCAGAATGAACAATGGCATTCTCTTTGACATGACGCTGCCCTCAGGATGGAGCTGGTTTTCAGTAAATACGGTCCTTGATAATATGTCGCTGAGATTCATTCTTCCCGATGTAACAGGCGGTGATTATATCAAGAGCCAGGTCAGCTCCGCGACTTACTATCCCGGATACGGCTGGTTCGGATCACTTACCACTATCGATCCGACTGAACTTTATAAAATTAAACTGAGCAATGGCGGGGTCACTTCATTCAGCGGCAGTCCGGTTGACGCAGGATCAATATCTATACCTCTGTCGGCAGGATGGAACTGGATCGGATTCATGCCTCAGAATTCTATGGCTCTCGGTACAGCGCTCTCATCCCTTACACTGGCAAACCTCGACTATATTAAAGGTCAGGCAAGTTCATCGACGTATTATACAGGTTATGGCTGGTTTGGTTCTCTGACATCAATGTTACCGCATCAGGGATATATGATCAAAGTAGCCAATTCCGGTTTGCTGAATTATGAGGGATCGGGCAAAAAAGGCGGACAGATCGCCTCACGGACAAACGAACCTCAGTTCGATTACCATCCTTATCAATACAATGGACAAATCGCGGCTGTAGTCTTGTTGGATGGTATACCGAAAGGATCAATAAATGATTCACTTTATGCTTATGTAAATAATGAAATCCGTGGTGTTGTCGCCGGAGAGTATTTTGGTCTCACTAATCAATGGATCTTTTCTCCTATCATATACAGCAATGTAACTAAGGGCGAAATTGTAAGTTTTAAATACTATAATTCGACAAACAAGAAATACTATACATGCAATGAGACAATACCGTTTGTTTTTGATACGACTCCGGACAGATTTAATCCATACTTATTGCATGCTGCAACTGTTTTATCAGTTGAGGAAGAAGATATAATCAAAGAACCTAAGATGCGCATATATCCCAATCCGTTCGAATATGATCTGAACATTGATTATAGTCTATTTGATGAAACTCATGTCAGGATAACTGTTTTTGACACATTCGGCAAGACGGTACGTATACTTACCGATCAAAAGCAGGAACCTGGCGATTACAGCATAAAATGGGATTCTGACCTGCCTTCTGCAGGTACATATTTCATTAAGTTAGAAACCGGACGGAGGCAAAAGATACTGAAAGCCATCCTGATGAGATCGAATTAGAAAGATTGAAACCAATAGTATTATGAGGAAATATTTCACTGAGCTTTTACTGATTCTTTGTTCATTACTCGTCAGTAATGATCTGGCAGGACAATCACACGGCTGGACTGTTGATCCTGCTGATTATGAATACGACGGGGAGGTTAATGCAATAGTTCTTTTAGGAATTAATGAAATTACAACCGGTACTGTTGGAGCATTCGTTGGTTCCACATGCCGTGGGTACGCTGATGGAATATTTTGGGAGAGCAATGGAAAAACTATATTTAGTATCAGGTGCTACAGTAATGTTGCAAGCGGAGAAACGTTAACATTCAAATGGTTTGATCCTTCTACAAGTACGTTTCATGATATAATTGAAACTGTCGGATTTGTATCAAATATGAGGGAGGGTACCGCAATAACCCCTCTCTTATTTCATATTTTTGTCTGTGATCCCGTCTCCATTGGTACAAATCCTGTAAACACCAGTATGTGTGAAGACGTAGGAAGTGCTTCCTTTTCAGTTCTGGTAAACGGAACGGCGCCGTTTGTTTATCAATGGCAGTATTTTAACGGATCAACATGGGAAAATGCAGCTGGCGGATCACCCGCAGGAGCGGTTTATGCAGGAGCTGCAACAGCGACACTCGGTGTATCAGGTATTACCTCTGCCGGATTTTATCAATACCGTTGTCAGATTTCCAACTGCAGCAGTGCCAATATTGTAACCTCAGATCCTGCCACACTTACAGTAAATGTCTTGCCGGCAAAGCCAAGTATAATAACATCAGGCTCAACAACTTTCTGTGTGGGAGGAAGCGTCTCTCTTACCTCAAGCGCCGGAAGCACTTATTTGTGGTCGAACGGAGCCACAACACAGAGTATCAATGTAACAACCTCAGGCAGCTATACGGTAAGGGTTACCAATTCAAACGGTTGTCAGAGTCCGGCATCAGATCCGGTTGTTGTGACGGTGAATGCCCTGCCTGCAGCACCGACAATTACGGCTTCGGGCCCAATAACCTTCTGCACCGGAGGCAGTGTAAACCTCACATCAAGTGCCGGGACAACTTATTTATGGTCAACCGGAGCAACAACACAAAGCATCAATGTTTCCACACCGGGCAGCTACACTGTAAGGGTAACAAATGCAAGCGGATGCCAGAGTCCCGCCTCAGCAGCAACAGTTGTAACAGTAAATCCTCTGCCGGGAGTCAATGCAGGAAGCGATGCTTCAATAGCCAACGGCACCAGCACAACCTTAAACGGGACAGTCACGGGAACAGGTCCGTTCACATATAGCTGGACCCCTGCTTCATTGCTGGTCAATGCAGCGGTTGAAGATCCTGTAACAGTCAATCTGACATCGACAACCACTTTTACCTTTACGGCAACAATAAATGCAACAGGATGTTCGAATTCGGATAATATAACGATTTCTGTATCTGGAGGAGCATTAAATGCCTCCCCAACGGCAACTCCCGGAACAATTTGTGCCGGCGAAACCGTTCAACTTGATGCAGCAGCAAGCGGGGGATCCGGAACTTATACATATTTATGGAGTTCGATTCCGGCCGGATTTACTTCAACCCTTGCAAAACCTGTTGCTACTCCTTCATTAAGTACAACCTATCTGGTAGCCGTTAATGATGGATTCTCAACAGTAAACAGGCAGGTTTCAGTGACAGTAAATCCCTTACCTGCAAGCCCAACCATAACTGCTTCAGGTCCTACAACCTTCTGCTCCGGCGGCAGTGTTACACTTATTTCGAGTGCAGGTACAACCTATCTGTGGTCGACCGGAGCTACAACCCAGAGTATAATTGTTACCACATCAGGAAATTATACCGTACAAGTTACAAATTCCAACGGATGTGAGAGCCCGGTTTCATTACCTGTAACAGTTACGGTTAATACCATACCTCCTGCGCCAGCTATTACGCCTTCAGGACCAACGACATTTTGCACCGGAGGAAGTGTAAACCTCACATCAAGTACCGGGACAACTTATTTATGGTCAACCGGAGCAACAACACAAAGCATAAATGTTTCTACAGCGGGCAGCTACACGGTAAGAGTTACAAATTCCAACGGATGCCAGAGCCCCGCTTCAGCAGCAACAGTGGTAACCGTAAATCCTTTGCCCGGAGTTAATGCCGGAACTGATGCTTCAATAGCTAACGGCACCAGCACAACCTTAAACGGGACAGTAACAGGAACAGGTCCGTTTACCTACAGCTGGACCCCTGCTTCATTGCTGGTGAATGCTGCAGTTGAAGATCCGGTAACAGTCAATCTGACATCGACAACCACTTTTACCTTTACTGCAACAATAGATGCCACAGGATGTTCGAATTCAGATAATGTAACAATATCCGTAACAGGAGGATGCATTAAATGCCTCACCGACTGCAACACCCGGAACAATTTGTGCCGGTGAATCTGTACAGTTGGATGCAGCAGCGAGCGGTGGATCAGGAACATATACATATTTCTGGACCTCAATCCCTGCAGGATTTTCGTCAACACTTGCGAAACCGACTGCGACTCCGACAGTCAATACGACCTATAATGTAGTTGTGAATGACGGATTTTCCACGGTTAACGGGCAGGTGGCGGTCACGGTCAATTCCCTACCAGCAAAGCCTGCCATAACTGCATCAGGACCGACGACCTTCTGTGCCGGCGGAAATGTTACACTCACCTCAGAGTGCAGGAACAACTTATTTATGGTCAACCGGAGCGACAACACAGAGCATCAATGTAACAACATCAGGCAGTTATACGGTCCAGGATAACCAATGCGAGCGGTTGTCAGAGTGTACCGGCTTCAGATCCAGTAGTTGTGACGGTAAATGCCCTGCCGTCAGCTCCAACCATTACAGCTTCAGGTCCTGTGACTTTCTGCACCGGAGGCAGTGTACACCTCACATCAAGTGCCGGGACAACTTATTTATGGTCAACAGGAGCGACCACACCAGCCATAAATGTTACTGCACCTGGCAGCTATACAGTAAGGGTAACCAATTCGAGCGGATGCCAGAGCCCGGCTTCAACAGCAACAGTGGTGACCGTAAATCCTTTGCCCGGAGTTAATGCAGGAACGGATGCTTCAATAGCTAATGGCACCAGCACAACATTAAACGGAACAGTTACAGGAACCGGTCCATTCACATACAGCTGGACTCCTGCTTCATTATTGGTGAATGCCGCGGTCGAAGATCCGGTAACAGTCAACCTGACATCAACAACCACTTTTACCTTTACGGCAACAATAAATGCCACAGGATGTTCGAATTCAGATAATGTAACAATATCAGTATCAGGAGGTGCATTAAATGCCTCTCCAACGGCAACACCCGGGACAATTTGTGCCGGTGAAACTGTGCAGTTGGATGCAGCAGCAAGCGGGGGATCAGGAACATATACCTATTTATGGAGTTCGGTTCCAGCCGGGTTTTCATCAGCGCTTGCAAAACCTGTTGCTACTCCTTCAATAAGTACTACCTATCTGGTCGCAGTTAATGACGGATTTTCAACAGTAAACAGGCAGGTTTCAGTGACAGTAAATCCCTTGCCTGCAAGACCAACCATAACCCCTTCAGGACCGACAACCTTCTGTTCAGGCAGCAGTGTTACACTTATTTCGAGTGCAGGTACAACCTATCTTTGGTCAACGGGTGCAACGACACAAAGCATCAGTGTTTCTACACCTGGCAGCTATACGGTAAGGGTTACAAATTCCAGCGGATGCCAGAGTCCGGCTTCAACAGAAACAGTGGTGACCGTGAATCCTTTGCCCGGAGTTAATGCAGGAACTGATGCTTCAATAGCTAACGGCACCAGTACAACATTAAACGGGACAGTTACAGGTACCGGTCCGTTCACTTACAGCTGGACTCCAGCTTCATTGCTGGTGAATGCCGTGGTCGAAGATCCGGTAACAGTCAACCTGACATCAACAACCACTTTTACCTTTACAGGAACCATAAGTGCCACCGGATGTTCGAATTCGGATAATGTAACGATATCCGTAACAGGAGGATCATTAAATGCCTCTCCAACGGCAACACCCGGAACAATTTGTGCCGGTGAAACTGTACAGCTTGATGCAGTAGCAAGCGGGGGATCCGGAACCTATACATATTTATGGAGCTCGGTTCCTGCTGGATTTACATCTACACTTGCAAGACCAACTGCCACTCCTTCCGTCAGTACTGTATATTATGTAGCTGTAAATGATGGATTTTCGACAATAAACAGGCAGGTTGCAGTAACAGTCAATCCGTTACCTGCCAGACCATCAATAACTCCCTCAGGTCCTGTTACTTTCTGTGCCGGCGGTAGTGTTTCACTGACATCAAGTTCAGCGGCAACCTATTTATGGTCAACAGGAGCAACCACCCGGAGTATAAATGTGACTGCATCCGGAAATTATACTGTTAAGGTTACAAATTCCACCGGATGCGAAAGTCAGCTATCAGAGCCCATAACGGTAACTGTAATTGACTTACCCTCAGTGCCGACCATTGCAGCCTCGGGACCGACAACAATCTGTGCAGGGGGAAGTGTAACTCTTACATCCAGTCCGGGAGCAACGTATCTATGGTCGACGGGAGCCACCACTCAGAATATAAATGTTACAACAGCAGGCAGTTACACGGTAAGAATAGCCAGTTCAGCAGGATGCCAGAGTCCTTCTTCTACTGCAACGGTTGTAACTGTCAATCCCAACCCGGGAGTTAATGCGGGCATTGATGCCAGTATCCCGAACGGAACAAGTACGACACTTAATGGTACGGTAACAGGAACAGGGCCATTTACATACAGCTGGACACCTGCCTCATTGCTGGTTAACGCAACCGTAGTTGATCCCGTAACTGCCAACCTCATTTCGACCACGACCTTTACCCTTACGGCTACCATAACTGCAACAGGATGTTCAGCATCCGATGCTGTTACTGTAACTGTTACAGGCGGTTCACTGAATGCAAATCCCACCGCCACGCCAGGTAGTGTCTGTGCAGGATCAAATGTACAGCTCGATGCAGTAGCTAGCGGAGGATCGGGAACTTATACATACAGCTGGACCTCGGTTCCTGCAGGATTTACATCAACTGATGCAAGACCTGTGGTAGCTCCTGAAGTTAACACCACTTACACGGTAGTTGTAAACGATGGATTCAATACAGTCGGCCGGCAGGTACCGGTCACGGTCAATGCCATACCGGCTGATCCGTCTATCACGGCATCGGGCCGCTGACATTCTGTATCGGAGGCAATGTGACACTCACATCGAGCTCCGCGACAAATTATCTCTGGTCCACAGGAGCCACTTCCAGGAGCATCACTGTGACAACATCAGGGATTTATTCAGTCAGGGTAAGAAATGCAGCCGGATGTCTGAGTGAACCATCTGCCTCAACGACAGTGACCGTCCGGCCTCTGCCTGCAGCGCCCCTGATTGATTCAATAGGTCATCCCACCTGTACCTCCGCGACAGGAAGCGTCAGGCTTGCAGGTCTGCCTGAAACCGGTATCTGGACCCTGACACGCTATGCCGGCGGGATCACAACAACCGGAGCCGGTTCGGTAACCACTGTTTCCGGACTTTCCACCGGTACATATAATTTCACGGTAAGGGACGAATCGGGATGCACATCTCTTGTTTCATCAAATGTTATTATAAATTCACAGCCGCCGACACCTTCAGCGCCGGTTGTCGGCACTATAACACATCCGACATATACTGTTCCGACAGGAAGTGTGGTACTTACCGGACTGCCTTCACCCGGAACATGGATACTGACCCGTAATCCGGATGGGGTAATAATTAATGGTTCCGGAAGTACCAGAACCGTTTCAGGTCTTGAGCCGGGCACATACACATTTACTGTAACCAATGCAGTTGGCTGTACTTCAGCCTCTTCAGCCAGTGTGCTTATAAATGCCCGGCCAGGACCTCCAACGGTAATAATAACCAATCCCGATACCATTTGTTCAATTCAACAGCCGATCTGACACTTCCGGCAGTTACTGCAGGTTCAGATGCGAACCTTACTTTCATACTGGATGGATGCTGATACAACACAGCGGATAACAACTCCTTCAGCTGTGCCTCCGGGTGTCTATTATATTAAAGGAAGTACAACGGCAAATTTCTATACCATTAAACCGGTTACAGTCACTGCTGATCAGATGCCGATAGCAGATGCCGGTCCCGACCAGGTGCTGGAATATACTTTTACACACAACAATGGATGCCCTGTTACCTGAGCGGGATCAGGAATATGGTCAGTTGAAACAGGAACAGGAACATTTGCCGTACCAAATATGCAAAATCAAAAGTCACTGAACTATCCCTTGGCAGAAATGAATTTATCTGGACAGTCACCAATGGAGTATGTCCGTCGGTTTCGGATAAGGTAACAATAACTGTAAATGATCTTATTATACCAACACTGATCACTCCTAATCTGGATGGGAAGAATGATTTCTTCGTACTTCAGGGGCTCGAAACCCTCGGTAAAACCGAACTTACAATTTTTGACCGCCGTGGCGTGAAGGTCTATGAAATAAAAACTATCAAAATGACTGGGATGGAGTTGATTATAATAATAATCCATCTCCCGGATGACACATATTTCTATGACATTAAATCAGCAAACGGGAAATCGTTGAGTGGATTTGTCGTTATTCGAAGATAAGGATAAAGTCCAATATTTGAGGTTTCAACTTAAAAATGTGCTTAAGAAAATGTAACTAGAGTGAGTTATAGTACCTAATGTTGTGTTATACCCCCTTCCCGACCTTCCCCCAGGGGGAAGGAGAAATGAAATCCGACATGATTTATTCAAGAAGAATAGTTGAAGGAAAACAAAATCTTGGTGCCAGCCCCAACATTAAATTTAAAGCACAGGAACTTAGAAAAAATCTTACAACACAGGAAAAACTACTTTGGGATAGAATCAGAAGAAGACAGACTAAATGGAATGCATTTCAGAAAACAACACCCATATAATATTTATATCCTGGATTTCTTTTGTTTTAAGGCAAATCTTGCAATAGAAGTTGAAGGTAAAATTCATCTAAAAAAAATGGAATATGATAAAGAAAGAACAAGATTTCTGGAATCATCAGGATTGAAAGTTTTACGTTTTAAAAATGAGGATGTTGAAAAACGGATTGATTGGGTTATTGAGAATAATTAAAAACACTTACCTGGTCTAAACTAATACATTATACAGAACTTCATTTGCAAATCAACCCGGCTTTTCCCCCTTGGGGGAAACGGGAAAGGGGGTAAAATGAATAAAAAATTGAGATCATATTAACCATAAAAATTCAGTTGTAAGTGAAAAATATCTATAAAACTTAATCCTACTGATTCCTTCCATTAAGTCTGGAAGCGCAGTTAACCCCTGTAACCAACCAATACATTCTTAATCCGCTGACAATCAATCCGGCTTTTGCCGGAAACAGAGGAGCATTGAATATTGCTACCTTTTACCGTAGGCAATGGGTTGGAATTGCAGGATCACCCCAGACAATGACACTATCCCTTGATGCACCATTCCTGGATTCGAAACTTGGGATTGGGATTGATGATCACCAATGATAAGATCGGAGTGACCAAAGAGACACAATTCATGTCGTCATATGCATACAAGATGAGCATGGGTGCAAGGGATTCTATCCCTTGGACTGGGAATGGGATTAATTACGACAAATACTGCCTGGTCCGATCTTGTTGTACTTGATCCGGGGGATGATTATTATCTTATTGATTCACGGGTTTTTGTTGTTCCGGATTTCAGCTTCGGAGCATACTATTCAAACCAGAATTATTTCATCGGATTATCAATTCCAAAACTACTGGGTTACAATTTTAACTTTGACAAAAACAAGTATTCTGTTAATGTAAATCCCGGGAACTATTATTATATGGCAAATACCGGATATCTGTTTAACATATCTCAAAAGGTAAAGTTTATGCCTTCGGTGCTTGTTACCTGTTCCGCTGGAGAAAAACTGCTTTATGACATAAATGCTCATTTCAATCTGATAGACACGTATGTGGCTTGGAGCTTCCTACAGGAGTAACAGGTCGGTAGCAGCTCTGTTCCAGTTTTCAGTAAATGATCAGCTGAAAGTTGGTTATACTTATGATTTTGATTTTGGAAAACTCGGGAAATACAGCAATGGGTCACATGAGGTGATGCTTACGTACCAGTTCAGTTTTAAGGTTGATGCGGTGAATCCTTTGATTTTTTAAGTACCTATGGAGTGCCAACTCAATGAACAACAATTACTCCAAATAACAAGCTATCAGCGACGAACATTATAAACCATGAAATTAAAACAAGTCATATTAATCCTTCTGTCAATTTCTCTGAGTCAATTTTTAAATGGTCAGACTGAAACTTACACCATTGAAAAAACCTCCTTCAGCTCTCAGTTCTATGATGAATTTGCACCGGTACTATATAATAACGGATTGGTTTTCTGTACAAACCGTAGTTCAGGTCTGACCGATTATTCCACATCCCGGAATGCAAAGATTTATCAAGATCTTTTATATTGATTCCATTTCTAATGGCAAGGCGGTCAGGCCCAAATTGTTCTCAAAATACCTTAGGACAAGGTTAAATGATGGTCCTGTAACTTTTAATTCAAAAGGTGATACAATTTATTTTTCCAATAATTTAATAACGACCGGTAATCTTAGAAAAATTTCTGCAAGCCGAAATAAGCTTGGGATTTTTTATGCTGTCAGAGAAGATAACAAATGGACTAAGATCCGTGAGATGAGATTCAATAATGAATGGTATAATATATCAACACCATATCTCTCTCCTCAGGGAGAAAGAATGTATTTTGCTTCCGACAAACCTGATGGTTACGGGGGTTCTGATCTTTATTACAGCGACCGGAAGGGTGATTACTGGAGTGACCCTGTGAATCTTGGTCCCGTGATCAATACCCGCGGTAATGAAGCATATCCTTTTGTTAATCCGGCAGGAGAATTGTTCTTTTCATCTGACGGACATCCGGGACTGGGAGGTAAAGATATTTTCTTTTCAAGGATAGAAAAATGGCGAATGGCTGACTCCTGTAAGGCTCGATCCTCCTGTTAATTCACAATATGATGATTTTGGTATTATTACCGACTCCCTGATAGCTGAAGGATATTTTTCCTCAAACAGGGATAATTCAATTGATATTTACCGGTTCAAAACCAGATTTCCCCAGATATTTTACACCGATATTCAGAAAGAAAATCAGTATTGTTTCAGATTCAGATGACAGCGGATCTATTGAAATTGATACAATTAATCTGAGGTATGTCTGGGATTTCGGTGACGGGACAGAAAGCTTACGGAGCAGAGGTAAAGCATTGTTTTCCGGGTCCCGGTAAGTATAATGTTAAGCTTGATCTTATTGACAGGTCAACCGGTAAAATATTTTTTTCAAAACTGGCATACAGCCTCGACCTGAAAGATTTTGAACAACCTTATATTAATTCTCCCGATGTGGTCATTGCAGGAGAATCTGTTGACTTGGATGGCTTAAAATCATTTCTGCCCGGATACGACATTATAAGTTATTCATGGGATTTTGGGGATGGAAGCAGGATGCAGGGAGAAAGTGTAAAATATACATTTAAACGAAGCGGAGAATTTAATGTCAACCTGGGATTGAAATTAAAATCACTTTCAACAGGTATAATTCATAATACAGGAGTATCAAAAAAGATTGTTGTTGTAAGTGATTCAGATGAAAAAACTGCTTTCATGGACAAAAAGGCTTCTGAAATAATCATTTTACCTGATATCAGAAATTATAATAATGCATATATCAAAACAGCATACTCTGCCGAAGAAGAATTTAAGAAGGATGCATTATTCAGGATTGAGATATATTCTTCCAATAGCCGGACCAGTCTGAATAGTAGTATTTTCAAAAATGTTCTTACGAAATATGAAATATTGGAAGAAGCAGATACAGAAACAGGCATGTATCATTATTATATTACTGATGAAGAAACGAGTCTGATGGCTGTTTATCAGGCCTACAGGGAAATAACAGGATTGGGATTTAAAGACGCCCGGGTCAGGCTTAATATTATTACTGATCCGGTAAAGAAAGAGCTTCATTAATCTGTTGAAGAATTATGGAGTTCTTTCCGATACATATTTTGACAGTTACAACAGGCTCCGGGCTAATGCTTATCTCATGCTGGATCAGGTAGTCATTCTTATGAACAGGAATCCGGGCATAAGGCTCGAAATTGAAGTTTATACAGATAATCAGGGATCAGCATCAAACAATCTCCGTCTGTCTCAAACACGTGCACAGGTTATGGTTAATTATCTTATTAACAGGGGTATAAATGCCAAGAGGCTGACTGCAAGAGGTTATGGCGGAACCAAACCTGTAACTTCGAATATAACCGCAACTGACAGGCAACTAAACCGGAGAGTAAAGATGAAAGTGATAAATTAATTAATCCGGAACCAGCCTTCGCCAGTGCTTCGGCTGGCAAAGCCCGGAACTATTAACCGTGAACAACAATTAGCTTCTGGGTGTGCGTAATTAAACCTGACTGAAGTATTTTTGCAACATATATCCCTGGTTTTAATGTGATTGAGAACTGGAAATAGTTCATCCCTGCATCCAGGTTTTCTTCAAGACAAAGTTTTCCGGAAGAGTTATATATTTTAAGTGATTGGGAATCTGAAGATGGTTCGAGGATGAGGACATTTATTAACTCACTTGCCGGATTGGGATAAAGAGTTATAACGACCTGAATTGATAGGAAGATGATTTTGAGTCATCATTACCGTTAAATCCGAATATTTTAAGTTCAGAAATATTATTCCAATTATCTGAAGAATTTCCGTGTCCGACAAGCTTTATGTATGAATATTCAACATTGCCATTTAGCTTCGGGAAAATCAAATACCTGATATGATCCTGAGAAATCACATGACGACGCCTTGAACAAAACCGGATCCCATATTGTACTATCCTTTGAAGCATAGATATCGAAATACGATTCATACTTCTGTCCCGTCAAAAAAGCCACCTGCAAGTGGCTTATTTTGCATGGTGCCGGCAGGTTAAACAGGAGCCATTGATTATCCCCTTCAGCTGACCACCTGGTTGCCGGGTTTCCGTCAGTCACATTACCGGGGTAGTATAACTGATAATAACTGCTGGCTGAAACCTGTGACGCGTTCAGCGAAATAATTTCAGGCTTGTAAGTCAGAAGGTTGATTTCAATGGTTTTTTCGATTGTATCTCTTCCATCGCTGGCGCTAAGGACAAATGTCAGTATTTCTGACTTCTTTACAACCGGAGCGAGAAATTTTATTATTGAACTTGTTGTACCGGAAACCGCTACTGAATAAGGAACTTCCCAGAAATATGTAATACTGTCATTATCCGGATCGGTAGTCCCTGATGCATCAATTTCATATACAAAACCTGAAAATGTTGTTGGCTTATTTTTTATAGCTACTACGGGAGGTTTATTTGAAGTGGCCGGATCAATCAGGTTATTTTTAACAACCTGTTCAGGAATATTTTCTGCAATCAATCCTTTAGTAGTCTGTAATTTACCCGATTCCGGTTGGGTATAAGAAACAGTGACATTATCCCCGTATTTAACAGGAGTTTCGATTGTCAGTATGATTTTGGTATCGGAGATTAAGACATTCATTACATTACGGGAGACACCGTTCACCTTAACGACAAATGAACTAACAGGAGGAGAGGTCGTAGCCAGAGCGACATTATAGTTAATTTCTATCTTGTCCGGTGATGAATCTTGAATTACAGAACTCAGCAAGACAGGACTCACCGGCTGATCGGGTGAAGGATCGACAATAAGAATGATTGATGTATAAGGCTCCAGAGTAACACTGTTGAAGTATTTCTTCCCCTTAACATCAATCATGGGTTTAACCAATGTAATTACTCTTGTTGTTTTTGTTGCGTTGTAAAAGAAATCAATGTCAGCGGTATCTTTTATAATAACTGGAGATTTCCCGGAGTTAAGATCTTGCCCGGTAAATGATTGCCATCCCTGAAGAGTCCTGTATTTTGCACCGGTAGATGGAGAGTAAGTAAAAAATACATCATCATCATCCGCGGGTCTTGCATAATAATTACGATCAGAAACCAGGAAATAAGGTATGTCTTCCAGAGACGACGATGCGTATAAAGCAAGAAATGAAGGTGTTTTAGAGATCAAAATATTATCTCTGAATTTAATATTCCGAATAATATCTGACGGATTAACACCTCCGAATTGAAGCCTGATTTGCTGTGTGTTATTGAAACATGTATTTCCGGTGCATGTGTTATCATGTGATTCATGGAAAAATATTCCGGATCTCCTGCAGAACGCAACAGTATTATTAATGATATCAACATCCTGTGTTGGGGCATCGATATAAATCCCTTCAGCATAAATCCTTGCCGGGAAAGGGGTCCCATCAGTATTTCCCAATGCATTCAGGATTATGTTACCCTCAATAAGCCTGTCTGAGAAAGACTTTCCGGTTGTGTATATACCAGCACAATCATTTAGTACCAGGCTTGAATTATTGATATAATTGTTTTTTATTGTGATATTGTTCCCGGTAAAATAAATACCATTTCCCCCCGATAGGTTTATATTGTTATACTGGACATAGCAATTATCATTCTGAGTGATATAAATGCCATTGTTTTGAGTAGCAGAATTTGTGCCACCTAAAATCAGGCCAGAATTACTTATCTGATTGTTTGTAATAGTTGCATTGTTACCTCCGGCGCAATAAATACCCGCTCTGTTTGAATGGTTGATAATGTTATTATCCCCTTTAAAATATGTTGTCCCCTGGATATATATGCCATTTTCACCGGGGAAATCTATATTACAGCTTTGAACAACGAAATAATCAGATCCGCTTATATGTAGTGATGATTTAATTGAACCTGAAAATGCAAGATTTTCGACTCTGATATGGTTATACCCGTTGCTATTGATAATAAGATTATTTACAGCGCTGACTTTTATCAGAAAATCAGCTGGTGATTTAGTTCCAAAATATACATATAACTTAGAACTATTATAGTACCACTCGCCAAATGAATCAAGGGTTTTAATATCATTCTGAAAGAAATAACCGTAATTATTTGTCCCAATGTTATAAGTTCCCAGGCTGCGATATGTAATAGTTGATCCGGTATGGTTCGTGACAAGACATCTGTCCATGATCCAGTTTGTCTTCTTTATCACTGCTTCTGCCCCTTTCCAGTTTGGCGATGGAGGTAGTTCGTTGTCAGTGATTGAGACATTGGTTGAGAATGTTTCATATTTCAGAAATTCGCTGTTCGGATACCTTCCCATACAAAACTGGATACCGTCTATCGTCACCACCTCAGGGGGAGATTCCGTATTGACAGGTGCAGAGAATATACCTTTACCTTCATCTGTCCAGGAAGAAAGGGTTGCGAATCCGGAAATTACAGGCATACCTCCGGTACCATAAGATTCAATAGTTATGGGATAACCGGATAAACCTGAAGCAGTTATTCTTATTGTACCATAAAAGAGATCTGCTCTTTTAAACAAAATTCTGTCTCCTGGTTTTAAAGAGGAAAATACAGTATTTACCTTATTCAAAGTCTTCCAGGGACTTGAAGTTGAGAGTCCGTTATTGTTATCATTTCCTGAGGAACTGATATAATAATCGGTAGCGTTGACTATTGTGGTAAATGTAACAAGAATTAAAACTACCGAAACCCTTTTTAGCACGAGGTTTTTTGATAAATGCATAAAAAATCTTGACGAGTACAGTAATTTTTACGGCGAATGTATATTTTTGTTTCATCTTAACGTATAAAGGAAATATTAGCAAATCAATTGACAGGCTAAATCTTGTTTAAATAAACCTCATATAATAAACATAATGTGTGGTTTTGTAGGAATAATAAATAAAAATGGCATATCGGCAGATAAGTCATTCTTGAAAATATGGCTTCAGTAATCAATTACAGGGGACCTGATGAAGAAGGAATTTTTATTGATGGACCTGTAGGATTTTATCATAAAAGACTTTCAATAATTGACCTCTCAACCGGCAGACAACCAATGACTTTTAATGATTGTACTATTGTTTATAATGGTGAAATATACAATTATATTGAATTAAGGGAAGAACTGAAAAAGAAAGGACATAAGTTTAAAACCACTTCCGATACAGAGGTAATTCTGCATATGTATAAAGAATATGGAGATAATTTTATCAATGATCTTAATGGAATGTTTGCTTTTATTATTTATGATAAACAGAAAAACAGATTACTGATTGCAAAAGATCATTTTGGAATTAAACCTCTCTACTGGTATCAGGATAAGAAAAAATTGTTTTTGGAAGTGAAATAAAAGCAATTCTTGAATCATCCTGATATTATTGCTGAACCTGAACGCAGAAACCTTTATGAATATCTGACATTTCAATTTATTCTTGGAGAAGGTACAATGTTCAAAAATATTTCCAAAGTACTGCCCGGTCATTATATGACAATTAGATCTTAGCAAACGGCAAACTTAAACAGGGTAAAATACTGGGAACCTGATTTTAAAATCGACAGATATCCATACAGAAGAATATTTTATTGTAAGTTTGGGAGAGATACTTGATCAGACAATTTCCCAGCAACTCAGAAGCGATGTTCCTCTTGGATCATACCTGAGCGGAGGACTTGATTCTTCTTTTGTAACAATTTTGTCTGCTTCAAAATATGGTCAACAGTTTAAATCTTTTACAGGAGCATTTGATGAGGGTCCGGAATTCAATGAACTTGAATATGCAAGGGAAGCAGCAAGAGTAGCTAATTCTCAGCTTTATGAAATTATTCCGACAGAACAGGAGTTTATTGATCTTCTGCCGAAACTGATCTGGCATCTTGATGAACCTGTTGCAGGTCCGGGTGTTTTTCCTCAGTATATTGTATCAAAACTTGCTTCAGAACATGTAAAAGTTGTTCTTGGAGGACAGGGTGGAGATGAAATATTCGGAGGATATGCCAGATACCTTGTAGCATACCTTGAACAGGCTATCAAAGGAGCAATTTTTGAAAATAATGAGGAGAAAGAACATATTGTTTCCCTTCATTCAATACTTCCTAATCTGCCCTTCCTTGCGCTCATATACTCCAATGATAAAAGGATTCTGGGAATCTGATGTATTTGAACCAATGGACAGAAGATATTTCCGGTCTAATAAACCGTATGGGATCTTCAGAATCATTTCTTACGAAAGAATTCATGTCAGGGTACAATGAGAATGAGATGTTTGAAATTTTTGCAAAGGAATTTAATCATCCTGATACACTAAGCTATTTTAATAAGATGACCCATTTCGATATGATTGCAAGCCTGCCCGGATTGTTACAGGTTGAAGACCGGGTAAGTATGGCTGTTTCAATTGAATCAAGAGTTCCTCTTCTTGACAGGAGAATTGTTGATCTTATCTCCACATATGCCTGCAGGAATGAAGTTCAAAGGAGGTGAAATGAAATACCTGCTGAAGAGGACTATTAAAGATATAATTCCCAAAAAAATTATGAACCGTAAAGAGAAAATGGGATTCCCTGTTCCGCTTCATCTATGGGCAAAGAATAAAGCAAAAGGATTTATACTCGATACTCTGTTATCAAAAAATGCAAGGGAAAGAAACATTGTGAACTCAAAATATGTAGAAGAACTGATTTCCTCAGAACGTCCTTTCGGACGAGGTCTGTGGCAGTTGTTGCAAATAGGGTTGGCGGAGTGCATCGAAAAATTAAAAAACAAAACGGTGCGAGAGTCAAAATTAGGCATTAGGAATGGTTAATCGTTCAGCGACACTAAACAAAATTGAAGATGTCAAGGTCTATGCTTGTGGATTGTATGATGTTCAAGTAAGCCAAGGCGATACAACGGCTGTTCCCGAATTCTCAACTGGAACAAATCTTCTCAGGGCAGTTCTGAATCGCAAAGACACTGGAGCTGACGTCACGTGCACGATTGCTAACAATGTTATCACAATTACTGGCGCCGGAACGAATCTGAATTGTAAGCTCTACGTTTTCGGAGTGAAGGCTTAGATGTCCGTGGTTGATGCTGCCTTCGTCAAGAAAACTATGAATCTCCCGGCGATTGCCAACGACGTTATCGAGAACCTGGTTGACGTCTCCGTTGACGTTCTCAACCTTTTTGCTGGGGTTGGCACCATCTCAAACATGTCTGGAAATGCAGGCACTAAGACGCTGGCACTGACTTCTGAGAAACGCGGAGCCCTAATGCTAGTGGTCCGTGCGGCTTACTATGGATTTTATAAGGACCTGACGGGCAAAACCGTTGGAGAAATCAGCTTTTCACCAACCGACCTGCTTAGCAACACGAACGTTTTGAACACTATTCAGCTTGCTGCTGCGAGGCTTTCCCCAGCTTCTGGAGCGACTGGTGCGGCGCCTGAGATTAACGTTAGGCGAGGCTAGTCCATGGGGACAGTTCCGCAAAGCTTCCATGATTTCTGTTTCTACTATGCGCCCTATTACTATACCATCAACGCTTTGATGACTCAAAACGCTGCTGCAGGGCAAAAAGACGTCAACGTTGAAGATGGGACTGATTTTGAAGCTGAAATGTGGGTTGAAATCAAAGACTCAGCCCACCAAGAATGGAACCAAGTTGACAGCGTAGTGGGCAACGTTGTAACTATGAAAAACAACCTGGCTTATACTTACTACTTGACCAAGACAGCTTCAGTAGATCACCCAGATTTAGCTTATGGCAAGGGCTCTTTTGCTGGAGCTTTCGCGGTCGAGTACCTTTGTGAAGCTTATGGGGCAGGGCAATTCTCCAGCTCCAAGGCGGCAATCCTTGCAAAGATCGTTGAGGTTTGCGATTGGCTGCTAACTCAACAATGCGTTAACCCAGCACTTCAAGCGTATGGGGGTTTTGAAAGCAGCGTCAACTCAGGGCAATATTGGAGTATTGACGCGGGGCGAGTTATTCCTGCTTTGCTCAAGGCTTACTCGCTGACAAATGACGCTGACTACCTGGCTGCTGCAGTGCTCGCCGGGAACACTTTTCTCTATAACATGCAGCACCAACCCGAGACTTTGGGTCTTGTGGACAGTTACTATGGGGGTTTTGCTCAGTACGTCAACAGTGCAAATGCCTGGAGCACCACTATGATGACTGAGGACCTCTACGACCTCATTGCACTTAAGATGCTTGCTGACGTTTACGACACTGCAAACAAAGTTCGCTATTACGCCATGATGGCGGATCTAGTCGAATTCACACGAACTGAGGGCTATGAAAAGTTCTATCTGTATTTCCAGCCCGCACCCTACGGTCAAGGAACCTGGTACCGGGTGGGAATTAGTGATGAGCAGATTTACGACGACCCTATCAGCTACGCGATGCGCGGACTCTACGCTTACGAGGGGTGGAGCACAAGCAACCAAAGAGTATACGACTTCATTCACAACACGAACCAAAGCGGAGTTTACGGCGCTTATCATCCTTGTATTTGTTGGCCTGGTTACATCGACATAGTTTCAAGGGCGCCTGACTGTGCCTATTACGACGCCGTCACAATTGGGATCCTCGACGAAATCAGAAAAACCTGGGACAAACCAAGTTATGAGCTAGCCTATCAAATCGTGCAAAAGTATCCGGAGGAATTTCTGTATTGGGGACCGCTCTTCAGTGACTACTCGCCGATTATTGCTCAAAAAGCCATAACTGCAGTTGCATGGATTGCCCGCATGATGCTTAACTACAGTTACCCGGCGAATGACTTCACGTTGAGTCTTGCAGCTGAAGGGGAACATGCACTTCTCTATTCCGTGCAGCAGGCGCAGGACACGACAACTTATGCAGATCCTCTTGACTTCCAAGTGTCAGTGAAAAGCGGTTCCATTTCTGAAACGCTCTTGGAGGCAGGCTACGTCATCACGGATTATTTGACTATCTTGTCGCTGATTGCGGTTCGCCCTCGAGACAAAATTCGGCTTAGGGGCTCAGACTATGAGGTTCAATTTGCTTCAAAAATTATGCTTAGCAACGAGCCTTTTTACAATAAAGCTCAGCTTCGGAGGCTGCAGAACAATTGAGTGTCCAACCCCCAGAAAACCCCGTTAAAACAATAATGCGATTGATAGAGAACAAAATTCGCGTAGTTAAGGACAACGCTGCAGTCGCAAGCATCAAAGTGACCATGGAAGACTTCGACCGCGAGCTCCTCAAAACGGACTATGACGCACAAATCACTGTGGGGCTGGATCCCGTTCAAGGCGTGCAAGATCAGAAGCTTAACATGGCTGGGACCTTGAGGCGCCGTGTTGCTTGGCTTCGTGTTTGTGGCTTCTCTATGAACCGTGCTGACCCAACGGCTGACAGCGGCGAAACTATGCGGGATAAGATTACTGAGCAGATTGAGGCGATCATCCGGGAGAACCGCACCAACCCATTCACAACTATCTACAATTTCTATAGTTTGGGCTATCCCTACGGGTACCCGCATGTGGCAAGTGACGCTGCTGGAGCTGCGGATCTGGCGCCAACAAACACTGCCTGGAGTGAGCTTTCCGCAGTCAACTACCAAAAGATCTGGAGTGTCGACGCAAACCTCCACAGCAAAAGCAACGCTGCCGCAGGCGGAGTCTCGCTTATGCTTTTCAAGTTCAAAATTGGAGCTAATGAGCCTAGTCGTCAAAAGCATAGTTCTAAGATGGGATGGCTACGGCACTGCTCAAGGCGGAGATGGCGCCACAATCAAGGTTTGGGATCACGTTGCTGGAGTCTGGGCACAGGCAGTAACAGGGACAGCTAGCGCAAAAGAGACTCTTACAATAACGTTGGCGTCTGCCTGGACAAACTTCATCGACGCAAACGGCTTCCTCTACCTGCTAGCTGAGACCACAAACCCAGAAGCTGGCGGCACTCCTGCAGTTCTCTACTGCGACTTTGTCCAATGCACTATCCAGGTGAAGGGCTTGACCAACTGCGATGTCGTTGTCGGAGATGGCGCCGGAGGAACAAAAACCCTACACTTCACAAACGGCAAATACACCGGAGAAACCTAAACACGAACGCCACTCTTATCCCACACACATAAAAATTACGACTGATTGTTTAGTATGCGATTTCAGTTTTCAAATAGATAGCAATTTTTTTTAGCAAGTTGCTTTCTCAGCAATGAAGACTAAATTCATTCTAATTCTATGTGATTGCTTAGTGTCAATCACATGTCCTTATCTTAATGAGAATTAACTGTTGACTAAGAATAGTTTTAGGATGTGCTGAAATGGATAAAATGGATGTTTTGAAAGTGGCAGCTAATGTTGCCAAACCCAAGTTGGAAAACGACCGAGTCCGTGTTCTTGGAGCGACTTTTAGGCCTGGAGATGTTGCTAAGATGCATCATCACCCAGACAATGTGATGTATGTGTTAAAGGGTGGAAAACTCAAGATGACGTCTGAGGGGAAATCAGAAGAAATGGAGTTCACTGAGGGGCAAGCAGTCTTCTCCAAAGCGCAAGACCACGAAATTGAAAACACTGGGAAAACTACTGTTGAAATCATAGTTGTTGAGTTGAAGAAATAAAACCACTTTTTTCACTCTTTTCTTTTTGTGGCAAAAGTGATGATGGACTAAATTTTAATCCCACACACATTTTCACAACTGAAAAATAACAAATCATCGCAAGTTTTTTTGATTCAATTGCATAATCTTAATCTTCTACGTCTCATTGCCGATGCAGGGAAAGAAACTTGAAAAAGGAAGATGCAACAGTTTTATTAAATGAATTAGGTGCTAACAATCTTGTTAATCCCAAATTAGTTCTTATTGAGCACGAAGAACCAGACAGATATCGATTGCAGATTAGAGGCGATTTTGACCGTTGGGCAATTGCACGATTTGTAAGAAAAAGAGCGTTGTCATGCAAAATGAACGACAGCTACTTGACTATTTCCACGACATAGAATTTTTTTTAACTAAAATTTAATCTCTCATACACACTTTTTCCCGTTGGGAAAATAAAATGGGTAAATATAGAGTCAGTATTTAAGAATAAAAAATTTAAAGGTGAATTAACACAAGGGAGCTTGTCTATGACAGAAAAAAGAAACAGTGGACTCGCAGGTGCTTTTATTTTTGCGGTTGGAGCCACAATAATTCTGTCATCACCATTGTGAGTTTTGGAGCTGTTATTAATAGTCAAAATCCAGTAATCCCGCCATTTATCATATTTGGCTTTTTTGGTTTCTTTTTAGTAGGCATCGGTCTGTCGCTTATTCAAGGCAGTATTTGACATACGTTTATTCAAGCTGTCGTCGGATTAAATTTTAATCCAACCAACTCAAACCCACTAACGCGCGCTTAGTGCACACTTTTTAAGTTCGACACGAACCAGTTCCTGCGTAGAGGGCTGTCAAGGTGAAGACTCTTATTGTATTCGGGACTCGCTACCAGGCCACGACTGGAACCTTCTGAAGAAATAGCAAAAGTGCTCCGTGAAGAGGACTTCGTCGTCAGAGTCGCGAACGCCAAAAAAGACAAGATCGAAAACATCTCAGAATACGACCTCATAATAGTCGGCAGCGGCATGAAGATGGGCAAATGGACAAGTGAAGCTGATGACTTCCTGAAGAAGTTCCAAAAAGAACTCGGGCCAAAAAAACTCGCGATCTTCGCATCGACAATGAAAGCGGTTTCTGAACGTGAAGGAAAAACTGAAGACGTAGCCAAAATGCGCAAGGCCGCTTTAGAAGACAAGGTTGCACAGTTCAATCTGCGTCCGATCGCTCTTGGATTTTTTGGCGGAGTACTAGATTATAACAAGATGGGGTTCCTGTTCAAGAAAACCATGGGCTTTCTGAAACCGCAGTTAGAGAAAGACGGCTTCAAGCAAACAGAGCCCGACCTGTATGACCTGAGAGACTGGGACGAGATTCGGAGCTGGGCTAAGGAGCTTGCTAAGAAGGCTAGAGAATAGAACGCCAAAAAACCGAAGTGCTCAAAGAAGCATAGACTGTCCAAAACGAGATTAGCGATCCTTGGACAGTTCGTGTATGGGATTAAATTTTAATTTCTCACACACTTAGAAGTTGCTGAAAAGGCTCCGTTTTGAACGGATTATTAGATAGAAAATCACAACGCCCCCAGTCCCACAAAAGCAAAAGCTCCTGCACCCACAAACAGGTTTATGACGAATGCAGTTCCTGCGCTGCCGCAGAGTACAAAGAATGCCCATTTTTTCCATAAGAATAGGAAAGAAACGCAAACCAGGTTTAGTACTCCAAGGAATATGAAAACGTAGATTACCCACAGCTGAATGTTTGGCAGAAACAAGTTGCGTCCTAGAGGAGAATTTGCGACTACTGAGTAGAGAAATGTCGTTGCGGCGTTTGCGACAAGCATCAGAACGAGCCACGCAGTTAGCAGCGGACCACGCTCTTTCGCAGGCATGAAACTTAATTGGAGTGGTTGACGTTTTAAAACTTGTCACAGAATTCAGGGCAAGACCCTGTAATCAAATAACTGCCAACTTTGCACCTGCGCCGGATGTTCTCATGGCACAAGCAATTAGGCATTTTCCTACTAAATTGTAGTAATTTTCTTATTAGTAGGTTTGATATTAAATATTAACAGTGATAAGAACATGGCGTCAGTCACTGTAACGAGGCATTCACAAGTCACAATACCAAAAGAAATACGTGAAGCAGTGGGAATAATGGAAGGAGATAAGGTCAAGATGAGGGTAGTGGAAGGTAACAAAATCGTAATTGAGAAAGCAAGCGAAGAAGTATGGAAGGATTGCTCAGACTTTCTACCCGTAGATTTCGAAAAGCTCCTAACATCTCTGCGGACCGATTCAACAGCTCGATTCAAGCGCCTTGGGCTAGTTCCTTGAAGATGCCCCCGAAAAGCAAGAAAACTGCAGAAGAAATAAAAAATGTATTTGTTGATACTTCAATAATTGTCGATGTAGATAGAGGAAAGCAAGACGTTATTGAGCTTTGCAAAAAATTAACCAGTACCAATAGTGCATTCATAAGCACTGTAAGTGTTTCGGAAATTCTGACAGGGTCTTATCTAAGAAAGGACTACAAGAATGCCCTAAAGAAAGCAGAAAAAGTCCTTGGTCAATTCCGCTGGGTCCCATTAAACGGCGAGGTAGCTAAACTTGTGGCAGAACTAAACGCGTATCTAATCTCAAAGGGACAACCAATAGAATATCAAGATGTTGCGATAGCCGCCTCTTTTCTGATGGTGTGTTGTGATGTATTGCTGACCGAAAACAAAGAACATTTTGAGAGACTACCTAACCTGAAAGGCAAAGTCATGACTCCTAAAGAATTTTGTCAACAATTTTAGCAGGACACTTAGTTGGAAATCCTTAATCAAAAGCTTAGGAAAGCTCGATTATAGCATTTAATTTTTAAGTGGTGCCGGGGTGGACTTGAAAGCCGCCCCAAATTGAGTTGCGGCCACAGGGTCTCTTCTTTTATTTTTTGGCTATATGTCAAGTTTTAAAAGCAAAATTGATGAGCTACCCGTGAGTGCTGCTCGTGACCACACCTCCTGGCACTTTTCCGTTTTCGAAGCCTTCTCCTTTCTCCTCCTCAGACCCGTTAGGAGGCACGGGTGTAAAAGAAATAGGACAATTCAATGGAAAAGCAAAATAATCTTTGACCAAACAAAATCATTTTTAATATTTCAAATTCCTCAAGTAAAACTGTGCAGTATTGATATTTAGTGTCAGGAAAACTTTGACCCTAGACGGATTTTTTCTGAAAATACAGATCAATAGGTAGTGGGATTGTGACTGTGTAGGTACAGTCACACAAGTTTAAACCCCGATACAGACTATTTTCGGTTGTACGTTATTCAAGGACGTTTTGTTAAAGGTGAAAATTGATATGTCTACAGAAAACATGCCAAAAAAGAAAAGTAACATGAGCTGGATTATTGCCGCAGTAGTAATCGTAATTGTAATTGTTGTGGTGGGCGTTGTCGCATATGAATACACGAAGCCAGGAACTCCTGGAGCAAGTCCATCACCGACTCAAACCCCAACTACGACACCTTCCCCATCTTCATCCGGAGGACCAAGCACGATGACGATATACTCTGGTGAAGTCAACACCTCAACATACGGTTTTGGAAGCACATCTAGTTCAATAACCTCTCCAGGACCAACCTTAACCTTCAAAGTTGGAACAACATACACCGTGACATTAACCAACGCCGGAACCATGGGCCACAACTGGGCAATAGTTGATGCCAAACTGTCCTACAGCCAATGTATTATTCAATGCACAAATCGGAACAAGCGCCAGCCCCGTAGCCGCAGGAGCAAGCCAATCAGTAACGTTCACACCAACTCAAGCCGGAAGCTTCTACTACATATGCCAAGTCGACGCACATGTTAGCTTAGGAATGTGGGGCACCGTAACGGTAACCTCATAAGAGTAATCAAATCGATTCTGTCTTCAATACACGGAAGGTTGATTTGATTTATTCAGGTGAGCAAGTCTGCTGCAATCAGCTACGCTATTTGTGATCCTGAAAAATCTCCTTTCTTTGTTTTCTTAAATCAAATTGAAAATCGAGAAACGATTTAGTTGATGCAAATCGGGTCAAGTGGGTAAGCGTCATGTCACAACCAATGCCTCCTTCAGCATTAGATTGGAATAATCTATTCAATTTTACCTTCATTATTGCTGTAGTTGCACTCACGGTTGTTATCGGTGCAATGGTTTATTTTGCTGTTAAATATCGCGAGGGAAAAGGCCAAACTAAATTTGTTCCTGAAATGGGCTTATCTAGATCAAGAGCAAGAGAAACTGTGATTTTCGCCTCGATTTCCATAATTATATTACTCAGCGTTAGTGTAGCATCGTACAGACTGACTCCTGATGCGCGATTTCCTCCTCCAGCTTCCGAGAGTCTAGTTATAAATGTCGAAGCTTACCAGTGGAATTTCAAATTCGTTTATCCTAATGGAGCAAGCTATTTAGGAGAATGCTTTGTTCCCGCCAATAAGAGCATAATTTTTAACGTCACAAGCTTAGACGTTATGCATAATTTTGGACTAATGGACTTTAGGGTGAAAATAGATGCCATACCTGGCAGATACAATATAATCGGAGTTATAATCCCACCGTTAAATGGCAATAGTCAACTCAACTACACCATACGGTGCTATGAACTCTGCGGCATGGGACACCCTGACATGAGCTGCCCCCTCGTGGCAATGGATCCAACCGCTTTTAACCAATGGCTCAACAACCAGACAACAATAAACAGAACAACATCCGGAGGCTAAAAAATTGTACCGCGGATTCCGCATCAAAGAATGGCTAACAACAACAAGTCACAAACGCGTAGGCATCCTTTACATAATTACAGCAATTGCTTTTCTAATAATAGCAGGGTTGCTAGGCGAACTTATTAGAACACAACTCGCTACACCAAACGGAACCCTGCTTAACCCGTTCGCATATGATCAAGTAGTCACTCTCCACGGGCTGTTGATGATTCTCTGGGTTCTCTCGCCTCTAGCCGTTGGACTGGCAAACTATATAGTGCCACTCCAAATAGGATCCAAAGACCTCGCATTTCCCCGCCTAAATGCCACCAGTTACTGGACCTATCTATTTAGTGGCATACTTCTTGTTGGAACAGTGTTTCTTCCTGGAGGCGGAGCCGACACAGGCTGGACACTTTATGCACCCCTAAACACAATCCAGTTTAGTCCTCAACCCGGAGCCACGCTTGCAATATTGGCACTGGCATTGTTGGCGGTTTCCGTTACTATGTCTTCGGTTAACTTCATCACAACAATTGTGAGAAGCCGCGCGAAAGGCGTAACTTGGAATCGGCTGCCGATTTTTACTTGGTCTATTCTGATGACTATGGCATTGATGCTTTTCGCATTTCCTCCTCTAGCGGGAGGGTTGGTTCTGTTAACTACAGACAGGGTATTTGGTACTGTTTTCTTCAGTTCAACTCAAGGAGGCTCCATACTTTGGGATCAACTTTTCTGGTTTTTTGCTCACCCCGAAGTTTACATAATCGTACTTCCCGCTATTGGCATAATCGCCGAGGTTTTCATGACCTTCGCGAAACGTCCTCTATTCGCTAAGAAAATTTTCCTAATAGAATTAGCGGCTGTTACCTTCCTCAGCGTAGGAGTCTGGATGCACCACATGTTTACAACGGGCGTAAATTATGATTTACTGCAATCCTTCTCCATCACTACCATGGCTATTTCAATACCTTTCGAAGGTGTAGTCATCGGTTTGGTGCTAACTCTTCGCAAAGGCAGCATAAAACTGACAGCACCGATGCTGTTTTGTTTAGCCGCAGTTTTCACAGTAACTCTCGGTGGTATCACCGGAGTTATGCAGGCTTTTCCCGTCTTAGATTACGCTTTTAGGGGGACATACTGGGTAGTTGGGCACTTCCACTACGTAATGGCGGGAACCGCAATATTCGCCCTTATCGCAGGGCTCCTCTATTGGTGGCCAAAAATAACCAAAAGAATGTACAACGAAAACTTGGCTAAATTCACTTTCTTCTTTTCCTTCCTCGGATTCAACTTACTCTATTTCCCGTATTTCCTGTTGCTGGATATGCCTCGAAGAATCTCCTCTTACCCCGCTGATCCCCAGTGGTTCGGCTTAAACTTTACAGCTACCCTAGGTGCATTTGTGTTTGGACCTGCACTCATTTTTACGGTTATTAATTTGATTTTGAGTTACAGAAAGAACGTACCTTCAGGACCAAATCCTTGGGAATCCAAAGAAATGGAGTGGACAGGCAAATACCAAGAACCATTGTCAGATATTCACCAAGCAAGTGAATCAGAATCTGCAGATATGGAAAAAGGCTCGTCGAAAATGGCGCCAGATCAAAACCCATCAAAGGAGGAAATGTAGCATGCAAAATGAAGAGTCGTATGCTGAAGAAGAAGGCAAATCCACCTTCATCCCTCTGATAATTGCAGCTGGAATTGCAATGTTTCTGCTGGGCCTTGTAATTTATCTTCCACTTCTCTTTGCAGGTCTAATTGTTATCGCAGTTGCAGTGCTCAAAGTTTTCAAAGATGGCGCAGAAGAAAAGTTCGCAGAATTCAAAGAAGTTCTGGAGGAAAAGTGGCCTCTTGAGTCGGTGGGTAAGGAAAAACTTGGTATGTGGGTTTTTCTTACATCTGAAATCTTGATTTTCGGATCACTCATCGTAGCTTATGTGTATGTCCGTGTAAATAGTGGTTCATGGCCAGTTGCAACCCAAACACACAATGTTATTCTAGGAATGGTTAACACAATCATTTTACTCACAAGCAGCTTAGCAATGATATTGGGGCTTTACTCAATAAGGACAGGTAGCGCAACCGGGCTAAAAATCGCATTGGGCAGCACATTCGCCCTTGGATTTGCTTTCCTTGATATTAAACTTGGATTTGAGTGGCCCGACCTTATTCGTAATGGATTCACCATTAATAGCGGCTTGCCGGCATCGAGCTATTACGTGCTTACTGGTCTTCATGCAATCCACGTTGCAGTAGGTCTAGTTGCAGTTGGATACCTAATGATTAGGACCTTCAATGGAGGATTTACAATGAAGAAGAATGTGGCTGTCGAAAACGTGGGCTTGTATTGGCATTTTGTCGACATAGTTTGGATGTTTCTCTTTCCACTCTTTTACTTAATCTAGGTGAAAATGTATGTCTGAAATTAAGCTCTACGTAGGAATATGGGCAGGACTAGTAGCCGCAACAATACTGGAAGTTGTAACTCGATCACTTCCCGGCGCGACTTCTGTGATCGTTTTCATAATAGTCTTAATTGCTTCCGTGAAAGCCATCGCTATAGCTCTATATTATCAACATCTGCACTATGAAGGAATCAAAATTGCTTCCATGCCATTAGCTGCTATCGTGGCTTTGACAATTTTAGCAATTTCCGCTGGAGTTTCCATTTCTATGGGCGGTTGATAACCTGAATTCGCGTCTTATTTATCCCATATTCTTATGATTGGAAAGGTTGAACGCCGTGAAGCAAAAAATAGAGAAATACCTTGAACTCACAAAGCCTAAGGTGACTCTCCTAAATCTGCTTGTGGGCGCCACATGTTTTTCGCTTGCTGCGTTTCCATTGGTCAATCCGCTGAAATTGGCAGTATTTGCCCTCGCGGGATATTTGGCTTGTGGAGGATGTGGCGTCCTAAATTGCGTCTACGACCAAAACGTGGACAAACTTATGCAGCGTACATCCAAACGAGCAATTCCCGCTGCCGCAGTCTCGTCAAATAATGCATTAATTTTCGGCATTGCACTAACAACAACTGGGATCACAATGAGCTACTTCGCATTTAATGCTTTAACAGCTCTCATGATGGTTTTGGGGACAGTATTTTATCTCTTTGTCTACACGATCTGGCTTAAACGTTCCAGCAGCTTAAATGTGGTAATCGGCGGAATAGCTGGCTGTTTTGCAGCGCTATCAGGTTGGACAGCTGTTGCTAACACCTTAAGTCTTACCCCTTTCCTAATTTCGGCGGTAGATTTTCTGTGGACTCCTGGTCATTTATGGGGATTAGCAATGAAGAAAGTTCAAGAATACAAGAAAGCTGGGATCCCAATGCTGCCTGTAACAGTGGGATTGAAGAGAGCAGCTCAGATTACCTTCGTTTTCAATTTAGGAACAATCGCTTTTAGTTTACTTTTGCCACTTTTCGGTTTAACTGGAGTAATCTACTCGGTAGTTGCCGTTTCTGTGGGAATTTGGTTTACGTTGGAAAGCCGAAAATTAGTGGTTTTTCCTTCTGAGAAGCAGGGGTTCAGAGTATTCGTGATCTCTATGCCTTACTTAGCCTGCCTAATGGTGGGATTACTAGCCGACAAATTCTTTTTGGCAAGTCAACTCTGAGTTTTCCAAAAAAGTAGTTTGTTGTTGTTTAAGCCTTAAGCCTACTGTTTGTGGAACTTTGGGATCTCCTTTGATATTATTTGTTCGTCAATTCGCAGCATTAATGAAGCTACTTCATATGCTCTCCTAATAACTGCTATTTTGGAATTCAGAAGTTCAACGCAGGCATCGCCGCAGAAGTTATCTGCATTTATTCCGTAATTTGATAGTCCGTCTGAGTGAAGTTTTCTCAGTTGCATAATTGCGTCGTCAGAGTTCAACCCGTTATTCATCGCCAAGTTTCTAGGTACTTCTAACAAAGCGTCAGCAAAATCCTTGATCGCTAATTGCTCTCGACCATAGAACTGCAGAGCAAAATTGCATAGTTGATGTGCCACTTGCATTTCTATTGCTCCTCCTCCGGGAACAATTTTGTTCGAAGTTGAGGTTGCTTGAATTAGGTTTAGCGAATTTTCTATTAGTAGTTCGAGTTCATCCAAGATTACTGGGTTAGATCCACGGAGGATGAAAGTTACAAAATTGCAGCCTGTAATGCTTAGAGTGCTTTCAGGACCCATTTTAGCAGTTTCCAGTTTTTCTGCTTTTCCCACATCGTTTTCAGAAAGATCCAAAAGATTTCCTATGACTCGAGTTTTTGTTGCCTTTGAAATTAGATCGAGATCTTTTCGATCAACATTTTCGAAGGCTAGGATTCCCATTTTGAGGAGTTTACTCTTTGAAAAATTATCGATAGGTTGTTGACTAAAAAATAAATTGATTTTGAAATCTGCAAGTTTGTTTAGGGCTTGGGCTTTTCTTTCTTTTTCGGCTTCTCTGTATTCGGGTAGGCTTTCGGGTTTTGTTATGTTAAATTTTAAGTGGAACGGTCCTTCACCGGGCATTTTGATTTCGAGCCGGTTGGTCCCGATTTTTTGACTTGTGATGGCGATGATTGGGTTTTCTACCGAGTTGGGCATGTTTGGGTGGAGTTTGTTCTTTTTTACTACTATGCCCTTGATTAGTTTTGTCTCTACTTTGCTTTCGCCTTGGTTTCGGATAATGCGGATTTTGTCCTTGTCCAGTTTGCCTTCTTTAGATGCTATGGCTGCGGCTTCGATTACCATTTGCCTTATTTCTTTGTTGAAGCATTCTCTGCCACAGTCAATTGTCTCAAGCAAGTCTTCAAATCCATTTATGCCAAGCGGTTCTGAGGAAGCATCCATTATCTCTATGGCTTTCTTGGTTGCTTCTTGGTAACCTTTTAAGATCTTTTTAGGATGGACTCCTTTGGCAATGAGTTCATCAGCTTTTTTGAGAAGGGCTGACGTTAAAATTATGAAGCTTTTTACTCCGTCGCCGAATTCTTGTCTTTGAATTTTTGCTGCTTCAGAAATTATAGTGAGTGTTGGAAATTGGACTGAAAGCTCTTCTAGGACTGCAACTGAATCTTTAGTTATTTTGATGACTTTCTGTGGACCCCGGTTGTAAGTGACCATTTTGTAAGCGCCGTTTGGTCCTATGCTACTTCGGATTCTGTCTGCAGCATTTGCCGTCAGTCTTAGGTTGCTCCTCCAGGCATCTTTTCCTTTCAAGTATTCATATTTCGGCGAAAATAAGTTTGTAAAACTCTGATTTGGCATACTCTGATATTCACCAATTTATTGCATTCGTTTGCCTATTCTTTGTTCTATTTTTTCTGACCGATCTGTCCAGCCCAGATTTTGGTAAATTTCGTGTATTACTTGCAAAGGCACAACAGCCGTTTTGGCGCCCGCAACATTGACGTACTCAGGAGTAAACTCGAGTTTGTCGCCCCAGTCCCAATCGTTGATTTTGTATTGCATGCCACCTTGTACCTTAACTTTCACACAACCAAGGAAAAACTCAAAGTAGTAACTTCTTATGTAAATTGGATATTCGATTCCGCCAACACTTGCGTTTCTTGCAAGTTTGACGGTTTGAAGCTCAATTGCTTTAGGATTGTACTCACTTACAGTTGAGAAGATTTGTTGGGCTCCTTCTTTACTTGTTACAACTTCTATGCACTCCGGTTCGGTCTGGATTGTTTGTAAAGCTTCACCCAAATCTCCACCAACAGCCCATTCAACAGGTTCATCATCAATGACTTCATGCAAAGAGAGCAAAGCTTCGATAAAAGCAGGGTCAACGAATGACAAAATCTTGTTCAGTTGTTCTTTTATTTTGTTAACATCAGTCTCAGACATGCTATTCAAACTCGTTAGAACTGTTTTTAGAATTTAGTATGCAATCAGAATGATGATTGGCTGATTTAAATTTTTTTGAAATCTGCTTTTAATCAAAAACTTATAAAAAAAGAAAAAGAGAACTTTTTCTTCATCAAGAAACTAACGCGCCAGGGTTGGCTAAGTATTTCTTTATTCCGTCAGCAGCTAAGTAAGCCATTGCTCCAGCGACATGAGTTCCTGCAGTTATGTTGTCCCCAAAAGTATCGCAAATTTCACTTGCGGCGAAAACATTTTCTGCTGTCCAACATTGCATCCATTTGTTGAAAACAGATGTGGCTTTGTTTGCTCCCGTTCTTGCGCCACCTCTCATGTGGTGACCCCACCAATCTACGTGTTGGGCAAGTTCTGGAACAATGTTCTTCTTTATAGTTGATGGATCGCCCATTTTGCCTAGGATGTCGGTTACCAATGTAGTGTCTCTTATCAAGTAGTTGGATGTCCGGTAAGTGTTAGCGTCCCAATCTAAAGTGGCTCTTGCTCCTGGATCGCCATAAATGTCTGTATAATGGGGATCTAAATCCACATAGTTTTCAAGCAGAGGCAAATTGGGTCCTGTCCCTGAAAGCGTAGCTGTTATTTTTGAGGGTATTTTTGAGTCTTTAAGACCAGCTTTCCAAGTGCTTCCGAAGTTTGTTCGGGATGGTAGTTGGGTTGTGAATGTGTTTGGGCCACTTCCCAGATAACCTCCGAAACCTAAACTTACGCCTCCCATGAAGGACAAGTCTGAGGAGTGATCATATTTTGGGTTGACTTCGTTTAGGTCCATTATGTTATATCCGCCGCCCGCTGCGTTTCCCGAGCAGTATGCGTTTGCTCCGACGCTTAATTGGACGCTCGCACTGGACGTTGTTGGGGTGTACCCATTTGCTAGTCCTCTTCCTAGTGATCCAGTATGTTTCACAGGATCATAGGTGTCGCCTATTCCTGAAAGCAGCATCAAACGTATTAGGTTATACCCCCATATACCGTTGAAGACTACTTTGGCAGGCTGAATGTGAATTTGTCCCGCCGCGTCGTAATATTCTATACCTGTTGCTTTCCCTGTGCCATCGGTGTCAATGCGGAAAACGTATGAATTAAGTCGCATATCAAACTTGTTGGTTGTTAATGCGTAAGGAACTGTGGTTACATGACTGCTTGTTTTGGCTCCTACTTCACATGGGTAGTTGCATAAGCCTCCGCACCAACCACAGTAAATGCACGCGTTTCGAGAAACCCCATATTGGTTTGTATATCCGCCGCTTATTAGACCGCTTACGGATGAAAAAGGGGTATATCCTAAGCTTTGAACTGCAGTTTTGAAGATTTCTGCATGAGGGGTAGATGGATGTGGTGGCATTGGGAATTTTGAGTCAGGTATGAATGGTTCTTGATCACTGCCCACGACGCCTATGGCTTGTTCCCATTGTTTGTAATATGGGACCATGTCGTTGTAAGTAACTGGCCAGTCCTCTATGTCTGGCGTGCCACCTTTGACGCTGCTTAATATTTTGTTGTATCCCTCTTCGCCGTATTTTGCTTTGGTCATAGTGACGGGTTGGTATGACCATGGCGAGAATCTGCCTAAGCCTCCGCCGTAGTGGACTCCAACGCCACCTACTCCGTGGCCTAGTGCGTGGTATTGTATGTTCTTGGTGTAGCGTCTTACTGGTAGAGCGAATTGATTTAGGTTATTTCTTATTGTGAATGTAGAAATGTAAAGCGGATGATCGAATTTTCTTTCAACGGCAATTGCCCATTCGTCGTCTTTGTTATCTTGTCTCCAATCAGTGTTGAAGTCCCAGAAAGGACCTTTCTCTATTCCGACTACACTGTATCCTGCCTTTGTAAGTTCTGCTGCTATTGGTCCTCCCATATGTCCGAGTCCAAGAACAACAACATCGGTCTGTGGGTGTTGAATTGGAGTTGACATTTTACATTCCTCCTCCAGCTTTCTGCAGGTCGCTAAGGCTCATTGGAGGAAGTCTGGTAGGAGTGCTTTGAAGCATTAACTTTGGCGCACCTAACCCTATATCATCACCCCAATAATTCCCGTTGAATGCGATATGTTTCCACCCGACCATGCCTTGATTTCCTCCGTAAACTGGGTCACTCCAGAATCCTGCAACGACTAAGTCATGCACATCATTGAAAAATTCTGCTGCGTTGGGTGTTTGGAAAGCGTCTTGAAGTTTTGAATTATCAGATTTATTGTCAAATAGGTCTTGAAGCACTTGGGTTTGCTGACCAGCGGTTAATTTCTCAAAGTTTCCGCCATATGCAGAGTTGCAATAGCTTTGCAAAGACATGAGGCCTCTTCTCCAGAATTCACGTGGGCTAAATGCGTACTGGTAAGCTGTTCCTGCTTGAAGTCTTGGAGTTATTGTCCCACCTGAATATGTAATTCCGCGAACAGTCAGTGATCCCGTTCGGGGATGTATGAAGGGTCCTTGCATGAACATGTTGCCTGCTTTTCCATAGCTTCCGGCTAGCATTCTGTCTATGAAATAAATTACTCCTGCTTCTTTAGCCCCGGGACCCGAGGCATCACTTGGGATTATTGCTTCTGCCAGGGCTTCAACCGCTGGACGTTCAGTAATCGGATTTAACGTCAAGAAGGCTTGCATTTGCTGCGAGCTGTTTAATTGGCTTTGTAGATCGTTGTTTTGGGTTGTAAGTGAGCTTATCTGCGAGTCTTTTTTTGTGATTTCACTGTTGTCATTTTGGATAGCGTTATTCAAAATTGGGATTTCAATTGCTGATGCAACTCCAAATCCCACTGCACCTGCAACTCCATATTTGATAAATTGGCGTCTAGACTTAGACAGTGGTTCAGAATTCGATGACAAGTTAAAACCTCACTAATTCTGACGTTTAAGAATTGATTTAAGCATATGTGACTGTAGTGTAGCTACAACAAATTCCTTTTTAGGACAACTATACCTCAAAATTTAGTCTTCTTTTTCCAAGTTTCTTCAAATAGTGGCTCAAAGTTAAGCTATCCCTTCCCCGCTCATTCGTTGTTGTGGGCGAAACTTCTTTGATTTCTGAGCTTATTGATTTTAGAAATCTTAGGTTTTAATTATTTTATTCGTTTCCAAAGTTGTTCGTTTCATTTGATAGAAACAATTCCATAAATAGAGTATCAGTGTATTGATTATTAGTAATCCACGCGATGTACAAAAATATGGATTGGACAGTCGACACAGTAGATGCTCCTTTTATGTGACTGTGTAGTGGCAACAACAAATCCATTTAAAGTTTAACCAGTGTTCTTAGAGATCATTGGAATTTGAGGTATTTGTATGTTGGAAGGTTGGGAATGGTTAATTATCGGTGTTGTTGCCATAGTCATTATTATGTGGGGTCCAGCAAAGATCCCCGAGTTTGCTCGCAGTCTTGGCCGCGCTAAGGGCGAGTTTGCTAAGGCCTCTAAAGAGTTTAGCGACGCTGCCACATCAACTGCTAACGCACCCGCCGCAACCGTTGCTGCTCCGCTGCTCCAGTTGCCGCCGCACCCGCTGCTCCCGCATTGAAGTCTAAAGATGAAGTCCTCGTGGACACCGCACGCAACTTAGGCATCGAAACCGAAGGCAAAACACGCGAACAAATAACCGAAGAAATCAACATAAAAATAAAACTACTAGGAACAGACTAAAAATTTTCCCCATAGTTTTTTTCTTAAGTCGTCAAGAAATCGTTAGTTGCAGGAATGAATTACTGAGGTCTTAGAATGCCCGAAGAGCGATTTAGTTCAAGTGGAGGTAGTATGTTCGAAGGTTTTTGGGGCCACATTACTGAATTCATCAAACGCATGAAGATAGTTCTTGCAACTTTCTTGGTTTCAATCTTAGTCTTGCTTGTTCTTCCCGGCAATTCTGATTTCTTTGCCATGACAGGCGATTACAAGCCGTTGATGTCAGTACTAATAAGTTACATTAATAACATGTTCTTGCCACCTGAAGCGAGACTTTTCGCTTCTACAATGTCTGACCCAATTACACTTTATGTATACGCTGCATTAATCTTCGCAATAGCCATAACTTTACCGGTCTTTGCATACGAAGCTTACAAATTTGTTGATCCGGCTCTATATCCGCACGAAAAGAAAGCAATCTTTCCTTTTATCTCGATAACATCGGTATTGTTTGTATTTGGCGCAATTTTTGGATTCTTCTTTCTGGCGCCATCGTTCATACAGGGATTCTTTCCTTTTTACAAAGCATTAGATCTTCAATTACTAATTCCTGTTATGGATTTCTATAACACGATTTTCTTCACGATTATCATAAGCGGTGTGCTATTCACTATTCCAGCGTTTTTTGTGCTTCTCGTAAAATTCAGGGTGTTGCACACAAAGACTTTCACTAAACAAAGAAAGTACATTTACGCGGGTCTGGGAATTGCCGCAATGCTCATCTCGCCAGGAGCTACTCCGCAAGGAGACCTTTACTTATTCATCGCTTTGCTGGCGTTAATTGAAGTCAGTCTAATGATAGGAAAAATGTTCGAGAAGAAAACGGGTACAACTGATGCGCAATCTATGCTTTCACAATTCTTATCGCCCAGTTCTCCAACAGGTGCGCTGGTTGCAGCAACTCCAACGTGCAAGTACTGCAATTCTGTAATTAATGCAAAAACCCCATTCTGCCCGAGCTGCAAGAAATTCTTGAGTTGAGACTTTAAGCGCCCTCCGGCAATCAACTAATGTGAGTATTTTGCCAAATTTTTTTTGTTTAGAATAGACAAACTGATTAATTTGTGTTTTCAATGAAGCTTCATCTTAGGGTTTAGAGCAGATTAATCACGTTCATATTGGGTATCTTATCCGATATTGACGGGCGTCGACTTTCGTTTTGTTCCACATTTGCTGCATTTTTCCAACGATGGGTACCCACTTGTTTTGTTATCATATTTAATTGGGCATTCCGGATCCGGGTTTTGATTGGTCTTTTCAACGAAGCTTTCTTTCTTTATTGGCGAAAATTCGTGAGTTGGTTTCTTTAGAGTTTCTAATTGTCTGGAATTGTCTCCAAGTTTGTTCTTGAGCTCTTCAAATCTGGATAATTGAGCTTTGTCAAAGTTTTCCAGTTGAGATTGAATTGTTTTTAATTTGAAAAGAGATGTTTTCAGTTGAGCTACTTGAACTGCTGCTTCTTGAATAGGTTCGTACTTGCGTATGGCTCTATTAATGCTTTCGACGTCAACAGATATCGATAACAAGAAATTTTTGATTTTGGCGAAATTGTTTACTGCTCGGTTTAGGTTGCTGTTTTGTTCAATTAACCCATCTATTTGAGGCTTGTACAATGAGAATTCTTGGTCATAGTTCTGAGGATCCAAGTGACAGAAAGGTTGCTTGGCTGCAATTTCTTTTGTTGCAACAAGAAATTTTGTTGCTTCTTGTTCAATTTCATCGACCAATTTTATGTCTGGAATTTGGTAGTTTTGCCATTCCTCTTCAATTGATTTCATTTTTTTAACAGCGCTCGATCTTAGCTTTGCTTTTCTCTCTTGGGATATTGCTTCTTGTAATTGCCTGGTGATACGGGCAGTTTCGGTTTTTGCTATAATTTCTATTGCTGCTTTTCCTTTGGGAGTGAGTTCAAAGCCAACTTTGCCTTGCGAGTAAACTTTGCGTATCAAGTTCTTGGCGCTTAGTCTGCTGATGCTTTTTTCAACTTCTTCAGTGCTGATTTCCGTTTTGCTGCTGATTCTCGCAATTGCGAGTTTTTCTGTTTGATCGATTATGCTCTTTTTTGAAAGATAATCAATGATGGCCTCATCAAATGATAATTTGTCTGCTTCGCCGAAACTCATTGTTGAAATCTCAATAGATATGGTGGTGAGGAGTTAGATAAATTCAACTGGAACGAATTCAAATCCAAACGTTTTTGATAAAATAGTGGTGGGGCTGCCCGTCCCCATTCCTAAAGGGTTCAAAACCTACTTGGAACCAGAAGTTGTGGTTTGCGTTTTCTAAATAGTTGGCGTAGATAGCGAGTAATATTTTTCGAAAGCATCTAAGTAAGAATACTTAAATATGCATTTTTACTTAAATCTTAGTTATGACAAACATGACTATCTCAATCCCTTCCGAGCTCTGCGAGAAGATGAAGAGACATGCAGAAGTAAAATGGAGCGAAGTAGTGAGAAAGTCAATTGCAGATTATATCAATAAAATGGAAATAGTTGAAGGGGGAGTAGTGCCGTCAAGTAAACTGGCTATCATGCTTAAAGACTCCAACCTAGATGTTGTCGACATACCCCTCGGTAAGGCAAATGAAATATATGAAAAAGGCAGGAAACTGGAATGGAAGAGATTGTCTACGACACAAACCAGCTCATAAATCACCTCAAAACTGACAAAACCAGCTTCAAAGGCTTGACAACAATATTCAACATCATCGAGTTCCCAAAAGCACTGGCGCTCAAAGAACTAGACGTGATATACCCAACAATCGACGATTACAACGAAAGCCTAAGAATTTCTGCTTCTCTTCTCAAAAAGGGCAAACCCCTTCCAGCAATTGACATACTAATCGCTGCAATATGCATCAGAAGAGACCTAACGCTATCCACCCTGGACCAGCACTTCGCAAACATAAAATCGGCGAGAAACGATTTCAAGCTGAAATTGATCTGACTAAAAATGAGTTTCTATATATCCGTATCGCTTACAGTCAGCTGATTGTAGGCGCGGGGAGTCTGAATTCAAGGTTTGTCCTCTTAATAGCGTCTGAGCTGTAGAGAGACCTACGATTCGTTTTCATGGCACATACCCGAACCAGACTGTGTCAAAACTCCGCTAATGCCTAAAGAGAATTCAAAGTCAAGCCTCTCTCGTTTTCAATTGTCTTAGATCCTTTCTGTTTTTCACACCTTAATCAAGCCCATCAGCACCTCGACTCCGAGAACGTTGATGACTCTTCTCATGTTGTAAGCGAGCATCGTGAATCCAACCTCTCCTCTAACCTTCCTCAGCCCCTTCAAAAGAAGATACTTGGCGAAAAAGAGATCAAATTTATTAGAGCTCCTAAAGTTTCAATTCTAACTATAGATATTTCTTGAAACATCAAATTGAGAATAAAGTCGTAGCATTCCAGGCTGAGTTAGCTATGTTGCATGAAGCAGGATATTTGAATAATCTTAGTGATTCCTTTAAGACCTTAGGGAAAACCCTAAGAACCTCAAATTCTGAAATAAGCTCAAATCAAGCTGATTTAACTAAATCAATGGTGGGGCTGCCCGGATTTGAACCGGGGTCTATAGCGCCCGAGGCTACAAGCCTGGACCAAACTAGCCGACAGCCCCCGAAGCTTAGGTTTTAAACTCTACCAATGTTAAAGAGACGGCAAAATAAGCGTTTCTTATCTTGAAAATTGTGGTTCCGTGAGCCCAAATTATTACTTTTCAAAATCTCCTAAAAGGGACTGGGCAGCAAATGCGCTTTTTGCTCGTTTCTGATTTTCTGAAGATAAACCAAGTTTATCCATTAAATATAGACAATTTTCAGGAGCGTAACCATGGTAATGGTTGTTGAAGTATCCCACAATCCTTTTTGTTTTTAGTGAAACCTCTTCAATTTTGGGGATCCAAGTGTCCAATTCTTCTTTGCTGTATTTGTAGTCGAACCATATGCTCTTGCCCCTTCCATGCCATCGGAAATAAGCTAAATCTGAGGTTAAATGGACATCTCCAGGTAGAAGAGGTTCATCTACATTCGTGTAGGCCACGTTGTAGTCTCTGAGAATTCTCCAGGTTTCTTCTCTTAGCCACGAAGTGTTTCGAAATTCTGCGGCATATCTAAATCTGGGGTCAAGTAGTTTGAAGAATTTCTCGAGGTTTTCAGGGTTATAATCGTATTTTGGTGGCAGCTGAATCAGAAGACAGGTGAGTTTGCCGCTTAATTGAAGTGGCTCTATAAGGTCAAGAAACGTTTCTAAGTCTTGTTTAACTTCTCCCCTAAGTCCGAGTTTTTTCTCGTGGGTTATGAGTTTTGGAAGTTTTGCCGTGAACACGAAATTTGAGGGAGAATAACGTATCCAGCCCATTACTGTTCCTTTGGAGGGATTGCGATAAAAGGTCGAATCAATCTCGGCTGTTTTGAATATGCTTGAATAAGCTCGAAGTTTTCTTTTTTCGCTTTTCTGATAGAATTTGCCTTCCCATTCTTTGTAGCTCCACCCTGAAGTTCCCAAGAAAATCTCAGCAGTCAATGCTTTACCTCCAGTTCATCAACAACTTCTTGAATGCTGCTATACAATTTGTCAGGAATTTCTTGCAACCACTCGGAAAGGTGAATGCGTTGTTTTTCTGTTGCATCGAAGACTTTCCAACCTTGGTCATCAATTAAGGCTTGTTTGGATATTGGGAAATGGGCATCTTCTGATAATATTGTCTTGGCAGATTCTGCTCCAGTGAAGGGTGTAATTGATGGGAAAGAGCCGGTTTTTTTGTGGGTTGCAAATCTTAGAGCATCGCTGTACATTCTTGCTCCATGGTATGATAATGCAGCTATCTTTGCGTTGCTCTTCAAGATTTTGTGACCAATTTCCTCGAGCTCTGCGTCTGAAAATTGGTAAATATTATGTTTTCCTTTTCCAAATAATCTGGTGTAAATGGTATCTGAAGGAAAAAGAGGAGTTTCCTTTGATAAATCAACCGCTTGGACGATATTCATGTCCTGCATCAATTGTCGGGCTTGTGCAGTCACTGGGGATCTGATTTCCCAAACTAAACGAACACCCTTCAAATTTGACGATAAGAAGAATTCTCGTGCGTCTTTGATCGAATTGGAGTTAAACTCATATGACGAGGAAGTCTCCAAAACCAAGAATGGCGACTCCAATATTTTGCAGTAAGTTATCATTTGGTTTAGAACTTGAAACGCTTCATCAGTGGGTTTCAAACCTATTCTGTGGGTTAGGTCTTGGTGGCATCTCACTGAAAATGTGAAATTCTTAGGGACTGTTTTTCTCCAATTTTCAACTCTTCGAAGGCTGGGGTAGTTGTAAAAGGTGTAGTTGACTTCCACAAAATTGAAGATTTCAGAATAGAACTTTAGTCGGGATTTGCCGCCAGCTGGAAAATAAGCCCAACCTCCTGCACCAATAAGATAATCCAAACCAAGTCCCTGCTTAACTAATTTGTTTGAGTAGAGAATTTAATATTAACGTTCAAGAAAATTATCCACGATTCTTTATTGGCTTGTGCAATTTAAAGTCTACATGCTTACTGAAAAACGTCTAAATGCTGTTAGAGTTTTGAAATCATTACAAAAAGAGAAGAAAATGCTTTCTAGCTTTTAGAATCCAAATTCGATATTTTAAAAATGGAAAAATGTAGCCGTTAATGACTCAGGCAGTGTTATGGAGAATCGATGAGGGTTAATGTAAGTGTTGACTTCACGTTATCCATTGTTCTGATGCGCTTTGAAACGATTTCCTTAACCATGTTGAAGGATTCTGCTTGTACCATCGCAACTGCTTCGTACATCCCTCTGGAGGAATGAGCTTCGCTTATTCCTTCCACGTTTTCTAAGTCTTTGACGAGTTCGGCTGAATCAGATTGAGTATTAATAAAAACAATGGCTTTGGGCATAGCATTACCTATATGCATAATTTCTTCAGAAACAATTCTCGTAATTAGGGTATTCCTTTGCGGACACAGTAAAAGTTGCCGTTAATTCGTTGAAACGCTGGACATTTTCCATCGTTACAGTTCGTTAACCATTGGCAAGGGGATCTTACTTCGTAGACTCGTCGCTTGAATACGTAATTATTCGATAAAGAATGGTATTCAGGTTTCTGGTTCTTGTCCATTTTACTTAAGACTGCTCCCATACAGACTCCTCAAAAGTTTTTTCTGATTCATCCATGTACAAGAAGAGATTATTAAAATGTTGTAACAGTCATGACACTACAACAAGCAATAAGCCCGCAAAAAATCGCAATATAATTTCAGGCGTTTAACATTACAAAAAGTGTTATCTATCAGTAACAGGCATCTTTCAATCGGGTACCCTCTTGAAGTTTCAAGGACGAGACATCACATCCATCGAAGACTTCACACGTGAAGAAATCAACTACATTCTAAGCGTAAGTAAAACAATGGAACCCCTCGCCCTCAAAGGCTCAGATATGTTGAAAGGTAAAATCCTTGCAAACATATTTTTTGAGCCATCCACCAGGACACGATTAAGTTTCGAAGCAGCAATGCTCAAACTAGGCGGAAACTCAATTGGATTTGCAGATGCAGAAAGCACCTCCGTCAAAAAGGGAGAAAATCTAGCAGATACGATTCGTACAGTTGAAAACTATGCTGATGTCATGGCTTTACGGCATCCTCTTGAAGGCGCAGCGAAGCTGGCGGCAGAATTTTCTAGAATTCCTATTATCAATGCTGGCAGCGGATCCGAAGAACATCCAACCCAAGCACTTGTAGACTTGTACACAATCCAAAAAGAAAAACAAAAAATTGACGGATTAAAAATTGCAATGGTTGGTGACCTGCGATACGGCAGAACTGTGCATTCTCTAGCTTATGCATTATCTCTTTACAACATTGAACTTACTTTAGTCTCTCATGAATCTCTCCGCATGAGGCGCGAAGTTCTCCGCACAATTCAGAACAAAATCTCTGTAACTGAAACCCAGAACCTCGAAAAAATAATCTCGCAAACGGACGTCCTCTATGTAACAAGAATTCAGAAAGAGAGGTTTCCGGACCAAGCAGAATACGCTAAAGTAAAAGGCACATACCGCGTGGATCTAAAAACTTTAACAAATGCCAAAAAAGACCTTATCATTCTGCATCCTTTGCCCCGCGTAGACGAAATTGCGCCTGAAGTTGACTCCACACCTCAAGCCCGATATTTCCAACAAGTTTGGAATGGCATAGTCGTTAGAATGGCGTTGCTTGCTCTGGTTTTGGGTTCAATAAAATAGTTTCAATTTTATGTTCCGTTGTACCTGTCAAAATCGACAAGTGTACCCATGGATCCGCAAGATGGGCATTTGTGTAGGTATCCGAACCAGCTTTTCTGACAGTTGCTACAATACGTAGCCGGGCGAGAATAAGTGAAAAATTCTAATCCCTGATTTTCTATCAAGCTTAAAGTAAGCTTTAGAAGATCTTCAGGCTTGGTTTCTAAGCCATTCATATCAATAACAGTCAAAGTTCCGCCTTTTTTTAGGCCCTTTAGCGCTTTTTCCAAATCCAATTGTTCGCTGGGAATTGAAAGGAAGCTACCAGTTTGGAGTTGAATCTTTCTAGTGGTTGCATAATAGGGTTTTTCTCTGGTTCCGGAAAACTTCACTTTCGCGACGCCAAATTTTTCAACATCCAATTGTGCCAAACGCGCAGAAGCTTCAGGGCTGTTCAAAATTGCAGGAAACAGCCTCTTTCCATGTTTTCTTCCTACTTTGTTAATATTATTCTGAGTGTTCTGAACAATTTCTTGGGCGAACTTGATGCTATCTTGGTGACTAAGTGGTTTTTCTACAAAGCTCTCAATTGCTTCCGTGAATCCCGCTAGGTTTATGATGCCGCTACAATTTTCCAGTCTGAAGTAAGTGTCTCCCTTTATGCTTTGCATTAGGAATGGTAATACGACTTTTCCATATTGCTTGAGTGCCCGATGTTTAATTCCTAGGGCACGCATTCCTAGTTCACATCTTTCTTTGAGAAGGTCGAAGAATTTGTTTTTGTCTTTTTCACTTTCGTGAACAATTCTTGGAAGGTTAATTGTGACGTATCCAAGGCATCCCGTTCTAAGGGTGTCCGTTTCCCAATCTTCAGTTAGGTCTGATTCAAGTTTTACTCCAGTTGCTGAAAATGCTGCGGTTTTCTTGCCGTTTTGTAGCATACTGGCGAAATAAACTGCTCCCTTATCGGAAGCTAGGATATGAGTTTTTTCCAGAATTTTACGGGCTGTTTCATCAGTTAATGTTTGGGAATAAATTTTGATTATTAATCTTGGATTTAGGATTGGCTTGGGTGAGTTTTCCTCGATATAAACTTCGATTATTAATTGGGCTAATAGCTTAGCTTCCTCGGCGTATTCTGAATATGTTCCAAGGACTTTTCCTTGAGGGCCGAAAGCTGGTTTGTCGGCAAGACAACTTGGGATTAGCAGCTCCAATCCTAATGCAGCTTGTATATGTTGATTTACTTTTAGAATAAAGAGTCGCAGATTATCTTTTATTTTGGCTGAATCCAATCCTTTGACATAGGGTGCCAAAAACACGTTAAAATAATCCATTGTTTGTATTTCGTTAATTTCCGGTCGAGCCAGCAACAATACGTTAAATGCTATGGCTAAGGCACCTTCCAAACTTTCTGGAGGTTTGTCAGAGTGTTGCTGAGCATTGATGTTGTCTAAGCGTAGGCCGTTTTGTAAGAAAAATCTTAGATCATGCATAACTTCGCTTGGTTTGAGAATCCATGTGCTTAGGCCGTTTAGGTGAAGAGCTCCAGAGACATGTGCGTCGGCTATGTCTCGGGGGAAAACATTGAGAAGTGTGTATTCTCGAAACACCGTTTTCCCAGCTGTTGCTAGCAAAGGATCAGTTTCGAGTGGATTTTTTGCCTCGATTAATGCTGTTACTTCATGGACAGGTAAGCCAACACGTGTGAGTTTGTGTCGATAATCTTCGAATCCTTTTTCGATGAGAGTTGCGTTAACGATTTCTCGAATTAGAGGAGCTGTTAAGTATTTGATTTTTGATTTTAAGAGTAGCTTTTCAGTTTCTTTCGCGGTTTTTTGAGCCTGATCTGGAGGCATTTTTGCTTCACGAATCAAACTATTAGCAATTTTGTTTGAGTCAAATTCTTCAAAAGTGAAATGCGAAGTGCGTACGAGCATACCTTTGGGCTTAACAGCCTTTTTTTCGACACGCTCGGCTACGTCGATTACCATCTTGCCTAGATCAGTTAAAAGGTATTTTTTTGCTTCAGAATCAACTTCGACTAGATTCGCTTTTAACAAGAACTTCAAGTGATACGCGAATCTTCCAGCATCGCGGCTTGGATTCATTTTCAAATGATTCATGAGCTCTGTGTAACTAAGTGCGCCCTTGTCAAAAAGAAGATTTAGAATTTGTAGCCTCAAAGGTGAGGAAACAGCCTTGAGAACTTTTACACCACGCGCCCGCGTAGGCAGTGACATTGATAATCTCCCCTTTGAATGCCTGTAGGTATTGCATAAGCAAGAGTTTAAACCTTAGCCACTAAGGACATTGGATTACTTCCCCAAAATTTGTTGAAGATTAAGCCAATTTGCTTTTCAATAAGACAATTCTTTGTTCTACAAAATGGAACAACCGTTCTCAAACAGGAACACGTCTATTCCTACATTATTATTCTTTCATGACAGATGAAATTTGCTGAATCTTGTTTCTATCAAAGATTTGTGAAAGAGCAACAATTTTCCGGATTAGCAGGTTTTTTGTTATTTGTTATTTCTCCCAAGAGAAAGCCGTTGCGCGCGCTAATTTGTCGCTAATTTCTCGTTCTTGGCTTGGCATTGATTTTTTTGTGGAAAAAACGATTAGTATTCACCAGAAAGACACTTATTCGATTTCGCAATATTTCCTGAAATTTTTTTTGAATTGCATTTAATGTTAAAATGGAATCTATCGTTCTCCAGATTTTGCTCATATTACCGCAATTCACGTAAGTTTTATATAGCCGTCTGAGCCATCCGTCGTTACCCTAAATAGGAGAAATGTTAGAATGAAAATTTCAATGAGCAAAACTAAATTTATTTCAGTTGCTTTTCTGCTCTTTGCCATAGTTGCTTTGCCAATGCTTTCTATACCTTCTGCTAGCGCGCATACACCAGCTTGGACTATTCCAAGATATGCTTATGTTACCGCCGCACCTAACCCCGTTGGAGCTGGTCAACCAGTAGCCATCGTCATGTGGGGCGACATTCCACCGCCAAGCGCAGCCGCAAGAACAGGCGACAGATGGACAGGATACACAATTGATGTTACAAAGCCCGACGGAACACTCGTTCATGTTATGCAAAACGGTGTTTCCGATCCTGTAGGCTCAGCCTACGCTTTGTACACACCAGACGTTCCTGGAACATACACAATAAAATTCAGCTTCCCTGATCAAGTAGCACAATTAGCAGGGTACACAGGCTTGAATGGCTCTAACAGCCAATACGTAGGCGATCTTTACACAGGAGCAAGCGCAACAACAACAATGACCGTACGACCAACTTCAGTGGCTTACTTCCAGGAAGCCCAAGTTCCAGTTAGCTATTGGACTCGTCCAATCAACGAGAACAACCAAAACTGGGCATCCATAGCTTCAGCATGGTTGGGTCAACAAGAATTCGGCTCAACCTACGGCAAATTCAACCAATTCGGATGGGCACCTAACACCGCTCACGTCTCGATGACATTACCCACTTTCAATCGGTGGCATCGTAGGCGGAGGCAACGCAGTCTCAAACAGCATGTCCTTCTACTCAGGCACGCAATACAATCTGAAATTTAGCAACCCAATCATAATGTACGGAATCGTTATCTTCAGCGTACCAGCAACACCAGCAAACAGTGGTAACGGCATTGCCGCAGTCGATCTGCGAACTGGCCAAACAGTCTGGACTCGTCCCGACATAAACAGCGTTTCATTTGGTCAACTCTACGACGGCGAAACACCTAATCAACACGGAACCTCAGGCAGCTACCTATGGTACTCTGGAACCGTACCAGCAGGTTCTTCAATATCTAACCCCGGCGCAGCAGCACTTAGCCTCCTTAAAGGTCCATTTTCAAGAAGCGACGAGTTTGTCGCTCAACAATCAAGCTCAACCGGCAACATTAACCGCTTCAGCCTCTGCACAATGCGCAATCGATGTATTCAACGGCCAAAACGCGTTCAACTTGACTGGCCTATCCGGAACACGCGCTTACGGTCCACAAGGTGAATATCTATACTATTCCATAGGCAGAGCAAACACCAACTCACCATTCACTTACCTTCTACAACAAAACAACACCAAGCTACCTGGAATTGAAGCAGCTGCAGGAATTACAGCATGGGGCCCAGGAAAACGCAACTACAACATGAGCTCATCTTACGACTGTAACGTTACACTGTCTTCACCCATCGCTAACACTATAACTCCAATCGGCTCAGTCGGCGGCTTCGGCGGAACAGGCACTTTTAACGCCACAACACAACTCTACACAATTTACCCAACAATTCTCTACGTATTCCCAGGTAACCTCATCTTCGGTCAAAGCTCAGGTCTGCAAACTATCCCAGGAACTTCAGCAGGCATCTTCGGTACTCCAGATCCCTTTACGTCTATGGGCAATTAACCTAAACGCAGACAAGAGGTCCAATCGGACAAGTACTCTTCCAAAAACAATACCCCGCACCATCAGGCAACAAAACCGTTCAAGTAGGTCCAGTAGACGGAGCACAGCAACGTCTTTACCCTTTACTACCGAGAAACCATGGAGTGGAGTGGCTTTGACATGCTTACTGGTAACCAAATGTGGGGGCCACTTCCACCGCAGAATGTTTGGAACTACTACAGCGGCACTACTGGCTTGACTAACCCAATCGGCATCGGATACGGTCACCTTTACACTGCAGGCTACAGCGGAACACTCTATGCAATTAACCTCAAGACCGGCAACATCGACTTCACATACGGCAACAGCCTAACTGACCCAAACAACAGCACCTTAACCCCCGAAACAGTCTACGGTGCACTATCCAACTCAAGTTGCAGCAATCGCAAACAACAAAATCTACTTAGTTGAAGAAGAACACTCTCTGAACGCTCCAGCATACCACGGCGCCAAAACACGATGCGTTGACGCATTCACAGGCAAACTACTATGGGAAATCTACGGCATCATGCTCATGGCAGATCAAAGCAGTTGCAGACGGATACTACACATGGCTCAACTATAACGACATGCAGATATACGCAATGGGTCCAGGACCAAGCGCAACAACAGTTTCAGGATCAAACACAGCCGTACCACTAGGAACAGGCAGTTGAAATCACAGGTACAGTCACAGACCAAACTCCACAGGCACAACTGAAAGGCACACCAGCAGTATCAGACGCAGAGCCAAGAATAACAAATGGAATACCTAATCCAACACAGCATCGACGCACCAATAAGCACAACAGGTGTACCAGTGACATTATTTGCAACTGACTCCTCAGGCGCTACAACACAAATCGGACAAGTCACAAGCACTGGACCAAGGCGTATTCCACTTAACTGTGGACTCCACCAGCAAAAGGCGAATACGTAATCACAGCAGAACTTCAGCGGATCACAAGCATACGGTCCATCATCAGCACAAACAGCAATCGGCGTAGTCAGAAGCAGTCATCACCAGTAGTTACACCAACCCCAGTACACCAACACCAACAGTATCACCAACTCCATCAGCAATCAGCACACCAACAGCAACGACAGCACCAGGACCAAGCGGAATTCCAACATCAACAATCTACGCGATTGCAGCAGCAGTAGTCGTCATCGTTATTGTTGCAGTAGCTGCAATAGCTCTGCGAAGACGCAAATAAAACAAAACCAAAACAACATCCCCTTTCCTTTTTTGTTTTTTTATTTTAGACAAAAAAAGTTCTTATAATCAAATAAAACAGAAGCCATTTTATACCAAATTGCCTTAGCCGTTAGATGACAGGAAGAAATACGCATGCGAATAGTCATTAGAATAGGCGGCTCAGTCGTAGCTTCTCCAATTAACCCCGCCCTCATAGAAAAATACGTAAATATTCTTAAGACTTTGAAAGATCAAGAAAATGAAATCGCAGTTGTGGTAGGTGGAGGAGCGCTTGCAAGAGAGTTCATTCAGATAGCCAAAAACCTGAGCTTAGAAATGCAGGCTCAAGATGAAATCGCTATTTCCGTTTCACGACTATTTGCACAAGTATTTCTCAAGAAACTCGGAGACTCAGCCTGCGGAAAAGTTGCTACAACCCTCGATGAAGCAGCTGAATGTTTTAGCACTAAAAAGATTCTCGTAATGGGAGGGCTAAGACCAGGAATAACAACAGACGCCGTTGCAGCTTTGGTCGCAGAACGAACAAATGCCAACTTACTCCTAAAAGGCACGGACCAAGACGGAATCTACAACAAAGATCCTCGAGGAAACAGCGACGCTATAAAACTTGATACAATAAGCTTTAATGACCTTCAAAACGTGCTTAGCGAAACGGAACATAAGGCAGGTATACATCAGATAATTGACCCTGAAGCAGTGAAGATTCTAAAAAGAAATCGAGTTAAGTTGGTAGTGGTTAATGGATTCGAACCTGAAAACATGTTGGCTGCGGTAAAGGGCGAAAAAGTGGGAACAATTGTGTATTAGTGTAGATTAATTTCTATTTTTTTATTACTGGTGCAACAAGTATAAATATCACTGTTGATATCACCTGTGAAGTCAATATTGATATCAGTAGTGATATGTTATGTTCGGTGAAGAAGCAAATAGTCCGCGCAGTCGCTCAGATGAAAATCATAATCGAAACTTGATTCGCCACACCGCAACCGTCCCAAAAGGATTCATTCGCTTTCACGTACTTAGAGCCCTCGCAGAAAAACCAATGTCAGGATCGGAACTGACAGAAAAAATCGAAAAACACGCTGGAGGGTTTTGGAAACCAAGTCCAGGATCAATTTACCCACTGCTTTCATCATTACAAGAACATGGCCACATCAAAGAATTGCCTCCCGAAAATGGCCTTAAACGATATGAACTAACTGAAACTGGAAATTTGCTTCTCAATGAACAAAAAGACTTGATGAAGAAGTTCAAAGAAACAATGGGTTTTCCCCAGCCTCCATTCAGTGCATTCTTTATGAAAATGCCACCTGAAAAAATAGTCGAGATCCAAAGTACAATGAGTCGTGCAGGAGCTGCAATGTTTCAATTAAGTTCACTTCTTCAAGAAAACTTCTCTGGTCAAGCGTTAAACGAAGCGATTCAGGCCATAGATGAAGCTTCAAAGAAATTGGAAGATATAGCAAAAAAACTTCAAGGTGAAAAAAATGAGTCAATCTGAAGATGCAATAAAAGTTGAAGGTTTAACCAAGGTCTTTAACAATAGTTTGGTGGCTGTAGATCACATTAGCTTCAGCGTAAAACACGGGGAAATCTTCGGTTTTCTTGGACCCAATGGTGCAGGAAAAACAACCACAATAAGCATGTTAATTACGGTTCAAAAACCCACTGCGGGAAAAGCCACTGTCCTTGGCGGCGACATTGCTAAACAAAGCCTCGCTGTCAGGGGTTCGATAGGTGTTGTTCCTCAAGAATATACTGCTGATGAAGACTTAACTGGTTACGAAAACATAATTTTGTGTGCTGACCTCTATGGGATTCCCCGTTCTGTTTCAAAGAAACGCGCATTAGAATTGTTGAAGCTAGTTGAACTGACAGGCTTCAAAGACAAGCGGGTTCAAACATACTCTGGAGGCATGCGCAGAAGGTTAGAGCTCGCCTGCGGATTAATCAATAGACCAAAAGTGCTTTTTCTAGATGAACCAACTCTTGGTCTCGACGTGCAGACTCGAGCCGCCACATGGAACTACGTAAAAATGTTGAAGAAGGAATTTGGTATGACCCTTTTCTTAACCACACACTATTTGGAAGAAGCAGATGCACTGTGCGACCGCATTGCAATAATTGACCATGGAAAAATTGTAGTTATTGACACTCCCACCGCCCTAAAAGACAGTCTGGGCGGCGACATAATCACACTTGCAATCCAAAAAGATACCGACATAACTGAACTCATTAGTAAGATCGAACACGTGAAAGAAGTCAAGAAAGAAAACGATTCATACATCATTAAATCTGCAAACGGCGAACTCACCGCGCCGCTGATTATCGAAGCCCTCAGAAATAACGGTCACGTAGTAACCAAACTTTCACTCACAAAACCAACCTTAAACGAAGTATATCTCCAGTACACCGGCAAATCAATGCGCGATGCTGAAGAATCCCAAGAATCAAATTTCCAACGAAGAGCAGCCATGGCGAGGGCAAGAAGATGAGCGAAGAAACAAGAGTCTCAAAAAACAGATTCCACGGTTTGTGGGCTCTAACTAATCGAGACCTCAAGAAATGGTATCAAAATCCAATCGTATTCATAATCGGGATAATTCAACCAATCCTTTGGCTAGCACTGCTTGGAAAAGCCATGAACATAAGTGCCATAATACCCGCCGGAATACCAGGTGGCGCCGGACCAATAATGCAAAAAACATTCGGCACATCAGATTACTTCTCTTTCATGGCAATGGGAATGGTCGCTTTTACTACAGTATTCACGACAGCATTCGTTGGTATATCTGTAGTCTTCGACAGACGTCTAGGCTTCATGAACAAAGTTCTCAGCACGCCAGTATCAAGATCCGTAATAATAATGTCTAAAGTAATTTCAGCCAGCATCAGATCAGTATTCCAAGCCGCAATAGTAACCGGAATTGCCTTTCTATTGGGACTTCAACTGGGAGTAAACTTTACAGCATTCAGCATATTTGGCGTCTTTGCTATAGTATTCCTCATTGGCTTTGGCTTATCTTCAATGTTCACAGCTATCACTTTGAGAACAACACGAATGGAGACACCACAAGCAATTTTCAACTTAGTTACATTGCCGTTAATGTTTGCAAGCAGCGCCTACTTCCCAATCGCAAACATGCCCAATTGGCTCCAAACCATAGCCAACGCTAACCCAATATCCTACACCATCGATGCAGTCAGGCGGCTAATGATATTTGGAGATGGCTACAGCAGACTACCCTTGGACTTTGCCTTCGTCGGAGTATTTGCCATAGTTGTAACAGGAATTTGCGTAATGCTTTCATGGCGATTCCTAAACAAATAGAAAAAACCTAAAAGAAAGACAGGATGTGAAAATTGACATGTCAATTCCAGTTGTTGAAGCAGTAGGACTCAAGAAAACCTACATGCTTGGAAAAGTTCCAGTTGAAGCTCTTCGAGGAATAAACCTCAAAGTAGAACGAGGCGAATTCCTCTCTATTTTAGGTCCTTCAGGAAGCGGGAAATCCACTCTTCTGAACCTTGTTGGAGCATTAGATAAGCCAACCGCAGGAAAACTAGCTATTGATGGCGTAGACGTTTCAACATTAAACGATAACCAACTTACAGACATCAGACGAAAAATAGGCTTCGTTTTTCAATTCTTCAACCTCATACCCAGATTCACCGCTAAAGACAACGTTGAACTTTCAATGTCCATCGCAAGTGTTAGCAAGGCAGAAAGAAGCAAACGTGCAGAAGAACTTCTCGAGACTGTTGGGCTAAAAGAACGAATAAATCACAAACCAGCTGAACTCAGCGGTGGCCAACAACAACGTGTTGCCATTGCTCGAGCATTGGCAAATAGCCCCCGTTTCTTATTAATGGATGAGCCAACTGGAAACATAGATTCGAGAACTGCTCACGAAATAATTGACCTCATCAGAAAACTAAACGATGACGGTGTAACAATAGTCATGGTCACCCATGACCAGAATCTGGCTAAAGAAGCCAAACGAACCGTCCAAGTTCTCGACGGCGAAATAGCATCAGATATGGTGAACTAAAATGAAGAGCAGAGACATATTTTCTTATTCGTTTAGCGCAATTAAGCTCAGAAAACTACGTGCCAGCCTCACTATCTTGGGCGTTGTAATTGGCATCGCGGCAATTGTTGCTTTACTGGGTATAACGCAAGGAGTTACGAACACAATTCAAACCCAACTCAGCCAAGGACTAGCGACAGACACGCTTATCGTGACTACAAATACAGGCGGACTCGGTGGAGGCGGAGGATTTGGCGGCGGCGGAGGTGGCGGCGGTCGCGATGGCGGCGGGTTCGGCGGAGGTGGTGGCGTTGCAAGCTCCAACTTTAAACTATTCATAAACTACACAAATGACATCAACTCAACCTTGGACCCCGGAATAGTCTCGTCCTTTGCAATTATTACTCAGTCAGGCTATCTTCAAGTCGGGAACAACATTAACCAAGTCGATACAATAACTGGTGTCGATTTTTCGGCATTTGAGAGCGTTTATGGCACCACGTTCAAAGCAGACACAGGGGAAATTTCGCTTAACGCATCAGACAATAGCATAGTTATTGGAGCTCGCGTAAGTGACCCCAGATTAAACGGCACAAAATTCGTTAACACCGGTGACAATGTAGATTTGATTTGGACAAACGTCACACAGCTAACATTCACGAACGAGACTTACACAGGACAGGTTTCAGCAGTGCTTCAAAAAATTGGTGGTTTCAGCCTAGTAGGTCCCTCCGACCGCGGGGTCTACATACCGCTTTCAAAGGCTGAAAGCTTCTTTGGAACAAACGAAGCAAGCATGATTATCGTTAAACTCAAAAACAGCAACAACGCAACCATTGATTCAGCAACCAAGGCTATTACAGGCTTTTTCAAGAATCAGGTCACCGTTATTTCTCCAAACTCAGTCGTTAACCTTCTCACAAGCATCATCAACATCTTAGGTCTCTTCGTTGCGGGCATAGCAGGAATTTCGCTGCTAGTTGCAGGCATAGGCATAATGAACATAATGATTGTTTCACTGATTGAACGCACACGCGAAATAGGTATCCTCAAAGCTTTGGGCATGAAAAGCAGAACTGTGCTCCTCATCTTCTTGGCTGAATCGGCAATAATTGGCTTGATAGGCGGAGTACTTGGCATAATCGGAGGCTGGGGCTTAGCTAGAGTTATGGCGGTCATCGTCGAAAGGATGTTTAGTTTAGGTAGTGGGCTAACCCTGACCCCGGTGTTCACGCCTGAAGTGATTTTGGGTGCATTGGCCTTTGGCATAGGCGTCAGCATAATCTTTGCTCTCTACCCAGCCTGGCGCGCATCCAAACTTAAGCCAGTGGACGCATTGAGGTACGAGTAAGACAATGGTGAAGAGGCTTTACCCCGACCAACCCGTCGTGGGAGTCGGCGCAATAATCTTGCGCAAAGGCACAATCCTGCTGGAAAAACGTGGGAATGAGCCTGCGCGTGGTCAATGGACGATTCCGGGCGGCGTGGTTGAAGTTGGGGAAAGCCTCGAAGATGCGGTCGCAAGAGAAACCAAAGAAGAAACTGACCTAACGGTGAAATCTGCTAGCTTAATCGATGTAGTTGACCAAGTTCACTTTGACAAAGCAGGCAAAATTGAGTACCACTACGTTATCATCGACTACATTGTCGAAGTTGATGGCGAAGCGAAAGCTGCCAGCGACGCCGACGAGCTGAAATGGGTTCCCATAAGCGAAGTGAAGGCGTACGATTTGACGCCCTCCTTCCGCAGATTTTTTTTGAAAAACGAAAAGAAACTTGATGCTATTTCTGGACTGTAAAAAAGAGCCTTGTTTCTCCCATAGTTTTCAGGTCTAAGGAGCGAACTCTAGTGACCATGGGGAAGTCCCTGACGACTCGTCCCAGTGTGAGGCAATGCCGGGGCGGTAGGTCTCGAGCGATGCTTCGTACAGTTTCCGCGTCAACTCGTGCAGCGCGACTAACTACATCAAGATCGTGTTCATTGGTGAAATTAAAGAGGAAAATGTTGTCTGCTTGCCGATAAATTGTCTCTTGGATTGTGTCAGGTTGATTTGTTATGAAGGTTGTAAATATGCCAAAATGCCGCATGCGGGTTACTATGTCATCCCAGTAGGTCTCGCGGAGGTAAAGGTGTGCTTCTTCAGCGAAAAGAAAAACCGCTTTCAACTTCCAAGCTTGCAGAGAATCTACCAGTTTTCCTAAAACGTATTCGACTATAATTTGGCGGTCAATATTGCCAGTGTTTTTCAGGTTTATCACAATAGCTCCGCCTTGATCCTTGGCTCTTAGCAAGCTATCCTCGAGCATGGTGGCTTCTGACTTGTTATCTGTGAAAAAGCCTGAATTGACCAAAGAATAGAAACGTGAAGCTAGAGCGTCTCGAACGTGCTGATTGCAGTTACAGTTCTTGATCGCTTCGCCAAGATCTGCAAGAGTGAGTGCTCCACGGTCTTTGAGGCCCTTCCAGATGTGCTTAAACTCTCTTGCACTGGTGCCAGGCAAATGAAGAGCGTTGACGAGTATTCCTAAAATGACACCTAGCGGAAGTTGTTCAATAGCTACTTTGAAATTCTGCGACGGCGTTAACGCGTAAATCTTGTCATAGAACATATTCCGTTTGCCGTCATTCGTCATTCCTATACTTCCATATTCTCCATTTAGATCGAAAACAACGACGGTGGCTTTGTAGCCAACCAAGCTAGCCATTAGAAGTTTGCTGAGGTGTGACTTTCCACATCCTTTCTTCCCTGTAATTATGTTCAAAGTCCCATCCAAATCTGAGGCATCTATCGTCAAAAGTGAAGCATCCTTTGTACCGCCCAAAATAATCGGGAGTTCTCCATCAACCTTAGCTAATTTCATGAGCGCGGGAACGGACAACTTTCGTATTGTAGATTGCGAGCGGCTCGGAAGCCAACTACTACTTGGGCTCATGGCATCGTTTTCCAGTGTAGCTCGAATCTTGCAGACAAGCAAACTCGCATCCTGAATGTAGGTAATGTGGGGCGCAATTTCCAAAGGGTCAATATCTTCACCTTGAATTAACTCTCCACCATCGGGCAAAGTTCGAAGTAATTCCTCTAAAACGCCTGGTACTGCTGCAAACTGGACATCAATCACTTGTACAATTAGCGTTTTCGCGACGTCGGTATCTTCTACCATTAGGTAGTCGCCTTTCTCAGCGCTTTCGTTAGGAAAGCTTAGGATTTGAACGACGTTTCCTTCTTTTCGGTAGAGCTTCATGCGTAGCCCTCCTTGCCGAAAGGTCCGAATAAGAGTCGGTGCATGTCTGGGCGATTAATTATTTGTATGCCATGTCTGCGTGTGATGAAATGTTGCATTGCTAAAACCTCGTTGGCTGTAAAAGTGCAAAGAATATGGGCGAGGCGCAGGGTTTCAGGGTAACTTTGTTGGAGCGAATCGTTTCCCATAAGTTTCTCTACTGCCTGTAACTGGCTCTGAAACGGGACTTCACGGTCAACGTCTAGACGAAAAGCTAAATTTGCTTTATTCAGTCTCGCAACGTAAACGTCTCCAAGTAGAACCATTGGGGGTTTAAACTTCAGTCCCGTAGTCTCCAGCAGATATGGTGACTCCTCCTTGGGGAGTAAGTCAGTTATGAGAAAACCGTTACTGCGCAGACTAGTCGCTTTGCTGAAGGCCAAAACAGTATTGCGGTTTCTACGAGCGGCTGCTAGGATTTCACGCATTCGCTGCACTGGCGTATCGATAGTTCCACTTGTAAGGCTGCCGTCAAAAAGAATAAGGGCGTCAGAAGCGGCTTTGGAGAGCCTATTTTGCAACCAACGTTCCAGTAAACTAGCGAGCCGGGTAGGCATTTGCAACAATGTGGGAGTAGATTGATGGTTGGCTCCAAATTGGGTTTCAAAATACGCTCTCTCCAAGTTGTTGTAAACTGCATTCTTGTTTTCTTCCGTAATATGGAAGATAAACGGGCCTAAACGGGAATAATGATAGTTGCGTTTTTGCTTCCAAACCGTTGCGCCGCGCAATGCAATTATAATGCCAGTGGTGGTTTCGCCAATTTTGATAGTGGAAGTATCGACACCAGAAATTACTGTCTCTTGGTGATTTGGTGACAAAGCAAGAGGTTGGCGCTTGAGCTGCAATTGGGTCGGAGTAGGTTCGGTATTTGATTCTTGCTGATTTAGTTGGAATGCGTTGCTACGAACTTGACGCAAAGAATTGATGCTTAATTCCATAAAGCGCTGTGGGAGACTTGTGTCAGCGGCGAATTGCGGAAAGTTATATTTGGGGGTTGTTGTTATTGTATATTGTTCAATCACCAAGATTCACCAATATTCAATATCATTATTGGTGAAATATTTAAGTGTTGTGCATGTGCATCTTGCACAATACAATATACAATAGGTGCAGCACTTGACACAAAGCCCGCAAAAACCACCAATAAAAGTAAAAATGAAAATCGGCGAAATAGAATTCGAAATCGAAAGTCAGGAAGACCAAATCCAAACCGCCGTTGACAGAATCCTCTCCACAGTTACTGCACGACTAAAAGACATGCAATTTGCTTCTGTCCCCGAACGAGCTTCGCCACCACCTCGAGCCGAGACCTGCAAAGGCGTCATCCAAAAACTCTGGGAAGAAAAATGGTTTAATCAACCAAAAGGTCTAGATGACGTTCACAGCGAACTTGCACGACGAGGCTTCCATTACGATAGGACTGCCGTTGCTCACGCGTTAGTTGATTTAGTCAAAGATAACATTTTAACTCGAATAGGGAGACCTCGTCGTTATCAGTACGCACAAAAAAGACCTCCAGCGCAATGAATTGAGCCGTAGAATTTGATGCGACGGTAAAAGGTAGCAATAAAGAAAACCTAATTCCAAACGATTTCTTAATAGGCTAAAATAGGCGTGCTGTGTAGGAAATTTTTGATTGGTTAGCTTGAATTGTTAATCATGTTTGCTTACGCAAAAATGTCGATTATTTGGATTGAAAGAAAGAGAAAATTGGAAGCTTAAGAGGCGCTTCCTAAAAGTTGTACTTTCACGTTTATTTCTTGGGCTATTTGTTCGCGTGTTTTGCCTTCGGTTTCGATGCCTAAGTTGCGTGCGGTGTCAACGAGGACTTCATCTTTAGACTTCAATGCGGGAGCAGCGGGTGCGGCGGCAACTGGAGCTGGAGCAGCAACGGTTGCGGCGGGTGCGTTAGCAGTTGATGTGGCAGCGTCGCTAAACTCTTTAGAGGCCTTAGCAAACTCGCCCTTAGCGCGACCTAATGACCGTGCAAATTCGGGGATCTTTGCCGGACCCCACATAATGATGACTATGGCAACAACACCGATAATTAACCATTCCCAACCTTCCAACATACAAATACCTCAAATACAAAATCTTTAAGCACTAAAGTGAGTTGAGAGCTTAAATGGATTTGTTGTTGCCCTAATACAGTCACATTGAGAGAAGATCTGGTCAATAAACTACGATTTCGATGTGACAATTCGAAGATTTACTATTAGTACGAGAATGTCAGCATTCTATATATGGAATTGTTTCTATCAAGTGAAACAAACAACTAACCTCGTATTCTTTTAACCGAGGTTTTTCCAGTTTTTCTTTCTCTTATGGCTTGATCGCTACTTTTATCTGGGCAACAATTCACTTTGATTGATGGTTGTTATGATTACAATTATCGGCGCAGGAAGAGTAGGTAGCGCTGCCGCGTTTGATATTCTAAAAGATCGAATTGCTGATGTAGTTCTCATTGACTCTTTTGGAGAAATCGCGAAAGGCGAGGCGCTTGATATGATGCAAGCTGCTCCAGCCATAGAGTTTGACGGCCAAATCAGCGGGTCAAACGACTTTAAAGATATGGAAGGCAGCGAACTTGTAATTGTTATAGCAGGTCAAGCTCGAAAACCCGAAATGACCCGCACAGACCTCATGAATGGGAACGCCAAAGTTGTCCGTTCCATAGTTAAAGAGGTCGCGCGCTACGCTCCTGACTGCAAACTTATGATTGTAACTAACCCCGTTGACATAATGACTTATGTCGCCAGAAAGGAATCTGGATTACCAAAGAACCGGGTCTTCGGAATGGGTAACATTCTTGACACTTTGCGTTTCCGAAGTTACCTTGCACAAGAGATTGGAGTTTCCCGCGAAGACACTCAGGCGCTAGTGATTGGTGAACACGGAGACAGTATGGTCCCGCTGGTAGAATATGCGTGTGTCGCAGGTATGCCTATCACAAACTTTCTCTCAAAGGAACAGATTGACAAAATAATCCACTTAACGGTGACTTCAGGTGCAGATGTCATTAAGCTCAAAGGTGCAACAATTTACGCGCCAGCTGCAGTAATAGCCTTAACGGCGGATGCTGTTATCAAAGATAGAAAGCGAGTGATTAGTGTATCGACTTGTCCAGGCGGCGAATACGGCTGCAGTGACTACTCAATAGGTGTACCTGTAATTCTTGGAAAAGACGGTGTAGAAAAAATCATCGACCTCAAGCTGTCACCGGAATCGAATGCGCGATTCCAGAAATCCGTTGAATCCATTAAGAAGTCAATTGCGCAATTAGAACCTGGTCCAACTGCAAAGTCGCAGATAACTTACGAAGCCTGAAACAAGAAGTGGCATTCCTTGGAAGTTAGCAATATGCAATGAACTGGTGAGATTCCAGTTTAGGTTTCAACCAGTTGAATCTTACCTCGTTTTTTCTATGTTTATTTGGCAAGAACTTTCCAAGAAACAACATCAAGCTTTTCCAAAAGAATTCTTGATGTAAGTTATTTTCCACAAGGTATAAAAGATGCTTTGCAGTTCACTCTCAGCTTCAACAAACGTGCACGTCATGGTATGAAATTCTTGCTATGAAAAACGTGTCAATGTTTGAAGAAAATAACTCGATAACAGATGGAGGTTGAATAGGAAGTGCTATCAAGAGACTGTGACGGATGCGGCCAAATGAATCCATGCAGCAAACGTTACCTAATAGTCGCAAAAGGCAATAAAGTCTATTGCCCAGACGGAACCGCCCACCTAGTGGACGGTCAATAAGAGAAAAAGATGAAATCTTAAAACTCTGAAAGATCCCGTAGAAAAACAAACGGGTTCAAAACTTTCTTATTTTTTTAATATTATAATTAGTCTTTACCAATGTCTATTCTAAAAAGGATTTTTGTTGGTTATTTCTTTTTGACTATCTTTCCCTTTAAATTCTTAACATGTTCTTGGCAGACTCCTGGTTTCCAATTGCAGATTCCTTTGATAATCTCCTCTAAGTAGTATTCCAATTCTTCATTGGTCAATTCACTCGAGCAATCTACACTGTAGACAATTTCACCTTTGCTTCTGCTTACTTTTGCTTCAACCAATATACAATCTTCTGCCATAAACCTACGCCTGAGTATAATTCAGGTATTTCAAATTTAAGATATTCCTAATCCAAGACTCAATGAAATTTTATTAAAACCTTAACCCCTATCACTCTGAGGCTCAAATGTTGAATTACGCGATTATAGCTGACGCTTATGAGAAAATCGAAGCAACCACTAAGCGCTTGGAAATGACAGATCTTCTAGTTAACCTTCTCAAGGAAACTCCAAAGAATTTACTCAACAAAGTCGTCTATCTAACCCAAGGGAAACTTTACCCTGACTTCGAAGGCATAGAAATGGGTGTAGCCGAGCGTACAGCCATAAAAGCCCTTGCTAGAGCCTCCGGAAGAAAAGAAACTGAAATAGAAAAGGATTTGCAAAAGAGCGGAGATATAGGGGAAACAGCCCAAAATTTCCTAGCTAAAAGAAAACAGTCCATGCTTGGGGTTCAAAAAATTTTGACTGCCCAGCGAGTATATGAAACATTAGACAAAATGGCGAAGACATCAGGATCGGGAGCTGTTGACTCCAAATTAACACTCCTAACAGGTCTTTTGTCTGATGCGTCTCCCAAAGAAGCAAAGTATATTCTTCGCACTGCAACGGGGAATTTACGTTTAGGAATAGCTGACATGACGGTTCTCGATGCTTTGGCCATTGCTTACGGAGGGGGAAAAGACGCAAGAGATCTCATCGAACGAGCTTACAGCATCAGCAGCGACCTAGGAAGAGTAGCCGACGTCGTTGCCGAAAAAGGGATAGATGGAATCAAAGAATTTCAAGTCAGCGTTTTCGAGCCAATTAGACCTATGTTAGCAGAACGTTTAGCGTCTCCCGAAGAGATTTTGGACAAACTCGGGGGTAAATGCATTGCGGAATACAAATACGACGGAGAAAGAATCCAACTGCACAAAAAGGGGGACAAAGTTGTCCTGTTCAGCAGACGTTTAGAAAAGATTTCTGATCAATATCCTGACGCAATAAACCTGGTTAAGAAATACGTGAACGCCGAAGAAGCTATCCTTGAAGGGGAATGTGTGGCAATGGATTTAGAAACGGGTGAAATGAGGCCCTTCCAGGAACTGATGCATCGCCGACGAAAATATGGAATTGAAGAAGCTATCACCCAATATCCTGTTTCTTTATTCATGTTCGATGCCCTCTTCGTAAATGGAAAAGACTATACTCAAGAACCATTCCAGGCTCGGCGCAAAGCTCTTGAAAAGGTATTGTTAAAAAGCGAGCGAATTAGTTTAGCAAGAAGCGTAATTGCAAGCAGCCCAAAGCAGCTTGAAGCTTTTTTTGAAGAAGCAATTGAGGATGGTTGCGAGGGTCTCATGTGTAAGGCTATTGGAAAGGAATCTGTCTACCAAGCAGGAGCCAGAGGCTGGCTATGGATAAAATATAAACGCGATTACAAGAGCGAAATGACCGATACAGTTGATCTAGTAGTTGTTGGCGCGTTTCATGGGAGGGGTAAGAGAGCAGGAGCTTACGGTGCCTTATTATTGGCTACTTACAACAAGAAAGGGGACACCTTTGAAACTGTCACAAAATGTGGAACGGGTTTCACCGACAAAGACTTGGCCTATTTTCCTGAACTTCTTCGAAAACATGAAGTCCCAAGAAAACATTCACGTGTGCAATCCACTTTGGAGGCAGATGTTTGGTTTGAACCTGCAGTTGTTTTAGAGGTTTTGGGAGCTGAAATTACTCTGAGCCCAATTCATACTTGTGCAATGGATTCTATCAGAAAAGGCAGTGGCTTAGCTATCCGGTTCCCAAGATTCACAGGAAAATATCGCACCGACAAAGCTGCCGAAGATGCTACCACCAGTCAAGAAGTGGTTGAAATGTATCGCGGTCAACTAAAGAAAATCAGCGAAATCCAAGTAACATGATACGCAAGGCTTTAAGGTTGAAACATAGATAAAGATTGAAAGAGTCAAAAGGTCACCGTGGGGAGAATGTCACAAGATTCAGAAAGAACGAAATCTATGGTAGCACTCAAGCAGCGCCTCGAAAAGAGAATTGCCAAACTTGACTTAGAAACTAAAGAACTTCAAGCAACACTAGATACGGTGAATCAAATTCTGCTGGAAAAAGGCTTCAAACGAGTAAGCCTAAAAGAAGTTGAAGTAAACGCGAAAGAAACTCCTAAGGAAATTATGGAACAATCTAAAGACGTATCTATCCAGCATAAGGAAACAAAGCCGACCACCTATCAGGGTGGAGAACCTGAAAATGTTATACCTCTAAAAAACATGAATGACGAATCACTCGCCTTAATTTACATAGAAAAAGACTCAATCCATATCTTACCTGACGAAAGCAAGCACTTCAGCGTTAACACGCCGCCATTCGGAAATTTTCTAGTTGAACGTGTCTTGACAAAAATGCAAGATAAAGACAGCGAACTTGTTAGGCTCAAACAATTAACTCCTGACAGAATGTTCAGTTACAGTATCGTCCGAGAAGGCGATTTGATTAGAGAAATCGTGATTCGAAACGTAGACGAAGAAAGATTCAAAGAACTTAAGTCCAGCATTCGATGGACCTTAGAGAAGATGTATGAAAAAATGAAAGGTCCGCAATAAGCGGATTTCAATTTTACATTTGTTTTTGTAAAGCTGAATCGTATTGCTTTTTTGGGCACAGCCCAACGATTCGTTCTACTTCGCAACAATCTTTTATTACAATGACAGTCGGTATGCTGAATACTTGAAATTTCTCTGCTGTCTGTGGGTTTTCATCCACGTCAAGCTTTGCCACAAGAACCTTGCCGGCAAGCTCTTTTGCTAACTCTTCAATGGTTGGTGCAAGTGCTCGGCACGGTCCGCACCATCCTGCCCAAAAATCAACTAACACGACTTTGTTTTTACTTATTGTCTCATCAAAATTCTTATCAGTTAAGTGAAAAGGTTCATTGACCATAAATAATCTCCAATAATCCTCTAGTTTACATTAATATAAACTGTTCGCGATTTCCACATAGCACTTCAAGCAATTTCTTCTTTGGTTATTTCATCTAAAGGGCTCTAAAATACAAAAAATTTGGGAATTAAGTTCTAACTTTCTTTTCTGTTATGCTTTTCTTTTTTGGTGCAATGGAAATTGAAAGTGCAAAACTGGCGGCTAAAACAAAGCTAATTCCTAAAAGACCCGCAACCAGGGTAGAAATGTAGGGATCTGCAAAAGCAACCGAGTAGTTTGCCATTAGCCCTTTCCAGACGGGTTGCCCATTGTTTCCGTTTGTAGCAACTAGATTTTGGACTCCATCTGGAGTTTTGGAAGCAAAAGGCAACAAGACTGCGAAAGCTATCATTATTGCCGCTATTAGTAAGATTAATTTTTTCATATTGTTTTTTTTCCTCTCAAAAGAGCTAGTCCAGTTAGTGACGAATATTGTAACTGAGGAAGGGTTGATAGTAATGCTGTCGCTATTACGCTTGTCAAAGAAGCTTCTACCAAACCTTCGATCGAGTAGAGTGAAAGCATTGTTGGGACTGTCAACATGACTCCGCCGGAATTTATGAAGGCTTGAGAAATCCCGATCTCCAAGCCTGTTAAGACTGCTGTCAGAATTGCGGAAACGAAAGTCGCTGCAAAGACGCTTGATGCGAAACGCCTACTATTATTCGATTTTCCAATCAGGAACTTTGCCAGGAAGAAGCTTAAGCTTCCAATTACTGCCATGTTTAACGCATTGGCTCCAAAAGCCAACAATCCTCCATCGGCGAAGAAAAATGCTTGCATACCTAAAACCATCGTCATGCTCAACATTCCTGCATAGGGACCCAAAACTATCGCCAACAAAGTTCCCCCAAGAACATGCACGCTAGTTCCACCTGCAACAGGGAAAGTCAACATCTGAACGACAAAAATCAATGCGCTTAAGATAGCGAGCGATGCTGCGAATCTGTTTGAATATGTACTTTTGGTTTTTTTCCAAGCCAGAACTAGGAAAGGTATCGTTATAGCCCATGTGATTATGAGGACGGATGTATCCGTGACATTTATTGTATGCGTTGTGGGGTTTATTGGAATCAGGAGTCCATCGTTGATGTGCATTCCAAATCCTCAGTAACACTTTATGAAAGATTCGTGTTACTGTTTATATAAAAGCTTTTAGGTGCAAAGCTTCCACTTTTCTATGTGACTTCAATGTCAAAAATCACACGCATAGGCGTTACTTTTCCTCCTGATCTTCTCAAAGATTTTGACGAAATTACATCCAAAATGGGTTATGAAAGCCGTTCAAAAGCAATTCAAGACGCAGTCCGGCTTTACGTTTCCGAACGAAAATGGCTACAGCAGGAACCAAACACAGAACAAACTGGTGTAATCCTAATGGTCTATGATCACGATGTGAGAGGATTAGAAAGCGGCTTAACAGAAGTGCAACATGAACATTCGGAGTTAGTGACTTCAACTCTGCACATTCACATCGGCGAACGCGATTGCCTTGAAGCTATAGCCGTTAAAGGTAAAGCATCCAATTTGAGACATTTAAGCGACGAGCTTGCCACAAAAAGGGGCGTAAAAATCATAAAAACAGTAATCGTAACTGTTTAGGTTTTAACTTGGAACATTCGTTCTAAGGAAGCTCGCGCTTTTTCCGCAACTTTTTCTGGTACTCTAACCAAGTATTTTTCTTCTTTAAGTGAAGAATAAAGCCGATCGAGAGTGTTTAGTTTCATATTGGGGCAAACTGCGCCTTCATATGCAATGTAGAATTGCTTTTCAGGATTTTCTTTTCGTAGGCGGTGAAGAATACCTTCTTCTGTTCCAACGATGAAGGATTTAGCAGTGCTCTGCTTTGCATAAGTGCACATTTTGCTTGTGCTACCGATGAAGTCTGCAACTTTTCGCATTTCTCTGCTGCATTCTGGATGAACCATTACAACCGCTTCTGGATGCTGTATCTTGAGAATGATCACGTCCTCAGGCTGGAACAGTAAGTGCGTCGGACAAAAGCCCCATTCGGGCAGCGGAATGATTTTTTTGCCGGTCTTTTCAGCTACGTATTCCGCTAAGTTGCGGTCGGGGCCAAAAAGTACTGTTTCAGAGTTAAGCGATTCGATTACTTCGACGGCATTGGCACTTGTGCAGCAGACATCACATTGGGCTTTTGCTTCTGCCAAAGTGTTAACATATAATACAACAGGGACGTTTGGGTGAATACTTTTTGCGCGTTTTATCTCATCCGTTGTTAGCATCTGGGCCATTGGGCATCGGGCACCCAGAGTTGGCAATAGAACCTTTTTGCTCGGGTTTAATATGGCTGCAGATTCCGCCATGAAATCCACAGCGCTAAAAACGATAATTTCAGCTTCTTTTTCCTGCATGGCTTTGCGGCTAAGCTCAATGCTATCGCCTATGTAATCTGCTATCTCTTGGACTTCGGGTCTCTGGTAATTATGGGCGAGGATTATTGCTTTCTTTTCTTTCTTAAGTTTCTGGATTTTGGCGGTTAAGTCAATCATGAGCCTGCGCCTATGAGTGAAAGGTTATGATGAATAGTAAAAGGATATATGCTTTTACCCGTTAAGAGCGGAGTTTGACCATTTTTTTCACTCCAAAACGGCTTGCCCTTTTCTATGAGAACTCTTTGATTTTGTGTCTCCAGATTTGAAAATCTACCTTTTAGAACAACAGAATTTTGATAGTTGCTGGGGCTCTGGGTTGGAGGAGAGAGAAATGAAACACCCAATGAGCAACGATTATTATTTGGGGCTTTACCCAGAGCCCTTTCAGCAAGGCTTTTTTACCTTTTTCCTATCGGTGAATTAAATTAGTTTTATCACAATCATAAGCGTTTGTCATCAGTGCCTCTTCTGACAGTTAGTTGCACTTCGAGAATTACCAAAAAAATTTAAGCACTAACAATGGTAATCACAGAATGAGATTTAGGAGAGCCGTTTGCTTTGGCATTTCTTGGAAAAGAGGAAATCCAAATACTCGTCGATTTGGGTTTAACTGCCCTTCAAGCGAGAGCATACTTAGCTTTGTCTTCTCAAAAAACTGCATCACTAAAATTAATTGCTAAGAAATCAAACATCGCTCGTCAAGATGTTTATCGAATAATGCCTTTGCTCGAAAAAATAGGTTTAGTCGAAAAAATCATTTCCACGCCAATGACATACAAAGCAATTCCCATCAAAGATGGCGTTTCTATTTTGCTTCAGCGCAAAACCACGGAATACGCAGATTTGCAAGATAGAGTAGACGAAATGGTTAACAATTTTCAAAATGGTTTCTATAAATCAGGAATCCAACCGGATGATTCACAGTTTCTGGTAATTTCAGAAAAGAAACTACTTTACAAAACTCTTGCCGAAAAAAATAGTTTAGTTAAAAAAAGTCTACGTGTCGCTGGAACATGGGAAAGCACTCGAGTTGTCCTGTTCGATTCTGAACTTGAAAAATTCAAAAAGGCCCTAAAAAAGGGCGTGAAAATTAAATGGATTACCGAAGATCACGAAGAAGACCCATCAACTCTTAAAACATTGGAAATGCTGAAAAAGAACCCTCTCTTCGAAATCAGATATTTCGCTGCACCCATACCTCTCCAAGCAGCAATTTATGATGAGAAAGAAGTTACAATGTGCATTGCTTCGGCCCCGAGCCCTGATGTAACGAGCATATGGTCAAACAATTCAATGCTTTTAAGAGTGGCAATGAACTATTGGGAAGAAATTTGGAACGCTGCACTCAAGAACTGCTCAAAGGATCCGACTACTAGTCTAAACCAAAAACCAATTCCACGATAACAAGTCTTTAGAAAGGGGAAGTTATTGTTTCGCGATGAAGATGTTGAGACATTAATGCGATTAGGTCTCACGTTGCTGCAGTCAAAAACGTACTTGACCTTATCTGTTTTAGGCACTGCGACCATGCAATCAATTTCTAAAACCTCCAATATAGCTCGGCAAGATGTTTACCGCATCATGCCCACCCTTCAAAAATTTGGGTTGGTCGAAAAAGTGATAATATCCCCAGTCACATACAAAGCCATACCCGTTAAAGACGGGGTATCTATGTTGCTTCTCCAAAAGAAAGACGAGTACACAAAACTTCAAAGAAAAGCAAACATTTTGCTTAGCAGCCTTAAAGAGACTATCAGCCCTGAAAACCCTGAAGACGAAACACAATTCGCCATAGTTTATGATCGCGCATTGCTATACAAAAAATTTGAAAAAGGAAACAAAACCTCAAACAAAAGCATAGATTGTTCAGGCACCTGGTCAGACATTAAAAGTGCACTTTTCGCTGTCTTGAGCGAAGAAGTCAAACAAGCAACTAATAGAGGCGTGAGAGTAAGAATAATAACTGAGAATCCCGGCAACGATAATTCGGCTGACAAAATTCTTCAAACTTTATCCCAAAGTCCTCTTTTTGAAATCAGATATATTCCCTCTCCCATCCCTGTCAAAATTGTTCTATATGATGGAAAAGAAGCAAACACAAGCATTTCGACATCAAATGAGACAGATCTGCCCAGTCTGTGGTCAAACAATCCCAACTTCGTCAAAATAATGACTAACCAATTCGAAGAAATGTGGAAAAAAGGCAACTCTTTCAAAAAGAAAAACAGAATGAAGCTGTGAAAACTGAGACCTTAATTGGCTTTTCTCTTAATTTGTTTACACATTTGTATCCCGTATTTGGTTGCCTGTGAAGAAAGTCTTATTCTGAATATTGCATAATGAATATTACTTCCTGGTCCGATTTAATTCTCGGATGATGAAACCTAGAGTCACTGAGCCACAGCGGTGATATTGACTCGACGGGCAAACTGACAAAAAACTACAACCACGTGTCACACAAAAATAAAAGGAGAAAATTCGCGGCTTCGAGGCTTCGACGAGCTTTCAAATGGAAATGGCTAACTTATCTTCCTTATTTTGCCGAAAAATTTTCTCGCTTAACAGATCCTTTATCAAAAATGGTTTTTCATTGTTCGTTGGAGCTGACAAACTATATAGATTATAGAGTATATTGCGAACAGCTATAACTGATGGTTGCGAGTTTCATTGGAAGGAGGAAATAACGACTGAAAAAATCATATAAACCTCAAGCAGTAAAGAAAGGAAACACCACTTGAAGGTCTTGAGCGGAAGAGTCATTGACCGAACGAATCACCAAAACCTTGGATAAACTGTCCTCGAGAAAAGCCGTCAAATACGGCGTCTACGCGACCGCCGTAATCTTGTTTTTCTCTCTCATACTAGTTCCGCCCATCGCCGGCATATTCATCAAATGGAACAACATCCAATTTATTCTAAGTCAACCTGCGCTTGTAAACCGCGCTTTAGGGGCAATTCAAAACAGCTTCATAATTGCCCTAACTGTTGCGGCGCTGGATCTAGTCGCGGGCATTCCAATGGCTTGGCTCATAGCCCGAGGAAAATCACGTTGGCTTAGTGCCATCGACACCCTTGCAGATATCCCATTTATCATACCAACTACGGCATTGGGATATTCGTTGTTACTTTTCTGGAGCGGCCCAACTGGAGGTGTTTCCGCACTTTTCGGATCATCACTCATTTCGCCTGGTTGGCTTCTGGTTATGCTTCTGCACTTCACTTTCAGTTTCCCCGTTGTTGTCCGTGTGATGGTCGGGGCGCTTCTTGACTATAAGCTAGAATACGAACGCGCCTCCAGAACCCTAGGAGCCCCTCCTTTCACTGCCGTCAGAACCGTGACCTTTCCTGTTTTGAGACCAGCAGTTATTTCCGCTTACATTTTGGCTTTTGCCCGTTCCATAAGCGAGACTGGTGCAACCATAATTGTGGCCGGTGTCTTCGAAAATGGTTCGGTGTTTATCCAGAACATAAAGACAGATTTCACTAATGGACTGGTCACCCAAGCCACTTATGACGGCACAATTGTTTTCGCTAGTACTATTCTAATCATTGTTTCCATCGCGATTTTCATCGGCATTCGCCTGATTGGACCAAAACTGAAGCTACCCCTTAAACGCGTTAGACCCGTAGCTGAGAGGAAACTCAGTTACAAGAAAGCCGCAAACTCTCGGAACACAATAATCCTTGTCATCTTCTTTGCCTTAATTCTGATGCCTTCATTATTCGTTGCATTGTCGGCGTTTCAGGCAATTCCTACCCCCACATTTACTAACGCACTAACCGGCAAGGGCATTTGGGGAGGTTACTGGCAGAGTCTGCTTCTCAGCTACGCTTTAGGTGGGGCAGTCACTGTCCTTAACATAATAATTGGGTTACCTACCGCCATAATAATCGCCCGCAAAAAAACCGGCAAATTCATGTCTTCCATTTTTGACTTACTTGTCAACGTGCCCCTAGTCGTACCGTCCATTGCCCTGGGCGTTTCTTTAGGGATCTTTTGGAAAGCAAACTTCGCGTCTCTACCGGATATCGTTCTGCTTATTCTTGCACACTTAGCCATCACTTACCCATACTTTGTCCGTTCAATGTCTGCAGCCGTTGAGCGCATAAGCCCAGACATGGAAGAAGCCTCAAGAACCTTAGGTGCAAAGCCTTTAGGCGTCTTCAGAACCATAGTGTTCCCTCTTACGAAATATTCTATGCTTTCAGGCGCCATAATGGTTTTCACTAGAAGCGTAAGCGAAACGGGCGCGACATTAGCAGTGACTTCAAAATTACAAACGGCTCCAGTTTTACTTGTGAATTGGATTAAGAAAGTTGTTCCCGCTTCACCATTGGACATTGCTTTGGCGTCTGGATTTTTGGTACTTTTCAGCTTTGTAATCCTATTGGTTCTTAGACTTGTTGTGGGGCGAGAAGAAAAATATTAGTACGTTCAAACTCAATGCACTACATCAGGAACGAATAGACACATGCCCGAAGTCCGCATCGTAAACCTCACCAAGAAATTCGGAAAAATAACCGCCGTTGACAATGTAACTTTAACAATTCATGACAAAGAGTACTTTTCTTTGTTAGGTCCGAGCGGATGCGGCAAAACCACGCTTCTGCGGCTTATCGCAGGTCTAATTCAACCTGACAGCGGCGAAATTTACATTGGGGACAAACTCGTAAACGACGTGCCCCCGGAGGATCGCGATATAGGCTTCGTGTTCCAAACTTTTGCCCTATTCCCGCATATGACTGCTTGGAATAACGTGACTTATGGACCAAAAGTGAAAGGCTTTGACATGGCCCAAGCTACTACAATCGGTCATGAAGTCCTTGAAATGGTTAAGCTTCATGAACGACTTGACGCGTATCCGAATGAATTGAGCGGAGGAATGATGCAGCGAGTCGCCGTGGCAAGAGCTTTGGCCGCAGGGGCTCAAATGCTTCTCATGGATGAAGCGCTGGGTCAGCTCGATGCAAAAGTGCGTAGTGAAATTCGTTATGAAATAAGGAGAATGGCAAAGGACCTAAAGCTAACAGGTATTCACGTTACCCATGATCAGTCTGAAGCGATGGCAATTAGCGATCGTATTGCAGTTATGCGGAAAGGAAGAATCCTGCAAATAGGAACTCCTCAAGAGCTTTACATGAAACCGAAAAGCATATTCGTCGCCCATTTTATTGGCGAATCTAACTTTCTGGAAGGGTACGTCACTGGAAAAACTGATGCCAATGTGATGATCGAGCTTCGTGAAGGAACGATAATAGAAGCTCTGAATAATTCCTTCATTGAAGGCAATAGGGTAGTTTTATCGATGCGCCCCGAAACTCTAATTGTTGAACCTGGTTTGCAGGAAGGGCAAAATGTTATTTCTGGAGTGGTAGAGAGAGTAACATTTGAAGGTTCCAGCATCAGGTACGAAATAAAGCTTTGTAATGAGGAAATTGTCGTGGCGGTTAAGCCCACACTAAGTGGAGACTGGCTCAACCCCGGAGAAACAGTAAAAGTATTTTTGCCTGTAGAATATACACACGTATTTCCTTATCCAGACACAGGGTTGAAAGAAGAACTCAGCGTCGCTTGAAAGTTACGCATCACAGTTATAAGTCACTTTTACACTTAAACGCGAGGTGAATTTCATGGTAGAAATAAAAGTTGACGCATCAAAAATTAAAGGCGAAGAAAAAGACGCAGTAGTGCAGCTTGCAGCTTTTCTAAAAGAAAAAACTGGTGGAGATGTCACTAACGATGGCGGAAAAATGACGGTCAAGACCGAATCTGTAGGCGTGAACAAGAAATACGTCAAAGTATTGTTGAACAAATTCTTGCATCACAAAGCTCTCAAGGCCAATTACCGCGTCATAATCGGAGAAGAAGACACTCTAACAGTTAATGAAAGAAAAAGCTACGAAGAAGATTAATGGCTAAAGAAATTTCGCTATTTCTCCATTTTTAGATTATTTAAACCGTTATTTTTGGGCTCTATTCAAAGATGACCAAAAATGAGAATTGCTCGCTACATACACAACGGTCGAGAAAATTACGGGATATTAGACCAACAAAAAATTGTTTCAATACCAATTCTAGCTAAAGTTCTTAAAACTGAGTTGCCTGGAAAGTTTGAAGACTTCATCGCAAGCGAAACAGCTAGAGAAACTGCTCAAACTCTACTAAAGGAAGGCAAACCTTCAGATATAGAAAAAGCCTCAGCGCCTATAGCTGAAATCACGTTACTCGCTCCAATCATTCATCCCCCCAAAATAATTTGCTTGGGCTGGAATTATTTAGACCATGCTGCTGAGACAAAAATCAACATCCCTGAAGAACCTGTAATTTTCATGAAACCTCACACAGCTATTATTGGGCCCTATCAAAAAATCATCAAACGTCCTTTTGTTAAAGAACTTGATTACGAAGGCGAGCTTGCAATTGTTGTGGGCAAGATAGCCAAAGACATTCCAGAATCGGAGGCTCAGAAATGTGTCTTTGGCTACACGATTCTTAATGACGTGTCAGCCCGAGATTTTCAGTTCAAAGACAAGCAGTGGACCAGAGGCAAAGGGTTTGATACATTTGCCCCAATAGGACCATGCATAACAACTTCCGACCAATTGCCAAATACCGCAAATTTGAACATAAAGACTTGGGTTAATGACGAACTGCGGCAAAATGGCTCGACCAAAGATATGATATTCAAAGTGGAACAAATTATCTGCCAACTCAGTCGCGTTATGACATTAGAACCCTGTGACATTATTTCAACTGGAACTCCATCAGGCGTTGGAATGGCCATGAAACCACAAAAATGGCTTAAAAGTGGGGATGTTGTTCGAATAGAAATTGAAGGCATCGGCAAGTTGGAAAACGCTATTGAAGAAAAGTGACTATTCGCCCTTAGCTATTGATGCTTTGCTTATTCCAGCTTCTTTTTCCATGACAACTACGTGATTTGCTTTTTCTGCAAAGTCTTCGCTGTGGGTTACCGCAATTATTTGTTCAATTGCTTTGTAACGTGAGATGGCTTCTGCCAACCGACTAATACTTCCGTCTTCGGTGCCTAGGTTTTCGGTGGGTTCATCCAAAAGCAGGATTCCTAGTCCGTGTCCAGTGCGGGACTGCATGATCAGTTGTCCTAAGCCCAATCGATAGGAAAAAGCAACCAATGTTCGTTCCCCGCCTGAAAGATTAGCTACTTCTCTTTCTGCACCCGTTTCGCTCTTAACGTAAGGTGTGTAGGTCTCGTCAATCATTACATTTATCATCGAGGCCTCTCCACCGACGAGGCTGTCAAGAACTTGCTGGACGAAGTTCCTCAAAACTTTAACAAATTCACTTCGTAGCTTTGGTTGAATACTTCGGTATGCATCCCGGATAGCGCTGAGAATCTGAATCGTTTTTGCGATTTTCTCAACACGTTCAAGCTTCTGTTGAGCGAAATCAATTCGTTCCCGAACCTCTTCTAAACGTCTCAACAAATCCTTTTTGTGGCTTTCTTTGGCACGTAAGTCTGACTCTACAGCACTATATTGGCGGAATGCTTGTCGGCTTTGTTCTCTGGCAGCGTCTACTTCTGCGAGGTTGAACCTTCCGATTTCAAATCGTACTGAGTCTAGTTGGCTCTGCAATTCTATGCAAAGTTCTTGTTTCTGACCAATTTCCATTGTGAGATCTGAAGAGTTTTTTTCTTCATCAGCGATGTGAAGTTTGAGATCTTCGAGCCTCGAAACAAATGTTTGAAGGTTCGAAAAGGCTTCGTTTGCAAGGGTTTTCGTTTTTTGGAGTTGCGCTATTTCATTTTGTAGCAGGTTTATTGTGTTTTGTCTTTCGATGTTTTCATTATGGATTCTTTGGAGCATCGATGACTTGTATTCGTCTTTTAGAGGTTGCAGACATAATGGGCATAGGTTTTCTTTTTCAGTAGAAAGTTGAGTGACTCTTTTTTGGTCAGTTTGTATGCTACGTGAGGTTGCTTCTTGTTCTCCTTTCAAACTGCTTATGTGGTTGTCAAAATCGTGCAAGACCGCCTTTATCATTTCGGGAGGTTGGTTTGTGGATATGCCTGTTTCTTCAAGTTTTGTTCTGCAAAGATTTATTTGTGATTCTAAGCTAATTTGGCGTTGCTTCAGATTATCAATTACTGTTTTCTTTCCTTCTCTTGTTTTTGTTATTGAAACGATATTTTCTTCTGCGTTTGCGAGGTTTGCATGAACTCTCGTTTCCCTTCGTTTTAGCTCTTCAATTGCTAGCTTTTTCTCTTCTACCTGTTTGAGTTTTTTGTCTGCTTCATCTGCTAATCTTTTTGTGATTGCAAGCTTTTCCTGCAAGTCTTGGAGTTCGATTTCTATAAGCGTGTAGTCTTCGGTGACTCTGTTGTATTCGGTGGATAGTTTCCCTTTACTCGTGACATCGGGATCTCTTTCAAGAATCTTTTTTTCTGTCTCATAGTCGCGGAGATACTGAGCGATGCTGCTCCAGGCAGTTTCATAGTCTGATAAACCGAACAGTTCGTCAAGTCGTTTCTGCCTGTCCCTTGGAGCTGCATCGATGAGTTCTTTCAAATGCTCTTGCCGAACCCACACTATTTCACGCCATAGTTCGCGGTCAAATCCTGTAATTGACTTTAATTGTTCCGCAATAGCGTCGCCTTTTGCACTAGCAACAATTTTCTCGTTTTGAAAGAGTTTTAATTCCTCAAAATCTTGAGTAATTCCCTTTCCTCGTCTTCTCAGCCCACGCGTTATTACGAACGAATTGCCACTTTGCGTAAATTGCACTGTGACCTTTCCCGATTCTGCGCCTTCACGCAGCAAATATTCAAAACTTCTTCCAATTGGATCGCCAAAGAAAGCGAAGTCGATTCCGTAGAGGACACTGCTTTTTCCGCAGCCCAAACCGCCGACGAGGCAGTTGAAGCCCCTCGTGAAGGGAACGGTGGATTTTACGTGTGAACGAATATTTTCAAGCTGGACGATCTCTATTTTCATTTCAGCAAATCCTCCAGCGTTTGCTTCACCCTATCTTCTTGTTTCTTTGTTAACGGTTCGATTAGGCTAAGTGCAATGTGGGCAATTTTTTCTGCTTCTTCGCGGCTGTGTCTTTCATTGAAAATCTGAAGGAAGTATTCAAAGGATTTAGTTCTTAAGTCCTTAAACTCGCTTTCAAAAATGGATCTTACAATTTCGTCAGAAACAGCCATTTCTTTGAGCAGAATAATTGGGTGAACAAGTAGAGCTTTTTCGGCAGCGCTTCGGATGTGTGCGACGTCAATTTCTGTTCGGCTTGCTTCAACAGGCAAAACGCCTTTCAAAACTGGAATTATTATTGCGCCCTTCTCGTCAACGTTTCTGACCATTTGCGCAGCCTGTTCCGTGATCCTGTGCGCGTTCAAACCTGAGAAATCATTTTCGATGACGACGAAATTGCGAGGAGATTGAAGTTCTATTACTTCTGGCCGAAATTCTCCTTCTTCGTTCACTTGAACGTAGTAGAAACTCTTCTTGTATTTGGATTCGTCATAGCTGACGGTTTCGGTGCTGCCGCTGTACGCTATTAAGCCCTTTTTAAATGGAGCTAAGAAACGTTCGTGAACATGTCCTGCAGCATAATAATCAAAACCTTCAGGCAGGAACGTTCCAGGCAACTCAGCCTCGATATATGGCGGATTGACTCCCGGAAGGTCCACTGATCCGTGCATGACAAAAATGTTTCGAGTCGAAGGATCAGGAGTAGGAATGTTTAGTTGCATAAATTGAGGGAGTGACTCTTCAGTTTTGTGTCTGCTGCGAAAGTTAGGTATGCCATAAACGTAACAATAGCCGGTTTTCTTCCAGCTGGCTCCAACGTGTCTGGGTAAATGATGAATTAATCCCGCACTATCTAACGGATTAAGAATGGTGCTAGTAATTGAGTTTGGAGCTGAGTCATGTGATCCATCTACCGTCAGAACAGGAATGTTTGCATCACGAAGCCTTTTGAAACTCTTGATAGCATTCTCAAGAGTCACATTTGATGGGCGGGGCTGATGAAAGAGGTCACCCGCTATAATCATGAAGTCAGGCTTGAGTTCAATTGTTTTTTCAACAAGCTCATTAAAGGCGTCGTCAAAGTCTTGCCTGCGAACCTCCAAACCGTACTGAGCGTATCCCAAGTGGAGGTCTGCAGTGTGGACGAAGCTAAAAGACTTCAAGTTCCAAATCCCTAATATCGTTTAACTTTGAGTTGCTCTTAGAATCTGATTATGTTAGTTTTAAGTGTTGCCAAAGAATATTTATCGACGATTTATCGATTTTTGAGAGAAACATATAAACCAAAAGATTGTTCCTATCCGAGGAAGAGTGGCAACGGTAATGAACTGTCAAAAATGTGGGCAAGACATCCTCATGCCTTTTCAATGTTCATACTGCGGCGGACAATTCTGCGGTGAACATCGGTTGCCCGAGAACCATTCTTGCCAAAGAATAGGGTTAGCTCAAGCTCAAAAGCAGGAAACTGTTGCCGAGTCATTTGCACCTAAACGAAACTCTTACGAGTTTTCAATAAGCTATGGGCAACCCAGACAAAATAAGGGGCGCGTTTACATGAGCCCGAAAGAGCTCAAGCACCTTATCCCTGCAGCCCTACTCATCTTGGGTATAGGCTTTTCAATAGTGTTTTATAACAACTTCTTTAGCGGCAATTACTTTGCCAATCTAGGTTGGGGATGGACTGAAATGTCTGTCTTTGCTGTTCTCCTTACTGCATCTTTTCTTATACACGAAATGGCGCATAAAGTGACTGCCCAAAGATGTGGGTTGTGGGCAGAGTTTCGTCTAACAACTTGGGGGGCTGTTATCACTTTAATTTCGGTGTTTACGCCTTTGAGGCTTATTTCGCCAGGTGCAGTTATGATTGCTGGACCTGCCAAAAGTGATGAAATAGGTAAAATATCCATAGCAGGTCCAACCATTAACCTTTCAATTTCACTTGCATCCTTAGTTGCGGCTTACTTCACCAATTCGCTTCCCTACTATGTTCTATTCCTTTGGATTGCTTCGTTCAACGCTTTCATAGCAGTCTTTAACCTCATCCCGTTCGGAATTCTTGACGGCTTAAAAATCTTCAACTGGAACAAGAAGGTTTGGATAATAGCTTTCGCCGCGGCTGCTGCCTTAACACTTTACACCTATTTCCTTAGTTTAAGACAAAGACTAATTCAGCTTTATTCGGAGGGTTTAAAATTAGATTAACTTTTTTCAAAAGAAATTAAATGCGTTAGGCTTAAAAAACGCCTATATGAGTTCGATTGTGACGTGAACTTCTTCTGGAACGCGAATACGCATGATTCTTCGCATGACGCGTTCTTCACTGTCGATATCAATTAAGCGTTTGTGAATACGCATTTCCCACCTATCCCAAGTCGCTGTGCCTTCGCCGGATGGTGCTTTTAGTACTGGAACACGAAGGCGTTTTGTGGGTAGTGGTACTGGACCGTTAATTTTGACTCCTGTTTTTTGGGCGATGCTTCTAAGTTCTTCACATACTTCTTCAAGTTTTCCGTAGTCGGTGCTTGTTAGCCTGATTCGTGCTTTTCTGACCATTCGATATTCAATCCTAAGTATTTGCCCTTTTCACAGGTTTGGACAACTTACAGATTTAACCCACACATAAAAAGCTATCGACCCCCATTTTAAACTTTACTTGGCGACAAAACTATGTCTTCGCTCCTTATGGTTAACTGTATTTTGTTCTTTCTCCTGGGTTAGAATAATTGAAACGCTGTGAGAAGCAAGTTTTTGCAAAATCTTTCTCTTGAATTGAGCAAAAATTAATAACTAATATTAAGCAAACCAACTTAAACTATTAGATAATACTGCGAGAATATTCCAGGGTAGAGAATAAATGAAGAAAACAGGACCAAGTTTACTGTCAACTGTCTTACTGATTGTAATTACAGTCCTAGCGATTTTAGGAGTTGTTATTAGTGTAACTTATCCGGGTTTTGTTTTCGAACTTCAGCCTGGGGTTCGGACGGGCGAACAAGCTTATGTTCCTGGAGGAATAATTTACGAAACAATTTACATTCTACTGACAATGGCTACTAACATCCTCTATTTAGTTGGTGGCGGTATAGTCTTCTTCGGAATTACGATTGTAACAATTAGATTTTTGCAATCTAATCCCGAAGACCCTCACAAGGCACATGAAGTGACTCGGCACGTTTCAGGTTACTTGAACTTAGGATTGGCATTCTTCATTGGAGCAGAAATTGTTCGAACTGTGGTAGTCAGAACCCAAGAGGAGTTTTTGCTGCTCATTCTAACGATTGTAAGCAGGGGACTCTTTAGCTTAATACTCTACCTTGAAAGAAGATGGCATGGCGGAGAATCTGATTAGCAAGAACAACTGCTGATTAGATCGCGTCTAAATCTTTCTTTTTTTGTATTTGCCGTTGATTATTGTGAACCTATTCATGGCTAAACTTTAAATCTCCCTGCAGTAACACTTAGAGGGTTAAGCTCGGACCATCATGAGCAAAATTATGCTTTCAGAGCCAACTGTGCTTGGGGGAGCCTGTTCGAAGGGAGCATCTTTACAAAGCAACATAGAAGCAATTCCCCATGTTGTTGCTGAACAATTAGAAAGCAAATACTGCGATAGCCTTAAATACGTTCATACAGCAACTCATTTCTATAAAAATGTGAAGACTTTATCTGGAAAATCTGAAAGGTTTGTCCAAAACTCTTGTATTAAGGAGATTGATTGAATGTCGTTTGACGCACTCATTGCATCAGGAATAGCTTTTGTGCTGATTGTGGCTTCGGCAGCATTCATTTATATGCTTGGCCGAAGAGCTGCACCTAAAACAGTTCAGACAGATGCTCAACGCCAAGTTTATGCTTGTGGAGAAAACGTTACATATCCGAAAGTAAGAGTAAACGTTTCACTCTACAAATACCTGATTTACTTCGTTATTTTGGATAGTTCGGTTATTTTGCTTGCTTTTGCATCTTTCATGAGTGCAGGAATTAACGTTCCTTTGGTTATCATTTATTTGTTCATGATGCTTGCAGCCGGGTTGTTGTTATTTGATGGAGGTAAAAATTAATGACTAATTTTGCCATGTGGTCGAGGCTAAAATCGCCTTGGGTAATTCACTTTAATGCAGGTGCCTGTAACGGGTGCGACATCGAAATAGTTGCTTTGTTAACTCCAAAGTATGATGTTGAACGTTTCGGGATTAAGCTAGAACCTTCTCCTCGTCATGCTGATGTCTTATTGGTTACTGGTTCAGTTACTAAGCAATGTGCCGAGCGTTTGAAGCGCATTTATGAGCAAATGCCTCAACCAAAGTTCGTTGTGGCAATAGGTGCTTGCGCTTGTTCAGGCGGTGTTTTTCAGGGAACTTATGGGACGCTTGGAGGGGTAGACAAAGTTCTGCCTGTCAATGCATTCATTCCAGGATGCCCACCACGACCAGAAGCAATCATCGATGGAGTAGTGAAGCTTCTTAACGCGTTAAAAGGTCCCCCAGCGCCTTCCAAAGCAAAAGAGCCAGAAGTGGAAGTTAATAAAATAGAAGAGGTTAAACAAAATGCAGAGTAATAATATAGATATTATAAAAATTCTTGAAAATAAGCTGCAAGGAAAACCTGCTCAAATATTATTAGGTCAGCTCGGAAATGCGCTGGTCAAGACCAGCGAAGGTGCACATAGAGATGCAGTTAAAGCTCTGGTAGACGCTGACGAAAAATCTGCAGTTTCTGCCATTACTGGCATAGACTTAGGTGCAAACTTGGGTGTAATGTTTCATTTCCGCACTTCCAACTCTTTCATTACTATTCAAGCTGAAGTTCCACGAGAAAACCCAAAACTCGCAACCATAAAAGACCTTGCACCAAGCGCAACTTTGCATGAATTTGAAGTAACAGACCTACTTGGTGTAGTTTTTGAAGGAAACGAAAGCACAAGTCATTTCGTTCTTCCAGATACCTGGCCACAAGGCATCTTTCCTCTTAGAAAGGATGTAAATGCAAATGAGGTCAAACTTAACCCAGAACCTCCAGAAGAGAAATCTGACGAAGGCAAACTTGTAAAAATAATAATAGGTCCCCAGCACCCCGCACTTCTTGAGCCCGAAAAATTCGCTCTAATCGTTGATGGAGAAACCGTCAAACGAGTAGAGCCTAGAATTGGATATGTTCATAGAGGCATAGAGAAAGCTTCGGAAGCTCGAACCTACATTCAGGACGTTTACTTGGTTGAAAGAATTTGCGGCATCTGTAACAGCTGTCATGCCACTGGCTTTGTTGAAGCAGTTGAAAAAATATTGAAAACAGATGTACCTCCACGGGGCAAATACTTACGCACTATAATTCTCGAGGTCAACAGGCTGCATAGTCACCTTCTGACTTTGGGGCACGCAGGCTTAGAAATAGGCTATGAAGCCTTGTTCCAGTACTTCTGGCGAGACCGTGAACCCATTATGGACATAACCGAAATACTCACGGGTAACCGAGTAATCTCTTCATCAATGACAGTCGGCGGAGTAAGACGCGACCTCAAAGAGACCGACGTAGCAAAAGTCAAAACAGTACTTGCAGATCTCAGAAAAAGGATCCCATTCTACACTAAGGTTTACAGGGATGAGCCTTCAATTAGAGCGCGAATGCAGAACGTTGGAACACTTAAGAGAGCAGATGCCCTCAAACTAGGCATAGTTGGGCCTGTCGCCAGAGGTTCAGGCGTTAATATTGATGTCCGAAAGGACGAGCCCTATGAGGCGTACGGAGAAATTCCGTTCAACGTAATCACCAAAAATACTGGGGACGTTTGGGCGAGAATGAATGTTAGAATGGACGAAATAGAAGAAAGCATAAAGATAATTGAGTATGCACTTGATCACTTGCCTTCGGGGCCTTTCAGGGTCAAGGTGCCGAGAGTTGTTCCTGCCGGAGAAGCAGTTAATAGAGTAGAAGCTCCTCGAGGCGAGCTTTTCTATTATGTAAAGAGCAATGGAACCGCCATGCCTGAGCGGGTTAAAGTGCGCACGCCAACCTTTGCAAATATTCCCGCATTCTTGACTACCGCAATTGGAGAAAGCATTGCAGACGTTCCACCGAACTTCGTAAGCTTAGATCCATGCTTCTCATGCACTGACAGATAATGGTGACTACGATTGATTGACATCCTCTTGCTTCTCTTCCGAGTGCTAGTCTTCCCAGGATTTACTTTCATAATACTGTTTACAATGTTCTGCGATTGGATCGAAAGAAAAATTGAAGCGAGGATGCAGAACAGAATGGGTCCTAGCTTCACTGGTCCAAGCGGGATTTTGCAGCCTGTCGCAGACTTCATAAAGATGCTTACTAAGGAAGAAATTACTCCGTGCGAATCAAGAAGGAATGTTTACAGGTTCGCTCCGATTTTGGCTTTATCTGTTTTAATTTTCGCGTTATGCTTTTTGCCGATTGATGGTTCAAGTGTAATTCCCGGCGTGAGTTTTGCTGGTGATTTGATATTTGTAATGGCGTTAGTTTCTGTTGCGAACTTTTTGCTGTTCCTTGCGGGTTGGTCTTCTTCAAATCCGTACAGTTCAATAGGGGCGGCAAGAGTTTTGACCCAGTTTCTTGGCTATGATATTCCCTTAGTTATGTTAGCTCTAGCACCTGCTTTTCTAGCTAAGAGCCTTACCATCTCAACCATAGTCTCTAACCAATGGTTACCTTTCGCGATTTTAGCCCCTTGGGCTTTCTTCTTGTTCATTATAACTATGCAGGCTGAGTTGGAGAAAGATCCCTTTGATGTTCCTCATGCAGAAAGCGAAGTTGTTGCGGGACATGAAACTGAATACAGTGGCGGCAAGTTAGCTTTCTTGAAGCTTGCTCGAGACGTTCAGATTGTTTTCGGTTCAGCACTAATTACTGTACTGTTCTTGGGCGGAGCAAATGGTCCAGTTCCCTTCAATTTCCTGCCTCAGTTCTGGGGGACACTTTGGTTTGTCATAAAAGTTATTGCAATGGTCGTAGTTTCAGAGTACTTGACAGTTATTTTCGCAAGATTGCGTATTGACCAGGTAGTGCGAGCAAACTGGAGAATCCTGCTTCCACTTGCGATACTGTCACTAATTCTGACGATTAGCTTAGCTTACTGGATATACCCGATGGTGTGATAGAAATGGCAAAAACGACGAAGAAGATTAGAGTCTCTCCGATGTTCCAAGAAGTGTTTAGTCACCTCTTCAAGAAACCTGCAACTGGTAAATACCCATTCGTTAAATGCGTTCCAGCCGAAGGCTTTCGAGGAAAGCAGGTATTTGACGTTAGTCTTTGCGTTAGTTGCGGTTTATGTAGCAGAGATTGCCCTGCCAAAGCTATCGAAATGATTGAGTTTGAAGGTAAAAAACGGCCAACGTTCTTTCTTGATCGCTGCATCTTTTGCTATCAATGCGCCGAAAGCTGCCCAAGAAACGCGATTCGAAGCACCGATATTTTCGAGCTTGCGACAACAGATAAATCTTCCTTAGTTCTAAAACCTCAGACAAGTCAAAAACCAACCGGGGCATAGTTTATGATTCCAGGGATTGTTGAGATTGTCAGTGCAGGAATGGTAATTTCAGCTTGCTTAGCAATTTTCTTCGATGAAGCTGTTTATTCTGTTGCCGCATTAGCGGGCACTTTCATGTTAACAGCTCTTCTATACGCCATAAGTGGCGCTACGTACGTTGCAATTTTCCAGTTTGCCGTAGCCGTTGGAACTTTGGCAATTTTGTTTTTGTCAGGTGAAATGCTCAGTGAGAAATCACTTACAAAGACTAAGCCATTGTCTACCATTGCTATAGTTGTATTAGGCGCAGTTTTGACCCTGCCTGCAATTTTTATCTCAATTGCTTCTCCTAGTTCAGTTTCGTCTTCGGTAACTTTTGGAGAAGCTATATGGGACTTTAGTGCTTTTGATGTCGTTTTACAGGGTCTTGTTATTTTGACGCTAGCGTTAGGCATTACTATTGTTTTGTTTGAACGTAAGAAGAAACCTGGGGAAAAACGGAAGGGTGTTCAATAATGGACTATGTCATTCTTTCATTGGTTATGTTAGCCGTCGGAATTTATGGTCTGTTGACTAAACGTCATCTTCTCAAAATTTTCATTTCAATAGAGTTAATCGCGACGGGCGCTACGCTTAATTTTGTGATGCTGGGAATCAACAACTTAGGTGTAAGTCAAGACTTCCTAATACTTGCATTTTCCACAGACACAGCAGTAAGTGCAGTAATCTTAGCGTTATTAGTAATAGTTTCCAAAAAGTATGGAACAAGTGACATTAGCAAAATAGTGGTTCCAGAAGAAGCGCAAGAAAACCTTGAGGTTGAACAATAAATGCAGTTTTCCGATATTTCAGCATGGCTTGTTTGGTTACTTCCTCTTCTAACATGTTTTTTTGTCCCGTTAATTGGGAGGATTAGTGCAAAGGCAAGAAACGGATTCGTCGTTGCCATAGCTGCTATAACGGCTTTTTTGGCTTTCACTTTGATTCCAGCGGTTTCAGATGGTTCTACCGTTAACCTCACCTTTCCGTGGATTAGTGGAAGTGTAACTGCCGGAGTATATCTTGATCCCCTCAGCATACTCTTTGCCTGCTTGATCAGCTTCTTTGGGCTGATTATTGCCATCTACTCACTTGGCTACATGAAACATGAAGAAAACTTGACGCGCTACTACTTCTATTTGCTTCTTTTCATAGGCTCAATGATCGGCTTAGTAATTTCCGACAATTTCCTTCAGATGTTCATCTTCTGGGAAATGGTGGGCTTGTGCAGTTACGCTTTAATTAGTTTCTGGAATAATCGCCCCGAATCGGTTAAGGCAGGAAACAAAGTTTTCCTCATGACCAGAATAGGTGACATTTCTCTTCTAGCCGCAATTGGTCTACTTTACGTGACTTTTGGGACTTTCAGCTTTCACGGCACAATAACCGCCATTAGTAGCGCGCTCGCGAATGGGACATTGAATACGTCAATTATGGTTACCATTGGTTTTCTGGTTCTAGGTGGTGCTATAGCTAAATCTGCCCAACTTCCAATGTTCACTTGGCTATACAGCGCAATGGAGGCACCAACATCAGTCAGCGCACTTCTACACGCCGCGACGATGGTTAAGGCAGGTATTTACCTCATTGCCAGATTCATCCTGATTGCAGCAACTGCAGCTCCGATTATTGTTGCCCTTCAACCATTGTGGCTTCCAACCGTAGCTTGGATCGGAGTTTTAACCGCTCTTGTGGGAGCAACGTTAGCGTTAACAACATCTGATATCAAAGGTGTCCTTGCTTACTCGACTGTAAGTCAATTAGGTTTTATGATGGCGGCTTTGGGCTCAGCGCTAACTGGCGCTTCATCAATTGGTTGGTTTGCAAGTTTGTTCCATATGATGAGTCACGCTTTCTTCGAAGGTCTCGGTTTCTTGTTGGCAGGTGGCATCATTCATGCTTTGGGCACTCGCGACATGCGCCTTATGGGTGGGCTCAGAAAAGCAATGCCAATTACCTTCGCGTTGGCATTAATAATGATCATAACTACAAGCGGGTTGCCTCCATTCGCTGCCTTTTTCAGCAAAGGTTTGGTTATTACAAGCATAACTGATGTAGGCAATCTATTGCAGATAATCTTGATTTACGCAACAACCATGATAACTTTTGCTTACAGCCTACGATTCTTGAAGTTGGTCTTTTTGGGCAAAGAATCCGAGCACCTCCAGAGCCTTCATCCTCATGAAGCACCGAAAATAATGTTAATTCCAGCAGGGGTTCTCGCTGCAGCGTGCTTAGTCTGGGGATTCCTTATGCCCTCCCTTGGATCCTACATGGGTCTGGAAGAAGTTCCTAGCCTGTTGAGTTCATTTGTAGGATTAGAAACCGTGATCTTCGCGCTAATACTTATTCCGACGGGTCTTCTCATCTACGCGACTTACTGGAAGAACTATTCTATTATGAATACAATAAGAAGCGTAAATAATCCCATTGCAAAGCTGCTTAACCATGGCTACTTCTTCGACGATTTCTATGAAAAAGGCGTCACAAAAGGGTTCATGAAATTCTCCAGCGGAGTCAAGTTCTTCGAAGTTGTTGTCCTCGAGATTTTCCCAGTGGTCTTTGCTAATTCAGTAGTTCGTTTTGCAGGCGGTGTTCATAAATATTTGGATGTTGCCGCAGATCAACTTTTGATAGTGATTGCTGGAAGATCAGTCAAAGGCGCATCAAAAGTTAGAACAATAGACACAGCAGCAGACAAAATTCTTGATATGATTGGTCGCAGAGCAGTGCGATCATCAAAAACCAATAAGGCTCCAGTTAGCAGCTTACAGCATTATCTGGCAGCTGCTCTAATTGGTTTCATCATGTTGGTAATCCTAATCATAATAAGCGTTAGAGGCCTCTAAACATGACGTACCTTCTTTTGTCCGTTCTTCTTCTACCCATCATAGCTGTTCCATTCATCTACTTAGCTGGAAGAAAATCCGCGAAGGCAGCCGCCCTGCTACTCTCAGCAATTGCTCTTGCGTCTTTAAGTTTGATTCTTACAACTGTTCCAGACATACTTAACAAAGGTAGCGTTAGTGAATCATACGCTTGGATTCCAGTTTTGAATTCTCGATTTACGTTAACGGCTGACGGCATAAGTTTGTCCATGGCAATCGTAACAATGGTTATCATGTTAGTCGCAGCGCTTTATTCCATAAACTACATGGCGGGAAAAAAGAACCTACCAATATACTATGCCTTGCTTTCGCTTCTGTTCGTTGGTCTAGTCGGAGTCTTCATAACTTCTAATCTGCTGTTCTTCTATTTCTGTTGGGAACTTATGCTTGTGCCAGCATACTTCATAATCGGAGGTTGGGGCTACAAGGACTCTTACAAGACGAGTTTCAAGTTCTTCGTTTTCACTCATGCAGGTGCAGTTTTCGTTTTATTGGGAATTGGCGCGATTTACATGCTAACAGGCAGCATCGATTTTTCACAGGCAGCTTCAAAACTTCTGGTTGCAAACCCCGATGTAGTTAGGTGGATACTCGTAGCAGTGACCGCCGGCTTTGCTGTGAAAATGGCTATAGTTCCAGTTCACATGTGGCTACCTGATGCGTACGCTGAAGCTCCTGCCCCAATGTCTGCGCTTCTTGGAGGTGTTTTGACAAGTGCAGGTGCTTATGCCGTGGTACGAGTTTCAATGGGTATAGTATTTCCAGCAGTGGCGGGAACTGCTTTTGGAACAGGTTTTCTGCAGTGGCTAGCTATCTTTGGAGTTATCAGCGCGTTTTTCGGTTCATTTGTGGCTTTAGCGGAAACGGACATGAAACGCATTATTGCGTACTCCAGCATTAGCCACATGGGCTACATTCTCTTCGGTGTTTCTCTTATTCCATTAGCAGCTGCAACAGTAGGTGGTGTGGTTCAGAATAATGCCCTCACAGGAACAGTTCTTCAGATAGTTACCCATGCACTTAGCAAGGGTCTCTTCTTCCTTGCAGCAGGTGCAGTCATGCAAGTTCTCGCAATCCGAAACATCAAAGAAATGGGCGGACTAGCAGGAAAGATGCCTGTCACAGGAACCGCTTCAACCATAGCAGCCCTGAGTCTCGCGGGAGCCCCACCTTTCGCATGCTTCATCAGTGAATTCTTCATCTTCATCGGTGCCTTCCAAGTCATCCAGCAACCTGGCGGATCATTCTACATTATACCCACAGCCCTAATGCTTATAGCAACCGTATTTTCCCTTGCATACGCCTTAAGATTCACGTCAATGGTGTTCCTTGGACCCTCAAAAACCCCAGAAGCAACTGAAGGTGCAAAGAAGAAGCTTGAGGTTCCAAAGTTCATGCAGCTGGCAATGATTATCTTAGTAGTTCTAGTGATCGTGGTAGGAATTTACCCGTCCTTCTTCGTAAGCCTTATCAACAGTCTGCACCTTATCCCGGGTAATTTCCTCCTCTAACCTTTCTTTGGGACATTTTCTAACTGCGCGAAATAGGTTCTGCGTTGCAAGATCTTCTCAAATATTTCTTGTTTTAACGAGAAAATGTTCTCGAGCGCAATTCTTTTCTGATTGGTTTTAGTCATTTTGAAAAATCTATGAAAAGTAATCGACGACGGCTATTTTATAACATTGTAATACAGCTGACCATCAAGATCGCCCTTGAAAGCCCTTTTTTGTGATAGCTTTATATTGGGTTCATTTCAGATATTACTGGCTATAGGTGCGCTGAACATGCCATTTAGCTTGCTACTCGTATTCTTGCTTCCAATTATCGTTGTACCTTTAGTTTATTTTGCAGGAAAAAAATCGTCGAAGCTGGCAGCAACTACAGTAGGGTTAACTGCTATTGTCAACATTGCGCTAATCCTAACGACAGTCCCTACCATAATTAGTGGAGGGGTTTACGAAGAATCCTACGCTTGGATTCCAGTTTTGAATTCTCACTTTAGCCTTTTTGTCGACGGAATAAGTGCTTCAATAGCGATAATCGCTTTGGTTCTAATTCTTGCAGCGGCAATGTTTAGCGCGAGATACATGGAAGGAAAGAAAAACCTTCCAATTTACTATTCGCTGTTATCCCTTATTTCAGTAGGTTTAGTTGGCGTCTTCATAACTTCTAACTTCTTGCTCTTCTATTTCTGTTGGGAGCTTATGCTTGTCCCTGCATACTTCATAATCGGAGGCTGGGGTTATCGGGACAGTTACAAAGCAGCTTTCAAACTATTCTTATTCACCCATGCTGGTGCCGTTTTCGTCCTCTTAGGCATAGGCTACATATACATTGTAACTGGGCAAACCGACATGTTTGCCGCACAATCATTCCTAATAACTCATGGTTTAACCGAAGCGGCAAAATGGATTCTGCTAGCGCTAACGGCAGGGTTCGCCGTAAAAATGGCTATAGTTCCAGTTCACATGTGGTTACCCGATGCACATTCTGAAGCACCAGCAACAATGTCGGCCCTTTTAAGCGGCGTGATTATTAGCGCAGGTGCTTACGCTATTTTGCGGTTGTCATTAACAACTATTCTTCCTACTGTAGCGTTAGGTGACCCAAACTTCGCCGGTGCGTTTCTCCATGGGTTAGCGATTTTTGGTGTGATATCAGCATTTTTCGGCGCTTTCATCGCTTTGGTTGAAACTGACATCAAGAGAATAATTGCATATTCAAGCATAGCTCATATGGGCTACGTGATGTTTGGTCTTTCTTTGTTCCCCTCTGCAACAGCTGTAACTCTAGCTCAAAATGCGGCTTCTATTCAAGCCACGGCTTCAATTCAGGCTGAACAGGTTTTGGCAGGGGTAGTAACGGCCAGTGGGGCTATTTTGGGAACGGTTTTGCATATTTTGAATCATGCCGTTAGCAAAGGGCTTTTCTTCCTTTCCGCAGGTTCGGTGATGCACCAAACTGAGGAACGTGATATTCGCAAAATGGGTGGTCTCGCAGGAAAAATGCCTTTCACAGCTGGTTCCTCAATTGTGGCTGCTTTAAGTATCGCTGGTTCTCCTCCATTCGCGTGTTTCTGGAGCGAGTTCTTCATCTTCGTCGGCGCTTTCGAAGCATTCGAGAGAAATGACCCATTCTTCTTGATTCCCACAATATTCATGCTAATCGCAACGGTACTGTCGTTAGCGTACTCTTTGCGGTTTGTCAACAAAGTTTTCCTTGGGCCATCAAGAACAGAAAATGGCGAGGCACAAGAGTCAGGTAAGAAAATCTTTGATGTTCCTAATTCAATGAAGATTGCAATGCTAATATTAGTTGCCTTCGTGGTAGTTCTCGGGGTCTACCCCGCATTCTTTATAAACTTGATCAAAGGTGTAGCTTTGATTTAAGGCGTGAACTATCATGATCGGCGTCTACGACGTTGCCTTTCCAATAGTTACTCTAATCGTTTTTGCTCTCCTAACGGTACCGATATTTAGGTTCATCCGCAAAACTAAACACATAACCGGCTGGACGCTCGTCTGGTTCGCCCTTGTCTTTGCAGTATCGTTTGCAGCAGTTGCAAATTTGGCTAATCAATACTACCTGGGAAATCCTCTTGATCAGTCATTTGTAAACATCACATTATCAACCAACCCGAACCCTTCTAACGCATCTATTTCTAGTGCCTTCATGATTGATGGCATTTCAGTTTACATGTCCATAATCGCAGTTGCCGTAAGCGCCGCCGTTATGCTGTACGCCATTTTCTACATTAATCCTGCAGAACGACCATCAGAACGGTATTACGCCCTGATGTTAATTCTCACAGCTGCTTTAATTGGCGCAGTTTGTGCTGGCGATTTGTTGACCTTGTTTATTTTCTGGGAAGCGGCGGCTGCGGGATCAAGTTTCCTTATGCTTTACAAGAAAAATCGTCGAAGCCTCAACGCGGCGCTAAAGTATATCGTCATGATTGTCATCGCTTCGGCATTCATTGTTTTTGGGCTCTCTTTGGTTTATGGATTAACTGGAACACTGAACTTTTGGGCTGTCAAAGCAGCGTTAACGGCTTTGCAAGACAAGAGTTTGCTTGTGTTAGCGCTGATCTTTATTTCTGCAGGCTATGCAATTGAAGCGGCCATTGTACCTTTCCACTTTTGGCTTCCAGATGCATACAACGCGGCTCCAGCTTCTTCCTCGGCGTTTCTTTCCGCGCTGGTTGACCAAGGTAGTTATTACGTTCTCATACGTGTCCTCATCTTCATCCTCACACCCGTTGGGACAAGTGCCGTACTCGATTGGACGCTAATGTTGGCAGTCATGGCAGCCTTTACTATGATTGTCGGTAACATGTTTGCGTTAATCCAGAACAACGTTAAGATGCTAATTGGAAACATTTGTGTTGCCGACGTAGGTTACAACTTGATAGCAATTACGAGCGTAACTCAGACTGGTCTTCAAGGAAACCTGTACTTCTTCCTAATCGGTGGCATAACAACGGCGCTTGCGTTCATGACGGTGGGTGTTATAAATCACTACGGATTCAAAACAATGGACGACTTCTCAGGTTTAGGTAGAAAAATGCCCTTAGCCAGCATAGCTTTGCTCATCGCAGCATTTTCTTTCGCGGGAGTTCCTCCATTGGGTGGTTTCATTGGCAAATACTTGGTTTTCACAGCAGCGATAGAGTCAGGAACTTACACTTGGTTAGCCGTAATTGGGGTTATAATGAGTGTGCTGCAAACGGCTTACCTGTTCCGATTAGTTAACGTGATGTATTCACGCAAACCCAAAGATGAAACCAAGATTAAAGAGCCAAAACGCTTGCTCATACCAATCTTCATTTTGGTTGGGGCGCTAATAATTCTTGGGCTATTCCCATCGATAGTCTTAGACCTAATTCAGCATGCAGTTAACCAGCTGCCCCTAATTCTTTAGTTTCTTTTTATTTCTTTAAATCTAATTTTTTGTGAATTTGAGGTTTTTCTTGTTTAGTTTCTAATATGTTAAGAAGATCACTTTTAAGATACCGATTTCATTTTGAATGTGCGATTAACAAGTGGTTGCAAAAAGAAGGCGCGGAACTGCCATTGTTGACACCCCCGAAGGGATTCTCGTAGTTAGCCGAGACAATAGAACGTTTTATTTGCCTGGGGGCGGGGCAGAAACAGGGGAAAGCAGAAGGGATGCCGCCATCAGAGAGCTAAGAGAAGAAACAAGTTTGTCGGCTGTGGATTGTTGCTTTCTCTTCGAATACGATTCCTTCCTAAATAGTCACAAAGTGTTCTTGATGGAAACAGCCGGAGTGGCAAAGCCAGACAACGAAATAAGATACATTGCCTACTTTGATGGTTCTAACCTAAAAGTGTCTAACACAACCTGGGAAATACTTGAGCTATATCATTTGGAACAAAAATAATAATTCTTTTCTCCAAAGACTTGTTATTTTTCCAGTGCAATGGACTAATTGACATTTCAGATCAATTTTATTGTCTCTTTTGGTAATTGATCGACATCTCGAGAGAAGTCTTTCCTTTCTTTCTTGAATCATGTCTGACTGTTTCTTCTTGAGTTCAAAGAACAAGTCTAAAACATTTTCAAAAGGTCATTAAAGTAAGAATCGCTAGATGACCAGAAGGATGAATTCATGCTCCTTCGGTTTTTAGTCATTTGAGGCGATACTAAAGTGCTGCCTAACAATTTTAGAGTTATTGTATTGTTTCTTCCTTTCGGTCATTTAGTTGAGAGAAAAACCTAAATCTCCGTTGGATCAGGCGTTAACTGTAAGACTGCCAACCAAGTCTTCCGTGGAAATGACGTCTCGATAAACCCATTAATTGGTTCCATTATATTCATTAGTGATTATCATATTTACCCTTTGAGCCTGTTTCTTTCTTGCTCATAATTTTAAGATGCCCATTATTCTCTCGACAAAATTAAGTAACTTGTTTACTATTCCACTTAAAGGTCCAAGTTCACTAATCATTATCCGTAAATTACCTATATCGGATCTAGTCACCGTTCTAGTCAGTAACGCAACAAAAACAAAAACTACTGAGAAAAATAACACTCCAATGATTAGTCTTATCCAACTGTCAAAGCCCAGAGAAGAAATCAACATGAATGTTAAAGTCGCAGTTATGCCTGATGAGAGAAGTATTTTTGTTGATGATCGCCAGTCAACTGATACGCCATAATGTTTTTTGGTCCAAAGTAGCGAGAGACAGATGCTGGGAAGTCCCGCTACCAGTGTGGTGACAATCAATCCAAAGACGCCAAACTGCATGATGAGTATGTAGCCCATCGGGAAACCTATGGCTGCCGTAATCAGCGTCAAATACAGATTGAGTTTGGTTTGACCTTGGCTGTTGATAAGGTTGCCTGTCGAAAGATTTCCCAATGTAGTGTACAGATAACTTGTTGCTAGTAAAGCCAGAAATAATGGTGCTGAATTGTATGTTTCGCCAAAAAGAGTGGAGACGGCTGGTTCAGCTACACATATTACTAACATAGCTACGGGTACCACCAATAGTGACGCGTATTTTATTGAGGATTGGAAGACGTTTTTGATTGTTTCTTTATCTTTTTGTGAATTGAGCTTACTGAACGCTGGGAATAGCATGGTTGTTATTGGAGTGGAGAAGAACCCTATCAAGACAACGAAGTTTATTGCGATTCCATAGTTGCCGATCATCACATTGTCTTTAGTGTTGAATATTGGTAGCAAGAAAGCGTAGTACTGAGTTAGAAAACCGCCAATTATGGCTGAAATTGATAATGGTGCTCCGTATTTGACCATAGTTTTTATGTAGGCTTTAATCTCCAGTTTGTTGGAGTAGGCTTTTGGAAGTTTTCTGTATATTGTCCATATAAGCAGTATTCCAATAACTCCGCCAGTTGAGTGAGCAATTATATCTCCCTTGACGGCTCCAGACGTAGCAAGACCCAATTCAACGAGTGTGATTATGAGGGCTGTTTTGATAATAGATTGGCAGATCAGCATTATGTTGTTGAGCTCCATTTTTTCAATACCTGTGAATGCTGCTGTGGCTGCGTTAGTTAGGGCGCCGGCCAGGATTACGAATGAGGCTAGTTCGATGAGTGGCGCTATCTCTGGGCGTTGAAAGACTGTATTTGCCAAGAAGCTTGAGAGGAAAAAGCAGATTACTGAAAGCGTTAGTCCGGATGCAAGCTCGAAAATTAACCCGGCCGCGTAGATGCTTCTGACTTCGGCTTCCCTTCCGTCGGCGCGATACTGTGCTGCAAAACGTACCATTGCCGAGTTCACTCCCCAATCTCTAAAAGTGCCGATTAGTGCTGGAACAGTCAAAACAATGCCGTACAAACCGTACAAATCAGAACCTAATAGTCTGGCAACGGAAATGGTGCCTATTGATGAGATAATTGTTGATGCTACCAATCCCCAAAGTAAGTGGAAGCTACCTTTGGCTGAAACTTTCGCCATTTCCGCTGCTTTGCTCATTATGATCTTTTTCCTATGACTTTTTATGAGCTGTAAGTTAGCACATGTTCTTTTCACGATGTTTATCGTTTTTGGTTATTTGCGACAAGGCATTTTCTAATCTGTATTGTTTCGAATTAAATGCTCCTGGTTCTTCTGTTTTCTTAGGTTGTCAAGCAGTAAACTTCAAGAATCTACTTTACCGGAAGCTCTTCAAGCCCCTTGCTATGACCTATTGAAAATCTGAAAATCCATATCAACATACGCTGAAGAGAGAGAGCAATTGTCTTTTCATATTCTTTTGAACGATAATTGAGAAAATTATATCCCCTTAGAACGGTTAACCGAACTTGTTAAAGCTCGACTATATCTATGTTTTTTGGGTCCAGTTTCAACCTGAAATTTTGGAAAAGCAGCTTTCGAATGATTGCTAAATTTTAGTTTTCCAGATATGCCTTTAAGAAGCACCGCAAATTTAAGTTGGACCCCCTGAGAGGTTGGCAACATGCGCGATAATGACTTAGATACAATAACAGGATTGTCCAGTACAGAAGCATTACGTAAGATGAAAGAAGAAGGCTATAACGAACTTCCTTCAAGCGAGAAACGGAGTGTTCTAAGAATTGCTCTCAGCGTTATAAAAGAGCCAATATTCTTGCTGTTGGTTGCCAGTGGAAGCATTTATTTTTTGCTTGGAGATGTCACTGAGGGCTTGGTCCTTCTTAGCTTCGTTTTCGTTGTAATGGGTATTACGGTTTATCAGGAACAAAAAACTGAAAAAGCATTAGACGCATTAAAAACGCTTTCAAGTCCAAGAGCTCTGGTTATTCGAGATGGAAAACAAATACGGGTACCCGGGCGCGAAGTTGTCTCTGGCGACATTATGATTCTTGCGGAGGGCGACCGTGTCCCTGCAGATTCTATATTGTTAACTTCCAATAATTTGATGGTTGATGAATCACTTCTTACAGGTGAATCAGTGCCCGTCCGAAAAATTGCTTGGAATGGCGAGGAACAGCAATGGCGACCTGGAGGAGACGACCAGCCAATTGTGTATTCAGGAACCCTTGTTACTCAAGGGCAGGCATTTGTTGAGGTTAGAGCTACGGGTCCCAGAACTGAAATGGGCAAGATCGGGACGGTGCTTCAAAAAGTTGAGAGAGACGATACTCGACTTAAACAAGAAGTTTCTCATATTGTCCGAAACAGCGCTATATTCGGTCTTAGTCTCTGCGCCTTAGTAATTGTCGTTTATGGTTTCACCCGCTTTGATTGGATTGAGGGAATTTTGGCGGGTATTACGCTTGCAATGGCTCTTTTGCCTGAAGAGTTTCCAGTAGTTCTCACTATATTTTTGGCTCTAGGGGCTTGGAGAATGTCGAGAAAAAATGTGTTGACCCGACAAGCGCATGCAATTGAGAATTTAGGTTCAGCAACAGTTCTCTGTGTAGATAAAACCGGAACTTTGACACAAAACAAGATGTCAGTAGCCAAGGTGTTCAATAATGTTCAAATGTGCGAAATAGATTCTCCTTTGAAATTACCTCCGGACTTTTGTCATGAATTAATCGAGTTTAGTGTCCTTGCATGCAAAGAAGACCCCTTTGATCCAATGGAAAAGGCAATAAAGAATTTTGTCGAAGGCGATTTCGCAAAGACTGAACACTTTCATAGTGACTGGAAACTAGTTCAAGAATATCCGTTGTCCCCAAAACTGCTTGCAATGTCCAACGTTTGGGTCTCACCCAACGGACAAGACTATATTATTGCATCCAAAGGCGCACCTGAAGCCATCGCGGAGCTATGCCATCTAGGCGAGAAAAAAACAGTAGAATTGGCTGAACAAATCCAACTAATGGCTAAAGACGGTCTACGCATACTTGGCGCCGCAAAAGCTTCCTTCCAAAAAACCGATTTACCAAAGGAACAGCACGACTTTAAATTTAGCTTCTTAGGACTCATCGGTTTTGCTGATCCAGTTAGGCCAAACGTTGCAGGAGCAGTCAAAGAGTGCTACACTGCTGGTATACGTGTAGTTATGATTACCGGGGACTATCCTCTCACTGCGCAAAGTATTGGGCGACAAATCGGCCTTAAAACCGTTGAAAACTGCATCACTGGATCTGAACTTGAAGGAATGAGTGATGAACAACTAAGAGAACGGATTCGAAACGTCAACATTTTTGCCCGAGTGGTTCCTGAACAAAAGCTCAGAATAGTAAATGCCTTCAAAGCCAATGGCGAAGTCGTCGCGATGACGGGCGATGGCGTCAATGATGCTCCGGCCTTAAAGTCAGCGGATATTGGGATTGCTATGGGTGGAAGAGGAACTGACGTTGCCCGCGAAGCTTCATCATTAGTTTTGCTTGATGACGATTTCACGTCAATAGTGGGAGGTGTGAAAATGGGGCGACGAATATTTGACAACTTGAAAAAAGCTATAGCCTACATTTTCTCAGTTCACATTCCAATTGCTGGTATGTCAGCTCTTCCCATTCTGTTTGGTTGGCCACTTATTCTGTTGCCCGTCCACATTGTGTTTCTGGAATTCATCATAGATCCCGCTTGTTCAGTGGTTTTCGAGACAGAGCCCGAAGAGGCTGACGTAATGCAAAGAAAACCACGAAGTATGAATGCGAAGCTGTTCAATAAGAACGCAGCTGTAATCTCTTTCCTGCAAGGTGCTGTCGTCTTGGCAATTGTCGTACTGGTATTTGCCAGCGCTAACTGGCGAGGTCTCGGAGAAGAGACGGCTCGAACTATGGCCTTTGCAACAATTGTTTCAGCGAATCTAGCGTTGATTTTGACTAATCGTTCTTGGACCCAGACCATTGTGGGCACTTTACGCAAGCCAAACAAGGCCTTCTGGTGGATACTTGCTCTAGCACTGATTGCCCTTGGACTCATAATTTATGTTCCGATACTTAGCAGCCTTTTCCTTTTCAAAGCTCTAACTCCGATCGATTTCCTAACTTGCTTAGGTGCAGGACTTGTGAGCATAATCTGGTTCGAGATATTCAAGATGGTTAGAAAGCCTCAAAAGAAGCTCAAATAGTGCCTGGAAAAAGGAGCGCCGGGAATGGGATTTGAACCCATGCGGACCTCGCGATCCACGAGCTCTCAAGGCTCGCGCGTTAACCACTTTGCCATCCCGGCTTTCTTTTAATTCATCTTTTCTATACTGCTCTCTCTTAAAATCTTTGCTTGAGAATAATGCAACAATTTTTCTAAAAAAAATTAATAGAAGCTTCGTTGAGGCCTTTTTTTAAGGGTCCGTTTGAATTTTAGGTTCAAGTTTTCGTTTTTCACGATAGAAAAATGTGCTTAATACCTGTTTCTGGGTTGCCACGCTGGTTTTGGAGCTAACATTTTTAGTCGCTCTTTAATTTCTGCTTTTACGTCTGAATCATCTTCTGATTCAAGCGCCGAAGTCAAAAGTTTCTTGGCCAGTTCTACTCTGGTGTCTTTGAAGGTTCTTGCAAAAACGCTCGAGTCCTCGTCAGCAACGCTTACGTGCTGGGGTAACATGCAGATGAAGTTGGATGGATATGTTTTTTCGATGTCGGAGTCGACTACAGCGAAACGAATTGCTCGCCTCGACGAATAGTCTTTTGCATTTTTCAATTTCATGATGTATAGCCGTGGATTCATGCGTTTTCAACATCCGACAATGGGACCGTCTATTTCACCTACTTGTGCACACACGCCTTAAAATAGCATTTGACTTAAACAACGCAAAGATTTTCCTTACGAGGTAAGCAAGAATTTTCATTTTTGATTATCTACTGGAACGCGTAGTGTCTAATATGTTCATAGACGCCTGACCACATCATTCCGAAAGTGAAAGCAAACATCAACTCTTCTATTGGAACGCTCAATATTAGAACGCCTGACAACGCCTCTAGGTTCCAGGAATTTAGGAAACTCGGAAAAACCAGGATAATCGCTGAAAACAATAGAAAATATAGTGCGGTGAACAGAACTCCTCCTAGAATTGTGTTCTTGGCTAAGTCAGGTCTGCATGCGACAGCAGCGACAGCTCCAACTGTCAAAGCAATTGAAACAGAGTAAATTGGGTTCAAATTAGTCAAAAATGATAGTGTGAGGAAAATCACAGGCATAGCCAAAAGGGAGAACATATGTAGCCATCTCCTTTCTTGCAAATATTCTTGAGGAGCCATTTTTCGGTGCTTGGTATTTAGTAACACTTCGTAAAGAACTGACCCGATACCGCCTGTTCCCCAAGAAAAAATTATGCTTTCTACATCAAAATGAATTGTTGACGACAAATTGAGTAGTGAAGGCGGATTCCAATATTTAGGAATAAAAATCGGTTCTGCTAAACCCGTAATTGCCGTGAAGATACTGACCCATACCATTTGTCTTCGAAGATGAGGCTTCACTAAAAACAGCGCAAACCAAACTGCATCCCACAAAAGTGCAAAAGCGAGCCACTCATACATTTTTTCAGCAACGCCTCAACAATATTCAAGTGATAAATTGTGTTGCATAATCGTCTCTCAGCCAGAGACTATGTAGAAAAAAAGCTTCCAAAGCAATAACTCTTTCTTTCAATCACTTTCGGTTTGGTTCAAGAATAACCTTAAGGGATTCTCCAGCACTCGCTACCAACCTGAAGCCTTCGCCAGCTTCCTCAAGGCTCAATCTGTGGGTAATCATACTTTCAACGTCTATTGCCTTAAGCTGCAAATGGACGAGTGCTTCTTCTAGGTCCTGTGGTGCTGCGCCGTAGCTGGTTTTTATTGTTATCTCGTTTCTCCAAAAGTCGGTAATTGGTAACGGGATTCTTATGGTTGGATCGGGCACTGCGAAGAATAGAATTGAGCCGCCCTTTTCAACGCTTTCTAACGCAGTTAAAGCCGCGGGTGTTGCTCCTGTGCATACGATGACTTGATCAGCTAAGCGTCCTTCATTGATTGCTTTGAGGTTTTGGGGTATGTTTTCTTTTGCGTTAAGCGTGTGGTGGGCTCCAAATTTCTCTGCTTGCTTTAGCCTGAACGGGTTGATGTCTGAAACAATGATATTTTGAACACCCTTCGTTTTTGCTAATTGGGTGTGAAGTATGCCTGCTAATCCGCCGCCGATAATTAGCAGTGAATCGTTTTTCTTTAGTTCTGATAGTCTTTGTCCTTCTGACGACGCATGCTAGAGGTTCGATGAATGTGCCTTCCTCAAATGACATTGAATCAGGGAGGTTGTATACCCCGTTTTCAACGTTAATTTTGGGTACTCGGACATACTGAGCGAAGCCTCCTGGGAAATAATTGGTTGTGTGCAGCGTTTCGCAAGCGGTGTGGTGTCCGCGCAGACAGTAGCGGCATTTGTTGCATGGGACATGATGAGAGACGAATACTCGGTCGCCAACTTTATGTCCTTTAACGTTTTTTCCTATTTCCGCAATTATGCCTGCAGCTTCGTGTCCAAGGACTTTTGGAGCTTTTGGGACGCGGTACCATTCAGTCACGTCGCTTCCACATATGCCTGAGGCCATGATTTTGAAAAGGAATTCATCGTCGCCGATTGCAGGTTTTGGCATTTCCTGTAAGCGTACGTCTTTGTTATTGTAATACATGGCGACCAGCATATGCATCACTGAAAAATGAAGTGAGCAGTTATGTTTTTCCTGCTATTACTTGATTGTACAGGTCTTCCGCTTCTTTAGGTGTGAAATTCTTGTGGACAATAGCCTGTAACGCACGCATAGCCGCTATTGGATGCTCAGTCTGCCAGATGTTTCGACCAAGGTTTACGCCGATGGCTCCTTTCTGCATGCCATCATAAACAAAGTCGAATACTTCTCGTTGTGTTTCGGTTTTAGGACCACCTGCAATGACTACTGGCACTGGGCAACCTTCGACGACTTTTTCGAATTTCTCCTTGCAGTAATAAGTTTTTACCACACGTGCGCCAATTTCGGCAGAAATTCTTGCGACCAGTGAGAGGTATCGGGCTTCGCGTTTTTCTAATTCTTTGCCTACAGATGTTACTGCCATGACGGGGATGCCGTAGTCTTCACATTCGTCAACGAGCTTGCCCAGGTTGGTTAAGCTCTTGTTTTCTCCCGCAGTTCCAACGAACACTGACATAGAGACGGCTGAGGCGTTGAGCCTGATGACTTCTCGAACGGAGGTGACTATGCTTTCGTTGGTCATGTCTCCGATTACGCTAACTGCACCGGACACACGCATGATGTACGGTTTTGGGAGAGCTGGATCAACACAGTTCCGCAATACGCCGCGTGTAAGCATTAATGCGTCAGCGTATTCCCAGAGCCCTTTGATGGTTTCGCCTGGTTTTTCAAGGCAGTGAGTTGGTCCCTGGAAATATCCATGATCAATTGGTAGAAACAGTGCTTTGCCGTCTTTTTGAATAAGTTGGCTTAATCGGTTCTTCATTCCCCATTCCATATTTTATCGCTCCGTTGAGTTCTCTGCTTTTACGATTAGATAACCTTTTTCAATTAGCCAGTGATGAAACTGCCAAGTTGAGAAGCGGCATGCAGTTCGGCAGGTTTGCCTAATCAACTCGTAGGATTCTGGGCTGTTCACAAGATTGTTTAGCGTTTCTTGCACCGGGCATTTTACGTCTTTACAGAACTCCCTGGCTTTGTATTCTGTGTATCCTTCCAAAGTCATGTCACATCAATGGTATTTCCGGTTGCTGATCTAATAAAATTATTCTCAATCTTAAGAAAAGCAATATCATTGCTTCTTTGTTCAGCTCCAACTTTTAGTATAAGCTCTATCGTATTCTGCAGCATGGCTAAATTGTATTTTCTGGGCGGAGAAAACGTTTCCAAGCGAGACGCTAAACAAGTTAATGAAAAAGCGTTTCTAGATGCGGGAGGATCTCCTATGGTCCTTGTTTTCCCCTGGGCAAGACCCTCTTTTGATGCTTCATATCATCGGAGAAAAAGAGTAACTGAGTACTTTAGAAGCTTGGGTGCGAGAAGTGTTGATTTTGCCGAGTATTCAGATTCAATCGAAGAAATCAGAGCCAAAGCGAAGTCTTCTGATCTAATTTACTTAACTGGTGGACAGGTGAGTGCTCTTTTGACGCGTCTGAGAAACAAACAGGTGAGTGATTGGTTGTGCGAATACGAAGGCGTTTTGGTTGGCAGAAGTGCGGGTGCATTGGCGCTTGGCAAAAAATGCTTAGTCACGAATAGATACTCCAGGCGAAGTAAATTAGTTGATGGTCTGGGGCTTGTTGATTTTAGTGTTAAAGTTCATTATGATTCTTCTCAGGAAAATCTTCTTAAAATGCTATCCAAAAAAGAAAGATTTTATGCAATTCCGTCGAGGCATGCTCTCATTTGCGATGGAGATGTTATCTCATTTATTGGGGATGTGTTTTTGTTTGTGAATGGCGAAAAAAAACTTCTCAAATAAATTAATTATTTGCTATTTTATTTTTTTTGAGTCTGTTTTTTTTTGTGGAAAGACACTGATGTTTTTTTCCAACTAGCGGTGGCTTCTTCTCTGTTTTGAGTTGGGGATTGTTTTGGGTGTTCAAAAAGTTGTTTGCTGGTGTTTTTTAATGGGCTTGATTTAGTGTTTGTCTTGGTAAAATTTGAGCTGTTTGTCACAAAATGATGTATCTTTTTGGTGGGTGCATGGGGGTTTGGTGATTTAAAGTCTGGGTTTTTTGGCTGGTTTTTGGTTTGGGGTTGTTTTTGGGGTTTTTGGAGGTTTTGGGGTGTGACAGAGTTGTTGTGTCTAGTTGGTTTTTTGCCTGTTTTGGAGCTTTTTTGGCGTGTGGAGTGTGTATTGGGGTGTGTTTTGGTTGTTTGGGTTTTTTGTTTTGGTCGTTGGTTTTTCGTGCAGGCCATTTTTAAAGCAGTCGCGATCAAATTTGATGGATTAAGGAAAAGCAATTTTGATTAACCCAATTTTTTTGTTTTCTCTTCTTTAGTGTGAATCCTTTCAATGGCCACAGTTGGCAAAAGCTATTTACCCTCAAGCATCGAGAGTGTAATGTTGCTTGAGTTGAATTTTGATGCGGCGAAAAGATTACCTTCGGAATCCAGTTGAGCATATGAAAATAACTGCGCCTCTTACTGTGGATCAGCTCATTCAGCAATTTGGTTGTTCGGGTTCTTTTGGTGCAGGGCGAGTGGCTACTGCTTGTGATATTTACGAAAATATGCTTCGCGACAAAGACTGCACCGTTTTCTTGGCTGTTTCAGGTGCAATTGTTCCCGCAGGTTTGCGAGCGTTAATTGCTGATTTGATTCGTAAAAGGCTGGTCGACGTGGTGGTTTGCACAGGGGCTAGCATGGTTCATGATGCTATCGAAGCTGTAGGTGGGCGACATTACAAAGGAAGCTGGATAGAAGATGATCGTGAATTGTACAAATACCACATTTTCCGCATCTATGACGTCCTTGTGCCCGAGGAGGACTATGTTAGGTTAGATTACAAATTGGCAGAAATGTACCGCGAGATTGCCGATGAATACAAAGGCAAAACACTTTCGAGTCGAGAATTTACCCGAGAATTGGGCAAACGTCTTCCAGATCCTAACTCAATTCTTCGAGCAGCATATGAAATGGATGTACCTGTTTTCATACCTGCCATTCGCGATTCCGAATTTGGCTTCATTCACTGGTTTCACTCTTCTCAAAAAGACATTCAAAACGTGCTAGTCGTTGATGCCTTTAAAGAAGTGCCTGAGATCTGCGGGATATGCAGCAAATCGCCAAAGAATGGCATGATCGTCTTAGGCGGGGGTGTCCCAAGGAACTCTGTACAGAGTGCAGCTCTTGCCTCCAAGAAAGGATTGGACTACGCAATTGTTGTTACCATGGATAGACCAGAAACCGGTGGGTTATCGGGATCTACATTGAAAGAGACAATTAGTTGGGGAAAAGTAAAAGGTGAAGCTGATGACGTAATGGTCATTGGTGACATTATGATGGTTTTCCCACTGATGGCAGCTTCTGTCATGGAACGGTTGGGCGCTGATTTTAATCGAGACCCAGTTTTGAATCGAATAAAGAAGGATCACGCATGAATGGCAACGGGAAAAAGGAGCGGTTCTGCGGAAATTGTGATAGTCACAACAGTTACGAGTATCCAGTAAGAGTTTTTTGTTCGACGCGTTACGCTGAGAGTAAGAATCCAATCGTTGAAACTTTGGAATGTTGCGATAAATGGAATCTAGTTAGCCAAGATTGCTACTGCGTTCGGGAAGCTCAAAAAGCAAAGAAAGAAATCACACGTAAAAAATAGGACTGACAGTTTTAGACAAAATTTCAATTTATTCCAACGTATTTTGTTTCTAGAGCAAAAAAATTTGCCGAATCAAGGCAATTGTACGCCAATAATGAGAAATACTAGTTGCGGCATTACTAGTTAAGAGGGCGATTCATGTGCCAAAAGCCCTTGTTTGCATAAACACTGATATCTTCTCTTCTGAAGAGGTTTTGGAAGAAGTGAAGGCGTGCGATGGCGTTGAAGAAGCTTTCCGGGTTCACGGCGTTTATGATATCGTTGCTAAGATTAGTGGAGAAACCTCTGAAAGTCTTTTGGATATCGTAACAAGGAAAATTGAAAGACTTCCAAGTGTTCAGACCACACATGTCATGCTAATTATTGAACCTGAAAAGACGGCGCAGGAAAACTCGCTAATAATAGCGTAATAACCCGGTTGAGGTCTTCTTTGCTCTTCTTTTTTCCAATGGATAGCTGAAAGCATTTAGCGCATATTTCATTTGTTCTTGGTAGAAATTCAGTTTAATGAATCGACAGTATCTGCAATTGTATATCGACTGAATTTCTTACTCCGATATGCCAAGTGTTTAAATAATTTGAAATAACCCTCTAAATTCTTGCATGCCAACCAACAACGAAATCAAAGGAAATACCCTCAAGGTCTACCTTTACCTGCTCAAGCACGGACCATCTGAACTTAGAGATGTTCAACGTGGAATAGGCCTATCTTCCCCTTCCCTTGCTTCATATCACTTGGGCAAGCTCATAGAAGCGGGATTTGCAAACCAAGATGAGTTTGGGAAATATTTTGCCGTAAAAGAAACCTCCGATAAAATTTTGGAAGGCTACTCAAAGATGGGAACTACAGTAGTTCCGCAGATGTTCTTTTTCGCATTGCTATCCACAATTCTTGCTGCTTTCTTCTCATTCATGGCTCTTTCAACAACTGGCTTCACAATTTACTTAGTAGGTGTCTCTGCCACTATGGTTCTAGTTTTTTGGTATGAAACTGTCAGGCTCTGGCGCAAACTGGCAGCTTAAACAAGAAGTTGCTCTCAGTTATCGAGCATTAAATACCTTTGAAAGGCGATTCAGCGGTCTTGAAAGGGCTTTCAAAAATGTAGGTTCTTATCTTCTAAGACGTTGATTGCCTCAACAAAGAGGAAAATAACAATGACCATGTCTAGAAAATGGACTATAAAGTATGGCTCATCAGCAGTCGTAGCCGCAATTGCAGTCATAGTTCTCGCCTTATTCGCTCAGTCGATAACGCCTTTGCCTTCGAATCAGACATCGCTTGGATCACAATTTCTAGTAATGCTAACCGATCCCCCAACAGTGCCTGCAGGAACCACACAGCTCAACTTAACATACTCCGACGTCGCCCTCCATATCGCCTACACAAATGGAACAACCGATTGGGTTCCACTTAGCGCGTCAGGAACAGTCAACTTATTCTCATTAATCAATGTGAGCAAAACTATTGCTGCAACAACCATTCCAACAAATTCATCCGTGGACAAAATCCAATTCACCATAGTGAATGTCACAGCTGTGGTCAACGGCACAAATTACAATGTTACTGCTTTATCAGATACACTTGTCATGAACGTTGGCAATAGCCAAGTCAATCAAACACTCTCAGGTGTGCTCATTGACTTCAACCCTACATTGGTGCAGATACAAGCAACTGATGTCAATGGAACGATAGTAAATTATTACGTATTAGTGCCAAGTGCTACCGCTAGCATCGTTGGAGATTTGACACAAGAACACGTCAAGGTCGGAAATATCGTTGCGATTGGGCAAAACAACAAGGTCAAACTCATACGCGTAGTTGAAGAAGCATCCAAAAACGTCACAATCGTCTCAGCAACACTTTCTGTGAACGGCAACAATACCTCACTTGCGGTGACTTTGAAAAACGATGGAAATGTCGCCTTCAGAATCTTTGGGCTAACTCTCCACGGTGAATTCAACAAAACACAAACAAAAACGATTCTAAATAGCGAGCACGAAAACGACGAAGAAGGTCGCGACAGAATCCATCCTGAAACTATTCCTTTCCGCGTGAATAATTCAGCTTTAGTTCCAATTTTCGGAGCCAACAACCAACAAAATAACGATAAGAAACATAACGATGAAAACAGACAAGGCGATTCAAACATAGGTGACTCAAACGAAAACACAGCCCTTTCTTCGCTCACTCTCCAACCCGGACAAAGTATTACCCTGAGTTTCAGCGACATCATTACACTTCAAACACAAAAACATAGCGAAACGCAGCCGTCTTTGATTGTTACACCGATCGCAGGCGACGTCTACACATTAAGATTGATGGGCGAGGGCTTCCAGAACTTAAGTGTCACAGCGACTTCTTGAGCCCCAAACCACTTCTTTTTCTTTTTTTGAAGCAAAATACGATATTCTTCTTCAAGCAATTCTGCAGATGAACGCGAAAGGTTGATGGAGTTTTGGCAGTTTTTGTGCAGATCTGTTGTTCAAGCTCTTAAAACGGAGTTTCAGTTTTGTAATAATGGATTTCTAGCAACATTTCATGGATCGATATGTTCTTGCGTTCGACAAATGAGGGCTATCTGTATGCCTTGGTATGCTTGAGGTATGTGTGAGGGTTTATGTCGCCGTTTTCACACTTTGAAGATGATCAGAACTGTTTCTTCAAAGGAACGTGTTCTGAAGTCATCCAAAGTAGAATACTTCTGGAGGGGTGAAAGTAATATGGTTAATAATTATCAAAAACAAATCCAAACAAAGCTTGCCAAAGGACTTCTCGACATGATCCTTCTTCAATACCTCAACAAAGAATCCATGCACGGCTACCAAATTATAACAAAAATCCGAAAGGAACTAGGAATCTACTTTGGACCCAGCACCGTTTATCCTCTGCTTGGAACATTAGAGAAGAAAGGCTACCTCAAAAGTACTTGGAACATGGACACCGAACGCCCCCGAAAAGTGTACCACATCACAAAAGAAGGCCAAGGAGCTCTAAACTTTGCTGAAAACTCACTCAGCCTGATCTGCAAAACAATGACAAAAGACGGAAAAGTCACTGCGCACGATTCAAACCTCAAAATTGGTGCCACCCCTCAAGAGTCAAATATGTCAATTGCTGTATCAACTAAATAAATTCAACCTGAGGAGAAAAAATTGGTTTCCAAAAAGAAAAGAATGGTTGATAGTGTTACTTTATGTCCCAAATGTGGAAAATCTGGGGTGAGAACCGAAGTTAACGCCGAAACTATGGAAGTTTTGCTCATTTGTTCAAACAAAGCCAGCCATTCTCTGCTCTCTAAAAGCTGGTTCTGAGAGAAGTCTGAAAACACAATTCTCTATTTTTTAGTCAATACGTGTGAAATTGAGAATGTTTCGGAATAATTGCGGGTCTTTTCAATCTTGGGTTTGCATAAACAAAAATTGTGAAAAAGAGCGTTAATAGGCTAATGTCCTACTTCTTTTCCTCTTTCTTTTCGTCGCCCTTAACGCCTTTCTTTAATCCTGAGCCAAATCCTTTAGCTACTCCAAAACCCTTCTTGAGACCTTTACCAACAACCTCGCCCGTTTTCTCAGCTGCCTTTTCGGCTTTGCCCTTATCTTCATCTTTCCCCAAATTCTTCACCTCCTACAAAACACAGGATCTAACGAACAGAAACAATTCAACCTTCTAGACCTATAAGTTTTAGGCACAAAGCAAGTCGTGATAGTTGAAACTAATCTGGTTTAGTTATAGTCTTGTTGATTTTCTTACGGAACACTTTGCCAACTACCAAGGAAGAGGTTGCTAAACATTTTGTTTTCTTTTGTGTTCAGGAAGGAAATCGCTCTTTGACTGTCGTCAACAAATTTGGTTCCAGATTACTCTTTGGGCATAACGAGTTCTGTAGAAAATACCCTGTAATGTTCTAAATCAGGTTTTCTTTCAAGAAATTGATTAATTCTATCAACAGCCTTCGAAAACACCTCCCTTTCGGAGGCAAGAAGAGTTTCTTCATCTGCCCAAAGCGTCAAGATTACTGCGGTTTCCTTTTCATCACGCGAATGCAAGGAAATGAAACCTCGAAAGCCTTTTGATTGTCGAGCCTGCAAATTCAATGTAAGGTCTAATTCCGCGAAGCCTTCTTCACGCTTTCCTTTTTTGAAGTGAAATTTGGCCATTCTGGCTAAAACCAACTAAAATCACCTGTATCATGATGGTAACCTCGTTCTCTTATCTTTTTTTAGAGAATATTTTTGAGAGGCAGAGGGCAACGAACCTGTCAGAATAGCCAACCCGAAATCCAAAGGAGGTGCAATCGCTCAGTTAGCATCCAGATTCCTCGGGTTTAATAGGAAAAAACCGTGGCTAGTGAGTTAAACTGGAGATTGAGATTGATGTTTTCAGTTTTCATCAACAGAATCGGGTATGCAATCTATATAGCATAGTTATATTAGTGAGTTCCGTACAATTACGGTTTGGGGACCAGGGGACATCTTTGAATAAAGCTGAAGCCTTATCCGTGATGCATGAGATTTTGGATGCATGCAGCGACTTTTTAGTTGTTAACTCCGTTTCGGTAGATTCTTTTAGTTCCTTAATTTGTAAGACTCCAGCTGGCTGTCAAATAAAGATGAAATGTGACTTAGATGAGTCCTCGCGTAAATGTATTCAGCCTATAATTGAGAAACGAAACTTGAAAATCGATGTATTGAAAGGAATTGTTGTGATTTACTCGCCTTAACTGTTGCACATCAGTCTGTCACTTATTTGTGGTTCACAAGTTTTTTATGCGAATTTGACACAGCCGTGTTTGTGAGTGGGCGAATCTTGCTATAATTCACATTCCAAGCCTACTCAAACACACCCAAGATTCTCCTCTTTAGGGCTGCAAGGTTCGCTACACTCATAATGAAGCAAGTTGTTGCAGTGCAAGTGCAACCACAAATTGTTATTAGTCTTTTGAGCGGAATAACAGGTTAGCGTCCTGACGAACGTAATAGAGCACAAAAGGTTGGCGGGTCAGGTATTAACGAAACGCGGTGACATTCTGCTGTAAGGTTTCCTTTTCTCCTTCCGCGTGGAGTTAACAACCCGGGATCCGCAAACCATAATTCTTGAATAATTATTTTTAATTTCAAGTTAGAAATAGTCGACCATTGACTGGAAATCGCAACGTCGACTTCTTCTTAGCTAGCTGTTAAGAAGGAAGAACAACAACACTGAATTTTTTTCTCTTGTTGTTGTTCTTTTAACTGTTTTTGTTTAAAAGAAAAAAAAGATAAGAGTTCTTTTTCTTTTGAACAAACCATTTCAAGTAGCAATAAGTTGCTTAAAGCAGGGTTTAAAGGCGAAGTTGACGTCTGGAGAACAAATTGTTTAAACCGCCAATGAGGTTTTTGAGCTGATGGCAAAAAGTGTATATGTTAAGGCGAAACCATCTAAGGTTAAGGTTATAAAACAGGATCTTACTGGTTAAATGAAATTGTTGAAGCCCGGTGGTGTAGCGGCCAAGCATAGGGGCCTCTGGAGCCCTTGACAAGAGTTCGAGTCTCTTCCGGGCTACCATTTCCCAGGCACGAATTCATACTTTTTTGTGGTTGATTTTCGCGGAAATCTTTGAGCATTCTTTTGTCTAAGTGCTTAGTGCGAAAGAAGAAGAATTGTTTTTTCCTCTTTCTTCTTCTTTCAAATCTTAAAAATGTCCCAAAATAGCTATTTTTTCTTTGGCACAGCGGGCATGTTTGGAAAATAGACAGCTTTCTTGGATATTTCTACGCTGCACGATCCCGGGTGAGCTTTGCAGTAGTCTTCGCAGTCTTGAGCTGTCTTCTCATCTGAGTATCCAAGGCCACAAATATCGCAAAGAAAAACTGTTCTATCTCCAACCTTCTTTTCCGTAACCAAAAATAGCACTTCCACAAAAAAGTAAATGATATGGCGTATTTAAGAATAAATCCAGTCGAAAATTGGCATTAATTATAGCAAGTAGCTCAGGCATGCTGCGAGAAGAAGAAAAAATCCGTTTTTTCCAGAAACAGCAATTTTTTTCTTCTTTCAAAATTATCAGTTGGATAGAAGAAGAGTGCAATTCCAACTATTCTTCTTCTTTTGCACTGAGATAGTTAGAAGAACAACAAGGTGGAAAAAACATGTGTTGTTGTTCTTTTCTTTATCACCTTGTTTGTTGAAAAATGATGCTGCCGGAAGTCTGGAAGAAGAAGAAACAAGCGTTTTTCACCAGTTTCTTCTTCTCAAAGCACGAGAAGAACTAGAACAGACTTCCCTGCGGGTTTGTTCTAGTTCTTCCCATTTGATATGTAAGCTTAGAAGTAGTCGACTTTGTGAAATCTTCTTTAGGTCGACTACTTCAAAGTTGAAGTAAGTGGTCATTTTTTTAAAATTCTGTTTTCTTAAGGGCACTAAAATAAACCTAAACTCTAAAGCCATTAATTTTTGTAATAATGCAAATAAATAATTTTAATAATGTGGAAGCGCTACCCTCCACAATTGGCACGTGATGAGATGGCAGAGAAATACTTAGAACTCTGGAAAAGTTTAGGATTAGACATTGATAAACACGGGCAACTCATGGCAGCCTTGCCTAAATTCGTCGTCGACTTGGTTTTGTCGCAGAAGAACAGGCCCAAAAAGATGGATTACTTCGATTTTGTTCTCTCTGAAATCCATGGGCTAAGAGTTGAGGAACTGGCAAAGCTAAGAGCCGCCGGAAATAAGGTCATAGGCGCGTTTTGCCTTTACGCCCCTGAAGAACTTGCGTACGCTGCAAATGCTACAATGGTCGGTTTATGCGGGGGTGCTGACTTTTCGATTCCTGATGCAGAGAAGGTTTTACCTAGAAACCTTTGCGCTTTGATCAAATCGTTTTACGGCTTCAAGGTTGGCTTGACTTGCCCATATTTCCAGTCTTGCGACTTGGTCGTTGGGGAAACAACTTGCGATGGCAAAAAGAAAGTCTACGAGCTCTTAAACGAAGAGATTCCTACATACGTTATTGAAATTCCTCACAAGCCGGATACGATCCAGGGCAGAAACTTGTGGCTAAAAGAGCTTGAGGCTTTCAAGGTTGAGTTGGAGCGAGTCACAGGCAACAAGATAACGGCGGAGAAACTCAGAGAATCCATCGAGTTGATAAACAACAAGCGAAAAGCCTTGAAACGTTTGTCTAATTTAAGGAAGAATTCGCCCTCACCAATCAGCGGCTTAGATGCTTTGATAGTTATGCAGATCAGCTTCTACGATGATGTCAAGCGTTTCACGGCTAAGGTAAATGAACTCTGCGACGAATTGGAAGAAAGAGCAAGAAAAGGCGAAGGAGTTGCACCCAAAAACGCGCCCAGACTTATGGTTTCGGGCTGTCCAATGGCGATTCCCAACTGGAAGTTGCATAGTATAGTCGAGAAAGCAGGTGCGTCGATCGTTGTAGAAGAGAGCTGTACGGGAACAAGGTACTTCAACGATTTAGTGGAACCGAAAGGGGAGAGCGTAAATGATTTGCTCGTTGCGTTGGTGGAAAAGTATTCAAAGATTTCATGTGCTTGCTTTACTCCGAACGATGCTCGTCTCAAGAACGTAGGTCAGTTAGCAAAAGATTTTGGCGTTGAAGGGGTAGTGTATTATACGTTGCAATTTTGCCACGGTTACAATGTTGAAGCCGTTAAGGTTGGAAAAGCGCTGAAGTCTATGAATTTGCCGATGCTCAAGATTGAAACTGACTACACCGCAGAAGACGCAGGACAAATCAAGACGAGGATCGAAGCTTTTCTCGAGATTCTCCGAGGGGTTCAATAGTCCCCATTTTTCTTTTTTTGATTCGATTATAGCGAAAAAGTTTGAAGTTTGTTTCTGTTTTTGTTCCAGATTGCACATTAGGGTGCAAATAATTTGTTCACTTTTCGGTCACACGGACAGCTGGAATCGAAATTATGAATTTTACTCCTTTTCCAGGTTCGCCAATTTCAGTTATGCTCCACCCGTATATTTCGCAAGTCTCCTTGATTAGAAACAAACCGTAACCAGTCCCCTTGCCAAAACCTTTCTTGAAAAGGTTCGGCTTATCTTCTGTTTTGATTCCCATCCCATTGTCTTCATAAATTAAGCTTAGCGAGCTATCTCTATTGTTCTGGGCGTAAATTCTTATTTGGGACGCATTCTGAGCATATTTTAGTGTATTATCGATCAAATTGTGGAAAACCGTCGACAGCATATGGTCTGCCACAACTTCCAGTCCTTCAACTTGATTTACAACTTCAATACCCTTCAAGTCCCCAAAAAGAGACATACCCTCTTTTGCAGCGCTCCCGACATCAATTAACGTAAGTTTTTGGCTGCCTAACATCTCGTATATTTTGGAAGCTTCTAAAATTTCGCTAATGCTGCTTGTCGTTTTTTCAATTTCAGAGATATATTTTTCAGCTTCAGGTTTATCCTTAAGCATTTTCCGAAGCAAGTACAGATTGCCACTCCAAGCAAGCAGCTTATTTCTAATGTCATGCCTGGTAAAGCCGCTGATAACCTTCAGTTTTTCTTCCAGTTTCTTATCTTCAGTAATGTCAAAAATGTAATGAACATACAAACCTTCATTGTAAGGCATCCAGATGCCTCTATAATATTTGCCTTCATATTCAACTTCTAAAGTCTGAGTTTCATTAGTTTCCCAAAGTTTTGGCGCCAGACAAAACGTGCATGGAACGGCTCTTTTAGCACATATTTTATGACAAATTTCTCCAGGAATTGCACCAGCCTCTTGAGCAATTTTGTTGGAAGCAACGATTTTTCGGGTCTTTTTCTCAAGAATCAATGCCTTGCATGGAAGATTGTCAAGCAATGTATTTCTTAGAACTGCTTCTTCTCTATTTTTTTTCTCCAGTTCTTTGCGTTCGGTGATTGGAACTGCCAGTTCAAGTGCCGCCATTGTAATGCCATTTTTGTCTTTGAGAGGAGTTGCTCTCAATTCAACCCATACAGTTTCTCCTTTCGAGTTCACTGTTTCATATTCGTGGATATCAAGGGAAACATTCTGTTCAAAAACTTTTTTTGGACCGCACCCGTTACAAACTGTATCTAAACTATTGAAAGTCTGGTAACATTTTTTGTTTGGAGCAACACCCAAATTCCTAAGTCGCTGATTGGCCCAAACGACGCGATAATCCTTACTAATAACAGCTAAACCGGCGTCAATGCTTTCCCCTACTCGCTCGAGAACTTGATTTAATTGCGTTAGCTCTGAAAAGTTTTTCTTGAGAGCACTGATGTCTTTCCCAAAACCCACCATCCCAATTGGTTCATTTTGAGTATTCTTTAGGAGTGCGGTGGTTAACATTAGCCAAACCGGAGTTCCATTTTTTCGCACAGCTTGCCGTTCTTCTGCAGAAATCTGCCCTTTTAATATGGTTTCGAACTGAAGTGCACCTTTCTCTTTCTTAGGAGGCATGTAAAGTTTCGTTACATTTTCTCCAATCATCTCTTGAGCGCTGTAGCCAAAAATTTCGCTTGCACCGTTATTCCACGAAGTAATTTTTCCTTGCAAGTCTGTTGTGATTATTGAATCGGTACTGTTCTTCAAAATCATCTCGCTTTTCTTCATTTCCTCTTCGACTTTCTTGCGTTCAGTAATGTTCGTTATGAATCCAAAATAATAGGAGATATTTCCGTTATTGTCAAAGAAAGGGTGGACAACAATTTCGATGGGAACCCTCGAACCGTCCTTTCGCACGTACTCCTTTCTGTAAACACCTGACTTTTTTGACTGATTAATTTCTTCCAACCTCTTAGCCTCATACTCACGCCACTCCGACGGAGTAAGAACCGCGCTCCAAGTTATCCTCTTTAATTCATCTTCATCATAACCTGTAAGCTCCTGGAATGCATCATTTCCCATCATCAATCTTCCATCGGGGTACGCTACGGCAATTGCTATTGAGGCATTTCTTATGAGGTCAGCAAGAAAACGTTCGTTTTCAAGACTACATTTTAGGTTATTTTCAACTTTTTTGCGTTCGGTTATGTCGTTGTATATAGCTGCAATGTTATCATTCGGAAGTTTAATCACCCAGTTTTCTCGCCACGAGCCAAGATCTCGACTATCTTGGTATATCGCAGCTGGAAAATACTCTGCCTTCCCCGTCTTCCATACTCGCTTAAAAACCTCGAAAATACCAAAAGTCTTTACCCCAGGAAAAACGTATGTAAGACGTTTTCCCAAAATAGACGCTTTGTCAATTTTTTCAATCTTCTCAACGGCAGGATTCAAATCTTTGATAACAAAATCTTCCCCGTCCTCAATTACTTCGTAGATCACAACTGCCATAGGTGTGGAGGAGAATAATTGTTTAAATCGCTCCTCTTCTTCGAATAATTTCTTGTTGATCCTGCTTTGATTTGATAGCTGAATAATACCGTGAGCTAATTCTCCGTAAACCGTCTCAATGTTTCCTTGTTTGTTGAAGTACCTGTCCACACCAAGATTCAACGCTTTTATCGCTACCTCTTCTCTTCCTTTCCCAGTGAATAAAATGAAAGGGATTTGGTTCTTCTGGTCACGCAGCTCTTTAAGGAATTGGAGACCATCCTTTTGTGGCATATCATAATCAGAAATGATGACATCATAATGCCCTGTTGCCATTTTTTTGAAGGCATCATCAACACTCCAAGCATGTTCAATCTCAAAGCCGCCCATATCAATCAGAATTTGTTTTGAGATTTCCAGAATTGAGGGGTCATCGTCAACATGCAAAATGTTAATTACGTTTCTTTTGGTTGAAGACGCCAAATCTGTAACACAATCGCCAATGAGCGTTTGTATTAGTTATTCCCCAGCTATGACAGCTAATCAATTTGATAATAAAGCAATTATGAACCAGGAATACTAATCACAAACTGCTCAAATGAAAAACAATTGAAAAATCTTCCTTTCTACTACTAATGATTGTTAGAACAACAACATTGGAAAAATGCGTGTTGTTGTTCTTTTCGTTAAATTCTCAATTTTCTAATAATGGATGCAAAAGATCTCAAGTTGTTTAATAGATTTTTTCTTTCGGCTTTCAATGTTATCTATAATGGCAACCTCTATTAGAATGTCCGAAATGGATTTTGGGATAAGTGAAAACGATGGTTAACACAACCAATGGTTATGACTTGCATGAATTGCTTAGTGCTCTGCAAAAATGCATACGAAGAGGGATGGAATATGAAGCGGTTCATTTTGCAGCCGAGTTAGAGGGATTTAATCACACTGCCTTGTGGAACAGACTCAAGATTATCGCTTCCGAAGACATCGGATGCGCCAATCCGATTGCACCCTTGCTAATTGACACACTATTCAAAGAGTATCAGACTGCAAAAGGGAAGCTTGGCGCTGATTCATATAGACTTTTCATGGTCAACGCAATAGTTTGCTTGTGTCGCAGTCCAAAAAGCAGAATCACAGATGATTTGCTAAATGTGGTTTATGCCGAAAGAGACCTTGAAGACAAGCGCTTAGAGATTCCAGATTTCGCTCTTGACATGCACACTAAGAAAGGTGCGGCAATGGGCCGAGGAATAGACTACTTCTTCACAGAAGGCAATAAACTTGAAAAAGAAGCTTTTCCAAATCCGTACACTGAACGAGCAAAAGACCTCCTGAAGAAACATCTAAAACCAACTTAGCTTTGTTTTGTATTGATTTCTTTCGTAGTAGAAGCGTTCCCGGCCTAATAGGCGTGGTCTAATGATTTATTAAACAAATGCCAATAGTTAGCCATAGCTGGGGCTTTAGTAACTTTGAAAACGTCTCATCGAATCCTCTTCAAGAACGCTTCCGATTTGTCTGAATTGGCTGACCAGTCCATAGACTTGATGGTTACCTCGCCCCCATACCCAATGATAGAAATGTGGGACGAAATTTTCTCACTGCAAAACTCAGCTATCGAGAATGCACTTAAGAAAAAAGATGGAAAAACTGCTTTTGAGCTCATGCATCAAGCGCTTGACAAGGTTTGGTCAGAAACTTTCCGCGTTTTGAAGGAAGGCGGATTTGCCTGCATTAACATTGGAGACGCCACAAGAAAGATAGACTCGGAATTTGAACTCTATCCCAGTCACTCGAGGATACTTCAGAAATGCCTGAAACTGGGTTTCTCTGCTCTTCCAGAAATCCTGTGGCGAAAACAAACTAATGCGCCAAACAAATTCATGGGTTCGGGAATGCTTCCGGCTGGCGCCTACGTAACGTTGGAGCACGAGTTCATTCTGATTTTACGAAAGGGCGGCAAACGCAAATTCAAGACATCTGAAGAGAAATTGAAACGTATGCAGAGTGCCTTTTTCTGGGAAGAAAGAAACCTTTGGTTTTCAGATGTTTGGGAAGACCTTAAAGGCGCCAAACAGAACAAGATCCACCGAGAAATCAGGGAACGAAGTGGGGCTTACCCGTTTGAGTTGCCTTACCGGATAATTAACATGTTTTCTCTTAGAGGCGATACTGTTTTGGATCCGTTTCTGGGAACCGGGACAACTGTTGTTGCAGCCATCGCAACTGGAAGAAATAGCGTGGGAATCGAAATTGATCCAAATTTCAAAGAACAATTGCATAAGCGATTTGTGGACATAGCTGAATTCTCGAATAAGCTAATCGAAACCAGGCTTGACAATCATTTACGATTTGCGAAGGAGAGAGCAAAAGTCAAAGAGGCATTTGCATACACAAGCAAAGTTTACGGATTTCCTGTAAAAACTAAGCAAGAAGTTGAAATGATTCTTGATGAAGTGATGAAAATAAACGTAGAAGATGATTTTATTGAAGTTCAGTATAAAGAGAAAACAACCCCATAGTCGACTAAGAAACAAAAGAGAAATCGGAGTTAAGGCGGCTTTCATAAATATTTTTTGGGATTCATTTTGCCCTTGTCAAGAGTTCTGTAGCCAATTTCTTGATTTGAAAACGGTTTTTCCGGCGACTTCAATTCTTAGAGTATTTTCGTACGGGCACATTTCGACGCATCGGAAACAAAGCACACATCTTGATTCTGTAACGTCTCCGCCTTTCTTCTCATAGACATCCGTTGCTTGAGTTGGGCAAACGCGCTTGCAGACCCCGCATTTAGTGCAGGTTTTTTCATCTTTCTGTAGTCGCATTAGGGCAACCTGCTTAAAAGGAGTAAATGTGCTAAACAACCCTGTAAGTCCACCCAGGGGACAGATTCTGCACCAAAACCGCCTATACGCCACAGACAAAATCGTAACGATAATCAATACAGCTAGGTTTATTGAAGTTATGTAAAAGCCAGTTACCCACAAAGGTCCATACGCTATCTGAGTGACATAGGAGAATTTCATATAACCGACAGCACTCAAAGCAAGAACACAAAGAGGCCTCATAGGGCAAACCAAACAAAAAGGCTCATTGACACTGCCAACTATTCCTGCTTCTGTCCCCAATGGTCCTCCAGGAATTGTGCCCGGAACAATTTGAGTGCCAAATATGGAATACGAACCGAAAATGACACTTAAAACCAAGAAAACCGCGATTATTATATACCTAGATTGTCCTAGCGCAGTATTTGTTTTCTCAGAAAAACTCAAATGCCTTGAATGAAAAACCTTTCGAAGACGGGTTAGAAGATCCATATACAAACCTAAAGGACAAATCCAACCGCAGAAAAACCTCCCCAAAATAATAGACATAATTATTACCAGACCGAAAACAATGAAAAGCATTTCCAAACCTGATGTTGAATAGAATACGTCGTAACCGCGGTCATGACTCCAAAACGGGAAAATGTAGGCCTGCATTTGCCAAATGGGGCAAGTCACTGTTCGTCCAGACGCGTAATAACACGCGAGAATGGGAACAGAAATACCATCTGGAAACTGGTTTCCGAGAAACTCGGTTCCCACTAACCGGTCGCGCGGCGCAGGACCCAAAGGCAACCATCTTGCCGTATTAAACGGCCCCAAAACTAGACCCATAAACACAACGACAACAGCGAGTATTTGGATGAAGAGCCGAAGACTACTGACTTTTTTGGTCCGATCTTTAACAAATTTGTATATGCCAAAAATTCCTACCAAAGCAACTGCTACAAATACGGCGAATACCACGACGCTGGAATTTTCCCAAGGCATCTTCGTTTCTCCTTTGCTTTTATCGACCTTTGTCTATTAGACTATCAAATTGTTACTTGACCAGCCAAATCTGCACGTTCTTTACGCTTCACTCTAATAGCAATGACTAAAATGACCGTTATCGCGGTTGCAATTCCTGTGGCGATAGCTACGGAATGCTGTTGAATGAATGGCTGCTTTGAGCTATCTCTTAAGGAGAGAGGGGAACTGTAGCAAGTTAAGGTTATATTAGTCAGGGAATCGGCACCGGTTATTGTTACTTTTCCGTCGGAGGAGATGGTCCATCCTTCATTTCTTGCTATGTAGACTCCGTTAAATGTGACGCTCCAATCTCCGTCGCTTGGAAGGAGGCCAAGATTAAAAATCTGTTCTCCTTTTCCAGAGACAACATACCGCAATCTTGCACCCCCAATTGTAGTATTAAATTTTTGGAATAAAGTTATTTTTACGTTGGAATCTATAGCAGAGACAGTGAAGTTCTGTTTCTCCTGCAGAGGCAAGTTGCTGAGGCTCAAACCTATAAAAATCCATGTGCCATTTTCTATATTTGCCTTTAAGAAAGAACCGTTTACAGAAAAATTAATTGTTCCATTTTGTGATGGGATGTCAAATTTATCAGACGACGAAAACGTGATTTCAGACTGGAACTGTGCCGTTGAAAAATTCCAAGGTAAAATAAATCCAATAGCTAATATTGTTGCAACGCACGTTACGATTGTTTTTCTGCCAATAATAGTCCCAATTCCATTAACTCAATATCTCTATTGAAGATAATCTGGTTTAGCTATAACCTTTTTCATATTCCACTTTGCAGGCAAAATGCGAGATATCCATTACTTGTAAGTTTGAAATGTTATGCTTTCTCTTTCATGCTATGGGCAAAGGCTTGGGCTTGCGTGAGGTCTTCCTCGTTAGGTCTTCCTCTACTGATGCCGCCGATCAATTTCAAAGCTCCGTAAGTGTCAAAACCAGGGCAGTTGAATTCTCCCACGACTTCATAGCCTTTCGAAGTGAGCATATTTCTTAATTGTTCATGAAACTTTGGAACTTTCTTACCGGCTACGCCGCTTGTTGAGAAAATTAATGCCCTTTTGCCGTTTACTTGAGGGAGGTTGCCAGCGAATTCAATTAGACTCTTTTCGTGTTTTCCAAAGTAGATTCCTGAACCAAATCCGACAAGGTCAAAATCTGCTAAGCCATCAATTTGAATTTGATCAAGGTTTTTCATTTCCGCTCCGAGAGTATCTGCCATTGTTTTAGCTATCTTTTCAGTGTTATTGTGATGATAAGAAACAAAGATTACAAGAGCCTTCAATAAATCCACAAGCAAGCTAGTTTAGCATCAATTACTCATTAAAAGCATCTCAACAAGCTTTTGCGTGAAATACTTCTCCATATTAACTTTTCAAAATTTCAGCAGATTGAGCGCCAAGTTTTTACGTTGCTTCAATGTATTATTGTGTGAGGGTAGTTATGGCTGTTTCCAAACTTGTCCTCGAATGCCCCTTCTGCTACGAAATTCTTGAAGTCTCGCCGCCGGATAAACTTCATTCTGCATACTCTTCAAAAAAACCGCTTCTACGTAGTTACCATGGCGATGTAGTTGAAAAGAAACACAAATGCCAAAACCCAGAGTGTAAGAAGCCAATCACAGTTTTCTGGTATGCGCCACTCGACTACTTCAACAGAATATGAACAATCAAAAGGCTACCTAAGAAATAACAATTAACAGCGGAGCTTGAGTCACTTTTTCTTCAACACTCAAGAAAAGAAGTTTGCTGAAGTGCTCTGTTGAGGAGATCCGAAAAGCTTCATTTGCCTTTCTCAGTAGGAGAGAGTGTTGTTGTTGGCTCACAATCACATAATAATAAATCCGCACAAGAATCTTTACTATTAGACTGATTTTTTTGGAGGTGAATGTAAAATGGCTATTGGTGAGAAACTTTGGGAAGGCAAAGCCAAGAGCACAATGATGGCAATCAAAGGCGCAAACGCAGATGGCGTATCTATTGAGTCTACTTGGATGGCTCAACTCAAAGGTATGGGAAAAGCGAAGGGTTTGGACGGTGCAGTTACCTTTACTGGCAACACTAAGATGGCACCAAGCGGGGTAGGCAACAGCTGGGGTACAGGAATGCTCAACTTCATGACTGGCGATATGGCGGTGGCGAAGGGCTCAGGCGTTGGCACTGTCGAAATGGGTAAAAGCAAGAGCGTTGGAGTTTGGAGTTTCATGTCCATGTCTCCTAAGCTGGCTTGGATGAATACTGCAGTCGCATTAGTAACTTTAGAAGGCGATCCTTCCTGGATGGAATTTGACGTTGTCATTTGGGAGTGGAAGTAATCGCACCTATTTGAAAAACAATAAATTCTTCTTTTATTTTTCTAACAAGAAACCTTTTCAAAATGGAAGTCATACTTGATTTTACCTCAAATGCCTTTTCTATAGATTACTTGAATGATACGTGAGAGTTGCTTGCAATTATGGGTTTTAGGTTAAGTGCAAAGTATTACACTGTTATTTTTTGTTTGCGAATTGAACTTGCTAAATCGGTTAAACGCACTTCTCAAGACGGGATAAAAAGGATGGTTCTTAGTTTGCTTTTGATGAAAAAATGACAGAAGATAAAACCAAAACAAAGGTATCTGTCTTCAAAGCACACAAAGCTTCATTCATACTGCTAGCATTAACCGCTGTTGTCGCTGCTTTCTTATTTCTTTCGCCTGCTTTCGCTACCTCTTCGAATCCTTGCGGCGCCTGCCATGGTACAAGCTACAGCCAAACTTTAAGCGTAACCGCAACACAAGTACCCTCATCATTAACCGTCGGACAAACCGCGACAGTAAGTGCAGTCGTAACAAACACAGTCAACGCTCCACTGAACAACATCATGACAGGTGTTTCGGCAAGTCTAAGCTCAACGAACGGACGCTTTTCAATAAGTGCCCCTACTGTTACAATAGGAACTTTAGCTCAAAGCGGCACTTCAACGGTGACCTGGCAGATTACAGGAGTCTCAGCCGGACAAGATACACTGATAATTAGTGCAAACGCGGCAAATACTCACAAGTCAGGTCTCACATTCTCAGACACATATTCCCCAAGCCCAGCCATAAATGTCGTAGCTCCAGCACCAACACCAACTCCGACTCCAACCGCCACGCCAACTCCAGTTCCAACACCGACTCCAACTCCTATCCCGACAGCGACTCCAACTCCGACCCCCGTCCCAACACCCACACCAACGCCAACACCTACTCCGACTCCAACCCCTACGGCAACTCCAACGCCTATTCCAACTCCAACCCAAACCCCAATCCCAACACCTACCCCAACTCCTACGCCAACAGCTAGTCCAACTTCTACCCCAATCCCAACTCCGATTCCGACCCCGACAGCAACCCCCACTCCAATCCCAACTCAAAATCCCACTCCAACACCGACCCCGACCTCAACTCCAACACCTACGTTAAATCCCACCCCAAAACCAACCGCAACACCGACTCAAACGCCAGATCCAATCTCCACTCCAACCCCAACGACATCACCTGCCCCAACAAATACTCCCTCAACTTCCCACGAAGACGACCGATCCGACTCCGAACATCACGGCTCTCCAAGATGGAGCGACGAAAACTCATGGCTCAGCCACTGGCCGGACTTTAAACCTTGGCGAGGATACTGGCAACATAACTCCATTCTAAACGACTCTCTCGCAAATGACAGAATTGAGGACTCACGAACGGACGAACACAATAGCAATACTTTGTCATCAACCGTCAATGACAACGTCGCCGCCAATCCTTCCTGGATAATTCCAGCAATATCAGGACTGCCGCTGATGCTTCCTCTAACAGCTCTCGCAGTATTCCTAGGAACGAAAATGCCGTTTAGTGCGAGAAAAGAACATGGAGTTAAGAAATATTCCGAGTTTACAACTCGGTCCACAACTTTTTTGTCAAAAAATTCGAGTGAAAAGTTTGTATTATGGTGAATCTTTTGAGTCATGAATTATTTAACTCATATATGCTATATGTACATCCACCTTTGTCAATCATAGGATACGTCTTCATTTTCCTTTTTGCCTTCTCATTGCTTCGCACAAGAAACTTTGACAAGAAAGGCGTCAAGTATTTTGGAATTGCCGCATGGATATTTACGTTTCTTGGCTTGGTGACTGGAATGCTTTGGGCCCAAGTCGCTTGGGGCACTTATTGGTCTTGGGACCCCAAAGAAACCATGACCCTTGTTCTGTTCTTGGCAGTTACTGCAGCAGAAGTCGCATACTTCGAAAAGAAACCTCGACTAACAAAATGGTTAGCCCTAAGTTCATGCGCCATCACAATAATTACAGCACTGATATCATTCATACTGGCAGGTTTGCATTCCTTCGCATAGTTTAAGGTGAAAAGTCAAAAAACCAAAAACAAATAATTTCCTTTTTCTAATTTTTGCATCTATAAACATGAGCTGATTTTTCAAATGGAACGTCCTTGCATACGAGCAAAATCTCGAAATTTTTGCATTTATTTTACTCTTACTTGAAGTTATTTTGTGTTTATCCGTTTATCGGAATTTCGTTCAGATTTAATAATGGTGAAGCGGAGCGGTTAACTCTGGACGTATTCTTATAGCTTTTGAAGGAATTGAGTTAATAGTTGTTTTCATATTGGGGTTGCTGGGTCTTATAGGCGGAATCCCTCAAATATTTAGATGGTCAAGACCTAAGCCGCATTTGAAAATCGTCAAAGCTATGATTTCAAAACTCCCTAATGACAACTACAAATATCAAATACACTTAGAATTAGAAAACGAGGCAAAAATATTGAAAAGAAATGGCGACGCAAGCAACGTTGCAGCAGAATACTTCATTGTAAACAAAAACGGGGTTCAGTGGGCTTCAGTTTCCGCTCAATTAGTTTCTCCTTATCTTCTATCTGGCACAAAAATTCTGAAAAATATCGAAGCCTTCCACTCACTAGTGCCTGAGGAGAATCCATATTCAATAATCTTTCGAATTACCTGCAATGAGGACGTCACAATCAAGAAAAAAATCCTTTATAACGGAACCTCTCCCTCCACTTCTGCTGAATAGCAAGGTGCCAACAAATTCTTAAAGCTTAAAAGAAACTTTAAGGCTTACTTGGATAAATCTGCCAGGTGAGATTTTGAAAACCAACTCCAATGCTGAAGAATATAACTCCAAAGGAACAAAAGTGCTTCTTCAAACTTCTATAGGAAACATAATTATTCAAATGTGCGACGATAAGCCCGCTACAACTCGGAACTTTGTAAATCTAGCCAAACAGGGCTTATACGATATGACAATTTTCCACCGGGTAATTGCCGGGTTCATGATTCAAGGTGGACAGGTCAGCAGTGATGTCTCATCTATTCCTGACGAAATAGGAAGAAACAACCGCAACATTCGAGGAACAATCGCTATGGCGAAAACAAGCTCACCCAATTCGGCCACTAGCCAGTTTTTCATCAACGTGGTCGACAACGGTAACAACGTAATAGACTATGTTGGCACCAAATTCGATTCCGTTTTCTCAGCCTTTGGCACAGTAATTCAAGGCATGGAAATTGTTGACGCCATTTCTAAGGTACCGGTGCGTCCAAATCAGTATACAGGAGAAAATAGCCAACCCATTCAAATCGTAACCTTGATCAAAGCCACTGTGTTGTCTGAAAAATAATTCTGTAAAATGCATTAGAAAATATGTGTTGATCACTTTATCAATAAGGCTTTTATGGGCGCCAAATAAACTAGTTGTTATACTCTCCATTTGACATTTTAACACGTTATGATTTGTAAGAAAACTGCTTTTGTCAGTAGGTTAGACTATGAACAAGAAAACGCCAGGATCAATGAATAAGCGAGAAGGCGAAGGCGGACAATATTACCTCCGCAACGACGCAAGTCAAGCAAGACTTGGTCTGTTACTCCTGATCATTCCGATAGTAGGTTTCATTTTTAACGATTATCAGTTTTTCAGTACTTCTTCGGAATTCTTTGGTCTTGTTGCAATACGGTCAGGTCTTTTGATTTACACAGTTTTGCAGCTATTTTATCTAACGCGAGTAAAGAATTCGGATTCATACGAAAAGTCCATGTTTGCTTACGCCCTTATTGCAGCCATTTGTGTCCTGATTATTAACGGTACGCGTCCTCAAAATTTTGCTGCCCAAACCATTATCGTAATGCTGGGGGTTTTCATTTTCTATTTGGTAATTCCTAACCGATTTGTTAGCCAGACAGTGACAGCCTTGGTAATTACTATCGGCGAAGTTTTCATAATAATTTTGGGCACAAACACTCCAGTAGCCACCCTTTTCTCCGTATTCCTTAGCTTGTTCCTTGCAATGGCTGTAGCGGCACTAGGTTCATGGCAACTTCAGATCTATCGCGGCAAAGGATATGCGGAATTAACAGAATTAAAACAAGCAGAGGAAGCTACTCGTCAAAGTGAGGAACGTTTTTCAAAGGCTTTTCACACAAATCCAGTCGCAATGACCATTACTCTCCTTCCGGAAGGGAAATGGATTGATGTTAACGAGAGTTTCCTTCGACTAGTTGAATACAATCGCGAGGAAATAATCGGCCATAATTCGACCGAGCTGAACATGTTTGACGGAGAACCTGCTGAACGAGCTCACATAATTAGTATCCTACGCGAAAAAGGCAGTATTAGTAACTACGAAATTGGTGCACGAACAAAATCTGACAAACATCTCAGGCTTCTTTTTTCTGCAGTAGTAATAAATCTTAACGGTCAAGACCACGCAATCACAATGCGTGTCGACATTACCGAACGAAAACAAATGCAAGACAAACTTGAAGAGTACACAGAAAACTTGGAGCAGCTAGTGGAAGAACGTGCCCATAAACTGCTCGAGAGCGAGCAAAGTTACAAAGACCTCTACGAAAGTTTTGATGAAGCTTTTATCGCTACTGATTGGGAGTTCAACGTAATACATTGGAACAAAGCGGCTGAACGAATCACAACAATCCTCAAAAAAGATGCCTTGGGCAAGAAAATATACTCCATTTTACCCGAGATGACTTCAGTCAACATTGAACCTTATCTTGAATCTCTACAAAGCAAAAAACCAGCACGTTTCATGATGAATTCAGTCAGCAGACAGACAGGGCACGAAGCTTTATTCGAAATCTCTACCTATCCTTCAGAAAAAGGCATAATCGTTATCGTTGAGGACAAAACCGAAGAAGAACAAAACAAACGTTTGGCTACCATCGGTCAAACTGCTGGAATGGTTGGACATGACATTCGCAACCCGTTACAGGCTATAACTAGTGACCTATACTTAGCTAAAACAGATTTGGCCTTGATGCCGGAATCTGAAGAGAAACAGAACGTAAAGGAAAGCCTATCAGAAATAGAAATAAACCTATCATACATAAACAAAATCGTTGCAGATCTTCAGGACTTCGCTCGACCACTTTCGCCAAAACTTGAAGAAATAGACCTGGAACAAACAATTCATCTCGTTCTAGCAAACCTCAAAATTCCCGGAAACGTAACCATCAAACATTCCGTCAAAAGAGACTTTCCCAAACTAAAAGCCGACCCAATGTTTCTCCAGAGAATTCTAACAAACCTGGCAAACAACGCCATTCAAGCAATGCCAAACGGTGGTAAACTTACAATAGCCACATCCAGTAAGGACGGAAAAGCCCACATCATTGTCGAGGACCAGGGAGAGGGCATCCCAGAAAATGTTAGGAACAAGATATTCACTCCTCTTGTTACAACGAAAGCAAAAGGACAGGGTTTTGGCTTGGCAGTGGTAAAAAGATTAACGGAAGGGTTGGGCGGGAATGTTTCCTTTGAAAGTGAAATTGGGAAAGGTACCAAATTCATTGTGGAACTGCCAGTTAATTAGCCCTGAACAATAGTGAAATCAATTTGCCAAACAGTATTTTGATAGGACTTAAGAGCAGAAAACTACATGCCATAGTGTTTTTGCTTTTTCAAATTCATTATTCTTTGATTATAATGCCTTGTGCAATGTAATTGATTTTGTCGAGAGATTGTTGCTGCAATTAGTAATCACATTTCTTTAAGGGCTAGTTGATGTCTTAATAAAGAGAATGGAACTATCTTGATGGATTACCAGATAGCTTTGAAACTTTTGAAGGCTTTTCCTGCCTGTCGGCTTCGAATTTTTAGGAAATTTCCTGGTTTTCCCGAGAATGGAACCCAACAAAGTGAAGGCGACTATGTGGTTTTCGTTGATTCTTCCGTTTCCGATAAGCCCTGTTACTGTGATTTAAAGGATTATGCTGAAGCTTGTGATTTGAGCATAACTCCGTTTGGACACTATCTCATGGTTTCGGGTCAATAAGGAATAGCGGCAACTTCTTAAATTCGATGGATTATCGCGAAAAAGTTTTTTATTCAGACAATGCCATTTCTGTCTGAGGGGATAGGGTTGCGAAGAGAAGAAGCTGTCAGTTTGCTTAGAGAAGTTTCTGATAAATGCGAAAATTTAGGTCCAAACGGCATCATGTTGATGCCCTCAAACGCCGACGACGTGTTGGCAAAAGGGTATCAACTGCACATCAAAGCACACCTAGATGAAGAAAGCCTCTCATGCATAAGCCCCTTAGTTGAAGAGCGCGGTTTAATGATTAAGCAAGAAAAGGATCTATTGGTAATTTATAGACCACTTTTTCCGTAACGAAACTCTGTATTTGAATTGAGCCGACTAGATCTTGTATTGGGTAAGCCTTAATTCCAAGATGGGCTAAACCTCTATTATGAGAAGAGTTCAGGTTTTCATAATTGTCTTCACAGTTTCGTTAAGTGTCATTTTTGCACTTCTTGCTGTCGGTGTTTATTTAGCAACCGTTACGCCAGCCCAATATTCATCAAGCTGGGTGGGGCAGATGTGGAGTGGAATGGGCAATAGCGGAATGGGCGGAATGATGGGTGGTGGCAACGGGGCTTCGACCGCATCTTATTTCTGGATAATTCCAGCAGCGCTGATAGGAATTGCCATAGTTGGAGGCATCGGGCTAGCATTTTATGTGGCTTTCCCAGAGATCAGAACTACAAAAGAAACAAGCTCTGTTTACAAACGTGAACCATCTTCGATAAGTCCTGAGCCAGAGTTGACTAAATCAACTGTTATTACTTCAGAAAATGTCAATCCATATGAGCTAATTTCAAGAACAATGACTCCTGACGAAAAGAAAGTACTGCATGTCTTGTCCTCTCATGATGGGAAATACCTGCAAAAATACATAAAAAGTGAAGCAGGGCTCAGCAGACTTCAAACTCACCGAATCGTCGCTAGATTGGCAGATCGGGGAGTAGTTTCTGTGAAGCAGGTCGGAAACACGAACGAAGTTCTTGTTGCAGATTGGCTAAAAAGCTGCAATGTTCAGAAAGCGGCTTAATATTTTGCAAATCACAAATAGCCTTTGTATCTATTGGTACGATTTCCGAATCTTTCTTTTATGGAAGCGGTAGAAGCAAGAGGACCTATTTTTTAGCAAAACGATTCGTGTTGAAAGGGCAATTCTAATATTCTTTAGTTGAACAGTTTATGATTTATGATTCGCGAGATTAACCTGGACGACAACAGCGAGAAAGAAATCGATGTAAAAACTCTTCAGGCATCTGCGTTACATAACGTCTGGATTGAGCTTGTGGATCCAACTAATGAAGAACTTCAAGAAGTTGCAAACAAAGTTGGTGTATCTGAGCATTTCTTGGAGTTGCCAAAAACTGATAATCTGGTTAATTTGCGTTTAGAAGATGAACTTGTCGTTATCAATTTTTTGATGATGCGTGATGTTGCAGTAATTCAGGAATTTAATCCTATTGTGATAGCTTTCTCAAAGACATTCCTGGTTACAGTTATGAAGAGAGCCGATGAACGAGTAATTGGGACTGCAAAGGCTCGAATGAGTAAGATTAAAGTTGATCCACCCGCTCAAGTCGCGTACTTCATAATTGACGAAATTGTGAGTGCGCATTTCTTAAGGCTCGAAAAACTTGAAGAGCTCACTTCGCGTCTTGAGGAAGAAGTGGTTGAAAAAACATCTTCCATTACGCTAAAGAAGATTTTTAATTTGAAGACCAATCTGGTTGGTTTTAACAAAACGTTGTGGTATGAGCGAGGATTAATTTTCAACCTTAAAACTTGTGGAGACGCTTGCATGCCCATCAAAGTAAGGAGTTTGTTTGATACTACACATGAGGACTTGACAAGGCAGATAGACATCGTTGAAACTTACAGGGAAATATTGTCTGATGCGATAAATGTTCATCTTTCAGCTGTCTCAAACAAAATTAACCTGTCGATCCAGAGTTTGACAGTTGTCATTTTCTATTTGACGATTGTCACAACTGTAACATCATTTCCTAACACGATTGCTACATTCTTTGGGATCTCACAGTTTGGTCAAACTAACATTTGGGTAATATTTATTGCGATCTTACTTTCAATAATCCTACCCTTCGTCTGGCTTTGGCGTAGAAAGTGGTTAAAGTACAAAAACAGCTAAACGGTGCGTCCTATCAATTATTTAATAAAATATCGGCTAAAAAAATGAAAGAATTTTACTTCTCAGTTTCTTCTGGTTCAGAAGTCCCTGGCGGCTTTTTCTTGTTTAAGCGAATCATCAGTTTATGGTTCTTCTTTTCAAGAACTACATCTTCGCTTTCAACGTTATCTACGATGACTTCTCCATTGTATTTCATGCGACTGATGTAGCCCAGCTCTTTTAGTTCTCTCATGAGGGTTTCGCGTGATTTTCTTAGCTGTTCGCTGGTAGTGTGGGGATCTTCTGTTGAAGGCGAAGGTGATGGTTTTCTTATCGGGATCGTAGTTTGCTTTGGTGCCTTTGCCGATCTTTTCAACTTGGCCCCAAAATGTTTTGTCAATTGTTTCTCTCATGTTTTCACGTTACTATTTTTCTTTTTTGAATGTGCCGTGCCCGCCTGCTTTTGTTATGTTTGTAACGACCCCTGACCCTACTTTGTCTAGGAGCTCTTCTGCGCGTTTCCAGTTGTCAGCTGCAACTTCGACGCTGTATCTTGGGGCGGCGATTACGTAGAATTCAATTTTGACGTCTTTGGCTTTTTGCGCCTTCTTTGCATCGATGAATGCCTCTTGGATGCATTTTAGACCATTAGGTTTCATGCAGCGGATTTCCAGTACGCCTTTGACTTTTACCATTTTTATTCTGATGCGTTCTTCAGCAACTTGGGCAAAAGCGTTGGCGATGTCTTCGGGGATTTCAAGTTTGGTCAGAGCTTCTGTCCCATCTTTAATTACTTTTTCAAATCCTTCGTATAAGCCGTATTTCTCGGTAACGATTGCTCCGGCTTTTTGGTAGACTTCCTCTATGGGTAAGCCTACTTTTTCTGCAACTGCACGTAGGAGAACTTCGCCTTTGCGGTCTTTCTTCCAGGATTTTATTTTTTCGATTCTTTCGCGTTTTGTAACGCGTCTTAGTGATAAATCAATGTGACCTTTTTCGACGTCTACGCGGAGGACTTTGAGAACCATTTTTTGTTTTTCGCGTACAAAGTCGCGGACGTTTCTAATTCGGGCGCTGGAGATTTCGGAGATGTGGAGAAAGCCTCGTCTGTTGTATTCGTCGAGGTTGGCGTAAGCTCCATAGTCCATGACGTCCGCTATGGTGGCTATTACGAGGTCGCCAGTTTCTGGCCATTCAGGTTTATGTTCCGACATTATTTACATCTGCTTCTGATTTTTTCTGGATTTATTTGGGTTTTCATTGGACAACTTTGTTGCCCGAATTTCCCAAAAATTTCTGCCAATAGAAGTTGTGATGTTTAAGAAATAAGGGTTTCTCCCTAAAAGAAGCAGAGAGCACTGAACAAGTCCGTGCCCGAATAAATTACCAATTATTTTTTCTGCATTTGACCACATCTGCACTTTTGTCCCAAACTTTGCTTCTCAAATTCTCTCGACAAAATAGGAAATGCAAAAATATTATTACAATGGAACCCAATTTTTGTTTTCTTTGGACTCGTCTTCCTTACTACTGGTTCATAATGTTTTTAATCAATTTAACTTTATTTTTCTAAATATGCCGATTCAAGCTTCTGAGCTTGTTGCCAAGCCAAGGAGAAGATCCATTCTGTTAGCAATTGTCCTAATAGCTTCGGCTCTTGTCTTAGTCACAGTTTTTGTAAGCATACTTTTTATTCCCCACTTTTCGTCTCCATCCAATTCACAAGCATTTCCAAATTCAACTTTGCCACCACTTGGCATTATTCGATCTTTGACAAATACTCAATAAGCCCATCCAACGTCAATCTACTCCCAACTTTAAAACTGGCTTCTGAATTAGCAAATAGAATTAGGCAATATTTTGCTTGAAAAGCTGGAAAAAAGAATTGTCAAAAGGAAAAATCCGTTGTTGTTAGTCATCAAGAATCGCTGCTGGTTATCTGAAAGCGAAATTTATGGCATTCTCGCTACATGTTGTAGTGTTTCTACAGTCACATACGTTTAAACCTCGACTAAAACTCAATAAAAAGGTTAGGAGAAGGAAAATGACGAATCAAAAAAGTAGATATTACACTATTCTTGCAATAGTGTTGTTGACTGTTTCAGCAGTCAGCGTCAGCATAGGTTCAGCTAATGCAGCAGACTTCCAACAAACATATGCTTTTCTTGCCTTAACGCCAAACCCCGCAGGCGTTAACCAACAAGTACTAGTAATTATGTTCCTGTCAAACCTTCAATTCTCAGCAAGCGGCACAGGCGGAGCCCGATTCCACAACTACACATGCATCATCACTCGCCCGGACGGTACGACTGAAACCAAAGGTCCATACACTGCAGACGCCGTCAGCAATGCAGGCTTCTACTACACACCAACATCGATTGGAAAATACACATTTCTCTTCAAGTACCCTGGAGAATTCACCCCCGCAACCACAGGACCTACCGGATCGTTTAGCCCAGATACAACATTCTCAGCAAGCCAAAGTCAAACAGTCAGCCTCATTGTCCAACAAGCCCCAATTCCAATCCTATCAGGGAATCCAGTGCCCACCAGTTATTGGACACGACCAATAAACGGCCAGAACTATAACTGGGGTAGCCAAACCAACAATTGGCTAATGGCAGCATGGGACCAAACAGGTCGCCAATTCGACCAAGGCGCAGTCTACGTACCTTACGGCGTCGCTCCAAATGCTCCCCACATTTTATGGACAAAGCCACTGACTTTCGGCGGCATCATGGGCGGAGAATACGGTAACGCTCAATTCACTGACGGTCGATCATACGAACAATTCTTCAAACCACCGATAATCATCAGCGGACGATTATATTATAACACAATCGGTGCGAATGAACCTGTTACCCAAATAAACTATAGCTCAATAGTTTGCGTCGACATGCAAGACGGCAGCACCATCTTCACAATTCCAAACGCAACGCTATCATTTGGTCAAATCTACAACTACGTATCCCCAAACCAAGCAGGTGGATTAGCATATCTTTGGGAAACAAGAACAATAAGTGGAGTCAATTATTGGCGCATGTTCGACGCTTGGACGGGACAATACATGCTCAGCATTAACAATGTGCCCGCGGGAACAATTCTATTAGACAATAACTTCTACGCAACATCAAATACTGGTCCTGGCGACATCTTAGTTTACAGTCTCAACGCAGTCACACGACAACTAACCATCTGGAACTCAAGCAAGACAATCCCCACATTAGCCAACTTCCCAAACGGCACAACTGTTGGAACTAATGCTTGGCAATGGCGACCAGTAAACATCTTAGGCTCAACATTAAATGCGGTTGGAAACTCAACAGTTCTTCTATACAACCAGAACAATGCTATCGCCACAATCAATACAGATGGCAGACAAGCAATCGTGAACCTCACCGACTTACCAACAGGGGCAGGAACATCAGCAGCAACCATCCGACAGATAGGCTACGATAACACAATTTACGTTTCTAATGGAACAGCACCACCAACCCTGCAATTCGCCTTCCCGTACGTTAGCACTTGGGTTGGCTACAGTATGACAGACGGAAGCAAACTCTGGGGACCAAACACAATTGACCTAACCACAAAACTCCCAGCAAACGCCACAGCATACCTCACTGGAGCTCTCAGCGGAGCCCGCCAAATCGACGCAAGCGGAATCTGGCCAGTTTGGGTCAAAGAAACCGCACAATACTTTGCTTGGAACGTAAAAACCGGACAATACGTCTATCAAACTGCTCCACTTACAACAGGCGGTTTCGTTCTCTACAACTGGGAATCACACACCCAAACACCCGACGGCTACTTGTACAACTGGGGTTTCGACGGTTACATCCACGCATACAACGTTACAAATGGACTTTCATTATGGGATTTTAGCACAGGTGATGCTGGAACTAACACTCCTTATGGCACCTGGCCCGTGTACAATGGCATAACCATCATGGATGGTAAGTTATTCGCGCAGACAAGTGATCACGGTAACGGAGTCGAACCATTGTATCAAGGCGAAGGATTATACGCTGTAAACTACAAGACCGGGCAACAGCTTTGGAACATCACCGGATGGTGGGAACAACCAGTAATTTCAGATGGAATCTACGTGACCCACAACTGCTACGATAACCAAATCTACGCTTTCGGCAAAGGACCAAGCGCCATAACTGTAACAACTTCCTTAACAAAAGGATCAGCTATAGAAGTTCAAGGAATAGTGAGCGACATATCTCCAGGAGCCAAGCAAAAAGTAGCCACCGGACAATTCAACACAATACCATTAGTCTCAGATGCATCCCAAAACAGCTTCATGAACTACATATACCAACAACAACAAATTCCTACAAACGTACAAGGAGTTACAGTTCGATTAACAGCTATTGACCCTAACGGAAATCCAAAAGACCTCGGAACTGTGATCAGTGACTCAAGTGGTTTATTCCACAAACTTTGGACTCCAGAAGTACCCGGAGAATACGTTATTACAGCATCATTTGACGGAAGCAACTCATACTATCCATCATCTGCCACCACAGCACTAGGCGTAACAGAAGCACCCTCCGCCTCAGTACCTCCAACAACAACCCCGACCCCAACAGGAACAACGAATCCCTCACCAATAATAACAGCAACACCCACAAGCGCCCCGCCACCAAATGCACCAACACCAGTAGCTCTCTATGTGGGCATAGCAGCAGTTGTAATCATCATTGCAGTTGTTGCAGCAGCACTTATTCTTCGCAAAAGAAAGTAAACCAAAAACTTTCCTTTTTTCTTTTTTCGATTAAAATCGCAATATAGAGAATAGATTGATCGTAATGGAATTGTTTGAGGTCTAGTTTTCGTTCGCGCAAACTCGAATCACGAATCTACCATATTTTGTTGTGTTGAAGGTTTGCTGGGGCTCCAGGCCATTGGGACGTTCGGAGAGAAGCTTAACCCAAGGTGTAAACTGTTAGTACTCCCCAGAGCCCACTCAGCCCTTGTTTTCACAAGATACTCTTTTGGTTAAAACAAAAAAAAGAAAGATTTTGGTTTTTTTACTTCTTTCTTGATATCAAAGCGATGTTTAATATGCCGACCAATATTGCGACGATTACGATAGCTATTATGGCTATGTCTGCTGTGGCAAATGTTGGTGCTTCGGGTGCATTGACAACAACTGCTGAAGGACCTACTGAGACTCCTGTTGTGTCACCTGAGCTCCAGTATGATTCATCGCCTGCGAATTGTGCAGTGATTGTGAATACTCCTGCGTTTGGTGGTGTCCATTCAAAGGCATAGTTGCCATTTGAGTTGGTTGTGGCTGATCCAATTTCGATTTGGTTGCTACCGTCTGAGGCAAAGAGCTTCACTGGGACTCCGATTGCGTCGGTTGGTTGCGGTCTGCTCATGTGGAGCCACTCCATTTGTGCTGTCATGCTTGCTTTGGAGACTGCTGGTGTGCCGGGTTGAGCTGGCGATTGATCTAACACTGAGCCTTCTATCAGAACTCGACTTGCGTTGGTTATGGTCTTAGGTGAAACTTCCACAGTGGTCGTTGTTTGACCTTTGCCGAATGCAAATGTGGTTCCAGTGTACATATCTGTGGAAATCATGACGCCGTCAGCAATTGCCTTTCCTTCAAATTGTCCTGCTATCTTCCAGAGAACTTCTCCTGTGTTTGCATCGAATCCAAAGAGTTGTCTGCCTCTGTAGAGTGGATATGTGGCGCTGTGTTCTGTTTGACCGGCAATTATGACGCCGTCAGCGACAACCGGTCGGGCGTAGAATGGCAGTGAGTTGTAGGGTGTTTCTGCGGTCTCTCCTGATGTGTATTCCCATACCGTTTGGCCGTTGTTTGCGTCGTAGGCTCTGATGTATCCGTCATAGGTTTGGAAGTAAACTTTGCCGTAGGCGCATGCTGCTGAATACGCTCCGAACACGCCCCAGGGCATTTCTTTCAACTCGCTTGCCCATACTTCTGCTCCAGTGTAGACATCCCATGCGTGTACTCTACCGTCCATTGCGGGATAGTAGATTTTGCCGTAACCAATTGTACCTTCGCTCATAACGTTGTAGTCGCGAGTAATGTTCCATAGAAGCTTGCCGTTAGTCGCGTTGTAGCCGACGCTGTGTGAGTCACCTGATCTTGCAAGGACCATGACGTCTTTGTATAGGTAAGGACCAGATCCTGATTCGGCTGGAATGTCTGATACGTTAAAGAATAGTTTTGACGCGTATGATCCGTAGCCTCCTTTGCTTGAATTCCACGCTGTTACCCATGTTGCGCCTGTTGTGACGCTACCGCTGTAAGTTTGATAGAGGATTACTCCACCGTCTCGGGCGAGGGTTCCGCTAATATCTGCTGTAGTTGCTCGTGCGCCTGTGCCGTTCCAAGTATTCAATACTGCTCCGGTTTTAGCGTTAATTTTTTGGATTGTGCTTCCAACGACCCATAGTGCTGGTGTTGTTTGGCTTGAGCCTGAGCCGGGTGTGTATGGATACATGACGCTTTGACCAAATGTTGGATTGGCTGTAACTGCTGTGTTAACCCAAAGTTCTTTTCCAGTGCGAATGTCGATTGCATGAAGTCCGCTAAATTGGTAGTAGCCTACTCCGCCGATTATTATGTTAACTGAAGGGGCGCTGCCGTAAGTGTAAGCTTCATGTTGCCAGTCACCTTGCAGACCTCCAGGGTAGGATTCCATTTTCCAAGCAATGTGGGATGATTTTGGCGCTGCACTGTATGGGTTCACATGTTTATCTCCCAAGTCGTCTGGTCTCCAAATGTCTCCAAATCCACCGTCATAGAGCCAATCGCCAGCGATTGCACTCCATTCTCTAAGTTCTGAGGATATTGGTCTGTCCCAGTAGCCTGTTGGAAGTTGAGCGGCTGGGTATGGAGCTACTGCGTCTTGTTGCACCGTGAAAGTGTATGGTTGGCTGGTTGCTGCAGTGTATGTGTTATCTGAGGGCACGTTTACGTTTCCGAATCTTTCTGTTTCTACTCGATAGTTTTTGGCACCCGCCCATCTAGCTGTGGCAGTCCATTGTCCAATTTCATCCACTGTGTATATCGTCCAGAATGTTCCTGGAGAATCAGTGGTAATTGGACCAAGGGTCACAGTTTTTCCACTTGGGGTAGTGAGGTCGATGAACACGTTGATGAATAGCAGTCCGATGTTTGGTGGTGGTTCAATCCAACCGTTGAGCAACAATTCTTGTCCGGTTCCAATAGTTCTTGGCGAGACCGAAACAAAGGCTTGGGCTCGTATGTCGGCAGCTGAGGCAATAGGTAGCGTCGATATTGCGATTGAGAGCATAAGCACAGCTAATAGGGGATACACTAATTTTGTTTTTAGATTTTTCAATATCTCTCTCTCCTTTTGCGAACATCAAGTTCAATTTTTTTGTATTTAAGATTTTTGAGAATATTCTAAGGCATCGTATAAAATCACATTATTTTCCCATTTTTGGTGTTCTTTGGAAGTATTCTTCCATTTATTGTAAGAGGCTAGAAGCTGGAATGATGTTCCAGGAGGTTTGGAACTAATGAAAAACGGATATTTCAATGAAGAGGTAGAGTTTTTAATACAAATATTTTAGCCGAAACATATCTACCTTCTTTGTTGGTGATTTGTGATTCGCCGATTGAACAGAGGTTTGATTTGCTAATTTGCCGAGGTGTATGTTCGGGCAATGGGCCATTTTTTGGAAAGGCTTTGAACCGTGGTTTCTATTCTCTGTATGCCTTGGATTTTTGAAATTAGGTCCCCAGTCTTAAGTAGATTTTTTATATCCTTAACCATTAGCATCGCTCCCAAGCTATAGTCACCGGTGCTTTCCATAATGTAGAAGATATCTGGAATTCTACTAATTTCGTTAATGATTTCGCTTATTTTGTATTCGTGTGAGATTTTTAGAAAGAAAAGAGTTGTCGCTTGGTAACCTATTTTTTCCAAGTCGATTTGAATCCTTGGGACAATGATTCCTAAATGTTTCATTTTTTCAAATCTTCTGGCTACAGTATCGGTTGATACTTCAAGTTTTGCTGAAAGTTTTCTAAAAGAAACACGGCTATCTTTAGCTAGCTCTCTTATCATTTGAAAATCAATCTCATCAGCCTTTAGTACAAAGTTTCGTTTTGAATGTGGCGTAGTTAGTAGTTTCATAGATTCTTTGGGGTTTGATGGATATGTGTATAGAAGCGTGAGGTTTTCTGGAATTAGCCAAATGTCGGTCCATATAGAGGAGGCTATTTCTGTGACTGAAAGTTTTCTTCTTAGGTTTTCTTTTAGGCTTTCTAATTCGTATATATTTTTTAGCGTTACCACGATTCTTAGATTAAATTTTGAAGTACTTCTAAAAGGGCCAAAAACGTCAGGGATTTTTTCAAGAAGTCCCTCTATTTTTTCCGTTTTTGAAGGCTCAACCTGGAGCAGAAGAGCTGCAACGCAATCAAACCCCAAACTTTTGAAGTTAATTTGTACAGTCGACCCAGTGATTATCTTCTGCCTTTTTCATTTCCCTGAAGCGATTCCAAATTGCGTTTTTTGAAACGCCACATTCTTTTGCTATATTAGAGAAACATCCTCTAGAATTACTCAGCAAATCCCTTAGGATTTTTGCGTTGATCTCATCTATTCTTCCACTTGAAGTCATAATTGAAGATGCCTTAGGTTCACTTGATTACTGCAAAAATAATTTATGCTTATCGCAAAAAGCCATGACCAGTTGAGACCTAACTATGCTAATTGCAACGTCGGTTCAGAGGATCCTGGTTGTATTAAGTAGGAGAAAATATAGGTCTGACATGAACCTTCGGTATTCGCTTGTTTGCGAACTAGACTTGGGAATTCGGTTAAATCGTCTTCTCAAGATGCGATAAATGAGTCGTTTCCTAGTTTGATTCAGATGAAACATGATAGAAAGTAAACGAAAGTTAGAGGAATCTGTATTCCAAAAGCACAGAGCCTCGATCTTGATCCTTTCAGCCGCTGTTGTCGTTGCTATTATGCTGTTTGTGTCACCGGCGTTTGCAACATCTTCAAATCCATGCGGCGCTTGCCATGGTTCTCAGGGATATAGCCAAACCCTGAGCATTACCGGCAGTCAAATTCCTTCCACCTTGACAGTGGGGCAATCGGCAACAGTAACAGCTGTTCTAAAGAATACCGTTAACGTAAACAAGGCTGCGTACAATGCTTTGTCTAGTGTTTCTGCGAGTTTGCGTTCACAAAGTGGCCACTTTTCAATTAGCGTTCCGACCGTTAGTGTTGGGAGTTTGTCCGCTGGGGGTTCGAGCACAGTCTCTTGGACTATTACGGCAATTTCCGCAGGACCCGACTCAACACTCTTTTCTGGCAGCGCTAAGAACACACATCAAGGCCTCTTGTTTTCGGACAGCTCAACAGCTTCAATAACCATAGTTGTCCCGGCACCAACGCCAACGGCAACTCCGACTCCAACACCTACTCCAATACCAACTATACCACCGACTCCAAATCCGACCCTAACACCACCCCCTCCAACTCCTTCGCCAACCTCCATTCCACCCCCTCCAAGTCCGACCTCATCTATTGCGCCAACACCTACCTTGACACCAATTCCCACCCCAATACAAACATCCACCCCTACTCCGACTGTTCCCCCTACTTCGGCGCCAACTCCACTAGAGCCATCTCCAACACCAATTTCCACGTCAACACAACCTTCCGACTCAACTGCAACACCAAATCCAACTTTAACGCCGGCGACGACTCCTTCTTCGCAATGGACGCAACCTGCCGATCAAATCCTGGTAACTAATGAAACATCCATTACAACATCAACAACTTCAATACCAACAAGTACTCCGACGCCAACATCGTCATCAGTTCCAATTCAAACTCAAAACCCAATTAACAATTCAACATACCCGCTCGCAACTGCCTCGCCTGTACTGCAGCCATCTTCGAATTCTTCAACGTCAGCAGTCACAACAACCGAAGCCCCTCAAGAAACCCAAAACCCGCCAACATTCCAGACCCAGAATAAAAGCACATTGAATACTTCAAGCCCTACTCAAGCGGAAATCCTGCCTCGCGTACTAGCCTATGGATCAGTTCCTTTTGCTATCCTAGCGATATCGGTAATCATAATGCTTCTCGCAATAAAACCGCCACAACCCCAAAAGGGTATGAAAAGTTTACCGCAGCTATCCAACAAACCAGTAATTAATTCAAAAGAATAGTCTCCTTTTTCTTTTTTTGAATTTTTTGAAAACATTTTGCTTGTTTTTCAAACACACCTCTGATTTTCACGAATATGTCAACTTACTTTAAGAATAGTGAATGCAAGATAATTATTTGGAGGAGTATTGCTTGGGCAATCAACTGAAGCTATTCCCTGAAGACGACTTTGTTGTTCTGGAGACTCTCAAATTGGAGGAGGCTGAGGTAATTGCAAAGGAAGTTAGGGCAAATGCGGAAGCTTGTTGTGAGAGGCTCGAGTTGGTAGGGAGCATCAGACGCAGAAAACCTGAGGTACATGATGTAGATTTTGTCGCACTAACAAGTAACAACATAGAATGGTTCAGAATAGTAACAGAGCTAAAAAAACTGAAAATGAAAACCATCTGCTCAGGAAAATCAGTATTAAAAACGCTAGTACCTTTTGGAAGCGGCTTTTTCCAGGTAGATTTCTACCGCGCAGAGCAAAAAACTTTTGGAATCCATAAGCTCATACGAACTGGATCAGCCGAACATAATATGTGGATGGCCGGTTGTGCTCATTCAAAAGGGATGCGGCTACAGTACAGCCAAGGATTACTCAAAGAGGGCGTTGCAGTCGCTGGGGAAGACGAGAAAGACGTCTTTGACGCTTTAGATTTGCGGTATCCGGACCCGCAAGAACGGGAAGTAATTGGCGGAAAACCTATTTGGATTTAGAACTTTTGGAGTTTCAGGGAGGTTTAAAATTGTTAGTGTCTTTTGCAGGCGACTGAGAATTGGGTTTATTTTCTATTCTGAATAGAAAAGGAATGATTAATAGTTGGTATTGTTGGTATTTATTCAGGAAATAATTCTAAAAACTTCTTCAGGATATTGCAGCGGGGTGGGGTAGCCAGGATTAACCCGCTGGGCTCATAACCCAGAAGATCAGTAGTTCAAATCTACTCCCCGCTACCATTCTATTTTTCTGCATCAAAATCGCTTAGCTCGATTTGCTGAAATTGTCAATAATTGCGGCAGCCTATTTTGTCTCTTCAAAACTGATTGCTCAACAAATGGGAACGCAAAACTATAAAGAAGGTCCTAACAGACCAGTATTTGGCCTATTTAGATTTAGCTAGACATTGAAAGCTCAGATTAAAAAAACGGCAAAAGGATTGGTGCAGTAAATGGATCTCCTAAGTAAGGTTAAAGAAACGCTAAAAACGGACAAAAGACTCACGAACGAAGATGGAGACCTTTTGAAAAACAAGATTATTAAATTAGCTTTGAAGTTGAATAAAGATTTATTGAGGCTTTTGGTCAAGGATGATGAGCTTAAAGAAAATTTTTTCGTGAACGTAAATGAGATCCTTTTCTTTGACCAAAATAAGTTCATAAAAATTGTTGAAAACAAGGAATTTTTGCCTGATTCTTTTACCACTTTTAAAAATAAAATCGGATTAACGATTAAAGACAGATACCTTGAGGAAAATAAAGAAGTGGTTTTGTCTTGGCCGTTCAAAGATTGCGTTTTGGAAGCAGGTATGGATGAAGAGGACGAAAAGAGAGATGAAGTCTTTTATGATGAAATCTTAGCACCTGACCAAATTGACAGGTTGAAAGAACCAAAAGTCTTGACAAACTTCGTGAAAATAGATACCAAAGGCCAACATAAAGTCACGGAAATAAATTCAATCGAAAATTATTTGATAAAAGGGAACAATTTGCTGGCTTTATACTCTTTGAAAAAGAGTTTTCTAGGACGCATCAAACTGATCTATATCGATCCTCCTTATGGCAAGGATTCAGACGTTTATTATAATGACAATTTCAAACAATCAACATGGCTAACATTCATGAAAAATAGGCTCGAAGTTGCAAGAGAATTGTTAAGCGATGATGGAGCAATTTTTGTTCAGATCAGTGATGCCAACGAGGCAAGAATCCGATTATTGTTGGACGAAATCTTCGGAAAAGACAACTTCATTAATAAAATAACGGTTAAGACCAAATCCCCTTCTGGTTTCCAAACAGTAAATTTAGGTGTATTTGAAGTCGCCGAATACATACTGCTGTATGGAAAGTCAAAGAAAAACTGGAAATATAACCCTCAATTTGTGACTGCCAATTACGATGACAACTATTCTTCAATAGTTGTAAACAAATCTGAACCTATAGAACACTGGAGAATTGAAGATCTTTTTGAGCATGTGTCTCGAAAATTGGGCTTTTCTAGTTACAAAGAAGGAATAAGCAAAACGGGTGCAGCATCGCTTTCTGCCAAAGTTGCAGAATACGCATTAGGAAATGCCGATTGCGTTTTCAGATTTACTGAAATTGGTCATGACTCTGGGAGAGAAACCCAGGCTGCAAGAGAAAAATCCAAAAAAAATCCCGGCAAAGTTTTTCAAGTGAGAAGGGTCAAGCATTACGATATTTACGTTCTAAATGGTCGAGAAATGACTTTTTACAAAAAGAAAATCAGAAGAAATCGATGGATGTTTAACTCCAACAACTCTGCTAACGAATATTTGGACTGACATCTCTTGGGAAGGAATTGCGAGCGAAGGTGGAGTTAAGCTAAAAGGAGGAAAGAAACCTGAAAAGCTCCTGCGAAGAATTATCGACATGGGCACTCGTCCCGGAGATATGGTGTTAGATTTCTTTGTAGGTTCAGGGACAACATGTGCGGTCGCACACAAAATGGGTAGACGTTTTGTCGGCATAGAGCAGCTAAATTATCGGGAAAATGATTCCGTGATCAGACTCAAAAATGTGATAGTTGGAGAACAAACGGGTATATCCAAACTAGTGAATTGGCAAGGTGGCGGGGACTTCATCTATTGTGAGCTCATGGAATTGAATAAAAAATACATAAACATGATAGCCGAGGCCAATTCCTCAAAGAAACTTCTTGAGACATGGAACTCAATGGTCATGAAAGCGTTTTTGAGTTACAAAGTCAGAATTGATTCTTTTGACAAAAGTGTGAATGGTTTTGAGGATTTGAGCCTGGAAAACCAAAAAAAATTCTTGTTCGAAGTCTTAGGTAAGAAACACCTTTACGTAAATCTGAATGAAATTGATGACAAAGACTACATGGTTTCTGAGGAAGTCAAAGAGTTGAACAGAAAGTTTTACTGGCGAGTGTAGAATATCATTTTGAAGAGATTACGACGCTTTCTCAAGACATGGCATAATATCTAAGGAAATTCCTAACTTCGCTAGAAGCAACATCAACCCAAATTTTGAAATCACTGATCGGGATTGAATTAGTATTTTTTTTACTACATTATTGGAAGAAATCGAATCTAAAGTAATAGGTATGACTTTCCTTAACGGAAATCGTGCGCATCAGCATTCGCTGACGAATTTAACCTTAAACTAAAAATAAAGTAGTTTGAAAAAGCTTCGATTTTAGGGCAAATTGGGACGTCATTGTCATCTGTTAAACGGATCTCTTTTGCCAAACGAAGACTTCTCAATTTTGAGCTAAAACTGTATGAGAGGAGACAATTTCTTGCTCAGAAAGTGCTTTCTGGATCAAATCTTTGATAGCGCCAGTCAGGTTACCTCTGTAGTAAGGTCTTACTATTTTGGCCGAAAATTCGATAAGTAAAGAGGCTGGAACATTATGAAACGCCAAATCTACGAGAAGATCGTCCTCTGTGACTAAGAGCGCAGTTTTCTTTTTCATTCAATTCACCTTGGAATGGCGCTTATGTTGCAACTCTTTAAAAAGAAAGATGCACAAACGACTATCCTGTGCAGGGGAGAGGGGTCAGTTAAAGTGAAAATAATTGACTGAAAACAGATTTGCTGAGACTCCAATGTGCAAATTTTGGCAAACTTGGGCTGAGTTCGTCAAAGTCTATTTTTGCGATATAAAAAAAGAAAAAAAGAAAGGTTGTTGGTTGATTTCGGTTTTATTTTATTTGCGTCTGCGAAGAGCAACTGCTGCTACTGCAACAATAACGATAACCACTACTGCTGCCGCAATTGCGTAGATTGTCGATGCCGGAATACCGCCTGGACCCTGTGGAGTTGTTGGTGATGGTGATGTTGAAGTTGTTGGGTTGGGTGCCGTTGGTGTTGGTCCTGCTGTTTGTGTTGGGTTGGGGGTTATGATTGGTGCTGGTGAGGTTGCTTCTGAGACAATAAATGTTGTTCCTGCTTTGCTACTGAAGTATGAGTCGGAGCCGTCGAATTTTGCAGTGACTGTGTACATTCCTGGGACTGGTGGTGTCCATGATATTGCGAAGTTTCCTAGTGCGTTGCTCGTTGTTGTGCCGATGTCTTGGAGGTTTCCGTTGGGGTCGGTTGCTGTTAAGTGTACTGTGACGCCTATTACGTTTGTTGGTTCTGGTTTTTGCATGTAGATGTATTGCATCCATGCGCTCATGCTTGCATCAGACATGGCAGGGACTACGTTGAATTCTCCGTCCTGTACTTTTTGTTTGGCTCCTGCCGATTGGTCGGTTGCTGTGCCTTGGATGAGTACTTTGGTTCCGCTTGGAACGGCTATTTGCGGTGCTGATACTGTCAGTGCGCTGGGTCCTTTGCCTATGGTGTATACTTGACCGTCGTATGTGTTGAAGTAAGATAGGTAGCCGTCTGAGATAGCTCCAAGTCTGCTGTAGAAGCTGGTTGATGATGCGAATCCTGGCAGAGTCCATATTTCCTTTCCTGTTGAGGCGTTAAGGCAGCGTATCAAAGCTCCCTGGTAAATTGGCATGTTTACGGAGTGTTCCTCAGTGAATGTGTATACTTTTCCATCTGCAAATGCGCCTAGGAAAGTTGGGAAGTAACCCCATACGTTTTCAATTCCGGCGAATGTGCTGTTCCCTGCTCCACCTGTTCCATAAGTCCAAAGAAGATTTCCGTTCTTTGTGTCGTAACAGTATACTATTCCGTCAAATCCTCCAACGTAGAGTTTGCCTTGATAAATTGACTGCGACGATCCTGCTCCGCCTGATCTGCTGTCATAAAACACATAGCCGCGAAGGTTTGTTCCAACTGGTCCCCACAGCGGGTTTCCAGTGTCTAAGTTGTAGCCTGACCACTGCATGGTTTCTTTATCGATTGTAGTGAAAACTCGGTTTTGTGGGTCTACAGGACCAATTTGTCTTGTGACGTTGTTTGGTGGTGGGTTGTATGTTTTGCTCCATAGAAGTTGACCTCTTGTGGCTGGGTTCAGACTTATTGCGTATACTGTGTAGGGAATGGTGAATGTTGCTATGTTTCCTCCGAGAGATTGAGTGGCCGTATTAGCAAGTAGCAAATCGCCTGGATTGACGTAGTTAATACTTGAACCTGCAGGTATTGAGGCTGGTAGTGTCACGTTCCACGAGTATGCTGTGCTCATGTTTACTGTTTTTCCGTTTGGTCTCCATTGTAAAGCATTTGCGCTCACTCCACCTAGTGTATCTGTGCTTATTTCAAGACCAACATTGTGCTGTGTGTTATTCCATAATGCTAGCCATTTCCGGTTGCTGTCGAGGACGTAACGCGTTATGTCTCCGGTAGGGCCATAGTAATTGTTACCTGAGGGAACGTCCGTCAATGCATACAGCCAGGCTCCGGTTAGGGAGTCATATGCGTTCCATGTGGTGCCCGTAGTTCTCCATAGCATGCCAGTTGGAAGGACCCCGTGTTGATTTATCGTTTCGTATTCGTAGATTTGACCGAAAGCTGGTAAAGCACTGGTCCAATTCTGCCACCAAATCTGTTCTCCTGTGCGTAGATCTACGCAGAGGTAGCCTCCTCCTGTTTGTGCACTACCTAGTGGCAGAGGGTAGTAGAGTCTTCCAGCTATGATCATTGGATTGCCAAATCTCATTTCGTATGAATCTCCCTGGTAATAGGATATTCCTGGGTATGTTCCTCCGACAACTCCTCCATCTTGAAGTGGTTTGGTCCACATAACGTGAGGGCTATTGGGTGCAATTCCATTTGGTTGAGTGTTGTAGGTAACACCCGGTTCGTTGCCAAGCCAGTTCGAGGCAATGGTTGCCCAGTTGGTGTTTTGTCCTTCTATCGGTCGTGTCCAGTAATTTGTTGGGAGCGGATTTCCTGGGAGCAGCTCTATTTTTTGGCTCTGCACCGTTAGTGTTGTTTCAGCCTGGCTCGGTAAGAATGTATCATTGATGTAGTCCCATAATGCATTGTTCACTGAAATTATTCCTGATGGTCCGTACATTGATGGTACTTGTCCTGGGAATTTGAATACAAATTTGTATGTGCCGACTTGATCTGGTGTAAATGCGCTGTAGCCTCCACCAATTGGATCTGAAGTGAATGGACCAAGAGTTGTTTTGCTTCCAGTAGGCGATGTGACCTCGACGGTGAAGTTTCGCCATCTGTCGCCTGCTAAGCCTCCTGATCCTGGTGGTACCCAATTAAGCCAAAAGACAAGTGCCATTGTTTGTCCGACTCCTACACGATCCGGTGAAGCGACTATGTAAGCGAAGGTTGGAATTGTCCAGGCGGGAGTATGTGCTTGGACTATCGGCGTAAGTGTAGCGAATGTTGAAATTGTCAATAGCAGAATGAAAGCGACTGTAATTGTTGTCTGCTTTGTTTGTTTATTCATTTATTTTCCTCCAGAGTTTTGTTTTAACTCGGATTTTCTTTGATTTTTCATATTTATTATCTCTCAAAATTTGTTCTTCTCGTTAATTGTTTTGATTGATATTTAACATTTCGCAGAGATGACAATTCAATTGTTTTTTCTCGAAAAGTGCAGGCTTTCTTGCTGGCTCGGGGCTGGAATTGAGGGATTCTTGATATAGATAAACTGGTGGAGTGCAGTTTGTCTATTTGCTTAATTTTGTGTTTTTCTTCAGAAGGTTACTTTCCCTTGTGTAACGTTGTGAAGAGGTCACGAATTTTTTCATTGTAGTTGCTACTTTATTCACTTTCCAATGGCCCAAATCATTTTCTTGACTTTTCTTAGGATGTTTTTCCACGTTTGTTCTCTGAATTCTCTTTCTACGTAGAAGGGAGTATCTACGGCTGCGAATAAAGACAGATCATTTGGACCGTTGCCAACCCCTATTGTGCATATTCTTTCGAAATTTTTGGCGTAAAGAAGTCTTAAGCGGGACACTGCGTCGCCTTTGTTGTGTTGACCACTTAGGTGATAATATCTGTCACCTTTTGTGAGGCAAAGTCCTTCTTCTTTTGCAGCGTCGAAAATTTCCTTTTCATTTTGATCAATATTCAGCGGTTCGTCGTACTCTCGTTGTTTCGCTAACTTTGCCATTTCGATGTTTAGCCCAGTTTCTTTTGCGACTTCTTCAGTACTCATGTCTCCAAACCCCATAATTTTGGAGTGAGTTTTGTCTTCAATTTTCATAATTTTATTCCTAATTATGCGATATGGCATTCCTAGTTCAATTACGTCATACTCTTTCGTTTGCCTAGTGAAATCGTCTGTCTTCAGGAAATTTTTTGGGATGAAAATTGCGGCGCCATTTTCTGAAATGAATGGAGACTCTATTTTCATTGCTTTTCGATAAACTTCTATTTCTGCTCTTGTTTTACTCGAGCAAAGCACAATGTCAACATTCAAAGATACGAGATCCGCAATTGTCGGTCTTATTTTATCGAAGCAGTATTTTTCATCAAGTATTGTTCCGTCGAGATCTGAGAATATTACTACTTTCACGAATGCTACCTTTCCACTGCTGCGTTTCTAAGCCTTTCGCGCGCATCAGGCATTGCTGAAATGACCCGAAGCCAATCAGGCAACTGGGAGCTAGTTGGGTTTTTCAGATATTTCTTGCCTGCACGCATTATTACCTCTGATAGGAGGTCTACGTTTGTCTCTTCTTCATGTCGATCATAATCTATCGAGTTGCAGAGCATGTCGGCGTAGTATTGACGTACTTTATCTTGCGCAAATCGTCTGTACACCACTTGCAGGCTAAGCAGAAAAGCTTCAGAGACGTTAATTCCTTCAACTTCCGTGAGAGTTCTTAGCAGAGTGATAAAACAATCTTCCGCGGTTTTTAGCAATGAATCTTGAGTTAGTGCCTTATGGTTGTGATCGAAAAATCCCAAATCTACATCACAGATTCGTTTTACCGAAATGGTTCTGTAGATCTCAGCTAGAACTCCAAGTTCCAGTCCCCAATCTCCCGGTATTCTAAGATTTAGAGCCACGTCACTATAAATCGCGATTTCGCCTGAGAGCGGATACTTGTAAGATTGCAGGTAACGAATAAACGAGGAGCGGTGATCAAGTTTCTTCTGCAAGGCTTCTAGTAGTGGGCTGATGAAAAGCCTGTAAATTCGGCCATAAATCTTTTTGTTTTCAAGGTTTAGCCTAGCATAAGAGCCTTTGGAAAAGAAGAAATCCATTTTTGGCTCAACTGCGCAGTAGAGAAGTTTTGTCGGCAACATTTCAGAATAAGATAATATGTCTGCATCATGAACGGCCATCGCATATAGCTCTAGAGACGCTATTCCCATAGCTAGCCAAAGGTCTTTGCCTTTGCCACAAGACTTCGTAACGTCGAGCCCTTTTTCTTTCAGTTCTTCCAGAACGAAATTTACTTCTGGCTTGTTGCACCATATTATGTTGAAAGGGATTTGGAAAGCTGAAAAGATATTTCTTGCTTTGTTATAATCTATGCTACGTTCTGCAGATAATGCGATGAACACCTTTTGAAGATAGTCGCATTTGTTGAGGCCAGCTATTATACCTTGAATTTTAGGGTCGTTCAAGTCCTTTTCGTGAAGCGGAATAATGACCCCTGTGGGGTATTTGCTTTTGAGCTCGATTAGTCGAGATTTCATATTGTCAAAGTCAATATTAAAATCGTGAATGCATGTTATCTTGCCCTGATTGAAGTCCATTGATCGTCAACCCGTTTTTCGGTACTCATTCAGTTTGTTCTTGAGTTAAACATTGTCCAAATCCACGTTAGAAGTGAATAACATCTTTAGACTTAGTAATGGGTTCTTTCGTCAATCAAAAGGATTCTGATATGGCTATTTTTCGTGTTAGTTTTTATTTTTTCTGCTGGTCGTTGTTTTATTTTTTTTTGTTGACATGAGTTTATTCAGTCTGCAGCTCTTTTGCTTCATTTTTGGTTCCTAGAGTTTTTTTGCTGCTGGATCGGATCCACATTACTTCGAAGTGACTTGACGCCATTTCTACCATGGAAGCATTCTCCGTTACTATAACTTGAGAGCCCAGATAATTTCCGTCAGCAGCAAGTTCGAGAAGCATCTTTTCGGAATCATAAATTCCAAAGCTTGCTAAAGGCGGCTCAGGAATGTATTTCAGTTCAAAATTTGGTTCATTTTCAAATGGCGCCAAAGTCTTCTGCCAAGACTTTGTGTTTTTGGGGAAGTCTGTTATGAACTGAAACTTTACATTTCTTTTCAAGGCGTTAAGGAAAGAACTGGTTTCATCTTGGATCCACGCCGACATTTTTTGAGAAGGCGTAATAACTTGGATGGTTTTGCGGGCGCATTTGACTAGATCTTGCGCGTTAAGTAAAACTGGTTCTTCTTTGGGAATTAGCAGTAGTTGCGGGTTTTCCTTGCTTAATTTTTCGTTTTTTCTCGTAAATTCGTTAAATATTCTTTTGGCTGATTGATTTATCTCAAGAGTTACTCTTTCTCTTCTCTGCGCCAATACTTCAAGGCAAACTTTAGGCGGAATCGCCTGATACTCAGTCGGCTTAGTGACAACCTTTTCTATAAGACTCAATTCGAATAATTCGCTGAGCGTTTGGTAAACATCTTGCCGCGAGATCATTGAAAATTTTGTCAACGATTTTGCATCAGATTTTCCTATCGCGAGAAGGCTAAGGTAAATCTTGGCCTGAGTCGAAGTTAGCCCAAGCTTGACAAGGACTCCAATTCCTTCCTCAGAAATCCTCAGATTACCTTCTCCCATTCCGAATCCCCTTTTAGCCATTTGGAGCTTATTTGATTTAAGCTTTCAGGTTGTCAGTCGGAGGCAGTTTATGACACCGCTTTAAATCTATTTTTCACGTTTAAGAGAGTGCAAAAAGGAGAGATGAAATAAGAAATGACAATAAAAATTAAAGAAATAAAAGGAGCTGAAGGAAATTTTCGTAAAAACTGACAGGAATCCTAGGAAAACTCGAAGGAAACAAAGTCTTGTTGCAATCGCTTTTGTTCTTCTCTTAGCGATGCCTTTGTTAATCTCTTGCTTTCCATTCGCCCTTGCTCAAACAAAAACGAAAACCTTTGCCTTTGTTAACGTAACACCCCAACCCGCAGCGCTGGGCAAGCCCCTACTAGTAAACTCATGGGTTGTTCCCCAACCACCAATGGTCCCCGGAACCAGCATGGGTCAGATCCGAAACGGGTATTTTTATGACTTCACTAAACCCGACGGAACTACAGCAACAGTAGGACCTCGCCCATCAGACAGCGGTGGAAGCGGAACCGATTGGTTCGAGTATACACCAGATCAAGTCGGCACATGGAAACTTAAGTTTCGCTGGGCAGGCGACACTCTATTTGAGGGAGTTACAAGTCCCGAATTGACCTTTACCGTACAAAAAGATGTGGTAAAGCAATCGTGGTCAGAGACTCCTCTACCAGATTCATACTGGACACGACCTATATCGGTAGTAAACAGAAGAATGGTACGTTTTGGGCGGCTCTTGGTTGCAATCTACAGGACGAGACACCCCATGCTTTAATCCATACAGCCAAGGTCCGGACTCCGCACACGTATTATGGAAAGTTCAAACAGGAATGGGCGGAATCATCGGAGGAACATTTGGAGACACCGCTTACGGATCATCGGCACCGTCCAAAATCATACTATTCGGAAGAGCCTACTACTCAGCAAGCGATGGAGTACACTGCGTTGATGTCCACACAGGAGAACAACTTTGGGTTCCCGCAAAGACCATGGGATCAGGATCAATGTTCGGCGTAGCTGGGCCAACTCCATATATTTGGCGAATAGGCACCACGAAGTTCGAAAGGTTCGATGCAGTTACAGGCCTATCCTCAAAGAACGTTACCGGACAACCCGCTGGATCCTACTTCACGCTACTGCAGGGTTCATCAAGCTGGCGACAAAACAGACTTTGGATGGACGACAACGGCATTCTATACATCAACACAGATGATATCCTGGAACGTTTCGTAGGAACCTTAGCATATGACACCAAAGTATCCAGCACAAACTTCTACGCAGGCGTACTTTGGAACCTAGAAAGAACTGGAATGAACTCAACTAACGTTTGCCTATACAACTACACTTATGGCAATTCCACTGCAGTAATACTAAAGAATTACACTATGCCCCTTCAAGATTTGGCTAACATCGCAGTCGACACAGAAAATGGCTTAATATTCCACTCTTCAAACGGTGGAAGATACGCAGCAGCAATCAACGCGAAAACAGGCGAGTTACTGTGGAATAAAGAGCAAGCTGGCTACTTTGAAGGGCAAGGATCAGCTATGAATGGCGTAGGTAGCGTTGGTGCAGAAGATACTTTGAGCGTCTACGGCATTGACCTGCTAACCGGAAGACAGCTCTGGGTAAGCTCACCAAGCGCATATCCTTGGGGCGCATTCAGAGCCTATTCATCAGGTGCCGCGTACGACAAATTCTACCACCTATGCTACGACGGAACAGTAGCGGCTTACGACGCCAACAACGGAACCGTAGTTTGGAAATTCTCTTCAGGTACCGACTTGACAGGCGAATCGCCCTATGGAACATGGCCTTTCTATAATAACCCGGCAATCGCCGACGGAAAAATCTACGCTGCAACCGCCGAACACACACCCACATTGCCCCTCAAAAGAGGAGAACGCCTATACGCCATAAACGCAGAAACCGGAAAACTTCTATGGAGCATAATGGGATGCAATCAACAACTGGCAATTGCAGACGGAGTACTGGTAGCATCAGACAGTTACATGCCAATCATGTACGGATTTGCCAAGGGCCAAACTGAAACAACGGCATCAACATCGACAAAAATTGTGACAAGAGGCTCAAGCGTACTCATAGAAGGCACAGTCATGGACATTTCCCCAGCCCAACCTAACACACCAGCCGTTTCAGACGCAAGCATGGGCGCATGGATGGAATACATACATATGCAACAGCCAAAACCAACCAACACCACAGGCGTCAAAGTACATTTAACGGCAACAGATCCGAACGGAAACTTCCAAGACATGGGCACCGTTGACAGCGACGATCTAGGAAACTACGCCTTATCATGGACCCCACCAGTTCCAGGACTCTACAAAGTCAAAGCCACATTAGAAGACACAAACTCATACTACAGCAGCGAAGCAGGAACCGCATTCGTAGTAACAGAGCAACCCTCAACATCCGCAAATGTTGAACCAACCTCAACCCCAACACAAACACCAGCACCAACCCAAACTGCAGCCTCACCAACTCCAAGTGCAGTCATTATTCCACCAACTAGCGCAAATCCAACAACAACCTACATCGCAATTGGCGCAGCAGTCATAGTAGTGGTTGCAGCCGCAGCAGCACTCATCCTAAGAAAACGAAAATAAAAAATCAAAACCCCAACAATCTTCTTTTTTCTTTTTTGCATCTATCGAATAATAAGACTGAAAGGCGCTGGAAAGCGTTTATGTTTGCTCCATAGTTTCCTAACTCTCCTATACGACTCCAGGGCTCCTGCAGACTCTTTGTTGACAAGTTTAGATTGAAGTGTTTGGTTTTCATTTGAGCTTGACGTTGTTTTCTTTTAATTGTCTTCTCTTTCTAGTTTCGAATTGGATTTAGAACGTTGCTAAAAATGGGCTAAAGAAGGTTATGATTGAGTTTTACAGATCAATTAGGCCTATTTTTGTTTTTGGCTATTTAGAACCAGCCTTTTGATCGCAAGGATCTGCATGCTCTGTTCGAGCACACAAGAAGAATTCCGCCAGTGTTGGGGTCAACTACTGTTTTTGTTCCAGATCTTCCGCAGTTAGGACAAAAATCTTTGCCTTCATCTTTCATGTTTATTTTAGAAACCAAAATTATTACCTCCTTATTCAGATAGCATTTCAGGTTTTTTCTAGTTAACCTTTTTTGAGAAGCAAAATTGATTAATTGTCAACTTTATTTCTCAACAAAAATTGATGAGTTTTTGGTTTATCCTGTTTCTCTTCGGGTGTTTCCACACTTAGTACAACGGAAAAATGTCACTGTTGACGTCGTGGTTTCGCCTCCGACTGCAAGCGTCCAGGTTTCAGCTACCTTATTGGCGCATACTGGACAAGTAGACGTTACCGTTGGAAATGTTCTAAGCGCTGACTCTTCTTTTTTGTCCACCACTGCAATTTCTATCGCTTGCCCTCTGCGTACGCTTTGTTTTGGCGCATGATTTGAACTAATAGGTTTGCTGTATCCGCATTTTGAACAACTTAGTAAAGGCAGTCCACGTTTTCCCACGACTTTGAGAAATGACCCGCATCTTGGACAGAAATTTTCTTGCTGGACATTGTTGATAGGTTCGACACTTTGCTCTGGTTTTTCTATTGTTTCTATCATGCTTTTTTGCATTTTTTGTTTCTCCGTTTTCAATTTTTTTCTTGGTTGGTTTTTCCAGAATTTTTTTGTAAATAGTGGTTGTTTTTAACGGTTAACTGTTGGAATAATTGGCTTATAGAGAATGGTGATTTCCAATCTTTTTGCTTTTAAACTCTTTGAAAGCTATTAAACAAATGTTGGTGCTAGTCAACAACAACATCTCATCATGCGAAAACAAGAGTTTAGGCGAGGTCTGCTGCTTTTGGGGTTGCGTTCAAACAGGTTGTTGTCGTCGATTATTTCTTGTTCGAGGTGTTGATTGCGAACAATTGAACCGTTCTATAGTTGTGTAAATCGGTAATTTTCTTTTCCCTTCGGATTAATGGCGGGAATTGTCATTACGAATTTCGCGCCTTTTCCGGGTTCTCCTGTTTCTTGGATTTTCCAGCCGTAGACATCCATCATCTTTTTGGACAAGAATAAGCCAAAGCCTGTGCTGTTCCCTGTGCTGAATCCTTCGGAGAAAAGTTTTAGTTTGTTTTCTTTGGAGATGCCTACGCCATCATCTTCGTAAAGTAGTTGCAGTTCGCCTGTTTCTGTTTTTTCACAGTGGACTCTAATTGTGGTTGTTTTCTGGCCGTATTTTCTTGTGTTGTCGATGAAGTTGTAGAAGAGTTGCCTAAGAAATGAATCTGCCAGCACTGTTAAGCCTTTGCAGTCATTTGCGATTTTGAAGGTCAATCCTGAGAAAAGCGCAACTGCTTCAATCATTGCTCGTTCGACGTCGATGTAGCTTAGCTCTTCAACACCTAATTGTTCGTACAGCTTTGCAAAGTCAAGAATCTTTACGATTTCGCCGCTAGATTGCTCTATGCTGCGAAGCTTGTTTATAATTTCAGCTTCATCGGTGTGTTTCTTTTTGAGTAAATAGGTGTAGCCATTCAACGCTGCGAGTTTATTGCGAATATCATGTCTGGTTAATCCGCCGACTACTCGCAGTTTCTCGTTCATTACTTCAATTCTTTGGGCATTTTCTTTTAGTTGTCTTTCTGCTTCTTTTTGTTTGGTAATATCGCGGACGGTGGCTTGCAAAATGTGTCTGTCTTTCAGGGGCATTCTTGTTAAGAGCACGTCCGCAAAAAAGGTAGTGCCGTTTTTTTGTTTGTGAATCCAGTTGAAATTATCTTTTCCCGTTTCGAATGCTTTGGCTATGTGCTTCGTGGCTGCGTCCATGGAGGATGAACCGTCGGGTTGAGTTGGAGGTGATAAGTCAGCTGGGTGATAGGTTGTGAATTCTTCTACTTTTTCTAAGCCAAACATTTCGAGGGTTGACTTGTTGCAATCAAGAAAGCCTTTTTCGTCAAGAAGCATTAATGCGTCATTTGAGGCTTCGAATGTAGTTTGATATTTCGCTTCGCTTTCTCTTAGTTTCTCTTCTGCTTTTTTGCGTTCGGTAATGTCTCTAGCTATGCTTAGGACGAGTTTTCTGTTGTCGGATTCAATTACTCGGGCGTGGATTTCAACGGGGAATACGCTTCTGTCTTTTCGAATGTTCAAAGTTTCGAAAGTGGTGTCTCCTTTGCCCATAATTGCTTGGATTTTGGATTCAAAGTTTTCATTGGTTCCTTGAGCATCTAAGTCGTGTATTCTTAATGTTTGGAATTCATCTTTTGTGTATCCTCTGCTCATAAATGCTACTTCGTTGAAATAGACGAATTTTCCTTCAGTGTCATGTACTAAAATTGAGTCAGATGCGGCGTCAAAGAGGTTTGCTGCAATGTGCAATTCCATTTCTGCGAGTTTTATTTTGGAAATGTCTTTTGCTATGTGGATGACTTGGGTGATTTCTCCTTTTTCGTCAAGAATTGGCGAGGTAGTTACCAGGAGGGGTACGCCCAGGTTTGGATCGTTTATTTCCGCTGTAACTGTTTGTTTTGTTTCAAACGTTTTGGTGGCGGGGCAATTTAGCCAAGGTGCATTGGTTCCGTGGACAATTTCGAAGCAGTGTTTGCCCAAAAGTTCCTCTGGTTTCTTTTTGAAGGCTTCGCAGGTGCTTTTGTTAACCATTACAATTTTTCGATCTGAATCCATTACCCAGAGCAAGTCGCCGATTCCGTTGATTATTTTGTTGAGTTCGTTTGCTACTGTGTCAATTTCTTCCTTTGCCTGGAACGCTTTGATGCTGTTGGATTCCAGTAGTCTGGCGCTTGATAGGCCTATTATGTTTGCGAGGATTAGGCTGAAGGCTAATGTGAACAAAACTGCTAGGGCTATCGAGGGTATACTTAGAATTATTATGGTTAGCTCGCCTATTGTGAGGGTTAGACATAGAATAATTCTGTTGGTAAATGTCTGGGGAATGACTAAACAGTAGACGAAAATAACTATGATAACGAGCATTGTGTGGAGGAGAAAATTTTGGGGTCGTGAAGCTATTACTACAAGTTGGAAAATTGCTCCGCCAAGGCCCCATAGAAACTCTGATTTGAGGTATTTGGGGTAACTTTTCAAAGAAGCCAAATAGGCCAAGAACATTATTGTGTAAACTATGAAACCAAGTCTGAAAGCGTTCAGAACAAGGAATTCTTCTGAAAGTCCGAAAAACCAATAGTCATTTATGATAAATAGGAAGAGAGGAATTAAGAGCAGCCAAATTCCTAGTTTGGCATGTTTGATGTCTTCGGATAAATGAGATTCCCGGTAGCGGTTGCTTATTTTAGGAATCACTTCATGCACCCAGGTATTCTTCTGAGGAAGGAATTGTAGGCGCGTTTAGTTTTATTTCGAATTTAGCTCCTTTGCCGAGTTCTCCTATTTCGGATATGGTCCAACCGTATATTTCGCAAGTTTTCTTGATGAGGAATAAGCCATAGCCGGTGCCTTTGCCAAAGCCTTTGTCGAAAAGTCGAGTCTTAGTCTCGGGAGATATTCCTACTCCGTTGTCTTGGTAGATAATATTTTTTGAGCCGTCTTTGTTTGTTTGAATGTGGACTTCTATTTGGGTAGCTTTTTCTCCGTATTTGATGGAGTTGTCTATTAAATTATAGAATAATGTGGTTAGCATTTGGTCTGCTAAAACGGTGCAGGTTCCAATTTTGTTAATTGTTTTTATTCCCTTAAGGTCTTCAAATAAGTACAAAGCGTTCTCGAATGCTTTGCCTGCATCAATTGGTGCGAGTTTTTGGCTTCCCATTAATTCGTAGTCTTTGGAGACGTCCAAAATTCTATTTATGCTAGCCAAATTTGCTTCAATTTGGTTGAGGTATTTTTTCATTTCTGGTTTGTCGGATACTATTTTTTTTGATAAAAATAGGTTGCCGCTTGCTGACTGGAGTTTATTTTTTATGTCGTGACGAGTAAAGCTGCTGATTGTTCTAAGTTTGTCTTCGAGCATTAAGCGGTTGCTAATATCTCGAACTGTTACCAGAATGCTCGTTGACCCGTCAAAATCAGTAAATTCTCTGCTTGAAATTTCAGTCTCAAAAACACTGCCGTCTTTCCGTTTAAGAGATATATTTGCTGCTACTTCACCTTTGTCATCTTGCTCTTTGAGGGCAGCCATATTTCTTTGGTCATTAACCACAATTCCTTGGCGACCGGCAGCCAATAATTCCTGTTCATTCATTGATAGCATTTTGCAGATTGCGGGATTCCCCGAAACAATTCTCCCGTCTCTCTTGGCAACAATGATTCCGTCAAGGTTATTCTCAAAGAGGAACTGGTATTTTTTCTTGCTTTTTTCGAGTTTCTCTTCGCTTTTTTTGAGTTCCGTTACGTCGAGATCTGTTCCTAACATTCGGACTGCTTTTCCTGTTGAGTCGCGTTGAATTTCGCCTTGGCAGTGAAGATGTCGTGTTTCGCCTTTTGGTAGGACAATTCGGCATTCAATGTCGTAAGGCTTTTCTCCTCGAGATGCTCGGTTTGCCTCATCTAGAACCCTTTGGACGTCATCGGGATGTAGTGCTTTGAGGAATGTCTCGTATGTTGGTTGGAAGGAATGTGGTTCGAAACCAAATATGCGATATAACTCATCTGACCAATCCTCTTGATTGGTTTTGATGTTCCATTCCCAACTCCCCAAGTGGGCCAGTTTTTGTGCTTCATTTTGATAAGCATTGCTTCTTTTTAGAGCGTCTTCGGTTTTCTTGCGTTCATCGACGTCTAAGACATAACTGACTGTTCCAATAACGTTGCCCTCAGAGTCGTGAAAAGGCAGTTTTGAGTAGAGTGCCCAAATCTCTTTTTGGCTACACTTACATGACCACTTTATTGTCTGATTCAAAACAGGAACTCCAGTCTGCATAACTTGCAGATCATGGTTGCGGCCTTGTTGGGCTACTTCTTTTTCTTTGACTACGTCGAAGGTTGTCATGCCGATAATTTTCTCTTTGGGCAAACCTGCGAAATCCGCAAAGGCAGAGTTTACTTGAACGAAATGGTCGTCTTTGCTTTTGTAGGCAATCATCACTGGTGCGGCGTCAAGTATGTTTTCGAATTGTGTTCTTTCTTTTTCTATGGTTTCCTGTGCCTTTTTGAGTTCGGTTATGTTTTCGCAGAATGCCATAAAGTTTCCATTTGGTAAATTTGCTGCATTTAGAATAACGTTAACAGTCTGGCCGTCTTTTCGCTTTAAAGCAACCTCGAACAGACATTTTCCTGTTTCTTTGAGCGAGGCAAACTGCTTAAACCCATAAGCAATGTCTTGTTCAAATAGAATATCAGCAATAGACATGCCCCTCAATTCATTTATGGAGTAGCCAAGTAAATTACTTGCAGATTTGTTAACTTGAATATATTTGCCCTCTGAATTGACAACAAAAAACGCTACTGGCGAATTTTCCACATAGGCCCTGTACTTTTCTTCATTTGCCCTTAATTCAGCTTCCATTTGCTTTCTTTCTGTTATGTCTTCGCATGTGCCAAGGATTTGGCTGCCGATGCCTTCTGGTGTGCGGGCAAATAATGTGTCGCAGCTCTGTAGCCATCGCCACTCGCCTTTTGCATGTTTCATTCTGTATTCAACTTCATAAGTTGCGTTTTCGGGTGCATTTGCGAAACGTGCGTGATGCTCAGCGACGATTTTTATGTCGTCAGGATGGAGAATGTTGGCAAACAACTTTGAACCCATTGATTTGACTATCTTCTGGTGTGTACCCTAAGAATTCAAGTAACTCTTTGTTGGCGTATATGTTGCAGTTTTTCAATAAGTCATATATGTAAATGAGGTTGGGCGAGCAATCGAGCATTTTTTGGGTTAGATGTTGGTTCTCCCGTAATTTTTCTTCAGCTTTCTTGCGTTCAGAAATATCCAAGACAATGCCTCTAAAGCCTGTCACCTTGTTTTTGCAAACGCGAGGCGTTGCTGTGATGAGTGCAGGGAACGTTGTGCCATCTTTCCTCATGAATTTATACTCTGAAGGCACATAATGTCCCTCTGATAGTAAACGTTGAATGTTTTTTGTTGCTCTGTCTCTATCTTCAGGGACAATAAACTGAAAAATATTGATTCCTTTTTCAATCTCGTTAAGAGAATAGCCAGAAATTTCAGTAGCTCTTTCATTAGCAAATTCCAATTGCCCATTTAAGTCAGTTTCAAAAACTATATCAGGCAAACAATTAGCAAGTTCTCGATATCTCTGTTCGCTTTCACGAAGCATCTCGGCAGCCTTCTTGCTTTCATTGACATCTAAGAACATGCCCTGCACCGCAGGTTGTCCTTCATAGTCAACTCGACTTGCAAGTGAGCTCAGCCATATAATCGATCCGTCTTTTCGTATTGCACGAAACTCATAGCATGCTTCCGCGTGTTCGCCTTGCAAACGGTTTTCCATACGTTTAAAAAAGACAGCTCTATCCTCGAAATAGATCAAACTCATAATTTCTTTAGGCGAAAGCGACGTTAACTCTTCAGACGAATAACCCAAAATTTTTCCGAACGCGCCGTTCGCAAAAACTATCCTAATCGGATCCGCTTTCAAAATTGATATTCCTTGAAGTGAATTATCAACTAAAGCGTGGTACTTTGACTCTGATTTTGTTAGAAGTTCTCTTGATTTTTTTCGTTCAACAGTCTTGTTTATTGCATCCGATAGTTCACAGTAAACTGTTTCTGGGGAGCCGTTTTTGTTGATGTAGCTGTCTGCGCCTAAATTTAAGGCTTTGACTGCTACGTCTTCTTTGCCTTTGCCCGTAAACAAAATGAAGGGAATGTTGTTTTTCTGTTCACGCAATTCTTTTAGGAAGTGGAGGCCATCTTTTTGTGGCATTTCATAATCAGAAACAATTACGTCATAAAGCTCGGTTGAAAGTTTTTTGAAGGCTTCATCAACGCAACTGGCTCCATCGAGGTCAAAGTAGCCCATGTCGATTAAGATCTGTTTTGTTATTTCTCGGATTGAAGGATCGTCGTCAACGTGTAAAACTCGGATGGCTTTTTTTTCCTTCAACGTAGCCAAGTCATTTAAATCTGCAAGTACCATGTCGGATTGGCTTTGCGTTAACATTGAGCCTTCCCCTGGGAGTTTAACTTATGAAATTTATAATAAAGCGTTATGAATTTTGAATACTTACCAAAGATGACCTGATCTTGGAGACAAATGAAAACTTTTTTTATAATAGTTATTGTTCTTAAGAAATGTGTTGAGGCAAGTTTTTTGCCTGTTTGTGCTTGTGTTCCGCTTACTTTTTTTTAGATGGTGTTCACATTTGCGACTCGTTATCGCTTAAGATAATCTTCCAACAAAGGATCATGAAGCGAGAAGGCTAGAACTTTGAATGCGAAAGGTTTAGCAAACACAGTTTTTGTTGTTGACTCATCGTGGCGATAATTGTTGCCAGTGCTATTTCATACGGAGTCTCAACCCAATTTTCAGTTGGAACTCAAGGGTGGTTGAAAAGTAAATTGCGAAAAATGTGGGGGCTGAATGGGCTCTGAGGATGATAACCAAAATTCTTTGGTTCTTCATTCTTTCTCCTAAAATACGGTTCAGAGCCCCAGCAAACCCTTTGATTTCAATATGGTTCCCTCAGAGAAAGGGGTTTGGTTTCATTATTCGCCGAACGAGAATAGTTGATGTTGCCATTAAAAGAGGCGCAAATGCGTGAATTGAAGTCACCGCGTTTTACAGGTTGTGCTGCTCTAAACTCGCTTTGTTTGAACCTTTATGTTTCTTATTATGTTAATGATTCTGCGAATTCGGTGACTTTCTTTTTCATTTTATTGTTAATCTTCTGAGTTCGTCCGTGCAAAAAGAAAATCTTGTCTGGAATATCCCAAACAACAATTTTGTTTTTGCATTCGGAACATTTTTTCAGGACTGAGTCTTTGTGTCGCTGTTCCATAGCAATGATAACACTGTACTCATCCAAATGTTTGCTATCAACGCTTTCAGGCGACTTCTTAAGATACTGCACAGCATCTTCTGTCATTACGTATTCTCTTGCTTCTTTTGTGATTTTACTTACAATTCTTGTGCCTGCAGAATCCACTTCCAAATCTGGCCTAAGTTTTTTGAGAAGTGCTTCGCATATTGGGCTACGATAGGCATTGCCCGTACATACAAATAGTACTTTGTAAATACAAGCTTCATTTTCCATATTTTCAGTCTTCATTTTTAGGCAAGAGAGGGAAAGATTAGAATTTAGTTCACTAAGGTCTGGTCAATCTGCTTTATGCAAATAGAAAAACGGCAATCTTATGTAGCTATTCTAACTTTTGCAAAAAAGGGGAAAGATGTTTAGAGTTTTTCTGGTGTGCAGAGGTTTTCTGCTTTTGTTGCTGTGCGCATGCAGCTTTTGCAGATGTATTTTGCTTCTTTTACAAGTGGCTTTATCTTTTCTATTGGTACTTTGTCCTCTACCATTTTGCAGAGGTGTTTTTCGTGACCTGGATGAGGTTGAGCTTTTGACAAAACTTACACCTAAGTAAGTGAAGGAATAAGGCCACATATAGTATTGTGATTGTATTGTCACAGCTACAGATAATTTAGCCTCTTCCCGACAAAGACTTTGGAGCAAAGCAGGAAGATTGGAATATAGGAATAGCGAGATGACGCACGCCATGGTGTTAACTGGTGTTGATCTTGATGAAACTGGAAAACCGAGAAAATGGCGGGTGGAAAACAGTTGGGGTGCTATGATTGGTGACAGAGGTTATATGTATATGATGGATGAGTGGTTCGACGAATACGTTTTCGAAATAACTGTTAGGAAAGAATACCTCTCTCCAGGGCTCTTAAAGATTCTTTGCACCGAACCTGTTGTCCTTTCGCCCTGGGACCCTATGGGAGGATTAGCTAGGTAAATGGCTTTATATTGAAGTGTTTGGCAGCTTTCGTGATTTGGTACCGCGTGGCAGCAAACTAGGTCTGAGGTTTTATGCACATTACCTGCTCCACGTTCTTTAGCGTCTTTTGTTTGGTTCTTAATCTAGAAGCGTTTGCTAGTGCCAAGTAACAGTCACATATGTTTAACTAAATCGTAGAGACGCTATTTTATAGTGAAATTTTATGAGTAAAGATGAAGTTAAAGGTAAACTTAAGAAGGACGAAGGCAAAATCCGCGTAGGCGTGGGCAAAGTTACTGGCAATACTGGTCAAATAATTAAAGGTGAAGCGGAAAAAGTAAAAGGAAAAATCCAAGAAGACGTAGGCAAAGCCAAAAGAAAACTTTAACAAAGCATAAAACAAACTTAGTGTTTCAAGAATCAGTTGGCAAAATTTTTTTTTATACAATTGAAATACGCTTCGCGAAATGATTAGGCAGATAGCCTGCCCTTTTTCTAATTTTCTAAAACTAAGCGCATATCACGCGCGTTTTTAAATTTGGTATTTAGAGCTATCTGTGAAGTTTCGGTGCGTTCATCAGAAATTGAATGGAAAATTCGTCGAAGATACAAAGTGTCTGTCGCATAAAAATCTTTGAACAATAGTAGTTGCTCTTTGAGGCAAACGCATTTTGTTTATTAGAGTCAAGTAGCATTCAAATTTCACACTTGACCCTTTCCTCATGTTCTGTAGAAACAACACTATTGTTGTTTAGTATCGGTAAAAACGTTGGGGACTGGATTTGTTCTTCCTAACTCCGGAAAGAGTAGTCAATACACAATCGTCCGAATGTAGGTGTGAGTTCACAGTCACACAGGCTTAAGTCTTGCGCAGACCATTTATAAAGTAGTCGACAAAAAGGTTGCGAAAAGGAGGTATAGAAAGTATGAGAACTAGCGAGTTTATGGATAAAGATGTTTTTGCGATGGATGAGAAAATCGGCAAAGTCAAAGGAGTAGAAGTAGATCCAGTTGAGTGGAAGGTAACTCATCTTGAACTCGAATTGGAAAAAGATATAGCTGAGTCAGTGCTTGGCGCCAAGAAACGCGGTGTGCGAAACATGATGGATGTAGCAGCACTAGAGAAAGTGGCTGCCTGGTCAGAAACAGGATTACACCTGAAGGTTCCAAAAGATCAGCTTCACATGTATCTTAGGCCAGTACCTTAAGCTTGGATGGAAAATTGGCTATGAACGTCTGGTTAACGATTGCCATTATTCTTGTGGTGCTTTGGCTGATTGGTTTCTTCGCTTTGCCCGGAATCGGTGCGTTGATACATATACTGCTCGTGATTGCAGTTATCTTAGTGCTTGTTTGGCTGTTCACCGGCAAAAAGCTATGGAGATAACCCAATTCCCCTTTTTATTAAATTTGAGCAAAATCAAAGAACGAAATTGATGTTTAGGATTTTGGGAGGAGGTGTATTTGGATGCCTGAGAAAAAAATTGACATTACTGAGCGGTTGCAGAGTATTGGGGAGACCGTCAGCGAATATAAGGATTCTTTAGTGACTCATTTTAAGGATATGGATGTCGAAGTAAAGAACTGGAATTTCAGTGTTGGAAACGTTGATAAAGAGTATATCGTTGAGGTCAACCTTAAGCTAAGCATAAAGCCAAAGAAATCATAAGCAACCCTCTTTCCTTTTTGGCAAAATTTAGATGCCAATAACAAACGACAGATAGGACCAGCGAATCGCGCTTACTTTCACCAATCCAATATTCTCTCAAATCATGCGCCAAAATGTTCAACGAAAATAGTGGAAAACTGATTAATTTTGAAGTCTTTCAAGCATGCAATATTGTTTTGAGCGCTTTCTATAGAGTTAGGTTCTGTTTGACGACTTGCGGCTGGGTCTATCTTGGTGCAGATGCTTTTTCGAGGACTTGAGAAATCAAATTTTTCTGCACTCGCTCGAAAGTTAATTCTGCCTTGCTTGGATTAGGCTCTTTTTCTTTGTGACTTAATGCGTGCTTTTCAATTTTGCGACCCATTTGCTCGTAGTCGAGGTCTATCTTAATTTCTTCGCCGCATTCACATTTGATGCGATCCGAGGTTTCTTTAGAGTGCTTGTGCAAACATGTTGCTGACAAGCTCCTTTCCTCTACATATCATTAATGATTTCTTAACTTTTAAGATTTATGAATTACGACCTTAGCGCGCTTGCCCTCTTGTAGCTACTTTGCCGATTACGAAAAGCAAGCATGCTGAATTGTAGGAGGTTGTGGATTGTCGATGCAGTCAATTTACCTCAAGAGAAAAATACTGCTTAGTTATTCACAGTTCTACAGAAAATAATTGTTGTTAGAGGTAAAATACATGACAAGATGGGAATATGTTTCAATTGCTTTGGTTAAAGGAATATTGGATGCTGGTGTCAAAACACAAGAAGAGTTGTTGAATAAGTATGGTTCTGATGGGTGGGAGTTGGTTTCTATTGTTGCGCTTCAAATTAATCAAAGTTTTGAAGTTGTTGCTTATCTAAAACGTGAATCAAGAAACCAGGCAGTACCTAACGATCAGCAAGTGAAGGGTAACAGCTAAAAGAAATTAATCAATCTAATGAAAAGGTAACAGAATCATGCTTTTTCAGTTAATATAGGGGAAGCTAAAGATTCGGTTGAATCTTTTTTTTAGTTTGCCTTATATCAAGTGAAAAAGAAATCTCACAACAACGACAAGAACTATTATTAATACTACTACAACAATGGCATACCATAGCCACCCAGCTAAACCACCTTTGTTATTATGCAAAAACCTCATTTGTCCAATCACCTCTTGTATAACTAATTCATTGTCTTTTCAATTCTACTTAACGATTTGTGACTGTAGAACCACAACTACAAGCGCGCTCTTCAGATACTATTTATTTTATCCCTAGTTTTTTATGCCGGCTTTCTTTTTTGTCGAGATTTTGTTTGACGAGTTTTTGCACTTCTTCACTTTTCAGTTGCTCGTACTCATTTAGCATTTTTTTCTTTTCAAAAGGCATTCTATAGATTTGGTCATTAGTTTCTGGCTGTCAAGCTTTGGCGCCAACAGGCAAAAAAAGCCTTCTCCTTTCCAGATAAACAATACAATTGAATTAAGATAAACATGTGTGAATGGGGGTCTACACCTACAGATGAATAGTTGTCATTGCTTTTTTCGGGAGGATAGAGCTTATTTCTAATTTGTGATTTTTGAAGAGTAAATTATTAAGTTAGAGAGGCTTCGATAGGTTCTTTGCCTTTCTTTTGCCGTTACTAAAGTTGTAGATGGGAGTTCACACAGACATCAACTTAATAGCAATTTTCACTCTATGTTATCCATAAGTTTGTGAGGAGTTTTTAGGTTCAGATGAGTTTACCTACATTTGAGAAACGGCAAAAGTACACTCTAAACGATGTGGTTGGCGTTGCGAACATTTCTGGAGCCAAAACTTCTGAAGCAGAGCTGTGTCTAAAGGAACGTTTGCCACTCATCAAATGCGTGTGTGGAACCGAAATCTTGTTGCTACCTGATTTGAAAGCTATGGATCGAGCTATCGACGCGCATGTAGCTGAACACAGGAAAAAAGGAAACAACCCTTCTAGGGCAGCGACTTCGAGTCGCATCAGTCAGCTTCTAGCTCAACTTATTTTAAGGAAAGCAAGTGAATGCAGTCGACATTGATCTTTAGCTGTTCGGAAAAAAATAACAAAAACTAACATTGCATCCTGCAATTGCCAGTGAGCGCGCTGGCCATCAGTCAAAACAGTGTATAAGCAATGCATGATTGCGTAAAAACTAACTCATTTATAAAAAGGAGTTCTGCCGTCTCTTGAAAAAATGGGTTTGATTGAAAGATTGATGGGTAAACCAGCTCGGATCAGGGCTACGCCTATCTCGGATGCCTTAAGCTTTCTGGTAGCGGAAGAAAAAACCAAATCTGATGAACGATTAACTGGCATGAGGAACAAAGTCCAGAAGACTGTCCCTCAAAGATTGGAAGCAGCCGCCTTCTGGAGAAGAAAGCATCTACATTCTGATAGCAGAAAAAAAGGCGATTTTGGCAAAGGAGACAGGTGGTAGAAATCGACTCAAAACGGTAACTCGTCGACACGTGAATGATTAGCGGCTTCATTTTAATTGGTTTCAACAAGTTTCTTTCCAAGTTCTTCTGCCCAGGAAACTGTTTTGGTGGAGTTTATTGGAGCAGATATCGTTTTTCCAAGTATTCGCATGCACCCGTCGGATGCTCCCACCAAAACTGGCTTCACTTTAGGATAATTCGCTAATGCTTTCTCAATGTATTCTTCAGCAATTATGCTACGAATTTGAGACTCATTATCTTTAGAAATCTGACTTTTTAGAGAACTCAAATAACAAAAACAAATGAAGAAAGCCACTTTCTTTTCACTAAAATCTTGCTCAAGCAGCTTTAGTGCTTCTTTGTAGATTTTGCCTGTTCTTACTCCTGAACCGATAATTACGTTATTGTAGGGTGCGATGTTTGGCGAGGGCTGTTTTTTGAGGTTTACTAAATCAACTTCCAAATTGAATTTAGTCCTAAGGACATCTGCAATTGTTTTGGCTGCTGTCTCCGTTGCGCCACCCTTAGTCATGTAAGCTAAAAGCGTCTTGTTTTTGTTATTGGTCATTTTCAGGTGTAACAAGCTGAGTGGACCGATGTATTAAGATAAGCATAACCCTTCCTCATTACATTGGCTGGAGGGAAATACTTCTTCTTGTTTTAGAGCTTTGAGTTCATTTACTCTCTTTTGAACCATCTTCAGTAGTTCTTGCCTAAGGGTCTCGCCCGATATACCTCGCGGTATAGTAAACATTTTATCAGCTAATTCAGAGTCTCCGATGGAAGTTTTTATCCAAGCTTGGAAATCTCCCCGTGGATAATGGAAAAGAATAGAATTGGCATCTATTCCTTCTAATTTATCAACAAAATCTTCCAGGCTCATTGCTTCAATCTTAGTAAAAACTCCATCCGCAGTGCAAAAACGAAAAGCGTTCTCTTTGGGCACATCGGAAAGGATTTTTGAAGCATCTGGTTTTAAAAGATTTTTACTCATTTCTCATCGCCTTGGTACATTAAAATTAGAAAGGCTATATCGTTTTGCTGTTGCCTGTCCACAGTTACAAATGGTGGCGCAGTAGCGGTGGTTAGGAAGATTCAAATTCCATGGAACACGGAAGCCGGATTTGGAGTAATAACTTATACTTTCTTTGTCAAGTCAGCCAAGTCTTCGCGGCGGAGCAGTTGATTAAAAGCCAATGCCGAGGTACACACAGGAAACAGCATAAAGTTCCTTTTCACACATCCCCAAGACAAACGGCTTGAACGTCGAGTCAAAACACCCAACTTATCGACAAAGGAATAAACCTAGACACAAAAAATACCTAATCGCTACTTTACACCCCAGCTGCAAAAATGCTCAGCTTCGAAGGCTACACTGTTGAATTAGTCTTTGATTCAGTTCAAGAAATAAAACAAAGGAGCTTACTTGGTTACTAAGGCTCAGCCCTCTTATTCCCCGAGTACTGTGAATGCATAGTATAGGTGAATAGATAGAAGGATAAACAGGGCTGCTGCGAAGATTAAGTGGATTTTAGAAGCCCATTTCCACTTCAGGGCTCTTCTCAACGCAAGAGGATTAAGGCTCGCTGTAACCCAAGCTAGTGCAGCAACAGAGAATCCCAGAACTCCATGCATACTCATAACAAAAGAAATGTTTCGAATCACTAAGCCGAAAATGAATTCGCCAGTCAAATATGCGGCCATTGCAACTACCACCAACTTATGTACGGGTAAAGGCTTAACGCCAGCCATGCGCCCAAAGCGACCTGAAACCAAGAATCCTGCAGCGAGCGTTGCCATGACTAGAAGAAAACTTATTCCGCCTAAAGAGCAATGAAATTCAAACCCTCCTTCTCCACCACCATTGTCCTCTCCCTGAGCCTGTACTCCAGTTATCGCTATCGAAACCAAGAGAATTGACAATAAAATAACCAATACTAAGGGGGTTAGTTTCAAATGGAGAACCTTTCAATGATTTTTTCTAAGCCCATATCAAAGCACAGGACATATAAAACTATGTGACTGTAACCCACCAGCAATAGCTTAGAAGCATAGCGAGAGCAAAATTGAACCACGCGCTGAAGCAGTGGGCATTACACGAAGCGTTGTTGTGTGTAGGCAACCACAATTGTTTAAGAAATACGAATGCTCTCTTTTTTCTCGCTGGCGTGAGTCCTGAACTTTGTTGAAATAATGGCTTTATACAGAACTCTAATAGTTGGCAGCTTCAAATGTTTAGGGGTATTGCCTAAAATCAGTGCTGACGATTATGATTTTGAAGGGTACGTTCTAAGCATTGAGAAGGGCTCAGTCAAAGAGAACTGTCTTCATTGCGTTAAGAACTTTGTTAAGGGTAGCAATCTTTGGTTTAGGGAAGACAAAAGTTACCTGACTATTCATGCTCCCTATTAGTCTATTTTTCTTTATGAAAATGTTTTCCACATCAGTCACAAACGTATTCTTCAACAATGAAAAAATGATTCTTCAGTGACCTAACTGTTTTCTCAATACTTTCCACAGTTAGGACATTTCACAGCGTTATTGGCTGTCATCGTTATGTTGCTTTCTTGAATCATGTTTTAAGTTAATGAAAATAGTTAGCTAAGCATTATAGTTTTATAAATTAAAATTATTCGCCCTTATGCTTTTCTTGCTCTTAATTCGGAAGTTTGTTTGGATATTGTGAATTCATAAGGCTTTATTATGACAGAAATGAAACCTCAACTCTATGAATGGTTCCAAAAGTAGTTGAATCTGAAGACGATGTAAAGCTGATGAATTTGAGCCTTATGATTATTAAAAGAAGAACTGGGTATCATTACGATACTGTTAAAGACGAATTGAATTTCGTTGTAGTTGATAGTGATAAGGCAAAAACTTATCCTTCCAATTTTATTTGCAAATTCCCTGAACGCAAAGATGGCTATTGGTCTGATAGTGTTTTTGGAAGACTTTTTCCGAATAATAAAGATGAAGTGGCTAAGAAACTTCTATTGGAAGCTCTGGAAAAAGAGCAAGATTCCAAAACTAAGTTGGAGATAAAAAGAAGATTAAAAAATCTGAATTAAAATCCAACACAAAAGTTTGACAAATTAGTGTTGAAACATCTTTTATTTGGTTGCATTGTAACTGCGGTATCTATAGATTGTGGAGTGTGTGTGGTTTGTCTGAACAACGTAGTCATCAATCAGGATTTAGTTTTGAAATACAAGAACTAAGCTCAAAGTTCGCAGCCATTGAAGAAGCTAAGAAAAAAATCAATCCCGATGCCTAAATTTTCAGTTAGAGACGTGCTTACATCTTTTTTCTAGTTTTCAAGTTGGAATCGCCGAAAATAGTGGGTGGAACTGCCATAAAAGAGGCGCTATTATGCCTCTTAGGAATTGTTTCAGACGTCTAATCTTGCAAGCTTTTTTCTTCTTGCTATTATGATCGCAATTAAGGTCGTTAAATTATTGGCGGAAGAATTGCTGATGTTGGAATCTCTAGAATGGGTGGTGAATTGTAACGTTTGTGTTTAGTGGTATTCATGTGACTTCTGGTCTGAAACTTCTTCGTGTCCGGCGTTTTTTGCTCTGGCTTTGCCCGCGGTCGCTCGTGCTTTGTTGTCAGCTTTGTCCATTTTGCCTTTGTGTCGCTCTTTTTCGTTGACTGTTGTTTTGTCTGTTTTTTCAGGATTATTGTTCTTTTTTTCTTCGGTATTCATAAAATCCCTAAAAACTTGCTCACTCGGAGTTTAATATACGCATCTATATCTAGATTTCAGGTTCAGATCGACGTAAAATTGTTGGTGGTGTTGATTTTGTTAGTTGTTTCCAAGGTTAGTTTCTTGAGATAACTATTTCGAGTTCATATGCTTTAAATTGTCATCGTTAACGTTGTTATGATTTGTTGATGGTTCCTTTGGCTGAAGAGTATTCTTGCATGTATGATGTTGGCACTTTGCTTCATAATCTGTTGTTTTCTTACCAGCGAGCTGCCAAAGAAGTGTTAGGTGATGGGCATGAGGTTATTTATCATCCGACTCTTGATCTTCTTCTTAAGATTGAGGAAAGAGCCAAACTGAAATTGGTTAGTGCCAAGACATTGGATGAAGCTTTAGCTAACTTTTCGACTTTTCTTGTTAAGGCCCAGGTGCTGAAAGAATTTGGCTACAGTAAGAGTGAGGATGGCAAGTACACTGTTTTTGTTGATGGTTGTGTTTGGGCTTTGCATATTCATCGTGAGTTGGAGCCTGAAAATGTTATTTGCCCTTGGGCTATGATTGCGATGGCTCTTGTTCAAAAGTTTGAGGTTGAGCGGTTGAAGGAGAATGGGTCCAAGTATTCACCTGAAGGTTCTGAAACCGTCATCGAACCTTTGCATTATGGTTTTTCAAAAGAGGAAGCCCTCAAGTTAAGTTCAGACCACCACATACAACCTTAAGATCGTATTAGAGGGAGATTTCTTACTATATTGCCACTTTTTCCTGGTGACAAAAAAATTTCTGAGGACCTTTTGTCCTTTCTGGTTTTTCTTTGCAAATTGGTGAAGTGTTCTTCTCAAAAATGATTAAGTTTGCCTTTCGCAATGACCTGTTTGGGTTGAGGCATATGAAATTCAAAAACATCAACGAGGCAATAAAACACATCACTATTCACGCTAAAGCTTACCCTAGTGACATAGAGTACTTTTCGTCGGAAGAGTACAAGAAAATCTATCCTGAGCTTTGCCGTGTAAATAGCTTACTGCAGGCTGCATATACTGTTCACCATAAAGATGGCAGCGGCGCACGAAAGCTCATGTAATTCCTCATTCATCCTTGTGGATGGCTTTTTTTGAGAATTATGAAAAAATGATAAGTCACGCCTGTAGTTTTTCACTTCACAAACATTCCAATAAGATTAATCCAGAGAAGAGAGTGTCGTTTGCTTAAGCATATTGTATTAATTCTTGATGCGTTCTTTTAAATAATCAATAATAGTGCAGTAGGATAGACTGCATGTTTGTGCGTGTCAGGTCTCATTTGTGATTTGGACGTGTACTTTTCCTTTTAGTATCTTGACAGGGTAACTTGTCACGGTTATTGCTTCGTTTTCTTCGTATTGTCCGTTTCGTATGTCGAATTTCCACCCGTGGCACGGGCACATAACGAAGTAGTCTCTTAGGATACCTTTTTCGAGTGAGCATCCCATGTGTGGGCAGCTGTTCGAAACGGCGAAAACTTGTCCGTCCCGTTTTGCCAGCAGGATGGATCTGCCTGAAACTTGGACATGTTTCATTTGGCCTTCTCTTAGATCGCTTTCTTTGATGCAAGGGACAAGTTTGTCTGGGCTCACTTTTGTTCCTCTTGAGCATCTATATTGTGTTTTTGATAGAGATGGATGTTCCGGTTAATGCTGATTTGGCTTGGCATAATAGGGACAATCTACATTAGCCATTGCGACGCCGCTGTTTACGTTTATGAAAGGTTATCAGCCATTAAGGATGAAAGGACTTTTTAGGTTTCATATTTTTGGCAATTTGCTTTTCTTTGGGTTAATTTCAGTTCATTTTGCAGTTCCAAATAGATAGACCTTCTTTTGCTTTTCCCGATTTAGGCACAGGCATAGCAATGTACATAGCGATGGCTTTGCAGGTGGTGACCGGGTTTGCTGAAAGTCAAGTTCAGCACTTTAAACCGGGTAAATCCTAAAACTAACAAATTTATCCATGCAAGCTTGGTCATGCCCTTCTACATAATCATAATACTCCACACGTTGCACAGGCTAGGTTATACGCAAAAAGTGAGCCACTTTGAAAACTTGAGTTTTTCAATTTTGGTTTCGGTCTAAGTGCAAACGGAGCACCGGTCATGGTGGTCAATAGTTTTCTCTTCTTTCTATTAGTTAGAAGTGACTGATCATGAAGTTCCTCAAAGCTTTGTGGCCGTTTAGGAAGGAGACGATTCTGGTGGTGAGTTTTACTATTTGGGTATCGAACAGTCTCGATATTACAAGTGAAAGGATAAAGCCGCCTATTCCCAGCACTAGTCCTAGAGTGAGGTTTATGGAGCCAAAATACAAGAGGAAAATGGCTGATATTCCCGCGCTGATCAGCCCCATGATGAATGACCTGATTACAAAGTACAACCTTTGCATCCAAGTCGTAAGCACCAGTTCCTGAACTAATGCTTTTTTCCCGCTGTCGCGTTCAGATTTGGTTGATGCTTTGTCCATAAGGTCTAAAAGCTTCTTTGCTTCGCCAATGTTCGTTAAGTGCAAAGTCCTTGAGGTATCGGCTGACCCCTTTTCTAGCCCATCCATAATTCTCTGAGTAATTTCATCTAATTCCTTATTCACCGCGTTTTTCGCCTTTTCAGTCATCGCAAAAACCAACTTCTCTGTTGTTAAAAATATTCACTCTGTTTTAGTTGCGCTGACTACAAATTGTTTTGGGTTAATTTATGCGTGCTCATCTGCGCGTTTTTGTGGAGTCACTGGAGCTGGTCTAGCTTTTCGGTTGGGATGCGGAAAGGAGATCTGGTTGAGATTTTATGGCTTTGGGTTTTCGTTAAAAGTTAAGATGAAGATTCTGTTTGGTTCTGTTCCGATGGTTGTTTGGTTGGTGAATTTGCCCGAGTTGTAAATCATGGCGGCGACATTGTCTGGTGTTAGTGTTGTGTTGAAATATGGAATTCTCCAGTGATATTCGCTTATTAGGACGTATTTTGAGTTGTTTTCTTGGCATAGGGTGATTAATTCGTCTATTTTGAAGTTGGGTGTGAAGGTGTCGACAGGCAGAGCTGGGTATTCTTTTGCTCTATTTTGTTTGTTGTTTGCGTCTAAGTAGAAATTTACCATGCCGCCGCTGAAGAATTCAAATGTTGCAACAACCATCACAGATTCATTCGGATTTATTCTTGAAGCTATGTAGTTGGTTGCTTCTTTTATGGGCACGTTGACTTGGTTAAGGGAAATCCAGTGGTTAGCTTCTGCAAGGCTTGAGATGACTGCGACGGCAATGAAAAATGTGAGCAGGCCTGCTGCGAGTTTGGAGAGGTTTTTGTTTCTTGGTTTGGCCGTTGGTGTTTGCCAGATTCTTTTTGTTTTGGTGTAGGCAAGATTGACAGCAGTTGCGGCTGAAATTGCCAAGATTGGGAAGAGCGGCATAACGTATCGCCATTGTCTGTTGCCTATCAACGTGAAAGTTAGGTAGACCACAGCGAACCATAGAAGTAGGAATTTGTCTTCTGTTTTTCTTCTCCACGCCAAGTAACCTATTCCGATAAAGCCCAACAAATACGGGATCAAGGAGATTGGGTGAACGTCGGGGTATGGCCAGGTCATCTCAATAAGGTAGAAAATCGGTGTTGGAAATCTTGTGCTGTAGAGCGATCTTTGTTGGTCGCCTGCCGAAATTGCGTAAATCCATCGGTCCAGGTTTCCGGGGGCGAAAATATATGTTATGATGAACCACGCGATGGCTATTGTTGCCACAACAAGAATCAGGTGCGAGAATTGAGTTAGTCTCGATTTAATGTATTTTCTGCCAGAGAGGAAAATGGCTGCTATCATTATGAATCCTGCCACAATCATCTGGTACTTTACTAAGAAACCCAAACCCAATGCTAATCCGCTTATGAAGAGACTCTTGTCTTTTTTTGTTTGTAGCCAATTGAAAAAGAACAACAAGGAAAGTATGAAGAAGAATTCTAGCATAGTTTCGATGTATGCTAGTCGAGAAGCCCAAATGACGCCGGGCATTACGCCGTAGAAAAGGGTTGAAAGTAAAGCGGTCTTTGCTCCGAACATTCGATTCGTGAATTCAAATAAGACCCATAGGGTAAGTAACGAGAAGGTTACTGCAACTAACCTTGCATTGAATAGGCTTACGCCACCCACTCCAAAATAGCCAGCAGTCACCAAATTGAACATAGGTGGATAGAAGGTGTTCCATGTTAGGTAATCCAGAATGTGTAAGTGATACAGTTGCCATCCTCCATAGCAATGGACAAGTTCATCCCATCGAATCGAATTGTAATCCAAGTTAATTAGAAGGGAAAAACCGTAGACAGCCGTAAAAACTAGAAGAATCATTCGGCTTTTGTTAAAGAATTTCTTTGCGAACTGAGCCGACGTATAGACCAAATAATATCCTCTGCTTAACAATACTTTGAGTGAATGTTTAAAATTTTCCGAGTGTTGCTAAGGGAAACTCTGCAAATCCTTGAGCCTAACCATGTGGTGAGCAAGAAGAGAAACGAGTTTTTTCTCGAGGGTAATAAGCTCTCTTTGGGGAGAGGGTCAGAGTTCTTGTTCTTCCAAGTATACTGGAGCGCTAACTTCCCATCCGCCTTTTGAATTCAGATAGGTCTCCAGGCTCAGCATCGATGGTTCTTCGCCGTGAGTTAGAAAAACATGTTTGGGTGGGGATTTGAAGTTGTTGAGCCAGCGGCGTAAATCGTTCATGCCCGCGTGGGCAGATATTCCATCTATGTTCTCGATCTTTATCCTTACAGGGTAGTTTTGTCCAAGAATGCGGACTGGAGAAGTGCCCTCTAATATCTGTCTTCCCAGCGTTCCGACCGCTTGGTATCCTACGAATAAAAGTGTAGATTCTGGACGATTTATCTCTCTAACTAGATGATGCTTGATTCGCCCTCCTGTAATCATTCCTGAGCCAGACATAATGATTGTTGATCCTTTGATCAGGTTAATTGCTTTTGATCCTTCGACGGATTCGACGAGTTTCAGTCCAGGAAAGTCAAAGGGGGATTGGCCTTCCTTGAAAAGATCGTTTGCCTCTTTGTCAAAATACTTCTTGCTTTTTTCAAAGACCTTAGTGACTTCGACAGCCATGGGGCTATCAAGAAATGCGACAATGTAGGGGATCTTTTTTGCACGCGCCAGTGAGCTAAAACGGTACAAGAGTTCTTGGGCACGCTCAATTGCAAAGGTTGGAATAATCACGTTTCCACCCGAGTTTATCGCGTCATTAATGGTCGTGCTGAGTTTTTCGTCAATGTTTTGCGAATTGTCGTGGTTGCGGTCTCCGTAGGTGGACTCCATAACCACGTAGTCCGCTCGGTCAAAAACAAATGGATCTTTGAGAATAGGTTTGTCCCATTGACCGATATCGCCCGAGAAGATAATGTTACGCTGTCCTTTCCCGTCTTGGAAAACCACTTCGATCATGGCTGAGCCAAGGATATGGCCAGCATCATGAAAGCAAACCTTGATTTGGTCAGTTAGAGCATAAAACTCCTCATACGGAACTGCCTTCAGTTGTGGAAAGCATTTTTCTGCATCTTGAACTGTATACAAAGGAATTTCCGGATAGGTCCCTTTTCGGCCTTCATTATCATGGCGTTTTTTCTTGAAATCAGCATCTTCTTCTTGAATTCGGGCAGAATCCAAAATTACAATCGGGAACAACTCTTTAGATGCAGGGGTCAGGAGGATTTCTCCGGCAAACCCTTCCTTGACAAGTTTGGGAAGGAGACCGCAGTGGTCTTGGTGAATATGGGTGAGGAGGACATATTGGATCTGGTTTGCGGGAACAGGGAAAGCTTCCCAGTTTCTGTGGGAATAGTCTCGCTCTTGAAACATTCCGCAATCGATGAGGATCTTAACTCCAACATCTTCCAACAAGTAGCTTGATCCGGTCACTTGATGTGTTGCGCCTAAGAATTTTATTTTCATAAACTTTCCTCTATTGTCCTTTCTTGTTTCCGATCTATCAATCTTCTTGTTCTTGCTTTATGCGGTGGTTAAGCACTCTTTTCCACAAGTGCTTTTTCTTCTTTGGATTCCCTATTCCCCCCGTGTCAATGCTTTCGAAAAAGTAATTGTTTGCATTTGGGTTTAATTGGTTTCGATATTTTTATTCTCAATGTAGCATTTTTAAGCACGGCGCGTAGATCTGTTATTAGATTGGCTTGTTCTTTGGAAAAGGGGGTAATCAATAGTTGTCGTTCATAAGGGATATCATCGATGCGTTGCTCAAGGAGTTAAAAAGCGTCCTCAGAGAGTATGTGCATGAAACTGCGACTGCTCTTAAGAAACGCCTTCAAAAACTTTTGATCACAGGAATAATTGTAAGCATTTTGTTGGCTCTGGTAATCTCATTAATCGGATCTGCTGCCCTTTTCTTGATTATTGGGCAGCTGAAGTATCTTAGTACTTTCATGCCTGCTTGGATGGCTTGGGATATTATGGGTCTAACTTCAGGCGCCATCGGCGCACTGCTCCTTTTGGTGCTTTACATAATAATAAGAAAGCAATTGAGAACAAAGCCAAATTAAGAATTCGAATGCGTGGAATTTCCATCATAAAACTCATTTTTTTTGCAATAGAGTTTGCGTCTTCATTTGGTTGTTGTTAAGCTACAGTCACATACGCTTAAAGACAGTTTGACCATAGAGTTAATTGTGTGTTTTTAGGAGGTGTAACTTGATGCATGAAGAACAAGTTGATGTAAAAGAACAAATTGAGAAAATGGGCGAAAAGTTTAACGAGTTTAAAAAGACTTACGTGGCACACATTAAGGATCACGATGTGGAGATTAAGAGCTGGACTTTCACCGTTAACAAAGCCGATAAAGGCTACATCATAGACTTCGTTGCCAAAGTCGCGGTAATGCCTAACAAGAAACATTAACTTCCTCTATCTAAGATAGCCCTGATCAAAATTTTTTTCTTCTGTTCTTTCGAGGTAGAATCTTTTTTTGAATCTCTATTGCTAAGAAATGCTGATTTTTGATTATTTTCTTATGGGTTTTTGGTGAGGTTTGTCAGTTTTAACTTGTTTATTTTGTATGTTTGAGAAAAAAGGTCTTATGCTGTAAAGGTAAGAAATGGGTGAATTGTTGTTTGTTGTTGGATTTGCGTATTGGTTAATTCTTAGGTGCAGCCTTTTTTGTCGCAGTTTAAGATGGTTGGTTGATGTTGAGTAAATGCGTGGCTGATGTAATCTTCTCTTGAATTGTAAATTCCGTCGCAAAGTGGGCAGTGAAGTTTCCCTTTTTCATCCATTTTGGGCTCTATAATGTTGGTATCTGGTATGTTGCTTGGATAATTGGTTTGAGTATTGTTATCTCTTTGAACATTTGCGCTTGAATTAGTTTTTGGCAAAAAATCACCTATAATATAGCTGTTCCATGTGGAATTTGGTTCTTAAAGATTTGTGGCTGCAACCCTGTGCTACAACCTAATAGCGGGGTAGTTGGTTATAGAATTCTTTTAGCGCGCGATAGTTCTTTCCTGCCTGACTTCGGTACTATGCTTTCTATTTTAGAAGTGTTTCATAATAAAATCTCTAATAGTTCTATGATTGGCCAAGATTTCAACGATCTTTTTTGTAGCCTGAGTTAATTGAGCATCAAACAACCTAGTTATGGCCAAGGAAAGTGCAAACACTACTATTCCAAAGAGGTATCCTGTAACGGCGTTTATAGTGCCAACATACCATATGAAAGCAAACGTGACAGCCGATCCTATCAGACCCATTATATAAGCTCTGATGATGAAATAGAGTCTTTGCAGCCATGTAGAAAATAATAGAACCTTGATAACGGCTCTTTTTTCGATGTCACTTTCAGTTCCAGATGTACTTCCGACCTTTTGCAGAACTCTATTAGCGTAATGAATGTCCGATAAATGTAGCATCTTCTTTGCATAGCTAGCGTTCGATAAATCAGTAGAACTTGCGCCTTCAAGCTCTAACAAAATTCTCTGTGCTATTTCATCTATTTCGGCATCTACTTTTTCTACTTTAGTCTGTTTACTCACTATCATCCCGCCTTAGAGTTAACGGTTATTTTGATAAAAGAAAAGGAGAGAAGAAAGATCATTCATCTAACTGTCTTTTAAAATTCGAATTTGCCTTCACAAAAATGCGCTTAGCTTACGGCTGGCTGAGATATATAACTGCTAAGGCTTATGTTCGATTTTTCTCTTTGCTTTTCCTACTTCTTCTTCAAATTTTCCTTTAACTTGTTCCGCTTTGCCTTTGATCTGCTCGCTTTTGTTGCCTGTTACTTTGCCTGCTTCTTCTCGAAGTTTGCCTTTTGTTTTCTCAATTTTCCCTTTAGCTTCTTCTTTGCTCATTAAAAATCCTCAAAAAACTTTAGTCTCGTAGAGGCTAATAAATAAATTGGTACATTAAATCTTTGAAAGAAACTGAATCTGGAAGACGGCGATGAATCTGTAGCTGTAACAGTGGGTTAACAGTCACATATCTTAAATAAACGGTTCAAAACTAGTGTGAGTAAGGTTTTTGAATGGGTTTGCTTGACTTGGCTTTTTGTAGTTGCTGCTATACTCGTAGTAATTTGGCTGCTTGGCTTAGTTATTTTCAACATAAGCTCTATAATATGGATACTGCTTGTGTTAGCTCTCACCATAATAGTTGTCCGACTACTTTCGGGGACGCAGATCGTAGCCCAATTGAGAATCTGAACAAGGATATGAGGTAAGAAGAGATGCCAATAGGAAAAGATGAATGGAATAAGGGAAAAAAGAACAGAACAATTGAAGGAAAAATCTTATCTTTCTTAGATCAAGACCAATTTTATGCATTCACTGCAGACGAGGTAATGGCAAAAGTTGGAGTCAATATTTCAGGCGTTAAACAGGAAATGAAAAGTGCGATGGGTGAGCCTATCTTACAAGAATATGTGAAGGCTTTGGAGAACCTCCTGGAAGAAGGATCGATTGAATCAAAAAAGATAGAAAATGAAACCTATTATCGCGCTATCGAAAATAGAAAACTCAGTGACGAAGCACGCGAAAAAAAGGAGCCAATATAAATTATACCAAATTGACGCAAGTGAATAATTCCCCCAAATAATGAAAATTGTTTCCAATCCTTTTTTGGATTGGTGACGAGTTTGCTTGGATTCGTTATTTCATTCTTAGCTGTAAGAATTGTTGTGTCCAATTGCCACCCACATTAATTTAAAAACAAAATGAGTCGAAGTTTGTTGATGAAAGACGTTCTAAAAACTGAGATGTGATTGAACAAATGGGTGCTTCCAGATTCTTATTTTCAGCTATTTGTCTTCGTAGTACTATTAATAATTCTTGTCGCTGCCCTCAGATTCCTTTTCCATATACTATAAGGCAACTTGAAAAGAAGTTTTGAGGTAGAAAACTAAGATTTTTTTTGGGGAGTCACATCTTATTTTCCTTTGACTCAGCTAATTCTTTTTTCGCAGTCTTGTTTGTTGAGCCAGTTGAGAATTGCTTTTGTTGTTTCTTGGTCGAGCTTTCGGTCTGGGGAATTGTATTTGAGTGTTGCTTGTGTTGGGTTGATTCTTTCCATGGGTATTTCTTCATATTTGAGAATGTGGTCTGCGTTTTCTGGGTAGATGAAGGTTATTTGGGGGTTCTCGTTGGTTGCTTCTTGTAGTGCTTTGCCGTCGGTTTGGTGGTCTATTTGGATGTCTTTTTTGCCTATTATGACCAGCGTTGGTTGTTGGATTTGTTTGATTGTTTCTGATAGGTTGTAGGTCCACAGTTCCCTGACGAAAGGCAGGTTGACGGGTGTTGCTAAACTAAGTAGGAGGTTTTTGATGCCGTCGGGAAGCGAGGGATCTGGCACTATTTTGTTGCCCGCTGTGAATTGGTTGATTGCTTCGTCGTAGTTTTTCATGATGGTTTGTGCGTTGGGTGCAGTGGCGATTTGGTTTTGGATTTGGGTTCGGGCGACGTCGCCGATTGATCGTCCAGGTGCGCCTGTTAGGATTAGTCCTTTGAAGAGGTTCGTCTTCGTTTGGAGCTGATAGTTTACAGCGTGGATTGCTCCTTCGCTATTTGTAAGGACGAAAAGGTTGTTAGGCACCGTATATTTTTGGGTGACTAAGATTTCTACGGCACCTTTGAGTTCGTTTACATGGCTTTGCATGCTGATTTTGCCTATTAACTTAGAAATGTTCTCTTGAACATGAGGTCCTGAAGCCGATTTGTCGAAGCGCAAGGTCAGATAGCCTTGACTTGCAAGTTCTTCAGCAAGCAGCTTGCCGCTCCCATTTTTTCCAGGCAAAAGAGGTGAGCACCAGTCTCGATCAGTTGGACCGCTTCCCGCTACAAAAACGACGGCGGCAACCGGCTCCATTCCTGTTGGTTGTGTTAAGGTACCGTAAATTGATATATCGTCAACTTTCCAGTGAAGTTCTTTGTTTTCAAATGCCCGATTTTCCACCATTATTTTTCCCCAGTGAAACGATTGTTGGAAGTATCCTTCTAAGCGTGGAAATTTAAGTTTGTGTCTTCCATTTCATTTGTCAAAAAATGTAAGGAAGTATAGTTTGGCTCCAAGAGAGGATTACTAGAAAATAATCATTTCTTTTTTCATCGAGGTTTGTCTGTTTTTGTGGCCTTGTGTGCAAAACAGATTTTAATAAGCCTCGAAGTTTAGCTAGTTCGGAGATCTCGATGACCCAGGCCTATATCTTAGTTAACGTTGAAGGCGGCACTGAAGACGCCGTACTAAGCCAAGTCAAGAGCATTGCCGGCGTTGCGGAAGCCTATGTTTCTTACGGTGTGTACGACATAATTGTAAAAGTCAAAGCTGATAATATGCAAGAGCTAAGAGATGTCGTGACCCACAAAATTCGACAGATAAAAAATGTCCACTCAACTTTAACCCTTTTAATGACAGAAAAATAAGGATCGAACAGTTAAGTCTGATTGACCGCTGCCGTACCCGTATTGGTGAATCCTTATTGAGTTGGCTTAGCGGTTTTCTCAAAAGCAGTTGGGTAACTTAGACGATAGTCAAAACACTCCAAGTATTTATTCTTGTTTTCTTCTTCAACCCTGTTTCTCTCTAAATCCCTTCCTGTACCTGGTTACTCTTGCGTTAAAAGCCACAGAATCACCATTTTTCAGCTCTAAGCGTGCAAATTGTTTTCCCAAAGTGAACCATAAGTGGTCTGCCACACAATTTTCTGATTCAAAGTCGACGACTTCTCTTAGCAGCACCGTAGTTTCACTTTTTCCTTTATACCCGGTTTTTTGTCCGAATCGAACAAAAACGCCTTTAAAGCGTCTCCTGCCGCCTTCGTGGAATTTGCCTAACTCGGTTCTCAACCTAACTCCCTCCTCAAACATATAGCCGTTAGTTGCTTTTGGAACACGCCAAGCATTTCTTGTATTTGGGTTGGTGATAGTTTTTATGGCATATTTCACAGATAACTAAGCCCTTCTCGGTTGCATAGTGACATTTCCTGCACAGAACTTCAACATCCTTAAAATCCAAGTAATCTCTATTCGAGTTTTCTTTCAATTCTTTGTACGCTTCGTCAACTTCTTTTTTGTGGCTTTGCAGAAATGTTTTGCGAAATATTCTTCGTACTGCTCTTTGGTATTTGGGGTTCAGTTTCCGAATTGGCCTGTCGGTTAGGGCTCGGCAGGTTTTGCATCTGTATTTTGGATAAAGCGTTTTTCGGGCGTAAACTTGATACCCGCATTTGGGACACAAATAGAGGCATTTCATTTTGGCTTTCTTTTGTGCATAGGTCATTAGATTCTGTTTTTCATCTTGGTTTTTGCCAGCGTCAAAATGTCGTCTAATTACTTTTGTAACGAGTTTTTTATATTCATTTAATCCGTTAAAGTGATGATTGTGGTGAATTGCAAGGTTCTCAGTTGAGCCGCACCATTCACAAGTTCTGCCCTGTATGAATTCAAGACGCTTTTTCTTCCATTGTTGTGTTGTCCAGGGTTTCGCCATTTAGTCACGTCTAGTTTTGCATAATGCTAACTGATTCATTGTGTTTGGGAAGTAATAAAAATCTTATAGGGTAAGTGGTTGGGTTCTTGTTCTGGAAAAAACTTTTAGCTACTTTGGTATATATGCCTAAATTTAAAATACATGAGTTGAACTAAGATGGGTTACCAAAAAAAATGGTAACGTCTGATAGCAGGGGTGATTTAAGTTGGAAAAACGAGTTCTGGCGGACTCAGTTCTTGTTGGGAGGCAAACTGAGTTAGAACTGCTTCAAAACAACTTAGATTTAGCCTTAAAAGGAAAAGGGACCACGGTCTTCGTATCTGGAGAAGCTGGAAGTGGAAAAACTCGGCTTACAAATGAATTCTTGGAAGCAGCTCGAGGAAAAGGCGTGACTGTTTTGTCTGGCTGGTGCCTAAGCAACGCCGCAGTGCCTTATTTTCCGTTTGTAGAGGCTTTCGAATCACATATTTCGGAAATTCAAGAAAGCAGATTCACTGGGTCCCAACAGTTAACTTTGAAAGCATTGCTCGCTGAGTCAAACTCGGCTGCAGGAATAGAAGCTCAACTGGGAACATCAATGCAAACTTGGAAGGACCAAAAGTTCGCCACTGTTGCCAAAGGCCTGTTATACATGTCCTCCGAAAAGCCGATTATTTTGTTTATTGACGATTTGCATTGGGCGGATTCAGCTTCTCTTGCGCTTTTACATTATATTTCAAGAGCCATAACTTCAGAGAGAATCCTTATAGTAGCTACTTTCAGAAATGAAGAACTCGGATTCAGCACAGATGGATTTTCTCATCCACTTGTAGATACTCTGCTCTTAATGGGGCGAGAAGATCTATTCAAAGAAGTAAAACTCGAAAACCTAAGCCAGAATGACATCGGCAAAATGGCCGCAAATATGCTCAAGGGGAAAATTAGTCAAGAATTACAGGAAAAACTCTCCATGGAAAGCCGCGGCAATCCTCTTTTTGTAATTGAATCTTTAAGAATGCTCTACGAAAACGGGAGTCTCATTGAGCGTGGTGGCTGCTGGCAACTCGTCGTTGACAAAATAGGTATTCCAATAAAAGTCAAGGATGTCATTTTGCATCGTTTGGTTGCGTTGAAGCCAAATCAACGGAGAACCCTTGACGTTGCATCGGTTATCGGAGACAAATTCGATCCAAAACTCATCGGTGAAGTTTTAAATCAAGATAGCCTTGAGGTTTTGGAGACTCTTAACTCGATAGCCCTTTCCAAATCCCTTGTATGCGTAGAAGGCGATTATTACCGCTTCGATCATGCAAAGTCTCGTGAAGTCTTATACGATGAAATTCTTCTGCCTTTACGGAATGGCTATCATGAAAGGGTAGCTGAAAGGATTGAAAGCATGAATCAAAAAGCCAAAGTTTTTCCACTTGGAGATCTGGCTTACCACTATAATCGCGCTGGAAACAAACCAAAATTGATTGAATACAACTTGGCTGCTGGTAAAGACGCATTATCAAAATTCAGTGACGCAGAAGCCATCAAATATTTCTTACAAGTCATTAATGCAGTCGGGGAAAGTCCAGAGTATTCAAGAGAAAAGATCGATGCAATGGAAGGGTTGGGCAACGCCTATTTTGCAAGATGCAATTTTGAACGAGCTATAACAACTTTTGAAAAAGTAAGCGAAACAGCTGTTTCTGAAGGTTCGAAATTGCGTGCATTAAGAAAAGCAGTCGTTTCGTCTTATTGGCGAGGCGACAGTTCTCGTGCTTTAGAACTTGCTGAAAAGGCTCAAAAGCTTGAGCTGGTTGATCGCTTGGAATATGCTCGCCTTCAACTTTACAAAGGCTTCGTTGCAGGTCGAAGCTTTGGAAAAATCAAAGAAGCTCTCGATGACATGAGTACTTCTCTCAAGGTTTTTGAAGAAGAAAACTCGCTTCCCGATGTAGCGATGGCTCTTACAGAAATCAGTTTTGCTTATCCTTGGGCGGGGCGTCTCGAGGATTCTCTCTCGGCTGCGATGCGTGCTGTAACGATTTATGAGGAATTAGGTGATCAACGTCAGCAAGGATTTGCTATTGGTCGGTTAGGAACGGCTCTTGGAACTTGCGGCTTCTTCAAAGAGGCAATAGAAGCTTTTTCAAAGGCAAATTTCATCGAAGAGAAAATAGGCGACTACAATTCGATGGCTTTTCATTGCATGATGTCTGGGTTGTTTCTTGAACTATCGGGCAACATAAAGCCTGCCTTGATTCAAAGCGCGAAGGGGCTAGAGCTATCGGAAAGAACAGACGCCCAATATATCCGGAGCCTCTGCTATGCAAATCTGACCAGAGAAAATTGCTGGGCTGGAGAGCTAGATCGAGCAGAAGAATTTTATGAAAAACTCGAAAAGCTACTTGACGAGGTACCTTCCCTCAAGAGCAATCTTAACACATTGAATATGGTTCAATTCTGCAAGGCGATTCTTCTGGGGCACAAGGGTGAATGGGCGAAAGCGATCGAAATCCTGGAAAAGCAGCTAATATGGAGCCCGGTTGAAAGATTGAGAGTTTACGCTTGGGCTCTTGAAAAACAAGGAAGAGTCAAAGAAGCTAAGAGACAGCTAGATGAGTTTGAAAGAGAATGCGCAAAAACGGCGTCTCGTTTTTCGGAGTGCAACATCCAGGGATTTCTATTGGCTCCTAAGGAGGTAACTTTAGGCGAAGAATTTGACCTCAGATTAGATGTGGTCAATGTTGGCAAAAAAGGATCTACAATTGTCAAGATAGATAACTTGGCTCCAGATTTCGTTGGCGTTTCTAAATTGCCACCAAGTTTTAGTTTGCACAGTAACTCAGTTGTGAATGCTCAGTTGGAAATAGGTGGGTTGGAGTCTAAAGTTCTTAAAATTAGGTTGTTTTCCAAGAAAACTGGGGTTCTCGTTTTGAAGCCTCAAATCATCTGTATAGATCAATCCAGCGAAACCAAAGTGGTCAATGTCAAACAAACCAGTGTAGCTGTTAATCCCACGTCTTCTGCGAATGAACAAGCAATTTCGGCCGTTCAATTGGTGCCTGAAATTCAATTTAAGTCGCAAGCTGCCCAAAGAATATTTGATTTCTTGGCTAAATCATTCAATGGAGACTGCCTATCAAGAATACCTACTGAGCGGGCTGGATGGAGAACACAGATGGATATTGTAAAACGTGGAAAAGTATCCAAGTACAGTGTTTACGGTACATCAGAAAAACGTGGCAGGGCAATCTCCGAATTAGAAAGAAATGGTCTGGTCGAAACTAGAGTGTTTGAGGGCGAAAGAGGTCGTGGCGGGGAAATCCTCAAGGTGCGGATTGCATGCGAAAATGAAAGCGTTCGGAAACGATTGAATGAAGCAAAAACAAGTTAAAGAAAGAAAACTAATTTTTTCGCAATTGCAAGTATTGGCGGTTTTTTTTTAAAAAAGCATTTCAGATGTTGACTAATCGGGTTTAATCGGGAAAAATCAGCAAAAATGGCTACATATTTTTCCGCTTACTATATTGTTATCAGGAGAATTAAATAATGAAAATCACAAAATTAAGTAGAAATGAAACCAGAAAAGTAGCTGTTTCTGTTGTAATAACGGCAATCCTGTTTTTGTCAATGACTGCAATTGTTCCTGTTAGCGCAGCTGATCCTTCAGTGAATGCGGATACGTGGTTTGTGCTTACTCTCCAAAGCGGAGTTGGCAAAAATGTCACGTACCCAGGCAATGGAGTAACTCACATCGAAGCAAATAATACATGGGCTGTAATGAGGAGCCCACAGACAGCCGGGACAGTTCAAATCGGAATAGCAACAAGCCAATTGGTTTGTGACTTCAGTAACGTTACTAGCACAGGTGCAGCAAGCTACAAGTTTTTGCTGAACCTTACAGAGACCAACAGTACCAAGAATCCCTATGGTGTAGGGACCATTGGCGTTTCGGCAACTGTAGCTCTCACTTCGCTTGGCACTCCAACATTTGGCTTAAACATTTATCCGGGTAATGGAATTGGGACTTTGACTTCAACTACAGGCACAGGGGCTTTTGCTTCCGCAAAACTCTACGGGGATCTTGTGATGAATCCACTTTTCGTCGGACCATTACTTTCAGCGAACGGTTACACCGAAGCGTTGTTCTTTGGAACTCATGCAAGAGTCAGCGGTACCGGCGTTCTAGTGTACTATCCAGCATTGGCGGCTTCTGCATTCAGCAGCGTGACCGTGATGAGGGGATTAACCTGGAACTTCTTTGTGCAATCAACAGGCGGCGTAGGTCCATGGACTTACCAATGGTACGAAGGATCTTCACTGTTGACTGGTCAAAATTCAATGATTCTGTCAATGAACAAAGCAGCTGCAGGCACATACACTTACACATGCAAAGTCACCGACTCCTACGGATACACAGCGACTACAAACGTCATAACAATGACCGTTCTGTAAAACTCCAAACCGTGAGGAAAAGCAACATCCAACCTTTCTTTTTTTGTTAATCCATATGAATTTTGAAGAAAAATGAGGTCGAATGAGCTATAGTTGGATTCACTAATTTTGCTCGTTGTGTTAATTTAGTTCTCACTTGATTTTCGGGTCCGGAGCACAACAAACCCTTTGGTCTATTCGATTTCTTTTATTGAAATTGCGACCGTGATAGTAACATTTGTACTGCTAAAATTTCAATTGCCCCCGTATTAAGTCAATAATAAAATATAATAGCCAGGCTACGAAGGGAGCGCCTATGACTGTAAGACTTCCAAACAAGAGCTTTGAATATTTTAACATTTAGCACGTTATATCAAAGCAAAGTTGACAAAAGTTTTCTGAATCCTTCACTAAATGATGTGTGGTTATGATTGATTGTAGTTTTTAGAATGTTGGCTGGATTAAAACTATGTTAACTAGCACGTGGCAGAAAACTTGTGTCAAGAATTATTGACAAGAACATTTTAACGCCTTAAGCACCATTTCTGTACAATCAGGGAAGCAACCTTGAAAGTAACGTCACAGCATAAACGCACTCTCTTGGTCTTCATAGCCATTGCTCTAATCGCTATTATTGGCGTAGTTTTAGTTTCTTCGTTCTACTCTTTGCTGCCAAGTAGTCAGGTTACTGCTAATCCAGCCTCAAACAACTGGCCCATATTTCGCCATGACGCCGCTCGCACTGGTTTTTCTGAAGGTTCTGCCCCAACAGTCTTACCTAAACAGTTATGGAACTACACGGTTGATGCCACTGCCACATATTCTGCCGATACACACATTCCCGTCGTAAATGGAGGATTTGTGTATGTAGCAACTGCTGACGAAGAACAGGCACTTTATGGCGTTACTTGTCTTAAAAGTTCCACAAGAGCAGTAATCTGGAGTTTCCTAACCGATGGTTTTCCCGTAAATTCTCCAGCCGTTGATGGCAACCGCGTCTATGTGGCTTCCGGATACCCTTGGAAAACAACAAAAGGTTACATCTACTGTCTTGATGCGTCTAATGGTGCACAATTGTGGAACTCCTCGGTCAACGAACCTATAACTTCTCCCGTGAACATCGATGCGGGCAGAGTCTTTGTTGAGTCGATAGAGGGCAATCTGTACTGCCTAGACGCCACAAACGGAAACAAGATATGGAACTATTCAACCGGTGGCAAGGCCGATGGTTTGTGTCCGACTGTTGCCGATGGTTATGTTTTCGCTGGCAACAATGACGATAGTTGGATGTACACTAAGGTACCCAAACTTGGGAACATTTTTTGTCTGAATGCTGCGAATGGCGCTTCAATCTGGAATTTTACCGCCGACGATTACGTTAGTTCTCCCGCCGTTGCTAATGGATACGTGTATTTTGGCTCCGCAGATGGCAATGCCTACTGTTTAAACGCTTCCAGCGGGGAAAAGGTTTGGAATTACACGACTTGGTTTAACAATGCGGGGCCAGCTCATAATTATTACTGGGGCAATACAGTGGGTAGTCCAGCCTTAGCTTATGGCTACGTATATGTTGGATCTTCAGATTTTGATATCTTTTGTCTTGATGCATTCACAGGCGAGAAGGTTTGGAACGTCACAACAGGGGCCGGAGTTAGGACTCCCGCAGTTGCCAACAACTGCGTTTATGTCAGTTCATCCGATGGTAACCTCTACTGCTTGAATGCTTCTTCGGGCATAGAGAATTGGCGCTACAGAGCTGATGCTACTTCGTCATCAATTGATAGCGGATTGGGTTCTCCTGTTGTTGCCAACGGCGGAATTTACATAATTAGTAGACAGACAAACTCTGGAGTTCCAAACTTTAACACCGAAGGAGTTCTCATTCTTTTGGGTGCACCCTCAAGTCTCACAGCTATTCCTCTAATCTGGATCGCCCTTATCGTCGGAATCCCGACTATAATTACTGGAGCAACTGTTTATGCAATATTTATAAGAAAAAAAGCGCTCAGCAAACAAATAAACAGAATGAAAAGTGCCCGATAATCTTCGGAAGGTAATGCAAAGTCAGAACCTTACCCTGACAGAAGTCCGGGTTTGGGATTAAATTTTGTTCAAAAAATTAGGCCGTGAATCAATGTTTTGTTAAAATGATTGTTGTCAAAACTCGATTTTTAAGGTTCGACCCCGGCTTTACCACCATTCGATTCGATTAGGATGGCGATTTCTTTTGCGGCTTTCTGCAGTTTCTCTGCCGGGTTCGGCTCTTTGGTTCGCATGGTGAAATGGAGCTCAGTATAGGGTTTGCTTTCCGTTCCCATCGTCGGATGCGATTTAATGTAGACGCCTTTGTTGCTAGCCATAACATGATCGATCAGCGGCGCCAAACGAGACTCTATTATGCCTTTTACAAAAAGGCTTCTCTGGCAAAACACGCCTTCGCCCACTGCTTGCTTAATCAGCGGCGTAATTGTCTGCGTGAAAATCGCCTCCATCTCAACAGGGACACCTGGCAAAACAAACATCATGGCGCCATCCAAATCAGTCCGTAATCCCGGAGCAGTTCCAACTGGGTTGGTTACGGGTTCGGTTTTTTCTGGGAATCGAGCCATTTTCAATCGGGGAAGTGTAAGCTCGATGTCGGTTGGTAAGCCCCGTTTTTTTGCATATTCAATACAGCGTTGCTTGACCATCTCGAGCGCGATGGGGTTCACTTCCAGTTTGTTTCCCAAAGCTATGGCGACGCCCTGTAAGGTCATGTCGTCAAAGGTTGGTCCCAACCCGCCTGTTGTAATTATGAAGTTAGGTTTTCGTGCTTTTGCTTCGTTTATGGCGTTGGCGATTTCCTGCAAGTTATCCTGGATCACCGTTATGCGCTGCACATTTGCACCCAAGATGGTGGCTTGTGTGGCAAGCCAATGCGCGTTTGTATTCATTATTTTGCCAATCAAAAGCTCGTTGCCTATGCAGATGATTTCAACGTTAACCGTCATGCAGCTCCCTCTTGCTGAATGCTAAGAGAAATTGAGAGATTAAAATTTACTCCACCAATATATTGATGAATCAGTGTAAGTCTCCTTTTTAGATTAAATCTTACCTACAAAATATTCCTAACTCGAAAACGAAATGGGTATTCAAAGGCTTAGAACTGAAATGACAAGATCTTGTTTTTGACGGTTCTTAATAGACTTCTTGTAGAGAAAGAATTATAACCAAATTGTCTCGAGTAGGTCTGCCGACAAATTCTCGGGAGAGAGAAATAGTCAGGCAGGCTTTGGAAGTCCTGGGTTTTAGTCTGAAAAGGTAGTCTGCTGAACAGTTCACCTTTTCTCCTAATGCGGGCCCCAGGGCTTCCAGCCTTTTCATTTTTCGACCAAGTTTTAATCAAAAAAATAAATGATTAACAGGCGAGGTTTTTTGGGTCAAAAGGAAAAGCCTTTTAGTGAATATCTAAAGATTCCTCAATTGATAGCTTCTCGATAGCTGGAGTTGCGACGGATGATACCTGACAAGAAAACCCCAATAGTTTTGGCTTTATCTGGCTCTCTAAGAAACCCTTCTTTTACTGAGAAAATTTTAGATACGTTGCTGAATGGAATGGGTGAGTTGGAAGTTCACAAGTTTTATCCTCATAAAATGAAGATTGGGCCATGCACGAGCTGTTGGGGCTGCTGGCAAGGAAAGAATAAGGGTGAATGTGTTCAGAAAGACGATTTTCAATTGATATATGATATTTACAAGAAGTGTGATTATTTTATTATTGCTGCACCGGTGTACGTTTTTGGTTTTCCCGCTACTGTAAAAAACGTGATAGATCGGTTCTTTGTAAACTTAGACTCTTCCCAGATACTAATGGATAATGGCCTAACTAATCATCCCCAACGGTATGCGCCTAAGGCAAAAGGATTGTTAGTTTCGACTTGTGGTTTTCCAGATATGGAGAATTTTGGCTTAATGAGTCAACATTTTAAGAAGATTATCGTGCATATGGGATTAACTTGGGCCGGCGAAATTCTGATCCCCTCCGCTGGGGCGGCAAACATTCCACATTTGCTTGATGGAAACATTGAGGCTGTTAAACAAGCTGGTGCTGAGCTGGCTAATGGAACAATAACTCCTGAGACAATGCGCATTATCAGCGACGTTCCAATTTCTAAAAACGACTACAGGGAAATGGTTAATGCAAGCTTTAAAGGAGGGCTAACTGGAAAAGCCAAAACCATCGCACTTGGCATCAAAGCGATGAGAAACAAAGGTAAGAAAAAACAGGCTTGACTGGTCTTCAAGCACCATATTTGCTGCGCTCTAATTCAAATTTCAACAACTGTTGGACAAAAATGTTCGGGTTAGATTAAGGTTAATCTACACAATTTTTCACGTTTGGGAAACTAAATTATCTGCTCAGGATTTTGGCAGGTTGTGTTGGATAATTTAATTAGGTTTATTTTCTTTCTGAAATCTACAAGTTGTAGATTAGTTGTAATTCATAATTCTTTTATCTTATTTTGTTGGATTTGTTTAGTGTGGCGAGTCTTGCTCAAGTTTCAATTTAAGGCTTTTCCGCTCAACAAACCTAAGCCTTCTCCTTTTAGGAAGCAAGATTCGCCATGCTTGTTCTTAAATTGATAATTGCTTTTCTTGGACTAAGGTTGACTTGTAAAATCAACCTATTTTCTTTTATACAAAAACAAAATAATTAGGATGGGATCAAATGATGAAAAGTCTAGTATTTTATTATTCAAGGACTGGAAAACCAAGTTTATCGCAGAAACAATTGCGGCAGAACTTGGCTCTGATGTTGAAGAAGTAGTCGACTTAAAGAATCGTGCCGGAAAAATTGGTTGGATGGAAGCAACTCAAGATGCTTCAAGAGAAAAAGAAACCCAGATTGCTCCAACAAATAAGAATCCAAACGACTATGACTTGTTAATTATTGGGACGCCCGTTTGGGCTTTTACTTTGACCCCTGCAATCAGAACGTACTTAGAGAAAAATGATTTATCCGAAAAAAAGGTTGCCTTGTTCTTTACGCTTGGTATTAGACTTGGTCAAACTATCGAGAAAACCAAATCTTTAATGCCAAATTCAAAGTTTGCAGGCGAACTAGCTGTGACGACTTCCACACAAAACAATGAAGACATAAAGAAGAAAGTTGTCGCTTGGTGCTCCACCCTAAATAAAGCCTAAAGATGGAGGGCTAACAAAAACCCTACATTCCAATTCAGAAGTTAAAGTAATGCGAAATAAATGTATTGATAACAGACAATTGGTATCGTGTTTGGACCAATAATCTAATGGAACGTAATCCTTCCAACGCAGATTTTCAGTTTTGTTATCTGGGTTTGGGATTATTTTTTGGTCTAGCAAACATTTTCCAGATGGGATTAAATTTTGATCAAAAATAAAGGGATTGTTGCTTAAAAAAGGGGTTGGTGGGTTAGTTGTTTTTGTTTATTTCGCGGTTTATCCACCAGATGGCTGCTATGGCTGCGGGTATTCCGATGATGATTAGGCCCCAGATCAGTATTGTGAACATTGAGCCTACGGCGTAGTTTAGTGTCCAAGTTGAGATTGCTACGTTCCAGTTTCCGTCGATGTAAACTTTGATGGCGAGGGCAATGAAGAACAATGCTCCAACTCCTCCTCCGCCTCTTCTGGCGTGTTTGCGTTTGCTGCTGAGGTGATATTCTCGTTTTTCTTCGTCTGGTAGTCTTTTCCACCATTGCCAGCCGGCTATTGCGCCTATTACTAGTGGGATGCCTATGAAGAGTAGTTCCAGGAAAATTGCGTGCAAGATAAACGCCACTAGATTCTCCATGGACCATAGACCTAAGGTGGATGGAACCAGCCCTGTTGATTGTGCGTCTTTTGCGAACCATAAGTAGACGTAGACTGCGCCTGCGAATGCCAAAATTCCTGCCATTATGAATATGGCTACGGCGTTTCGGTGTTTTCTGAGGAATTTTTTCCAGTCAGCGTTTTTTTCCGTTTCAATTTGTTGAGTCATCTTATCTCTCTCCTTTCTGACCTTTACGATTGTGCGTAGTTGTTTTGGTTCATTGGTTTGCTTTCGATGGCCTTTCCCTGTTCAGGTTGTGTTGGTGGTGGAGAAGATGGGTAATGTTGTGGGTTGTATGATTGCATTTGTTTGGGTTTCATAGTGAAGAATCCTATTGTTGCGAATATCCAGGCGATGAGTATGAGTAGTAAGCCGACGACTATGATTGTTAGTATGGCTCCCCACCAGAGGAGATTGCCTGCTGTGGTGAATGATGCTTCTCCTGATTTTTGTGCGAGTGCGTTGAAGGTTCTTCTCAAGTGCATAGTTGCGAGTATGTAGAATACGAAGGCAACGATTATGCCTGTGAGGAAAGCGATTACTCCAACTCCGAAGCCTGCGGTTGGTATAAAGCCTGATGTGAATGTGAAATTTGTCGCGGACCAAATCCCAATGGTTATTGCTACGATTGCGACTGCAGCCGCTACCAATGCTATTACATAAAATTTTACGCCTGTGAGTGTGTTTTTGTAGATTTCTTCGTCTTGATAGTAGTTTGAGAGTTCTTTTATGCCTCTGAGTAAGAGGACTATGCCGATTATGCCTAATATCCAGCCAGCGTATGGAACAAAGCTAAGCAGTAGAAGTATAGCGCCTTCGCCGGCCAGAGTCTTGCTGTATTCGAGACTTACATTCATTTTTTTTGCCTCCATTCTTTTAAGAATATGCTATTCGATTGGCTGGTATAGCCCTAACACTTAGAAACTCAGCTTCAAGCTTGTTCTATTGTTTAGAGTGCTAGCTCTAAGGGTTAGAGTCATAATCAAAAACGAAATTTGAGCCTAGACGAGCGCGCCGAATGGGCAGGTAGAGTTTTATCTTTACCTGCTCAAATAAGGAAGGGCGGGGTTTGGTTTGTCGAAGTCGCGTGGGATAAGTGCCGATATTCAGTCTCCAAGAACCAGACTACTTTATCTCATTTACTTTGCCTCTAACAGCCGAATCAAAGCGGTGCCCGGAGTGAAATCAAGCATCAGTTCTGCTTTGGGCTACAAGTCGGATGGTCATTTTCATTACGATTGGAATTACTTGATCGGCGCGGGTATGATAGAGGAGAAACAGGGCTACTATGTTGTTACTGATACGGGAAAGAAGGAGTTTGCCCTGTATTCAACTGCTTCAATGAGTAACACGATAATGCTTGTCATGGGTGTTGCGATGGTTTTCTTCACAATTGGGGTTAACTTTGGAATTCTGCCCAAAGAGAGTGTTGCGTTTTTTGGTATAGCATTGATTTTTGTTGGATCTTTGTTCTTGTTGATTAGTCGAAGAAGTAAGCCCCAACTCCCAGGTGAAGCTAAAGCGTTAGTGAAAGAACTAAATCGACGCTGAATCGCTGGGGTGCTTAGCAGTTAAATGCTACCTGTTGGATAGAGCTTGGTGATAATGTGTGAGTAGTGCTTTGATTGTGTATGGTACTCGATGTGGAACAACCGAAGGCACCTCTGAAATCATTGCGGATTCTCTTCGGCAACAAGGGTTTGAAGTTAAAGTTGTAAACGCCAAAAAAGACAAAGTCCAAAGCATAAACGAATTTGACCTTGTCATTGTTGGCAGTGGAATCCAGATGGGTAAGTGGACTAAAGAACCTGAAGAATTCCTCAAAAGATTCCAAGATGATTTGTCAAAAAAGAAGTTAGCCCTCTTCGTGTCTTGTGGAGGTGCAAATCCTCTCTCTGAAGGCGAACAAAAAAACAAGGAAATGACTGAAGCAAAGAGGAAATATCTTGAGGATAAAGCTGTTGAATACAAAGTGAAGCCGATTACTTTGGGTTTTTTTGGAGGGTGCTACGACTTTAACAAGATGTCTTGGTTCTTCAAGAAGACTCTTTCATCGATTAAGTCGAAAATTGAAAAAGCTGGGTACAAAGAATCACAAGCAGGGGTTTATGACTTAAGAGATTTACAGGCTATACGTGTTTGGGCAAAAGATTTAGCTAAAACGGTTAACTCATAGTTTGAATGTTGGAGTTTTAGTGTTTTTAACAAGTGGATGTGTTCTATTTCTCTACGCTGTTTCGGGTTGTTGTTCGTGGGTCAAATGGTGTGAACAACAATTTTTAGCCACGCTTACTGAATGGGTCATTTGAGTCACCAAATATTTTATTTGCTACCGCCCACTTTATAGAATGAAATCGTTTGTTTACTTTAGAATGAGTGTCTAATTCAATTCTAAAGTGCTCTTTGAAGAGGGATGCTGCAAATGAATTTGGACAATTTTACTATTAAATCGCAGGAAGCAATTCAGAAAGCCACGGAAATTGCAGTGGCAAAGCAGAACCAATCAGTTGAAGCCTCACATCTGTTGAAAGGGATTTTGGCGGTTGATGAAAATGTTGTTCCCTATTTGTTTAGGAAATTGAATGTAAATTTTGATGCCTTTTCAAAGGCACTAGATATGCAAATTGATTCTTTGCCACAAGTTAGTGGAGGGCAACAGTATTTCTCGTCCAATTCTAATCGAGCCCTTCAGAATGCTTCAAAGATAGCTTCAGAGTTTAAGGATGACTTCATTTCTATTGAGCATCTTTTGCTGGGAATTTTGACGTTAAATGATGCCGCGTCAAGGTTGCTTGAGAGTAACGGGGTTACAGAGAAGGATTTGAGGACGGCGATTAAGCAGTTGCGGAAAGGATCGACTGTTAGTTCTCAAACCGCAGAAGAGACGTATAATTCATTGAATAAGTATGCGTTGAACCTGAATGATTTGGCTCGAAAGGGAAAACTTGACCCTGTCATTGGTCGTGATGAAGAGATTCGTAGGGTCCTTCAGATCTTGTCGCGTAGGACTAAGAATAATCCGATTCTGATTGGTGAGCCGGGTGTTGGCAAAACAGCAATTGCCGAAGGACTTGCGCACCGTATAATCGATGGGGATGTTCCTGAGAATCTGAAGTCAAAGCAAATTTATTCGCTGGATATGGGTGCGCTTATCGCTGGTGCAAAATTTAAGGGTGAATTTGAGGAGCGCTTGAAAAGCGTTGTTAAAGAAGTTGTTTCAGCTGAGGGCGAAATTGTGCTTTTCATTGATGAGATTCATACCCTTGTTGGGGCTGGCGCTAGTGAAGGGGCAATGGATGCAGCTAACATTCTAAAGCCTGCGTTGGCTAGGGGCGAGTTGCGTGCGATTGGTGCTACTACTCTTAATGAGTATCAGAAGTATTTTGAGAAGGACAAGGCTCTTGAAAGGCGTTTCCAGCCGGTCATGGTTAATGAACCAGATACGTTGGATGCTATTTCAATTCTTCGGGGGTTGAAAGAGCGGTATGAAGTGTATCATCATGTTAGGATCAAAGATGAAGCTATAATTGCGGCTGTTGAGCTTTCGCAGAAGTATATTTCCGATCGGTTTCTTCCGGATAAGGCAATTGACTTGATTGATGAGGCTGCCTCGAAACTTCGGCTTGAAATTAATTCTGCTCCTGAAGAACTGGAGACGATAGATCGGAAGATTCGCCAATTGGAAATTGAACGAGAAGCCATTAAATGTGAGAAAGATGAGGTGAAGCTTAAGTCGCTTAATGCTGAGATCGCGAACCTTAGTGAAGAACGCAATCAGCTGAGGGCCAAGTGGAAGTCTGAGAAAGATGTCGTGGATCAGATTCAAGTAAAGAAGAATGAAATTGAAAAACTTAAGTTTGAAGACGAAGGAGCAAACCGCGTGGGGGATCTTGGAAAGGTCGCGGAGATTCGCTATAGTAGCATTCCGGAAGCAGAAAAAGCAATTAAGGTTCTAGAGAAGAAGCTGTTGGGGTTGCAGAAAGAGTCGGCGTTGGTTAATGAGGAAGTCGATGCTGAAGAGATTGCTGAGGTAGTTTCTCGTTGGACTGGTATTCCTGTTAGTCGTATGCTTCAGAGTGAAAAACAAAAGTTGCTTAACATAGAAACAGAACTTCATATGCGGGTTGTGGGTCAGGAGGAGGCTGTCTGTGCGGTTTCGGATGCTATAAGAAGAAATCGGGCTGGTTTGCAGGATCCTAAGCGACCAATAGGGTCTTTCATCTTCTTGGGTACCACGGGTGTTGGAAAAACTGAGTTGGCGAAAGCTTTAGCTGAAGTTCTTTTCAATAACGAAAATAGCATGGTTAGAATTGATATGTCTGAATATCAGGAACGGCATACTGTTTCAAGGCTGATTGGTGCGCCTCCTGGTTACGTGGGTTATGAGGAAAGCGGACAGTTAACTGAAGCTATTAGGAGAAAACCATATGCTATTGTGCTTCTTGACGAGATTGAAAAAGCGCATCCTGATGTGTTCAATATTTTGCTTCAGGTGCTTGACGATGGCAGATTAACTGACAACAAGGGTCGGACTGTTGATTTTAAAAACACGATAATCATTATGACTTCAAACATCGGTTCTCACATAATTCAAGAAAACATGGAAAAAGTAACTGAAGACAACCGAGAAGAAATCCTAAATCAAACAAGAAAACAAGTTTTCGATTTGCTCAAAAAAAGCATCAAGCCGGAATTCCTGAATCGAATCGACGAGATAATAATGTTTCAATCGTTGACACAAGAAGAAGTGAGGAGAATAGTCGAACTTCAACTCAAAAACATTCAAAAGATGCTTGAAAAGAGCAGTGTCAAACTAACGGTCACAAAAAAAGCAGTGGATTTCATTGCCCACATTGGTTTTGACCCTCAGTTCGGTGCGAGGCCAATAAAACGTGTTATTCAAAAAAACTTGCTGAACGAATTGTCAAAAATGATTCTGGAAGAAAAAGTCGACAAAAACTCTGCAATTGTCGTCGACGAAAAGAATGGTAAGCTAGTATTTACAAATAGAAAGTAAAAATAGCAATTGAGCTAATTCCTGCGGACTCCTTGTGGGGTTCTTCTTCTTTTATTCTGTTTCTCATAATATTAGTAAGGAGAAACTTGGGTGTTTAATGCAAAAAATGTAGCTATGATGACTCCTCAGAAATCTTGTCTGCAAAAAACCCTCAGTGCTCTGTTAGGAGCGCACTAGCTTTCCCGGCGGCAGCGCTGAGACGTGCCCGTTTCGTATGGCGTCTAAGATTTCGTCTGCGTTGAGTGAGGCTTGGACTTGTGTGCAGACGGAAAACAGGTCCGAAGGCTGATGCGAGTCGCTCCCGGAAACTCCAGGCAACCGTAGCTTTTTGGCAATGTCCAGTGCCTTCTTGTTGGCTGACCCCGATGACATGCCATTGTAGACTTCGATTGCATCCACGCCGCAGTCCGCAACTTCATCGGCTAACCCGAACTGTCGAAACGGATGCGCAGCTATGGTTATACAGTCGGTTGCTCTAGCAAAGTCTACGATATCTTCGACATCCCATGGTTTAGGCGGCAGTTCCTGTGCCCCCAAAACTAAGACGTCACCCTGGCGTGTAGCGATTTCTACTCCCCGAATGATTAGGATGTCTGGGTAAGGTGCCGCGAGTTTTCGGATCTCTTCTAAGCCTGCTATGGTGTCATGGTCGGTTACGGCAGCTGCTTTCACATAGGGGTGGGCATTGAGGGCTTCCACCAGTGCCTTAGGCGAAGTTGAGGAGTCAGCGGAGAAAGTTGTGTGATTGTGGAAGTCAGCGTATATAGGAATACTTTGCATCCTCCTTAATCTATAGTTGGTGAACCTTTGAAAACAAACGCTATCTTCCTCAAAAGTCTATCACTTACTTGCCAATTCTACAACTGATTTCTTTGACTAAATTTCAGTCCCGCAAGTTCGCTTGTTAGTCCTGCTTTGTTTATTTTTTTGTAATTTGCAATAGTAATATTGTCGCATAAAAACATGGTCGGCTGTAACTTGTTGTCTATGCTTGCCAATCACACACATTTATCGGGTTCTTCCCGCTTATGATTTTTTGATTTATGCGGAGGTGACTTTTCAGTGTCTGAATGGCCCGGAGGAATAGGTGGCGGAGACTACGACAAAAGAGACGTTTCTATTCCAGAGCCAAAAATAGCGGCTGATGGAACGTACCGTTGTTCAGTTTGCGATCAAGGTTTTTCGACAAGACAAGACTACGACGACCACTACATAAACGATCATACCAAGGAGAAAGTCCAGAAAAACTACCCCAAGCCCTACACATAGTAAAATAGGCAAAATTTTGAGATCCTATTTTTCCTTTTTTGTTTCTCTCACTTCTGACAGCTCCTGAGATTACAAGTATGATCGCTATGAATCCACTCGCCAGCGCTGCTGAATCGCCCATGATTTTTTTCTTTCTTTGTTTTAGATTAATTTGAAGTTACTGAGCGCGCAGGATATTGAAGTGCTTGCGTCTACTTCCATTCGTTTATCGTCACATTGAATTCTTTCCATGATGGGTCACCTTCTTGGGTAACTATGGCTACTACGTCGTTAAGCCAATTCAGCTTTTTGGATGCTGTTATGAAGCTCCAGATTTCTACGCTTTTGATGTTTTCCCATTTAGGATTCCCGTATCCCGTGCTCTTGATAGCCACCATACCTCCTTTGGCGAATAGTATGCCTTGCCCCGTGGTCGTGCCCTTCCCAGGACCTGAAATAGGCGCTTGCTTTCTGCCTGTGAAGGTTACTGTTCCGTCTACTCCTTTTGCCTTCCCTATTCCTTTAATATCTCCACTCCAAGTAAACTCGACCGCAACTCCATCGGCATTTACTTTCTTTACAATCATGATTTGGGTTTTGCCTGCCCCTTCCCAAAGTTTCTCTCCTATCATCATTGTATCACCTCAAAAAAGACTTTTTCTGATAGCATAAAAAATAGTGTGACTGCCGATACACAATCACAGACAATAGCAGGTGCAGGCTGGATTTGAACCCCCGACTTCTTGAATGAAAGTCAAGCATTAGCTTTACACGGTACGCCTTTTTTCCAGCTTAATTGTGTTTAGATATCCTTGTTTATTAAAAAAGCCTCTTTTACATTCTTGAAGTGGGGGTCGCCAGTCAGAATCTTGGCTTTCAGTTTCTGCGCTGAAGCCAAAACGTAGGCGTCCGCGAGACCAAAATCCTTTTCTTTGATTCGCATCTGAGCGTGAATTGCTCCAGCATTTTTTGAAAGATCCTCGTCAGCGTTAACGATTTGTGAATCGCTCAAGAGCAACGCATATGCCTCTTCTGTGTCTCGGCCTTCTCGAGCAACTTTGCTTATGATTTCGGCGAGCGTCACAGCGCATGTGAAAACCTCGTTGTTTTCATTATCTAAAGTTTCCCTTACTGTGACGCCAAGTTCACTGCCTATTAGGTACTCTATCCACGCCCACGCGTCGATAACGTATTTACTCAAATGATTTCAGCTCGTCTTCTTTTGAGAACGAAGCCATGCCTTTGAAGGTTCCGAAACCGTCTTTTCGACATTTCCTAACTATTATCTCTACGAATTGGTTTTCCTTGATTTTCTGAATTGTTACGATTTCTTTCGGCAAAGTAACTACCAATGAGCCGCCTACCTTCCTTGTTTTTGTAATACATTTGGGCAAATGTAATCACCTACACATAATATTATACTGATGTTACATTTATTAATTCCCTAACTGCCAGTAACAACTTGAACAATCAAAATTAGCCAAGTCAAGAAGATATAGTTGCCTGGGGAGCTTTGAGCCCTCAAAACCGAGGAGACGCTTACCCGCGCTTCGTCTTTTTATCTTAGGCTTGAAGTCATCCCCGGCGAGTAGCTTGATTATAGGATGGTGGATCCGCCGTCGCACACGATGCATTGTCCTGTAATGAAGCTAGATTCGTCGCTTGATAGGAAGACAACCAAGTTTGCGATGTCTATTGGAAGACCCATTCGACCTATTGGAATCGTTTTTATGATTTGCATAGAGATTTCTGAGCCAGCAGGGATTCCGCCAATGTCAATGGGTCCTGGAGCAATAGCATTGATGTTGATTCCGTATTGGGCCATTTCAAGGGCTAAAGATTTGGTAAAGCCAACGATGCCTGCTTTGCTTGCGGAATAGTGAGCTAGGTTAATGTAGCCGATTACAGCACCGGCAATTGATGCGATGTTTACTATTTTGCCGTATTTTTGCTCTACCATTTTTGGTATTACCGCTTTGGTGCAGTGGAAGACTCCGTTCAAGTTGATGCTTAAAACTTTATTCCATTCTTCCATTGTCATTTCAAGAAACGGTTTTTGAGGGTAAATTCCTGCGTTGTTAACAAGAATGTCGATTCTTTCATATTTTCCCAATACTTTTTCTTCGATAGCAACTGCCTCTTTGGCGTTTGTTACATCGCATTTGATTGGGAAGGCTTTTGTGCCGACAGATTCAATTTCTTTGCCGACCTCAAAAATCTTATCCGAGACATCCGTAACAACAACTTCCGCTCCACTTCTAGCCAGAGCTAAGGCAATTTCTTCTGCCAATTCCATGCCCCGCACCTGTTACTAACGCTATTTTGCCTTTTAGATTAGCCATAAAATCAGTTCCTACAATTTACAAGGGCATCTTTATCTATAAAAATCTTAGTAGATTACAAATTGTGAGGTTTGAACTGTCAAAACGGAGGAGACTTCACCCGCAAATCTCCTTTTTTATTTAACTTTCCTTTTCGCAGAGTTCGTTTGGATCCCAGTTTAAATTCTTTTTAGAAACTGAAACAACAAAAAGCGGAAGGCATACTATTTTTTGCTGACCAATATTACGCTCAACCCAAATAGCTGAACGGATATCCCTACTAAAATTATACCTAATTCACGCAAAATAGTTTCTACGCTAAAAAGACTACTCATGTTAAGAGCATGAACAATTACAATTAACAATCCCAGAACAATTAGAACCAACCCACTCAGAGATACTCTTGTAACCATTCTAGCTGCACTTATTCCTTCGATATTTACTTGAAGCCCTTTTTTATGGATCTCCAATAAAAAAACTTTCGTTAATAGAGGGAACACCGAATACTATAGTTTAGACCTTTTTTCAAGCTCGCTGACTCGAGTCTTTAGCTGCTTAATCTCGTCCAAAAGCCGGGCAATATCCAATTGCTTCCCTTTTCCTTGAGGGCCAGTGTAAATGTTGGATTTTTCACTTTGACTGGCTGACACTGCTTCCGGAGTTTTAGTATACCTGCTGTTTGCTTCTCTTTGAGGGCCAGTATAGATGTTTAGCTTTTCGCTTTTCTTAATTACTCTTGTGCCATCGGGGTCCCAAATTTGGGCAGGTTCTGTCTGGTTTATTTTTGAAACGGTTGTCGTTTTTGTTTGAGGGTTTGAGGTTGCATTGGCTTTTATACTTTGTATTCTTCTTCTTTTAGATCCTGTTGCCATTCTAATTTCACAAGACTCAATTTATCAGGAAATACAAATAACATTTGTGGTATTGCCAATGGCTCATTTCGTAACCCGTGAAGATGTCACCCGCAAAATTCCTTTTTTCTTCCTATTTGAGATTTGAAAAGATATTGCTAACTAAAATTTTCACCTTACATAATACGCTGTTGCAGTTTATGATATCTTTGTAGATTTTGTTGGTTCTAAATTCTTTCTTCGAGCCTTTGAGCTAATAATTTGGCCACAGCAACTTTATCGTCAATCATTTTTTGAGGCGGCGAATTGCCATAAACCACCAGCTCTCTTTCGAGTTTGGATTCGTCTCTTTGAACCTGCATTTTTATCTCGTAAACCTTCATTTTGCTCATATCTTTGGTTGAGGAAAAGAGCCCTATGACGCAATCTCTCTCAGTGTCTTCTGGGGCACGAGAAATAACTATTGCATAATGCATGGAATTGCCCTTTGCGAAGCGGCTTCCCTCTGAGTTAGCTTCTGACCAATCTAACGTTACCAATTGCAGCATTTCCCCTTCTTGGTATCTTACAGTTCTGTTGCCCTATTCTTCTGTCTTAGTTTCTTATTAGGTCTGCCGTTTTCGCCCCTGCACGGCGCATGTTTCATGAATCTGTTGCACCTGATCAATGATAATAGTGGAAATTTAATTAGTGAGAAATGGCAGTTAAATTTTCTTGGTGCATCTGTGGTTCAGATCGTTAAGTTTGCGCCTGATTGGGTTACCTTTGAACATGAAGGAAAGTGCTATTCCATTAGTCCTGATTGTGAATTTAGCTTTGAGGAATTATCTGAGATTGCAAGTATGTCTTTTGATGAAGTTAAGGCAAAATACGATTTATCTTGCGATAGCAACGATGAATCGCATTCGTGTGATTGTTGAAACATGCTTAAACAGCTAACGAAAATATGGTAGAAGCTCGATTCAGAAATCTTGGAGAAAGAATCCGTGGAAAAATCCCTGCATAAAATAACTGTCAAAAGGTGCATTGGATGTTCTGCATCACAGCAAATCAAATGTTGGGGAATCGATGCAGTTCAAAGGGGTATAAGCGAAAAGAGAAAATGCAAGAATCCGACTTCTGACGCTCGGAAAACAACTAAGCCAGTTTGCTGATCTACATCAACTTGCCTTTCTTGACTACTTCTTTCGTAGCATCATTAGCAATTATGTGATGATAGGTTCTGGATAAACTTCAAGTTGGACTTCAGGAGAAGAAGAAAGAATTGGTTCCCGTAGGAAACAGAATTTAATAGTTAACTGATTTCCTAACCTTTAACCTGTATCCATTCTAAGGAGGCGGTTCTGTTTCGGGTGACTACATTTTTGGGTTTTGTAGTCACCTTATTTGAGCATTTTTTTTAGTGCTTTGTACTCGTTTAGCATCAGTTCTAGGGTTGGGCGTATGTTGTGGTTTTTTTCGTATTCTATAAGTGCGTTGTAGTATTGTGATCTGTTTTTGAGTTCAATGTTTAGGGGTGGTAGGTTGTTTTTGAGTAGAATGTTGTTTAGGAGTAGTCTTCCGACTCTGCCGTTTCCATCTTGAAAAGGGTGTATGATCTCAAATTGGTTGTGGACGACGGCGGCTAAAACCAGTGGGGGGCATTTGTTTTTGTTTCGGTTGTACCATCTTACAAGTTCTTTTAGCAGCTCTTCTATTTGCTGCGAGGGTGCTCCTCGGTGGACGACATTTCCGTTGGCGTCGGCGACTATGACTTCTATGCCTTTTTCTCGGAATTTTCCTGCGAAGGGTTTGGAGTTCTTGAAGACTATTTTGTGGAGATCTTTGATGAGTCTTAGAGAAACATGGTCCTTTGTTTTTCGAGTGTAGTCCACTGCTTCTGAAACCCCGTATGTTTCGGAAATATCTTCTTTACTTTTGTCTGGGGGCCATTTTCTTTTTCTTAGGATTTCCGTTACTTCTTTTGCTTCTACAAGTGAGCCTTCAATTGCGTTTGTATCGTAGGTGAATGCTTCTTTGAATTTGCCCCAATCGAGCTTCTGAGAGGTGGAGTACTTTCAATTCTCCATGTGCTTCAAGAGTCTCAAGCTCTTTCATATCGGAAGGCGAAAGCGCGGTGATGAACGGGTCTTGAATTGCTTTGGCTTCTTGTATTCTCTTTTTGAGTTCGATTTCGGCTTGTTTTCTTTTTAAGCTCAGTGACTCAGTGGACAAGTCTGCGCCAAGATATACCCGAACTTTTCTAACAGAGCCAGCGTCTCTGAAGGAATGAGCTAAGTAATATTTTTTTGAGCTATTTTTTTCCCGAATTTCGAGATGCACGGAAAGTTAGGGTGACTACGTATATTTAAATATTATTAGTTGGTGACTACAATTTTTTGGTTCAACTAATTATGAAAATTTTCATTGTTTCGAATTATTGAAGTTGTTCGTTGGGTTTTCATTCTCGCCTCTCATAAGTTTCGGTTCCAGAGCCCCAGCAAACCCAATTCATTTTTACCACTAAGAAATCTCACGGTTTTTTGATAGCTATTGTCGGCTGTAAGTATGTGATTACTTACCATGTGTTAAGTATTGACAGCAGCGTAATACGTTCTTTACAGAAAACTGGGAGAAAAAAGACAAATGTTTAAAAAACCAATTTTAAAAACTCGAAATCGAGAAAAACAAATTGTAACAACAATCGCTTTAATTGTACTTCTGGCTACGTCTGCTTTCTTCGCAACTGGGTTTACCGTTAATGCAAAACTTACGACTGCTGCCAAAATGTCAATTACTCCTTCAACCGTCGGGGTTAATCAATATGTATTAGTTACCGGCTGGATAACGCCTCAACCGCAAGTAACAAATGCAATATACACTGGTTACGTGATTACAATCACAAAGCCCGATGGATCAACCTTTGCAAAGACTATTGATTCTGACGGTGCAGGCTCATTCTGGTTCACATATGTACCCGACCAAGTAGGCTCTTACAAAGCCAAATTTGTTTGGGCTGGCGACAAAGACATGCAGGGCTCAGAAAGTCCAGATTCAACATTTTCAGTAACGCAAACACCAACCCCAGTCTACCCAGATGTTCCAGTCACGAACGGCTACTGGGCGCGTCCAATTACGGATGTAAACAGAGGCTGGGAAGTCCTTGGAGGAGCCTGGATGGAAACTGGAAGAAATGAGCGCGACGTTATGGGCAGCTGCTTCAACCCATATAGCAAAGCACCAAACTCCGCACACGTACTATGGAAGCTCAACACGGCATTGGGCGGAATGGGGGGCGGCGAAAATGGTAATCTATTGATTAGCTCAGCTCCAGCCAAAGTCATGATGCTCGGAAGAGCCTACTACATGGCAAGCGACGGGATCCACAGCATCGACTTAGACACAGGAAAAGAGTTATGGACTCCCCCAATCAAAGCTTCAGGAAGCATATTTGCATTGCCCTCAGGCACTCCTTCCATTTGGACAACAAGCGGAGGATTGTATTCTCAATACAACGCATTAACTGGCGCTCTAATGAAAAACGTTACGGGTCCTGGCGCAAGCTTGAGAATAGCTCGTACAGTAATGGATGAAAAAGGCATCTTCTACGTCCAAATATACGATGTCAACTCCCAATTCGTAAGCCTAACCAAATGGAACTCAACTAAAGCCACTGCAGCTGGAGGATGGAAGTCTGGAATAATCTGGGAAACAAAAAACGAAACCCTCAACATTCCCTCCCAAGCGCTATCCAATCTGTTAGTATGGCAGGAGGGCGGAATAATTTTCATGAGTCCGAACGGCGGAAACTTTAACGCTGCTTTCAATGATACAACTGGGAAACTGATGTGGGACATAGAACGAACTGACGTGTTAAACTTTGAGGGCGCTGGAGGAGTTGACCAAGGAATAGGCTTTGCACCTTGCAGCAACGACATGAAGATACATGGCTACAACATGACTACAGGCGAGGAGATCTGGAAAAGTGAACCAGCAACTTACCCGTGGGGCGCTTTCTGTGCTTACCAAGCAGGAATCGCATACGGAATATATTATTACGGAAGCTACGACGGATACGCACGGGCGATCAACGTAACCACTGGTCAGACAATCTGGAAATTCTATTCTGGGGACTCAGGCTATGAAACTCCCTACGGAACATGGGCCTTCTACGGAACCCCCGCAATCGCTGACGGAAAAATGTATATGGCAACAACTGAACACACGCCAACAAATCCATTAACAAGAGGAAATAGACTCTACTGCCTCAACGCTTTCACGGGAGAACTCTTATGGAGTATAATGGGATGTCAAGGACAATCAGCAATCGCGGATGGAGTTCTAATTGCATCAGATGGTTACAGCTCAAACATGTATGCGTTCGACAAAGGCCAAACTGCGACTACAGTTTCAGCGCCAGACACATTTGTGTCCTCAGGTAATAGCGTTATTATTTCGGGAACTGTAATGGACCTTTCTCCTGCACAGCCAAATACTCCAGCAATATCTGACGCCGACATGACCGCATGGATGGAATACATACACATGCAACAGCCATTGCCAACAGGAGGATCAACATACCCGTATTACTCAGTAGACACTCCAACAACCTTCTCAGGCACAGGCGTTCCGGTGAAAATAACCGCTATTGACTCAAGCAACAACGCCCAAGACATTGGTACAGCCACCTCCGACGCGAGCGGGTTCTACAGCATCTCATGGACTCCACCATCTGCAGGAAAGTATACAATCATGGCCAACTTCGAAGGAACAAACTCATACTTCCCGTCATATGCCGAGGCAGCTTTAGGAGTAAGCAGCTCAGCGTCGACACCGACACCCACTGCAACCCCTGAAACAGTCAAGACTGTAAATCAATTGCCAGCAGAGACGTTCTACGTATTCGCAGCTGTACTTGCCATACTGATGATTGCTGTGCTAGTATTAGTCCTGAGGAAAAAATAGGAAAACTGGAGCTTTAAACTCCTTCATCTCCTTTTTTTGTTAAAAATAGCAAGAAGAAAATCAGGAATGTCGGCTGAGAGGGCTCTGGAAAAGCTAACTCAGTTGCAGTGTCTTGCCAGTTTCATTTGTCTCTCTCCAAAAACCTCCAAGCTATCCAGATCCCCAGCAAACTCTTTCCATTCAGATCGAAACGATTTTTCTTCATGTTGGAAGAACTAGAACACATCCCTGTGCAGATTGTTCTAGTTTTTCTCCTCAGAATCATTTTGCTGTGGTTGTAGTCGGCGTCAAGAAAAATTTGTTGCGGCCGACTATTTCTAATAATAAAACGAAAAATTAACACGATAAAATCAGCAAGAAGTCTTGCTAGGTCTTTAAAGGCATCTTACAAGATTTTAATTGAACAATTACAAAAGCATCTTCAAATTAGACGAATTAGGAGAACAACGGCACGTATTTTTTTCAACTGTTGTAGTTCTTCTCATATCTGTTTCTCTTCAAAAAGAAGAATAATGATAATCAGAGATTCTTATTTCCAATTGAGCCAACAGTGTTAAAAAAAAATAAAAAAGGAAGAATGGTTTTTGTTGCTTATTTGCGTTTTCGTAAGATCAGCGCCGCTGCTGCCGCTACAATAATTATGACTACTGCTCCGATTGCGATGTAGGTTGTTGTTGGCATTCCGCTTGTTGGTGGGATCACTGCTGAGCTTGGTGATGGTGAAATTGTTTGAGCCGGTGTCGTTGTGGTAGGATTTGGTATAGTAGTTTGAGTTGGCGAAGTTGTGGTTACTACGGCTGATGGTGCAGGGCTGATTCCAAAGTATGTTGTGGCGTCTGAGTCTCCGTAAGCTTTGGTCCCTTCAAAGGTAGCTATTACTTTGTATTTTCCTTCTACAGGTGGAGTCCACATTATGCCGAAGTTGCCATTGGAATCGCTTGTCGCTGTGCCGATGTCTTGGATATTTCCATTTGGATCCAAGGCAGTGATGTGAACTTGTACTCCGATTGCATTTGCGGGTTTTGGTTTTTGCATGTAAAGGTATGCCATCCATCCGGTCATGCTGGAATCGGATATTGCTGGTGTATCTTTTGCGCCTGGCGATTGGTCAGTCACTGTGCCTTCGATCATTATGGTGGATCCTCTTGGTAAGATTTTGGGTGAAGCTGTTACTGTTGTGGCGCTGGGGCCTTTGCCGACTGAGTATATTTGCATATCATAGAGGTTGAGGTATGTGATGTAGCCATCTGCCACTGCCATGGTGTTTGAGTGAGACCATCCGTCCACGGTCCATAGTTCTGCTCCTGTGTTTGCGTCAACACATCGTACCAGCGCGCCTTCGTAGAGTGGAGTGTTGGGTGAATGTTCGCTTGTGAACAGGTAGATTTTTTGGTCAGCTACGGCTCCGATCAAGGTTGGATAGTTTCCATAAACTGTGTTGAGACCGCTGTTGGTGCTGTTTCCTGCGCCTCCATTTCCATAAGTAAATTCGAGCTTTCCGGTTTTTAGATCGTAGCAGTATAGTATTCCGCTGTAGCCAGTGGTGTAGAGGTTGCCATATGCTATGGTGTTAGATGTTATTGCTCCGCTTGTGCCGCTGTAGTAGTTCCACGCGCTTTCAGTTTTTGTTGGACCCCAAAGATAGTTGCCGGTGTATATGTCGTATCCGAACCATTGCATGGTTTCTCGGTATTCCGTTATGAAGACGCCTGTTTGATCGTCCACTGGTCCTACTAGCAATGTTAAGTTGTTGGCTGGTGCTGGGAAGTTTTTGATCCAAAGCAATTGACCTCGAGTTTCAGGCTTGAGACTTATGGCCCAGTAGGTGTATGGATCTGGCGTTCCAAATACGGCTGAGGAGGTTGAGCCTGCGCTTTGGAGTGTTGTACTTCTGCCTAGAATTATTTTGTCTGGAATGACTTTGATGATAGTCGGTGCTCCGGATCCTGGTAGCGCTGGTATTGTGGTGTTCCAGGTGTAGGCTGTGCTTGCGTTGATACTTTTTCCTACTGGTCTCCATTGCCAGGCGTTCGTTCCGCTGGTTCCTAGTTGTTCTCCAGGTGCTGCTGTGTTATTCCAAAGGGCTAGCCAGCGATTTGCATAGTTCATTTGGTAAACGAGTATTTCGCCGCTTGGACCATACACTTGGGTTCCTGAGGGGACATTTGTGAGGTTGAATAGCCAAAGGCCTGTCATTGGGTCGTATGCGCTCCAGGTTGTGCCTGATGTTGTCCAGAGGTATCCGTTTGCTATGACGCCATGTTGGTTTGCGGTTTCATAGTCGTAAAGTTGTCCCATTGTTATGGTGGTTAGGTTTTGATTGACCCACTTTTGCTCTCCGGTGCGTAGGTCAACGCATGCGACTCCTGCGCCTGTGACTTGATCGCTTAGTGGCAAGGAATAGTAGATGTATCCGTTTATTACGATGGGGTTGGCGAATTTGGTTTCGTATTGTGGTCCCGGGTAGTAGGTCATTGCGTTAGTAAGTGGGAATTCTCCTCCAACGACTCCTCCGAAGGAAATGGGTTTTGTCCACATTATGTGTGCCGTTTCTGGTCCTATGCCGTCGGGTTGAACTCTTAACACGATTTGTGGGGTTCCGAGCCAGTTTGAAGCGACGTTAGCCCATAAGGTATTTCGTCCTTCTATTGGTCGTGTCCAGTAGCCAGTTGGTAGTGGGTAAGTTGGTGGGTTTGGTATTTGGTCTTGTTGCACTGTAAGGCTGGCTGTTGCTGTGCTTGGAAGATAAGTGTCGTTAACGTAGTCGCTTGCGGTGCCAGGTATTCCTGAGGGTCCGGTTAGAGAAGCCACCTGTCCTGGAAAGCTGACTTTGAACGTATATGTCCCAGTTTGGTCAGGTATGTATGCTGTTCCTCCGCTTCCTACTGGGTCTGAGATGAATGGTCCAAGGGTTACTTTGGTCCCGTCGGGTTTCGTTACTTCTATTGAGATGTTGCGCCATCTGTCGCCACCTGCACCGCCTGAGGTTGGCGGGGGTATATCCAGCCAATAGATGACTGCTGTGGGTTGCCCTTTCCCGATGGGGTTAGGTGCGACTGTAAGGTAGGCAACGGTTGGAATAGTCCATGGTGGAGTATGTGCGTAGGTCAACGGCAGGCTCACTGCAATTGCGGAAAATGTCATCAAAAGGATTAAGCCGATTGAAGATATGTTTTTGTTTTTTTGTTTGGTCATTTTTTCTCTCCTTAAAATTTTTTCTGTTTCGCTATGTGTACTAATTCGGTATTTAACACTTTTCAACATTGACAATTTGCAGGTTTTTTCTTGGATAATTGGTCCAGAGATTTTACTGTAGATTTAACTATGAAAAAATATGTGAGAAGGTTTGTATTGTGTTCAATAGAAGAAGGTTGGGAATTCCGCGATGCTTTTTTCTAACTGTAACGTCAGAAGTTTGCATAAATACTTGATTTATCTTGCAGTTGTCCAAGTGAGGATGAAGCTTGGAGCATAAGGAAGATCGTGCAAAGTTTATGATGTCAGCTGCGCGCAAAGAATGGCATGATCCACAGACAGTGTTAGATGCAATAGGGATTAAGAAAGGAATGACTCTTGTGGACCTTGGTTGTGGACCTGGTTTCTTTACCATTCCAATGGCTGCGGTAACTGGTGAAAACGGCGTTGTATATGCAGTAGACAGTGACCCTGTTATGTTGGGGTATTTGACTGACAACATTGTCAAATCCGGCGTGAAGAACAGAATTATCAGGATAGTTAGTGGGGATGTTTGTGATACTGGTCTTCCAGGAGGTTCGGTGGATGTTGCTTTTTTTGCAAACGTGCTTCATGAAGTCGAAAACAAAGAGGCTTTTCTTGAGGAGCTTAAGCGAATATGCAAGCCAACGGCTTATGTGGTTGATGTAGACTGGAAAAAAGTTCAAACAGAACATGGACCACCATTAAAAATTCGCCTCTCCGAAGAGGAAGCAACTGAGCTTATGTCAAAGTACGGGTTTGCCATAATAAAGAAGATGGATGTAGGACCAAAACATTATGAGTTAATATTCAGACTTGCTGACCCTAACTCTAAGAATGATTTTGCGCCGAAATAGGAGTATTTCTGGAGGGTAAGCTTAGACGTAGTTGGTGTTGAGAAATTTTTACCGGGGTCGGCTACTTCAAACAAGAACATAGTCTGAGCAAGTTCTGGGCAACTAATATAGAAATCCACTTAGCTTCTCAGAAGAAGAAGAAACAAGCATTTTTCCCACCAATTTCTTCTTCTTCCGACTTAACAGAAGAACAACAACACGCCATTTTTTTCCACTGTTGTTGTTCTCGTAACCGTTTATCTGTCAAGAATTGGCTGAGTAGTTTGACTTTTTATGTTGTGTGTGGCCTGGTTACTCCAAACTTTTAATTTGGTTTGAGTTGCATAGTTGTTTTTGCGAGTAAGTCCTATCCGAGGCAATGATGCCGCAGTTGTGGGCTGGGAGCATTAGGATAGGGTCGCAAATTTTACTTTCTCCGTAAGATCTCGAAAGCGCCTTGCTAATTGCCCGTGGAAATCCAGAAGCCTTCTTCCCAAACGGGGGCTAACAGATTGTAATTTTGGATTCGTTGAGAATTTGGGTGGTTGGTCGCAATAAATTTTAAGATGCGGATCTCGATTAGAGATGTGATGAGGTGCGGTTTGTGAGCACTAAGGTTTTGGAAAGTATTCGCGAAGAACTGCTGGAACTTAAGCTCCTCTACAAAGAACTAGTTGATAAGCTCATCCCGACGCAGGAACCAACCGATGAAGAAAAGAAAGCAATCGAATATAGAGGCGAGATCGCCGATGAAGAAGAGATAATAGAAAATCTTGGCTGATTTGGAACAGGATTGGTCTGTATTTGGTTCTAGATTGTTTTGTTTTTCTTTAGTTTTTTGATTTCTGTTTCGATTTGGTCTGTTGTGAGGATTTCTGTGGCTTTTCTGAGTTCAACTACGGAGTCGCCGTAGCATTCTCTGATTTCGGTGATGAATTTTATGGCTCTTTTTGCGCCCAGTTCTTTGACTAGGGCTTCGAATGGGACTTCCAGGGTTGCTATTTGGTTGGTATTCGTTTTCTTTCGCTCCTTCTTTGCTCAGAGTTTTGTTTATTCGTATGCTGCTTCTCTTTGAGCGATTTTTAGAATGATTATTATCTTGGTGGTTTTGTTGATGGAAAATATTGTTCTGATTTTTCCTGTTCGTATTCTGTAGAAGTCTTTTTGCCCTTCTATTTTGGCGATGTCGGGGGTTTTTTCGAATTCTGGAAAATTTTGTAAACTCAAAATGTCTTCGAGGACTCTGCGTTTTGTTTTTTCATCTAAACTTTCAAGGAGTTTGTTTGCTTTGCGATGGAAGAGTATGCGGTAGTTAGGCAATCTTCTTTGCTCCGTGCTTCTTGAGCACTTCTTCTAACGGAATGCATTCTCCCTGTTCAGCTTCATGTTTGAGTGTTTCGAGTTCCTTCATCTCTTGAGCGCTCACTTTTTCTTCCGGTATAAGTGATTCTGTGAGGTCTTCGAGCGTTTTCTCAATGGACTTAAGTTGCAGCCTAACACGCTTCATTTCAGTGAAGACTCTTTCTAAGTCTGCCTCAGTCAACTAAATCCCTGAGAAAACCTACCCCTCGCCACCTAATAACTCTTAACAATATACAGAAATCTACGTTAAATCTCCAGAAATTCACAGCTCGAAAAACAGAAACAAAGGCCAAAAACAAAAGGAACGCGTTATGAAAAGTCCTTGAGAAGTGTGTTAAGCTCCTTAACTCGTCCTGCTTTTATGTCTGCTTTGCCTTGGTGGATGCTCTTCATCACTTCTGGATCGCTCAATATTTCAATTGTTTCCCTGAGTTCAGCCATAAGTTTGGTGGCTTCATCTATTTTCTGTTTTGTTTCGGCAAGGAGTCTGCGATCTTCCTCATCCAAGTAGGCAATTCTTGCCATTCAACCATCAAAACAAAGATAGGCACCTTAGTTTAATAAATTGAGCAGAAAGTTTGGTGAATCAGCGTTTCTTCTTTCGAAAAGATTTTTTGAATCGTCAAAGCATTATGTTTTGTTCTGCTCATTGCGTGTGAGGGTTAGGTTTCTTTTTCTTAGAAGTTTCTAACTCGATTTTGTTTTATGTCTTTGGCGATTTCGTTTCCAGTTTCAATGTTGACCTGAATGACGCCGTTCATAGCTACTGAAGAGGGAGCCACTTCAGAAACGTACCCGCCTTTAGATCGATCCACCCTTGTAGTTTTTATTTTGAGCTTGACGAATGAGACAATGCGTTTGTCTTCTAAGTACTGCTTGGTTGGCTTTTGAAATATCGCTTCAGGAATCAGTTGCGAAATTTTTTCCCAGCTGAGTTTAGGTCCTATGACTTTGGTCTCAGTTTTCCCTTTAGCTGCATAAGTGACGTCAATTAGCCAGTTGCCTTCTCGTTGCCTTAGGTTATGAACTGCGAAGACTTCTACTATTGACCAACCATCAATTATTTGGTCCATGGATCATCCAGCAACATATCAATTAGCTAAGATTTTTAGTTTACTTAGAATATTCACCTTTCGCATATTATGCTGATGATTCATTTTTCTCTCCTATACAATACGGGTCC
>CAVTMS010000009.1:0-287876 GCA_963735905.1 Candidatus Bathyarchaeota archaeon | reverse complement strand
CATACCGACGATGAAATTCGTCTCTGCCTGTCTCACCGTCGAAGCCCTGAGCGACACCAGCACGCCCGCTGAAGTGATCAATATGCTCAGCAGCAGGGTGATCAGGATGATCAGTAGGCCTTCTAACGGTGAAAACAGCAATAGCTGGCCCTGTCCAAACGCGAGCGTTGATCGTGATCAGCCCGGCCACGATTGTGAGGATCGTCACTCCCCATGCATAGGCGACCGCGGCCAGTATTTTGCCGCACAGGATGGCATGGTCCGAAAGCCGCGTGGCCAACAGTGTTTCGAGCGTATGACGCTCGCGTTCTCCCGCGAACGAATCCGTCAGTATAGTTAATGACCATCACCAGCGGTATCACCGACAGGAAGATGAGCAAGTACGGCTCTTCCACGAAGGAGCGTCCCATGTTCCACGGCAACAGCACGCCGAAGACAGGAACCGTCACCAGGAGGCCCAGCAGGACCTGTTTGTTGGAGAAGATCTCCTCCTTGACCTCCTTCCACAAAACGGTCTTTATGTCGTCGATCATTATTGTGCCTCCATCAGCGACAGGAAAGCATCTTCAAGGCTCGCTTTACGTACCTCTTCTACTTTTCCTCCGGCGCTTATGATCTGGCTGACCGCGTCAGACGCTTGCTTTTCATCGTGAAGGTCAATCATCAGGTGATCGTTCTATTATTTCAACGCCGGCGATTCCTGGCCTTGAGCGTAGCGATACGACGAGGCCTTCGTTGAATCCACGGCCAACGACCTCTATTCTTGGCTTCATGGCTTTATGCCTATAGGTCTTCCGGGCTCCCGACGGCGATCAATTTACCCTTATTTATAACGCCGATCCTGTCGCACAATTTTTCTGCCTCAGGAAGGTTATGCGTCGTGAGAAATACCGTGGCCTTCTCTCGATGAACGAGCGATTCTATATCCTCCCTTAATGCTGCTGCTGCAATGGGATCTAGCCCGGAGGTCGGCTCGTCGAGGAATACTAATCGCGGGCTATGATATATCGTCCTGGCCACCGCGAGCTTTTGTTTCATTCCCTTACTCCATTTACCCACTTTATCATTGCGTCTTTCCCACAGGCCCATATGCTCGAGTAGCTCTTTACTCCTCGCCCTGCGGTCTGCCGCCGACATCCTCCATATCCGGCCATAGTACTCGAGGTTGTCGATGGCGCTTAACCGTTCGTACACCCCGGAAAATTCTAACAGCGCGCCAGCTTTACCACGGATCTCGCTAGCCTGTGTCACTGTATTGAAACCCATCACTTCAGCTTTTCCCGAAGTAGGCTCCAGCAACCCTAGTAGCAAGTGAATTGTGGTCGTTTTACCACTGCCGTTAGGTCCTAAAAAGCCGAAGACGATGCCGGAAGGCACTTCAATGGAAAGCCTGTCAATTGCCCTCACCTTCCCGAAATCTCTCGTAATTTCTTTAGTACGGATTGCCACTTCACTCATGATTTTTTATCTCCAAATCTTCATACCATAATTGATATGTTAGTAATTGATAACAATAAGTTATCTTTTTCTAACATTTAGTTATACAATTATAACAATTTGTATATAAAGTTATCGTTTTTATACCTAGCTGTCATCGCTAAAAAAAGTAATATTTAAATACCAATATGTTATTAATTTCTAACATAAAGTTATCGAAAGATAACATAAGGTTAGAAATCATGAACGCCAATAAAAAATTCTGATCAACTGGGCATCATGAAGGCATCCATGTGGCTGGGATACCTGGTCATGCTGGGCATGGGTGCTGTCCTGGTCATCTTTGAACCGGCGGACGGCAACGCTACAATGGCTGTGCTGTTCTGTGTGGTCATCTTCACCGCCAACTTCTTTGCCTACATTGGCCTCGAGCGGCCGGCGAAGGACGAGCGGGCCCGCAAGATAGGTACGACTGCAGCCACATACTCGTGGTTCATCACGTTATGTGCCATGTGCTTCGTCTACATCTGGGACGTGGCTTTCAACATGCAACTAAGCGTGGCCAGGTTTCTCGGCATCCTGCTGCTTGTCATGATCGTTTCAATGGCCGGCCTGAACTTCTGGCTCGGGCGCAAGGGCGACATAAACTGATGGTGAAAAAGATAGTCGGGGATACAAGAATGGCTAAGATACCTGTAAAGGACAAGTTGCGGAACTATGAGATCAGCCTGCTGATAGGCTCGATTGCACTTATCGTCGAGGGCCTGATCATGATGTGGCAGGGCGATATAGACTTCCCCAGTCTTCCTGGGCCTGCTGTTCGGACTGATTAGCATGACCATCTCGTTCTGGCATTACATCGGCGCGTCGAAGGAGACCCGGGACGAGCGCATGTTGCGGGTGGGCACGTACGCGACTACGCTGGCATGGTTCAGCATGATAATAATCATTGACCTGGCGGCGATCATCGCCCATTATACGCACATACCGTACAATGGCGTACAGGCTATGGGTTTCGCGCTGTCCGTGGGCGTCGCTAGCATGCTGGCCTGGCTCGCCTACTATTCGACGAAAGGCGACGTGGAACTGCCGGATAACGACTGAAACGGAGGAATGGAAGCATGGCTCTGGAAACCGAAAAATACGCCCTGTGGGCTGGCGTCGCACTGACGATCCTCGTCCTCGACGCTGCTCATGGCCTGGGCCACGTGGTGGACATTCGTGCCCTTCGCCATCGGCGTCGGGCTCGTGAGCTGGGCGCTCTACCGGTACATGGGCTGCCAGGCCGGGGACGAGCGGGTCCGGCAGATCACCGTCTATGCCCTGACTAACTCGTGGCTCGCCACGTTCTTCTTCGTGGCGATGTACGTGCTGTTCGGCGTAATCGGCATTCTCGGGGACTACACATCCATGCAGGTGCTGGCGATGACGATGATCACCATGCTAGCTGATCTTCAGCGCCTGGTTCGCCTACTTCTGGCGCAAGGGTGACGTGGCATGATCGCGCTGTCCTGGGAGCTGGCGGGCTGCGTGTTCCTCTTCCAGGTGCTGCAAGCCATCGTAGTCAGCCTGATGATCGCGCTGCTGCTCTGGTTCGAAAAGAGGACATGCGCCCGCCGGGCTCGGACAGCAGGAGACCCGGCATGAGGACGCGGATCAAAGAGTACCGGGCGCGCTACGACATGACCCAGGACGACCTGGCGAAGGTCGTCGGCGTGCGCCGGGAGACCATCGTGTTCCTGGAGAAAGGCAAGTACAACCCGTCGCTGAAGCTCGCCCACGACGTGGCAAAGGCGCTCCGGGCCACGATCGACGAGCTGTTCATCTTCGATGAAGAGAGCGACGTCGTGACCGAAGAATAGTCGCCGGGTTAATGTATAGCCCTATCTTTATATATACACGTAACAATTTAATATTAGCCGGTTAGTCGGTGAAAACAATGGCAGTGAAAGCAAGAGAGAACGCAGCCTTCGAGGCGGGGATCAAGCTGGGTGCGCTGTACCACCAGTTCGTGGGAGCGCCGGTCAGCCTGGAAACCGCCGCTTCGCTGGAACAGGCGATCGCGGCGAGCATCGGCGTGCAGCCGCACGTGAAGTCCATCACCGTTTCCCTCAACCGGAAAATGATCAGGGAAAGCCTGAGCGCGTTCGGCTACACCGAGCTGAAAGGCCCGATGCTGAAGGTCGACGCAGTGATCCGCTACGAGAACTGCGAGGCCCGCGTCGGCATCAAGTTCAAGGATAACTATCCTCTGATGTTTATCAAGGAAATCAGGGAGGTATGAAATGAATTTTATCGAGAGAATCACCGGGTTAATCACTAACCCGGACAAGACCATGGAAGACGTGGCGAAGGAGCCGCGCATCGAGGAAGCGGTGGTCGTCATCGCAATCTATGCGATCCTGTCGGCCATCTCCGCTTACGTCATGTCGTCTCACATCACCTACATTTACACGGACAGCAAATATGCCGGACATGAGCGGCCTGATGTCCATCGTCACCATCATCGCCGCGCTGATCATGCCGTTCATCACCTGGGTGATCATCGCCGTTGTGCTCTACCTGTTCTCCATGGTGTTCGGCGGCGAAGGAAAATTCACCAGCGTGCTCACGGCCGTCGGCCTCTCCGCCTTCGTCAAGATATTCGCTATCGCCATCAGCATCGTGCTGCTGACAATGGCCCCGCACGTCACGGTGGAGATCAGCAGCAGCAACCCGTTCAGCAGCATCGGTGCCATGACGGATTTCTATCAGAGATACGTTCGTCATGCTCGGCAGCCTGGTGACGCTGGCCGGCCTGCTCTGGTCGAGCTACATCGGCGTGTTCGGCATCAAGCACACCGAGAAGCTCACCCTGAAGAACGCCGCCCTCGTGGTCGGCATACCGCTTGTCCTGTACGTCATCGTGCAGTACAGCTCGCTGGTGTTAAGCTTCCTGTGAACGTGCTGCCCTCCGGGCAGCATCTTTTTTATCCAAAAGTTCTTGAGCTTCTCCGCCGATCTATTCTCCTATGACGGATGTGCAGGGCACGTCGCAGCCCAACCTGAAGTTCATCCTGGACGACATCGCGGCAAAGAACCCGAAGGCGGTAGCCGATGCCCTCATCGAGGGGAAACTGCTCGAGGAGTACCGGCGTCTCGAGGGGATCCTGCAGCGCATCCGGCAGCGCTACCTTGCCCTGCACCATGACGACCCGGCAAGCGAGCACGAGATCGCCGACCTGCGGCTCGAGGCGGTGGAAGCCTACCAGCCCGCCTACGCCATTGAGTCATACCTGGCGGAACGCGACGTTGACATCGGGCCGCTGCTACCGCAGTACGAGGGCGAGTTCGAGACCTCGGCCGTCCACCGGAAAGGCTGGGACCTGTCCTTTGTCAGCCTCAAGGAGGGCGCCATGCGAAGCCTGGGCGGCCACTGCAACGTCATCGGCGAAGTGGTCATGCTCGAGCGGCGACTGTATCACCATACGTACCTGGCGGCGGTCATGCAGCGGCCGGCGCGGCGGAAGGCATAAAACAGGCGGAAGGCGACGAGGTCATGATGGAATTCCACTTCTCGACCGTCATCTTCGACGAGGACGTCAACGCTTTAGTCTAAGACCCAGAGTGCCGCCCGAGGACAGGGCGGAGTTCACGCAAAAGACCCAGGTAAGCTTTTTTATATTAATGGTCTTGGTCCCGGCATATTGTTCTAATAGGATAACCTGGCCTGGCGGCCTGGCAGCTTGAGCGGGCTACAATAACGCCCGCAATGACAGGGCCAGGCCGATGACGATGTCCCCGGCGATGAGACCCGACGCCGTGATGCCGTTGTCTCCCTTAAGGTAGCCTTTCTTTGCGATGTACCAGGCGATGATGCCGCCGAGGAACAGTGCGCCGCTGAGATAGAAACGGCAGGAGTAATCCCATGGCGATGCTCACCGCGGAAATCTTGTAGCGGTGCAAAACGAACGCAAGGCCGATGCCGAGCAGGATCAGGTACAGGTTGATCGAGGGGGGAATGACCCGGGTCACCGCCGAGCCTGCCATCTCCAGCCACATGACGCTGTAGGGGGCGGGAAGCGCCGCCGTGCCGATGCCGTAGACGTCGTTCAGGACCCGGATGATGGGTATACAGATGACGCCCCCCGTGATCGATCCGATGGCCAGCATCTGCGCCAGCCCTTTTCGGCTGACATGGCTGTAATCCGCCGTCTTGAACACGGACAGACCTATGGAGAAGCTCATGACCATCGCAGCTACGAATCCTTCCAGGATGAGCAGCGGCACGATGTCCTCGAAGGCCAGGCCCACCAGCAGGATAACGACGAAGGACGAGATGCCCACGCTCATGGACATCTCCGCCCGGCCCCGGGACTCGATGATCGCGAAGAGCGTAGCGACCGGGATGCTGACGAGGAAAATCCACGCGGGCACCCCGACGAAGAGGTGCAGCATGACCGCAGCTACGGCGACAATGATGAGCAGCAAGAGTGCCAGGATTTCGCCCGTGGTCCGCCCCTTCCCCGCCGTCCCGGGCGGCCAGCGGGATTCTTCCATTCCTCTCCCTGCGCCGGTTCCAGGAGTTCGGCAAAGAATGGCTTCACGATGACGTACAGCGTAATGAACGCGGACGTCACCATTATTGACATCGACGTGGAGAACACCCACGGGTTCAGCATGTGCGAGGTGTAATCGGAGACGCCGCCCTCGACGAAGAATCAGGACGGCGAGCGAAAGCAGCGCGCCCAGTGCGACCTGCGCGCACGCCCGGAACCCGATCAACATCCCGATGCCGACCATCATGGGCGACAGGCTGACGCCGGCGACCATCGTGCCGATCGTCTCGGGGACGGCGCCCAGGCCCCGCAGCGAAGAGCAATGCCGCCCGACAGCGACTCCGGTGGCTCCCATGCGGAGCGCCGAGACCTTGAACTGCAGATCTCGTCTTCTCCGCCGCAAGGAGGCGATGATCGACGCGATCACTTTCGACATGGGCCAGGGGAAGCTGCCCTTGAGGAAGTAGTCCGTGAAGTAGAAGGACATGAGCATGCCGATGATGCCCGAAAGGCCCAGCAGTGCCATCATGGCGTAGTCCGGACACGGCCAGGTGTTTGCCTCGAAAGGATGATCGCTCCCAGGCCGTCGGTGTAGGCTATGACCGCAGCGATCGAGCTCATCATGATGGCCATCACATAGACGAAGGCTCGAGACTTCACGCTTCTGGTCGCGGCAGAAAACGAAGTACGACAGGAAGAGCAACAATAAGATGATCCCGTCGGCCATGCCGGTCTTCAGGCCAGGTAGACGGTGACGACCGCATTGATGATGCTGAACAGAACTCCGACGATGATCGCCAGGCACCCTGATCGTCCACCAATACCACCCGTTCCCTCTTAATACGGGTATCCTGGATGATAACGTTATGGTATACGGCTAGGGCTTGAACCTGTTCAGTAACAGCTAGTTGGACACGACCGACACCGAGCTGAACGCCATGGCGGCGGCGGCGATGATCGGGTTCAGGCTGATGCCGAACCAGGGGATGAGAATGCCCGCCGCGATGGGAATGCCGATCACGTTGTAGAAGAACGCCCAGAAGAGGTTCTGCCGGATCGTGCTCATGGTCGCCCGGCTCAGCTTGATCGCCGTGACCACGCCCCGCAGGTCGCCGCGCATCAGCGTGATGTCCGCCGCCTCGATGGCCACGTCGGTGCCCGTGCCGATGGCGATGCCCACGTCGGCCTGGGCCAGCGCCGGCGCGTCGTTGATGCCGTCGCCGACCATGGCGACCATCTTGCCCTCGGCCTGCAGCTTCTTCACCTCTTCGGCCTTGTCCTGGGGCAGCACCTCGGCGAGCACCCGGCTGATGCCGACCTGCTTCGCGATCGCCTCGGCGGTGCGCCGGTTGTCGCCGGTGATCATGACCGGCTCGATGCCCAGCCTGCGGAATTCCGCGATCGCCTCGGCCGAGCCTTCCTTGATGCGTGTCGGCCACGGCGATGACGCCGGCCGGCTTAGCCGTCGACGGCCACGAACATCGGTGTCTTGCCCTTCCGCCGAGAGCCGTGCGAACGCGTCCTTCAGCGGCGCCAGGTCGACGTCCTCGTCCTCCATGCAGCTGCCGCGTTGCCGACCAGGACGATGCGGCCGTCGATCTCTGCCACGATACCTTTGCCGGGCAGCGAATCGAACTTCGTCGGGGTCGCGAGGGCGACTTTACGCGCTTCCGCGCCCCCGGACGATGGCCGCCGCCCAGCGGGTGCTCGGAGCTCCGCTCGGCCGAGGCCGCGAGGCGGAGCACGTCCTCCTCCGTGAAGCCCGGCGCCGGCGACCACGTGCGACGAGCGACGGCTTCCCCTTCGGTGATCGTGCCGGTCTTGTCCAGGACGACGGCGTTGATCTGGTAGGCGTTCTCCAGGCTCTCGCCGCCCTTGATCAGGATGCCGTTCTCCGCGCCCTTGCCAGTGCCCACCATGATGGCCGTGGGCGTGGCCAGGCCCAGGGCGCAGGGGCAGGCGATGATCAGGACCGCGACGAAGTTCAGCAGTGCGATTGAGTGAACGATGGCTGCGGCCCGAGGAAGTACCAGGCCAGGAAGGTGACGATGGCGATGCCGATGACGACCGGCACGAACACGGCCGCGACCTGATCCGCCAGCCGCTGGATCGGCGCCTTGCTGCCCTGGGCTTCCTCCACCAGCCGGATGATCTGGGACAGCACGGTGTCTCGCCCGACCTTGGTCGGCTCTGAAGCGGAACGAGCCCGTTCCTGTTGATGGTCGCGCCGATGACGTTGTCGCCCGCCCGCTTGCTCGACCGGCATGGACTCGCCGGTGATCATGGACTCGTCCACGGTCGAGTAGCCGTCGACGACCACGCCGTCCACCGGGATCTTCTCGCCCGGCCGCACGATGACGACGTCGCCGACCTGCACGTCCTCCACGGGCACGTCGGCCTCTTTGCCGTCCCGCACGACGCGGGCTGTCTTCGCCTTCAGGCCCATGCAGCCGGCGGATCGCCTCGGACGTCTGCCCTTTCGCCCGGGCCTCGAGCAGCCGGCCCAGCAGGATGAGCGCGATGATCATAGTCGAAGTATCGAAGTAGGTCGCCGGCATCTGGCCGCCGATCATGACCAGGTGCGGGGCGAAGGTCGCCACCACGCTGTAAAAGTAAGCGGCGCTCGTGCCCACGGCGATGAGCACGTTCATGTCGGCTGTGCCGTGCTTCAGCGCGGCGCAAGCGCCTTTATAGAACCGCCAGCCGATCCAGAACTGGACGGGCGTCGCGAGCAGGAAGGAGAGATAGTTGACCTGGTCCATGGATAGCGAGGAGATGCCGGGTATGTACTGCCCGAAGAACATGATCGCCATGATGACCGCAGACGCAACGCCCGCGAGGACGAACTTCACCGTCAGGTCGCCCAGTTCCCTGCGCCGGGACTCCCGCTCGCGGTCGACGAACTCTTCGGCTGTCGGCGTTTCCGGGACCCGGTAGCCCTCGCCCTCGATGATCTTCTTGAGGTCGTTGACGGTGACGACGGACGGGAAATAGTGTATCGTCGCCTTCTCCGTCGCCAGGTTCACCGTGGCGCTCGCCACGCCCTCGTTCTGCCTTGCAGCGCGTTCTCGATGCGCGCCTGGCATGAGGCGCACAGAGTCATGCCCGACCGGCAGCGTGACCGTCTCCTCCTCGACGCCGTAGCCGGCGTCTTTGACCGAGCGGACGATGTCTTCGATGGAAATCTGCGAAGGATCGTAAACAAAAGTGGCGATCTCGGTCGCGAGGTTCACGTTAGCCTGCTCGACGCCCTTCGTCTCCCGGATGGCCTTCTCCACCCGGGCCACGCACGACGCACAGGTCATGCCCGTGATCTTCAATTGTGTCTTCTTCATGGTTTCCGGCCAGCGCTGGCAGTGCAAGCCGCTTGCCTTTTTTATTATGGGCAGGAATAAGATATATACTTACAGCTAAAGGCCGAGGTGGGTCTTCTGGAAGATCTGCGCGCAGCACTCGCTGCAGAAATAGCGGTAGCGGTCGCCCAGCTTGAAGATCACGATGGCCTTCTCCGTGTCCACGTCCTTGCCGCAGACGGGGTCTTTCTCGATCATGATCATGCATACGTGTCCCGGCTATAGAAAACAGATCCCGTTTTCAACCGGTCAGCAACCGCAGCAACTTCGCCGCACGCTTACCGTGGGGAGTATATATTTCCCGTAAGATCTTCGTGACCGGGATGCTCTCGGCTTTGACGGCCTTCAGCCCCCGGAAGGTCCAGTCCAGCTTCTCATCGCTGGCCTTGCGTATGTACTCCTTCAGCCCGTAGTTGCGGTCGAGAGCCGGGCCAAACTGTCGATCGATCTTCCGGTCGTATTCCCGCAGCGCTTCCGCGGCAGGTCGCCTTTGCCGATGCAGTCGGCGATCACGTTGCCGGCAATGCGGCCGCTGATCATGCCGTTGAGGATGCCTTCGCCCGTCAACGGGTCCGTCAGCCTCCCGGCGTCGCCGACCAGGACGAGACCTCCGCTGGAAAGTCGCGGTATCCGGCCCCTTACCGGCACGCCGCCGCCGACCGTCTCCAGCGCGCATGCATCAGGGCACCTCCAGGCTATGAACGCGTCGAGGTAATCGATCGTCCGTCGCTGGTTCCGGCCGTTGTATACATGTGCCCAGGCCCACGTTTGCCTCCCGCTCACCCTTGGGGAACACCCAGGCATAGCCGCCCGGCGCCCAGCGGCTGCCGAAGTAGAACTCGATGCAGCCCGGGTCAAGTTCGATGTCAGTCATGTAATATTGCACGCAAACCCCCAGGTCCTGCAGCCCCAGACTCGTGTCGATGCCCGCCCATCGGGCGATCCTCGACTCCACGCCGTCGGCGGCAATCACAGCCGTGGCACAAGCCGAAAAGTCCTCGCCCAGGCACTTCCCGCGAACGCCGCCACGAGGCCGTTTTCGACGATCAGGCCGGTCACCGGTGTCTTGGTGATGACATCGGCGCCGGCGGCGGCCGCCTGTCGCGCCAGCTCCCGGTCGAACACCTTCCGATCGAGCACGTACGCAGCGTCACAGTCGTCGGAAAAGGTCAGGCTTGCGCCTGGCGCGAGGAACTTCGCCCGCCGGATGCAGCCGCAGATCCACTTCGGGTCCGGCTCCAGGAACTGCCGCAGCCCTTCGGCGGTGATGCCTTCGGCGCACCGGACCGGCTCTCCGATCTCCTGCTTCTTCTCTACAAGCAGGACGCTGAGGCCTCTTTCGGCGGCCGTCTTCGCCGCGACGGAGCCCGCCGGACCCGCGCCGGCCACGATGACATCGTAGCTGTCCTTCATCGACGATCACTTCCTGCTGCGAACGCTTACGATTTTGTCGCCCGGCAGTTTAAAAGTTACGCTGAAGATTACCCGATCATCGGGACGATTATTTATGGGTTGGGCGAAATAGTCACATTGATGAACAGGCTTGGGAACTCCGAGAGCAGCTACCTGCGCAAGGCCGCAGGCGAGCCTGTGGACTGGTACCCCTGGGGCGATGAAGCCTTCGACCGCGCGCGAAACGAGGACAAGCCCGTGCTACTTTCCATCGGCGCCGTATGGTGCCACTGGTGCCACGTGATGGCCCGGGAGACATGGCAAGACCCGGAGACGGCGGCGCTCATCAACCGCGACTTCGTGGCCATCAAGGTGGACCGGGACGACCGGCCGGAGATCGACCGCCGCTACCAGGAAGCTGTGCAGGCGCTGACCGGGCAGGGCGGCTGGCCGCTCACGGTCTTCCTCACGCCCGACCGGAAGCCTTTCTACGGCGGCACTTATTTCCCTGGCAAGGCGATGCGCGGCCTGCCCGCCTTCAAAGAAGTGCTGGAAGCGGTGAACCGTATCTACCACGACGACCGCGGCAGCGTAGAGCGGGTGGTCAACGACCTGTCGCAGCACTACGTGTTCGTCACCCCGCAGCCGACAAAGCTGGACCCCGGGTACCTCGCGACGGTGGTGGAACAGATGAAGGGCAGCTTCGACCCCGAGTACGGCGGCTTCGGCCTGTCCCAAAAATTCCCCTTCTCTGAGGCACTATCGTTCCTGCTGCAGCGTTATTCTTCGACGGGAGACCGGACAGCCTGGGAGATGGTCGACTTCACGCTCCGCCATATGGCCGCCGGCGGCATCTACGACCACGTGGGCGGCGGCTTCCACCGCTACTCCACCGACCGGGCCTGGCGGGTGCCGCACTTCGAGAAGATGCTGAACGACAACGCGCAGTTGCTCAACGTGTACCTCGAAGCCTATCAGCTGTCGGGCACGCCGCTGTTCCGGGAAATCGCGGCTGGCGTCATCGATTTCGTTTTCCGGGAACTGGCCCTGGAGCCGGCCGGCTTCGCCTCCAGCATCGACGCCGACACGCACGGCACGGAAGGTGCCTACTATACGTGGGAGGAGCCGGAGCTGGCCGAACTGCTGGGCGACAAGCGAGTCGATTACTTCATGAAGGCGTATAATGTGACGCGCGGAGGCAATATCGGCGGCGCCAGCAACGTGCTCTACCTGAGCGACGAGAGTCGATCGCCAGCGCTACGCCGCCGACCGGGAGAAGCTGCTGGCGGCCCGGGAAAAGAGGGAGAAGCCGTACGTCGACACGTCCATCCACACGAGCTGGACCGCGCTCATGGTCACGTCGCTGACCCGTGCCTACAACGTCCTGGGCGACCGGCGTTGCCTGGACTACGCGGCAAAGACCGCACATTTCATCCTGGAACGCATGTACAGAGACGGTACCCTGTACCGTGTCTACTCGGACCGGCCGGCGGTCGACGGCTACCTGGAGGACTATTCCTGCCTGATCGAGGCGTTGCTGGAGCTGTACAACACCACCCAGGACGAGGGCTTCCTGGACCGGGCGAAAGAGCTCACGACGGCCTGCGACGAGAAGTTCTTCGACCGCGAGTTCGGTGGATACTTCCTGGTGCAGGCGAAAGACCGCGACGCATTGGCGCAGGACCGGCCGGTCACCGACTTCTCGGTGCCGGGCTCCAACCCGCAGATGGCGATGAACCTGCTCAAGCTGTACTATTACACGGGCGACCAGACGTATGTCGAACGGGCGCAGGCGCTCGTCGAGGGCTTCTTCGACCTGGCGATCGAAACGGCCGGGGCGCAACAAAGCGGGGTCCAGTACGTCGGGACGATTCGTGGCGGCGATGATGATAATGCCTTCCTGCGTATCGAACCCGTCCATCTCGACCAGCAGCGCATTGAGCGTCTGCTCGCGCTCGTCATTGCCGCCGCCCAAACCATGGCCGCGGCTCCGGCCCACCGCGTCAATTTCATCGATGAAAATCAGGCAAGGCGTGTTCTTGCGGGCCTGGTCAAACATGTCGCGGACGCGGCTGGCGCCAACACCGACGAACATTTCGACAAAGTCCGAGCCGCTGATGCTGAAGAACGCGGCATCGGCTTCGCCGGCAATGGCCTTGGCGAGCAGTGTCTTGCCGGTTCCGGGAGGGCCGACCATCAGGACGCCCTTGGGAATCCTGCCGCCGAGGCGCTGAAACTTCTTGGGATCTTTCAGGAACTCGACCAACTCGGAAACCTCCTCGATGGCTTCCTCGATGCCGGCGACGTCCTTGAACGTGGTCTTGTTACGTTCCTTGGCGAGCAACCGGGCCTTGCTCTTGCCGAAGCTCAGCGCGCCTTTGCCCGCCATTTTGATCTGGCGAATAAAGAAGAACCAGATGAACGCGGCGATCACCACGATCGGGAGTACGCTCCAGACCAGGTTCAACATCATGGTGGGCGGCTCGCGAAACTCGATCTGCGGATATTCATAGAGCCGGTTCACGGCGTTTTCCGTGAGCGGCATCTTCGCACGAAACGCCGTGACCGCATTGGTCAGGGCCTTCCCTTCGGCATCCTGGTGATAGTATTTTCCCGAAACTTCCTGCAGCGGAGACTGCGGACTGTAATTGACCACCGCCGAGGCAATGAGATTCGAATCCACCAGCGTCATGAACTGCTTGACGGTCAGGGTGTCGCTCGGCGCTTCGATCCGGCCTTTCATCAACACGAGGGTGATGATGCTGCCGATGATGGCGATCCACACCACCCAGGTACGCGGGGGCACTCGGAACTCACCGTTTTTCTTGGGGTTCTTGTCGTCGTCGTCAACTTATTATCGTCTGCCATGTTAAATGTTGCGCCAAACTAACACGATGGGGAGTAGCCCGCAACCGCGGGATTTAAGGACGCTTCCACTGCCAATGCAAGCGGCGAATGGTCCGGCTGGTAATTTTAAACCGATCGGAGATGCGCAAGTCTTCCACCCAGAACACTTCGCCTGCCCTGGTCGTCGCCAGCACCAACTCGTGCCGCCGCGCTCTCGGGATCTTCAGATTCACAAAGATATCCTGCAGCTTGACAGGCCTCTTCATCCCGATTGGCTGAAACCGATCTCCGGGTTGCCAGTGGCGCAGCACCACCGTGCCACCCACCAGGTCGGCGTCGAACTTCTCGCTCCCAACGACTGTCTTCAGCTTGCTGACACCACCGGAACTCCGACTCGAACGGCAGCGAATCTCCACGCCTCCAAATGACAAGCGGCAGTTCTTTCCATTCCTCGTAGCCATCCGGACCGCAAGCGGCCGACCGATGCTCTCTGGCGCGCCCGCCTTTCTCAACCATCACTGCGTCGCCACGATGAAGGCAGCCTTCCGTGGTCCAGCCACAAACTTCGCCCCGCACTTTCAGTTACCTGCTTCTCTCCCGCACGCAAACGTTCCACAAGATCGTAATCGCCGACGACGCCGTGCTCGATCAACTGCAATTGAATGATGCGCCGCTGAATCGCAATCGGGAGCTCCGCAAAGCGGGTCTTCGGCGAAGCTCGCAGCCAGTCGGCCGCGGCGGCGGCGGTCACTTCGGCTTCGGCTCCGGCGAGATCCATCAGCCGGCCAATCACGCGATTCAGCGCCGGTTGATACTTCTGGCGCAGCAACGGCAGGAGCTCATGGCGAATACGGTTGCGCTGGATATCCGGCAAATGGTTGCTCGCATCTTCCCGGAACCGGAGGCGGTGCTCCGCCGCATATTCCAGCAACGCTTCCTTTGAGAATCCCAACAGCGGGCGGATCAGATCGACCTGCCCGTTCGCCGGCGACGAATTGCGCCACTTCATTCCCGCGAGACCATCGATACCGGCCCCGCGCAGCAGGCGGAGAAAAAAAAGTTCGACCTGATCGTCCGCATGGTGCGCCAGTGCCACGGTGCGGGCACGTGCTTTGACTGCCGTTCGCGCCAGGAACTCATGCCGGGCACGGCGCGCCGCCATTTCGACCGAGACCTTTTCCGTCCTGGCGAGCCGTCCAACGTCGATGCGTTCACCAACAGCCGGCAGCGACAGTCCCTTTGCGGCGCGCAACACCAGGCGTTCATCGGCGTCGCTGCTCTGGCCGCGCAATTGGTGATTCAAGTGCGCCACGCGCAATTGCCAGGAATGCCGCGACGAAAGCGCGTGCAGCACGTGCAGCAACACCATGGAATCGACGCCGCCGGAAACCGCCACCACGACGGATTGGCCGCGCCGCAGAAGGCGTCTTTCGAGAATGGCGCGTTCGACTTGTTTTGGCAGATCGCTCACCGGCCTCATGCTACTTCGAGGGCGCAATCCGGCAATGCCGGTTTTTTAGGTGTCGGCATTCAGTGAAGTGTGGCTTCGGCAGTATCCGCAGTGAAATCATCCAGGTAGAATGTGACTTTCTCGTCGGCATCGCTGGTGAATCCGATCCAGGTGAGAGCTTTGAATTTAGGGCTGGCGAACGAAAGCTCTTTGAACTCGCCTCGGCCATCAACATGGATCTCAAAATCCTTCGGCGGTTTCCCCGCGGGTTCGCGCTCGAAGTTGGCGTGGATCGGCGCGCACGGCGCTGCCGCGGAAACTTCCAGCGCAGGATAAACCGCCCTTTCGGCCCTAGCGCGCCAGGCGACATCGCCATAGACACCCGCTTGCGAATAATCGAATGGCTTGATTCCAAGGTGCAACGCCGGAGAATTCGGTTTGAGCCGATAGTCGTGCTTTGCGGCATTCACAAAAAGCGGGTCGGCGATGAGACTGCCCTGTTCGCGACCATCAACCGCCCACGGCGGTTTAACAGGCGCAGCATTGGTGCCTGCCGGCGGATTCACGGGCGTGTGCTGCCATTCTGCGAACGATTTTCCGGCAAAGGTGATGGGATGACCGCTCGGATTCCAGTAGCAGTTGCTGCGGGTCAGTTGCCGGTTTTCAATCCACGGTCCGGCAAGAGCCGGGCTATTGTTCGTCCAAAAGATGATGTTGTTCTCGAACGTAAACGAAAGGTGGTCCTCCACTCGCGTCACTTGCAACTGTTGTTCGAGGCTGTCGGCGAGAATATTATTCCGCAAAATATTTTCCCGGCCGTAATGTTGGTGAAAGCTGCCCGACTTGGTGCTGTAAACCAGGTTACTCTCAAACAAAATGCCCGTGCTGCCTTCATCGGTATAAAGCCCCCACCCGCCGTATGAATAGGCGTAAATGTCGTGAAACACGTTCCCTCGCACGACGGTTCCTTCCGACGGCCCGAGCGTGTATATGCCGCCCATGTCGCTGAGCAATCCCCAGCCGAGATGATGAACGTGGTTGAAGGAAATATCATTTCGTTTGCAGTTGCTCGCGCCATAACCCCAACGCCAGCCCGCGCTGATGCCGGTGTAAAAGAGATCGGCAATTTCGTTGTGAGTCACCTGGTTGTCCGGACTAAAGCCGATCCACACACCAACGGCGCAGGGAAAAATGGTGCCGCCATGCCGGATGATGTTGTTGTCCACGACGACATGACTCGTATCGGCTGACGCGTATGACGGCATTTGCATTTCGCCGATGCGCACGCCGCCGGCGCCGCAATCCTCGATCTGGCAATGGCGGATCACATCGTCGCGGCAGCCGCGCCGAAACCAAACACCGTAGGTTCCGATATGGCTGATCTCACAATTCTCGAACACAACCTTTCGCGCGCCATCAGCCATGACGACCGCATCAATGGAGGATGCCGCTTGTGCCGGCTCAAAACCGCCGGGCGGCATCCGCCACTGGGCATGTTGAAACGTCAGCCCCTTGAACGTCACGTGCTCGACGAATTTGCCCGCAGCCGGATCGCCTTTGATGACAATGAATTTTTCCGCCAACGGCGCAATGACCTCCGTCGTGCTGATCTTTTCACCGGGCAGCGGTTGATAATAAAGCGTTCCGTCGCGGCTCAGGAACCACTCGCCGGGAGCGTCCAGGAACCGGAGGGCATTCTCGATTATGAACCGGGAATTCTTCACCCACGGATTCCACGGCTTCATGGCCTCGCCGCTGGTGATGATCGATTGCTCCGGATCGTCAATCCGATCCATGAATCGGCGGGTCACATCCCAGTTCTGGTAAACGACCAGATTCACATCCTTGAGTTCGGCGGTGGTAAGTCCGGAAACCGTTTTGAAATTGTCGGGCCGCAGCCCCACGATCTGCTGCGACTCCTTGCCAGAACCAGCACCAAGGGGTTCTTGCCGGACATCGAGCACGTAGAACCAGAACTTGTTCGGCGTTCGAGCGCGGGTGGCACGGCGGCCATTCACCCATAGCTGCTCAAAATACCATTGTCCGGCGGCCACTTCGGGCACTTGCGTTTGCCAGAGGCCATTGGTTCCGAGCTGCCAACCGTGAATGACGCGGCCGCCACTGAAAACCGGATGCGCACCCGCGGCCGCTTCGTAGGAAATCGGTGCCTGCGCTGTTCCACCATCCTCCGGATCGAGTTCGAGCGGAGCACTGAATTGATACCGGCCTTCGGCCACAACCACCGTCACCGGCTCTGTCAGCGGGCCGGTTTGTTTTAACTTGCGAATTGCATCTCGCGCACCGGTGAGCGTGGCCAGCGGTCCGTCTTTACGGGCGGAAGTGGGATGGCTTACTCTGCCGCTCCACGTGTCGTTGCCATCCGGTGAGACGTGGAGTTCCAACGCTTCGATTCCGGGGACGGCCGTCAGAACCAAGCTGAAAATCACGGCACGGATTCGAATGATTTGCCGCGTGCAGATAAACATACGAGCACGTCCTTACTGGATCGTCGTGCTGCGCTGCTGGAGCCACAACAGATCGCCCGGGTCGGGACTTTGCGGGGCCACATCACCCGTTGTGGTTTTATTGATGATGTTGGCGTCCCGCCATTTCCGGATTTCGGAATGGCCGTCGGCAAAAGAAATTCCACCGGCGTTATTGTGGTAGGTGGCGGGGATGTCGATCCAGGTCTTCACCGTTGGATCGCAAATAAACCAACCATCGTTGATGCTGACGGGATTCTCGTCAATGAAGGTAAAGGTCTCGGAAGCGCGGAGGATGTCTGATTGCTTGCGGAAGTCCCGTCCGAAGACGGAATGCGCCCGCGTGGTGTTCCAACTTTGAATCGGGTTCATCCATCCGTTCATGGACATGCTGCGGACCCGCGGCTTCGTCTGCGTTCCGGCGCTAATCACCGAATTGTCAGCCGGACACCGGTAAATATCCACCGTCCCAATATAAGGATAAATCAATCCCGCCCTGATCAACTGGTCGTTGATCGCCGAGAGTGCCACACTCATATCGCCGTAGACCCACATGTTGTGAGAATCTCCCGGGTCGGTCCAGGCATTGGGCAAGTAGGGAACGCTGAATGCCTGTCCCCCGGTCCGAACCACCCGATCGTTGTTGTCGTTGGAATAGATCATGGAAGCGAACTGCAGTTGCTTCAGATTGCTCATGCATTTGATTGCCTGTGCCCGCTGCTTGGCCTTGCTGAGCGCCGGCAACAGCATGGCAGCCAGGATCGCGATGATCGCAATCACCACCAGCAATTCGATGAGCGTGAAGCCGCGGATTCGCCGTCCTCTCCTCCAGAGCAGGTTGCAGGCAGGGCTTCCGGATTGTGACAACTTCATCATCTTCATGTGCTCACCGCGTTCTGAAGTCCGGCGGCCGGCCGATCCGGCCACCGGGCACTGGCAGAACCGATTTCGTTGCTACTGTACCAGCAATTGATAAAAGCGCCGCAGGCCCGACGCCGGATCGTCGACTGACTTTGTCGTTCCGTCACCACTCACTGCGCTGCCTAACGGCGTCCAGGTGGGATCGCTCAGGTTGAGCTTGTATTGAACCTGATACGAGGCGCCGGATGCAGTCGGGAACGTCAAGTGGATGTTCGCTCCCACGAGTGACGCGCTGAGGGTGACCGAAGCTGCGGCAGGCGCGGGGGCCAGCATCAAGAAGTTCACGTTGGCGTCCGGACCCGTGGCGCCACGCGCGAGCTTCAGTGTCGTCGCTGAACCATCCAATGCGACCTTGACCATGTTGCCCTGGTCATCTCGCAACGGCACCCACGTGTAGCTGCCCCACCCGCTGTTCCCGATTGAGAAGGTGCCGAGAAAGTTGGTCGTCTGCGTCGTGGTGCCCAACCCCGCGGTGACCTTCGAAAGCATCGCCGTCGTTTCCCCGCCGCCTGCGGCGAACCGGCCCCAGACATTGTAAGTGCCCGCCGGATATTGGCGGGTGTAATTGCCCCATTCATTTTGCCCGAAGAACCCAATGTTATAGTCGGAGCCGGACGAGAATTTGGCTCGCGCGCTGTCCGCGGTAACCTCGGTCGCCGTGCCCGAAGTGCGATAGAGCAGAGTGCCCCCCGTATTCGAATCATGGTAATCCACATCCGCGGTGGCGCCCAAACCGGCATAGGCGTCCACTTGCGGATTATCAAAATATTGTCCGCCGGAGTAATCGTAATCCTCGGCCTCCCAACTGAACAGACTGGCGCTGAACGTATCGAAGTTGACCGTGGTCGTGGCCGAATTCCCGTTGACGTCCATGGCTGTGATGGTCGCCGTGTGGTTCGTGTTCAGTTGCAGGCCGGTGTAACTCACATTCCAACTCGTCGGCGAACCCGTGAATACCAGGCCCGTTACCTGCACGCCGTTGAGGTTCACTTTGATGTTGTTGGTGTTCACGCCGGCGGCTGACACGACCATAAAGCTCAGTCGATTGGTCGGCTGGAACATGGTAGTGCCGCTGGGATAGATGCTGTTGATCGCGGGCACGTTTGTGTTCGCCGGGAACAGGGCGAAGAAATTGGCGTTCACTCCGCCACTGCTCGTCGCTCGCAGGGTTTGCGTGCCGCCTCCGATAAACTTCACCAGGTTGCCGCTCGTATCACGCAGCGGCACCCAGGTGTAGGCTTGCCATCCGCCGGTGGCAGGGACGGTGAACGATCCAAGATTCGTCGTGGTTTGAATGCTCGTGGTCTCGCCGGCGGTTACCTTGGCAAGTGCGAGCCCGCCGTTGCCCGTGCTGCCGTTGGCGGCGCGCAGGTAAACGTTATATTGGCCCGCCGGGAACGCCCGCGTGTAGTTGTTCCAATTCCCATTGTCATACCATCCGACGTCGTAATCCGAGAAACCCGAGCCGAGGAACTGCACCCGCTTCGGCGCGTCGCCATTAACTTCCAGCCCGACGGGATCCGCCGTGCGATAGGCCGGTGTTCCATTTTGTGAAACGGTTACGTTGTCGTGGTAATCCACTTCCGCAGTCCCGGCGAGGCCAAGATAACCCGCCGTCGCCGGATTGTTGATGAACTGGCCGCTGCCGTAATTGTAATCCTCCGCTTCCCAGACAAACTGCGGAGCGTAGGTATCAAAGGTCACCGAAGTGCTGGCGGGGTTGCCGCTGGCGTCCCGGACGCTGACGACAGCGGTGTAGGTGGCATTTGTGGTGAGCGGCAAACTTACATTGCGGTTATTTGACGGGCCGGTGACGACCAGGCCATTGGTGCTCGCGATGTTCGTGGTCGTGGTGCCGAGGATGGTCCGAATCGTCAGGGCCACGGAAATACTGTTCGCATTGATCGCAGTGCCGTCAGGCGTGCTTGCTGTGAAAGAGAAGTTCGCCGCCGGCTGGAACATGTTTGTGCCATTGGGATAAACGCCGGAGATGGCCGGGAGATTGGTGTTGGCCGGAGTCAACATCATGAAGTTATTGTTGCCGCCGCCATTGCCGCCGGCGGTCAGGCGCAGCGTTTTGACTCCGCCCAAACTGACCCGCACGAGATTGCCGTTGGAATCGCGCAACGGAACCCATTGATAGGATTGCCATCCTCCGGTATTCGGAATGGTGAATGTGCCCAGCCCGTTCGTGGTCTGGCTCGGGGTGCCTTGTCCACTGGTCACCTCTGCCAGGGCGGATCCACCGACGTTCCCTGCACCAAAGGCTGCGCGGGCATAAACGTTGAAAGCCCCGGCGGGGAAGGTTCGCGTATAATTCACCCAGTTGCCGGAATCGAAATTGCCAACATCCACGTCGCGGATGGCGCTGTTCAACGCCAGCGCGTCCAGCACTTTCTGCCGCATCAATTCACCCACCGACGGCCCGCCATTGGCGCCAGTGCTGAAACTGAATTCGGTCGCGGCCAGATCGAACGGACCACGATAGACGTCATTTTGGGGCGCGGCGGCTCCATCACTGTAATCAACCGGCGGCATTCCCTGCCGCTGCCAGTAGGTGTCCGATGCGGTTTCAAAAGCATACCGGGGATTGTCGATGAACAACCCGGCCGGGCCGCTCAGCACGTCGTCTGCGAAGTCGTAGTCTTCGTTTTCCCAGGTGAAATTGCTCGGACTGAACGAATCGTAAGTGACGACGTTGCTGGTCACGATGCCACCGTCGTCGGTCACCTGGATGTTCAGTTGAACCGCGTTGAGCGAGGCGTTGTCAACCAGGGTCGGGTTCACCGGCAATCCGGTATAGCTCACAGAACGGCTCGTGGACGTCCCGCCGATCACCAGGCTCGAGGAGACATCCGTTCCGTTCACCGCCACCTTGATGTTGCCCGCACTGATTCCGTTGGCCGAACTCGCGGTGAATGACAGGACATTCGTGCCTTGCATCAGGCTCATGCCGTCCGGATAAAGCGCGGAGATCACGACCGGGGTCGATGCCTGGCGGAGACTCTCAATAAACGTCGCGTCCGCCGACCCGGTGTAAAAACGAAACTCGTCGATCCATCCGTCGAATGCCCGGGTCCGGTCGCTGGATCGATTTCCCAACATCAAGCTGCCGCTGCCCCCGCCGCTGCCGAAGTCCACCGTCTGCGCGCCGATACTGCGGATGCTGATCAGTTTTGCCGGGCTGGCTTCGGTTCCGTAATAGAGGCTGGCGTTGGTCCCGTCATAAACCATGGCCACGAACAGCCAGACATTGGTCGGGAGCGGATTGAAGTAGAGCGGCGCCGCGAAGGTGCTGTTGTTGATCTTCCCGTAAATCGCATTGGTCGTCTGGAAGAACAGCGTGATATCGTTGGTGGTGGCGCTGGTCTGATCCACCACCCCATTGGTGCCCATCAGGAACACGCGTCCAGCGCGGTTTCCCGTGTTCGTAATGACCGAATCCTGCCGGAGCCAGATCGCCGCGGTGAAATTGCTGACCACGCCCAGCGTGCCCAGTGCAGGGCTGCCAAGCGCTTGCGCAATGGGCCCGTTGATCTGCGGTCCGGCGGCGTTGACGGCCGCGGACAAATCGAGCGAGTGGCCCCGGTTCTGAATGCCGGAATTGGCCGGGCCATGCAGATCGGTTGCCGCACCGCTGAAATTCAAAAGCGTCAACGGCACGTTCAACGCACCGCCGGGATCGCTTGCCGCCGTGGTGCCGGAGTCTTCAAAGGTATATCTCAACTGCAGTGTCTGGGCGTGAACCGTTGGTCCACACCAGAGGATGCTGGCAGCCACCGCCAGTCCCACCGCCAGCGAACGCAGCCGGGAGGAAGAGGTCGTTTCCGTCGCTTTTTTCAAGAACATAGGCTTGGGGAAAGGTGCCCTTGCACCTTCGACTTTGAGTTGGTTGATTCGATCACGAGCGCAAACCATTCGCCATTCGTGTGCACTCTAGGTCGCACAAGAACCTCCGACATCCCTCTTTAGGGGGGGCCATGCCAGAAAGTGGCTGGGATTCGTAAGCCCGACGGCATGGGTGATCGTGGGGACTCGCGTGGAGACCGTCTCCGAATCCTTCAGCGTCTGGTAGCAGCCGAGGTCACGATGGCTCCAACTTCATTCTTGCTGGCATAAGCCCGAAGAAGTCAGAGCCTCGTGACCTCGGCTGCACTTCCGAACAAACTCGTAGCTCGTCCTTCCGAGCGTTGCGCACCGAGAGCCGCAGCATCACTGCTGAACAGCGCGCTGTTTCAGCGATTGAATGGTCTCGATGCTGCGACGCGCCACATCGTTGGTGGGATTCAACTTCAGGGTCGCCTCGAACTCGGCCAGCGCAGAGTCCCATTTTCCACTCTTGGCGAACGCCACGCCCAGGTTCACATGACCCCGGGCAAAGTCGGGCCGCAGCCGGACGACCTGCGAGAACTGCGCTTCCGCTTCGGCCACTTTTTCCGCGCGCGCCAGCTCCATTCCGAGGAGATAGCGCGCCTGCCAAAACGAGGGATTCATCCACACCGCCGCCTCGAACAGCTTGAGCGCATCGGCGGACCGATGCTCCGTCAGCAGGACAATCGCTTTATGGAAGTAAGCAGCCGGGCCGTCCGGCTGCAACTGCGCCGCCTGTTCGTAATGCTTCAAGGCATCGGCGAGATTTCCCTCAATTTGCTTAACGAATCCGAGATTCACGTAGCTCTCCGCGTAACCGGGATTGATCCGGATCGCTTCAAGAAAGCAGCGCTCGGCATCCGATACGTTCCGCTGATTGGCCAGGATCAGACCGCGCTCATTCATGGCCGGGACATAATCGGGACGCAAGACAAGTGCCCTGGAAAATTTTCCCTCGGCGGCCGCGGTATCGCCCAGGCGCATCAGCAGCACTCCGGATTTTTGCAGCGCGCCCGGCGATTGCGGAAGCAGCTCGCACACCCGCTGCTGATGCTTCACTGCGGCGGCGAGCTCGCCGATTTCTCCGAGGAATTGCGCGTAGTTGCCATGCAACGACGGGTCATCCGGTGCCAGTGCCAGCGCTTCCTCATAGGCATTGCGCGCCTCGGCCTGAGCGTCCGGAGTCATCTCGGATTGGAACTGTTCCAACCTGGCCATGTACCTCCTGGCGCGCGGAACATCATTCAATTGATCGGTAAACGGAGCTTCTGAAACACGGCTGAAGTTCGCCTGCCAGACCCGATACCGATCCCAGACCGATACTCCCAAGCGCCGCTCGCAGAGTCGTTCCGAAGCCCATTCCGACGTCGCGCGCTGTGTCATCGCCGAAGGCAATTGCCCGGCGATTTCGCCGGCAAACAACTTCGCCAGCGCGTAGTTCCCGTCGAAGTTCAAGTGCACGTGCTCGTAAAACATATTCTTCGCCCGCAATGCCTCCCGACGATTGTGCAGCCAGTGCTTCGGCGGCATCGACCAGTTTCACGCCGTCTGCCGAATGGCGCGCCGCGGCCTGGACAATGATCTGGTTGAGCCGGCTGTCGGCACGGAAAGCGAGCGCATCGAAGTCCCGGGCTTTTTCGAAGTCACGCGTGGCGCCCGCCGTATTCGTCAATGCCAGCTCGCACAGGCCCATTCGAAAGTGAAGGTCGGCAAACTCGGGATCGATGGATGCCGCGTTGGAAAACGCTGCCAGCGCGGTCCGCGGGTCACCCGCGTCCGCGGCAACGACGCCGGCTTTGTAGCTCTGCTCCCACGCGGCTTTTTGGTTTTCGTCCAGGCCAGCCTTGTGCAGCGATGCGAACGGCGCGCAGTCTTTCAGGTTCACGGCCATGGTGCTCAACACGACCGGCACGCCTGCCTTGCGTCCGGTGCGCAGGATATCTTCCAGGTTTTTGCCGAAGTTCTCGTAGACGCGCGCGCGGCCTGGATCGTCGTGGCGAAGCTGATGTTCCTTGAACATGCCGAGGCCTTCCCAGGTTTTCGGCGGCGCCACGCTCCCTCGTCGTTTCCCAATCCAGCGCTCCAGCAACTGTCCGGTCCTCGTCGCCTTCAACGCCAGGCTCGCCCGGATCAGTGGCATCTTCGGCGCTTGCGGGCCAAAAACGGTTCCTGCTCCAAACGGGCCCACCACTTCGTTGTTGCCCATATAGATCACCCAAAGATCGCCTTGCATGCGCGGCGCACTCGCGGGCGATCGGCAGAATCGCATGCGAATTGATCGCCGTCATTGCGACGCAGACCACCTCAAAATGCGTGTCCGGGTAGCGTTCACGCAGCAAAACCTCGAGATAGCGGCCCACGCCAAACGTAGGATCAGGATCGCCTTGAGCCGCTGATTCCCCGAAAAGAAAGATGCGATAGGTGTTGGCCGGCTTGGTTGCGGGAAGGCAGAGCGGGAATGGTGTTCGCGCGATCGTCGGCGGAAAAAACCGGTACCCGAAGCGATCGTTCGTGACATAGACGCTTTGCCCGTCCCGGATTGCCGGCACGAAAAAACTGATGGGATAGCCGACTCCGGCCAGACGGAGGATGGCCTCCAATATCACAAGCAGGACAATGGGCAAGACCGTTACCGCAACGAGCCGGAACAGCCAGAGCCGCCGCTTTGGGATGGCGGGATTGTTTTGAACCGCGTGTTTGGGATGATGTCCGGAGCGCTGCACGATGATGTTGCTTCACTCGAACCTACGCAGACTGGTTGCGGATGACGAGGCGAAACAAGAAACAACCACGGATACACCCGATGAACGCGGATCTTAACAGAAGAGAACGAAGGAAACGAAGGCCCGCCGCGAAGTCGATGATCGCTGCATTGGGGAGCGCGCCCGCCCCGGGCGCCGTGGGCTGCGCCCTCGCGGCCCACCTGACGCGCAGGAATCTGCAACCGTCTCGACATCGCTCTAACGCGCTGATGTTCGGCGCGAGGCGCACCGAACTGCAGCCGGGGCGGCTGCGCTCCCCTCGGAGGGACGAGCGACGCGAGTCCCCGCATCTGATTTAGCGCCATTTAGCGTGTTTAGCGGGCACACATCGTTTCTCGTTTTTCCGCAACGCTCGACAGTTTGGCGGTCTGCTTGGCCGTGTTCGTCGTCGGCAAGCGGGTTGAAGCTTGGCTTTCTCCTGATGATCCAGCACTGTCTTGATGTCGCAACTATGTTACTGACGGGAACATGGCGTATCGGGCAGAGCAGTCTGCCGGGAAAATCCTGCGCCGCAGCGTCTGTGGTTGGAGGGCTGTGGTTGGCCATTTCGGGCGGTGCCGTTCTCCTCGGTTTCCCTGTCGCGGCCGCAGAGCCCGAGGGGCTGCTGACGAACGCTTCCCAGATTCTTTCCCTTCCAGCCGAACGCGCTTCTCAACGTCTGCCTGTGCTGGTCAAAGGTGTGGTTACCGCCGCGGAACCAACCTGGGGCGGCCGGTTCTTCGTCCAGGATCAGACCAGTGGCGTGTTCGTGGAAAACATTTCCGACTCCCAACCGCAAGTCGGCGATCTCCTGGAAGTCAGTGGCGTCAGTCATCCCGGCGCCTTCGCCCCGATCATCACCAGGCCGACCTGGAAAAAGATCGGCACCGGGCCGTTGCCCGAACCGCGCCTCGTCCCCATCGAGCAGGTCATGTCTGGAATCGAAGACGGCCAGCGGGTCGAGATCGCGGGCATCGTGCGCGCCGTGGTCCCGGGCAAAACGAATATCGATGTGGACCTGGCTTCCGGAGGATATCGTTTGCATGTCTTCCCAAAAACGCCACGCGACATCGATCCTCAGAGCCTGGTGGGCGCCCGCGTCCGGGTGCGCGGCACTGCGGCGGCTTCATTCAATGCCGTGCTCCGGCACATGATTTCCGTGGCGATCTTCATGCCGCTTCCGTCGGATTTCATCGTGGAAAAGACCGAGCCCGTCGATCCCTTCGATGAACCCACGTTGCCGCTCAGCGGCGTCGCGCAATACCGGAGGGATATCGCCGCCGGCAAGCGTATTCACGTGAAAGGCGTGGTGACCCTGCAGCGGCCGGGTGAGGATCTATTTCTCGAAGACGCAACCGGCGGCCTGCATGTCCGAAGCCGCATGCCCCAGGAATTTGTCGCCGGCGACGTGGTCGAAGCCGTCGGTTTTTCGGACTTTGATCATTTCCTGCCGGTGCTGGAAGATGCGGTGTTCCGGAGAACCGCCGAATCCCGCGTTCCCGCTGAACCCAAGCAAGTCACCGTAAAGGAGATCGAAGCGGGATTGCACCACGCCGACCTGGTGACTCTCGAAGCGCGGCTGCTGGATCGCAGCTTCCCGCGAGGACGTCCTCGCAGCAATGGCCGCCTTTGGAGCCGGACGGTATTGATGCTGCAACAGGAAAATCTTCTGTTCACTGCCGAAGCGGAGCTTCCCGAAAACAGCGCGGCGCTGGCCGCGATTCCCATCGGGAGCACGTTGAAAGTCACCGGCGTTTGCTTCACTCAAAGCGGCGAAGACAAGAAACTGAAATCGCTTCAAGTGTTGCTGCCCGGATCCGGAAGCGTCACCGTGTTGCACAGGCCGAGTTGGTTCACGCCGCACCGCCTTTTGGTCGGGTCCGGCATTTTCCTGCTCGTCCTGGTGGGCGCGGTGAGTTGGAGCGTGATGGTTTCGAAACGGAACCTGGTGTTGACCGGACTGGTCCGGGAAAAGGAGAAGGCGCAGACGGAATTGCAGCAAGCGCACGACCTGCTCGAGGAGCGGGTCAGGGAACGCACCGCGCAGTTGAAAATCCAGATCACCGCGCGCAATGAATCGGAGCTGCAGTTCAAGGCGGTCCTTACCGAACGCACGCGGCTGGCGCAGGAACTTCACGACACCCTGGAACAGACCCTCACCGGCATCGCGCTGCAACTGGATACGACCGCCAAGCTGTTTGAAGTCAAACCCGACGGCGCCAATCACCATCTCGAGCTGGCGCGGGAGCTCGTCGCCCAAAGCCAGGTGGACGTGCGCCGCTCCGTTTGGGATTTGCGATCGCGAGCGCTGGAGCAATTCGATCTTGCCGGGCGCCATGGTGACCAGCGGCAAGCAACTGACGGACGGAACTTCCATCCGTTTTTCAGTCACCACCCACGGCAGCACGCGTCCTCTTCCGGAGACCGTCGAGGAAAACCTGTTGCGCATCGCCCAGGAAGCGTTGACCAATGTGATCAAACATTCGCAGGCGACAACCGCCCGGATCGATCTCAATTACGAACCGACCAGCATCGCGCTGCGGATCGAAGACAACGGGCGGGGATTTCAAAAAGACCACAGCCCCGGGGCTGTCGACGGGCATTTCGGCCTGCTCGGCATGTTTGAGAGAGCCAAACGCCTCGGCACCGGGCTGATTCTGCAGAGCGAGCCCGGAAAAGGGACGATCGTCGAACTCCAGGTGGCATTGGAACCAGAGAGCACGCCCTCCCAGGGCCTGGCGACCTAGTGAATGAAAGAGCCGCCCCGCATCCGAATCCTCGTGGCCGATGATCATTTCGTCGTGCGCATGGGTTTGATTGCCCTGGTGAACACCGAACCCGATATGAAGGTCGTGGGCGAAGCCGCCGACGGATTGCAGGCTGTGGAGATGTTCAGCCAATGCCAGCCGGACCTTGTGTTGATGGACCTTCGCATGCCAGTCAAAGATGGTATTGCCGCCACGTCCGAAATCCGAAGCCGGTTCCCCGACGCGCGTGTGTTGATGCTGACGACTTTTGACGGTGACACGGATATCCATCGCGCCATCCAGGCCGGAGCCCAGGGCTACGTGCTGAAGAATTCCACCGGCGACAGCCTCATCCCGGCGCTGCGTGCCGTCGCCGCCGGCCAACGCTGGATCCCGAAGGAGGTTGCTACGCGGCTTGCTTCACGGAATATTTTTGAGGAACTCACCGCGCGCGAGGTGCAGGTGCTGAATCAGATGGCCAAGGGGCTGGCGAACAAGGAAATTGGCGACGTGCTTCACATCACCGAGCACACCGTGAAGGGACACCTGAAGAATATCCTGGGCAAGCTTCACGTTGCTGACCGCACCGAAGCGGTCACGGTCGCTCTTCAGCGAGGCATTATTCAACTGGCCTAGCGCCTCCAACAAATCGGATTACAAGTTTGATCTCACGCTCACCCGCGCTGGCAGAGACGGGGTCGGGCAAAGTCAATTCCAGCCAATCCAAATCAACACTCCCGCTCGTGACCAGCCATTTCAGCCGGTTTGCCCCGGCGTTGAGCTTTACCGTGCCGATCTTTAACTCGGTCCACGCGCGCTGCGGAATTTTCAAGGCGAACGCTCCCTGACCAATGGTTAACAAGGCTTCTGCGGGTCCGGCGCTCGCCTTCACCCGGACGATGACCGAGTACTCTTTCGCCTCACCGCTGCTAATCGTATACGCGGCCCATTCCGTGTCGCCGAGGGTGATGAACAGGTCCGAACGGCGACGGGTGCTTTCGCCGGCATTGATCGGCACCGGTTGTGACAGCCGATAGAACTTCGAACGCGCCTCGCCATGCCTGACCGAATAAGATTCCCCCTGGCCGTCCTGTCCGAAATTCTCGGCTTCGATGCGTGCCGGCGCCCGGCGCATCAGCGCGTTGACCACATCGGGGAAGAAGACGCAATTCTCCAGGCGTATATTCCGGAGCAATCCATCGAACGCCTGCTGGGCCACTGCTGGCGAAGGTGCCGGACCGCCTCGCGAATACGCCGCAACGGCCTCCCAGTGTGGCGGGGTCTTGATGGACACCGGGGTATTCGAAGTATCCATTTTCTTCCAGGGCCAGAAGCTCCAGCCGATGTTGTGCGTTTCAAAATACTCGGTGGTCGCCCAGTAAATCGCGTTGTCCTTCTCGCCGGTCTCCCCGACCCAGACCGGAGCGTTCAAGCGTTTCCGGTGGTTCAAGAAGGTCTGGATATCCTTCACCTGCGCGGGATTATCCCAACAATAATAATGAAACTGGTAGACCAGATTCGAGTCGAACGGACGTGAGAAAACTGACCAATCGTTGGACCAATCGGCGCCTTCCAGAATGATCATGTGCCTTGAATCCACTTCCCGGATCGCCTTGGTGATCCGGCGATAAAGCGGTTCAAGTTTCGCCTTGTGCGCCCGGGCAGCTCCGGTGCGCTCCGGCAACGGCTCATTCAACAAGTCATAGCCGGCAACCGCGGGTTCGTCCTTGTATCGCAGCGCGATTGTCTTCCACAAATCGACCAACTGGTCCTGGTATTTTGCATCCATGAACAGCCCCGGCAGGTCGGCAGGGCTGTCATCAATGTTCTGTCCAGTCTGTCCACCCGGCGCGCCATGCATGTCGAGGATCACATACACGCCGTTCGCCCTGCACCACGCGACCAGGTTATCCAGCAGGACATATCCTTCCTCGACCCGCACGGGAGGATCCGTCTCGGTAAGAAACAGCCGCGAGTTGAGTGCCGGACGCACAGAATTGAATCCCAATTCGGCAATGCGTTTGATGTCTGCTTCGGTGATGTACCGTTTGCGAAATTCCGACCAGAATTCTCGCGCCTTTTCCGGTCCGATCAGGTCGTTGACGATCTTTTCAATCCGGCGCGGACGGTCCCCCTGGTTGCCGAACTTCCACATATAGCCTTCCGGCAACAGCCAGTTTCCCAACCCAACTCCGCGGAGCAGGACTTTGTCGCCGCGCTCGTTCACGATGTCCTGTCCTTGCGTATGCAGAAAACTGGTCGCTGCCGCACCCATCGAGGGCGCCAGCGCTGCGCCCATCAAGACGGCGATCGTTAAGAGCACGCGAGGAAGCGCGCGGGAACAGACAATCGGTTTCCTGCGACGGGCTCCATTCCGATTTTGGCAAATCTCACAATACACACAGGGAATATAGAGTTGCGTCGCCACACTCCGCACCCCTCAAAAGAGGGATACGCAGGGCGGTCGCCGATGGGTGTGATTAAAAGTGGGTGAAAATCGCGGGTAATTTGGACTGCGCCGGCACAGCGAAGCGACGACGGCGCTTTCGAGGGCGGTTGAAGGTTGAAGCGGAGGGAGTCTTGAGCGAGTGCAAAAAACGGCGTGGCGCTGCGCTTCCCGCCGCAGTCCATGACGCCGCACCAATGCCAATGCGAGTTGCCAAACCACCGGATCTAACCAGCGCCATGCTCACCCACTCTTAATCACACCCGCTGATAAAAACGGGGAAACCGTAGGGCCTTTTGCCTGGTTCAGTAACTCATTTTGTCCAGCTTTACCTTGCCCCGGAAAATCCAATAGATGCTGACGGTGTAGGCGAGGACGATGGGCACGCCAATGAGCGCGATGGTCAGCATGACGCCGAGAGTCTTGTGCGACGAGGCGGCGTTGTGAATGGTCAGGCTGTTGGCCACTTCGGGATTGCTGAGGACGAGATTCGGATACATCTCCAAACCGAACAATCCCATCAATGCGATCATCGCCACGCACGACGAAAGGAAAGCGCGCCAGTCGCGTCCGTGGTGAATCTCGCGCGGGATGTTCGCGATGGCGAGCATGTTGACGAGCGCGATGCTGAACAGCCACGGATTGGCCCGCACGCGCGCGGCCATATGCGGCACGTAAAGCAGCGTGGCCATCGTCGTCACCGCGTAGCAGATGATGAAGAAGATGATGGTGTTGTTGATCCAGCCGCGCAGTTTGTCGTGCAGCGCGCCTTCCGTTTTCATCAACGCGTAAATCGCCCCGTGCATCATGAACAACGACACGGTGGTCACGCCGAGCAGCAGCGGATACGGTTTGAGCAGGCCGAGGAACGTTCCGGCGTATTCGCCATTGCGCGTCAATCGGCACGCCCCAGGCGATGTTGCCCATCGCCACGCCGATGAGCAGGCTCGACAGAATGCTGCCCCCGCTGAAGCCGACGTCCCACATCTGCCGCCACCAGCGCATCGGTTGCTTGCTGCGGAACTCAATGGCCACGCGCTCGGAAGATCAGTGCCACCAGCAACAGCACGAACGCGAGATAGAACCCGGAAAACACGGTCGCATAGACGTTGGGAAACGCCGCGAACAACGCGCCGCCGCCGGTGACGAGCCAGACTTCGTTGCCGTCCCACACCGGGCCGATGGCGTTGAGCATGACGCGCCGCTCTTCGTCTTTCTTGGTGAAGAGATGCAGCGCGCCGACGCCGAGGTCGAAGCCGTCGAGCATCGCGTAGCCGGTGAACAGCACGCCGATCAGGACGAACCAGACCGTGTTGAGATCCAAGCCGAGTCGAAGTTCATGCTTGCAGGAGCCCCAGCTTTCCGCGACGGATCAAGATCGGCCTCGTCCGGCCCGTGCTGGATTTTATCGTTCAGCAAATACACGAACACCGCAAAGAGCAGGACGTAAACCGCGGTGAACAGGATCATCGAGGTCAGCACCATGTTGGCCTTGACCACGGCGGACAAACCTTCCGACGTGCGCAGCAAGCCCTGAACAATCCATGGCTGGCGGCCGACTTCCGCGGCGAACCAACCGGCCTGATTGGCGATCTGCGGACCGAGCACTGACAACACGAGCAGCCAGAGCATCCAGCGTTTTCGGAACAGAATCTCGCGCCAGCAGAAGAAAGCACCGAACGCCGCCATCGCGATCATGCCGAAGCCAATCGCCACCATGAGGTGAAACATTTGAAACGTGAAATTCACCGGCGGCCGGTCTTTCGGATCAGGCGCGGTTTCACGCAAACCACTGACGGGTTTCGCAGTGTCGTTGTGAGCAAGGAAGCTCAACATGCCCGGAATCGCCGGCCCGATGACCTTTTCATTCTTCTCGTCCACCCAGCCGAACATCGTCAGCGGCGCGTTGGTTGTCGTTTCGTAGAGTCCCTCGAAGGCCGCGAGCTTGACGGGCTGATTTTTCGCCACACCCTGCGCGCTGCTGTGGCCGCTGACCAGTTGCAGCAGCGAAGCCGCCAACCCGACCGCCAGCCCCACGCGCATCGAAGCCTTGGCAAACGCCTCGTGCTTCTTCTTCAGCAAATACCACGCGCTCACGCTCACCACGAGAAACGCTCCGGCCTGCCACGCGCCGCACAGCGTGTGAAACAGCCGGTCCATCGACGAAGGACTGAATACCATCGCCCAGAAATCGGTGATCTCGGCCCGCGCTTTCATGCCTTCGCCGACGATGTGAAAGCCCGCCGGTGTCTGCATCCATGAATTGGCGACGACGATCCAGATGGCGCTGAAATGCGCGCCCAGGCAAACCATGCACGTGGCGAAGAAATGCAGTTTTCGCCCGACCTTGTCCCAGCCGAACAAGAGCAGCGCCAGGAAACCGGATTCGAGGAAAAAGGCGAAGATGCCCTCCGCCGCCAGCGCGCTTCCGAACACGTCCCCGACGTAGCGCGAGTAAGTCGCCCAGTTCGTGCCGAATTCAAATTCCATGACGATGCCGGTCGCCACTCCGATGGCGAATGTCAGCGCGAAAACTTTCGTCCAGAATCGCGCCATCTGGTGATAGACCGGGTTGCGGGTCTTCAGCCACAAACCTTCCATGATCACCAGCATCACACCCAGCCCGATGCTCAGCGGCGGGATAGATGTAGTGAAACGAAATCGTCAGCGTGAACTGGATTCGCGAAAGAGTCAGGACATCCATGATGCAAATAGTGTTCGACGAAAATTGACTCGCGCCAGGGATCGTTTATCCGCCCGATGTGGTTTTGTAAAAGAAATTACATGCCCAGGTTCAGCAGCCGAATCGCGATCAGCGAGGTGATGCTGATGAAAATCCACAGGCCCATACCAAGCGCCGCCGCGCGCCAGCCCAAAACACGCAAGGTGCGGGGCGAAAGTGATGCGCCGATGAGACACAAAACCACGGTCATACCCGAGCGGGCGATTTGCGCGATCGCCGGAGTCCACCGCACGACCGCTGGCACAAAGCTCCGGGTCAACGAGGCCAGCAGGAAGAAACCAATGAACCAGGGCACCACGTCTTTCCACTTCCCCATTTTGCCCGCCTGCACCGGCGGAGTCGGAGACGTTTGCTGCTGTCGTCGGAACGCGATGGCCAGAAATAAAGTCAGCGGCACGATCCACAGCGTTCGGGACAGTTTCACCGCCGTAGCGGTTGCGAGTGAGTCCGGTCCGTAGCTCATGGCCGCACCGACTACCGAGGAAATATCGTGGATCGCAACGCCCGACCACAGGCCAAACTGCCCCTGGCTCAAATGCAGCGCGTGGCCGATGACAGGAAAAATATACAGCGCGGCGGCGTTGAGCAGAAACACCGTGCCGATGGCAACGGCTATTTCGGCTTCGGTTACCGCCATCACCGACCCCACCGCGGCAATGGCCGACCCGCCGCAGATCGCCGTTCCGGCTGAAATGAGCGCGGTGGTTTTCGTATTCAACGCCAGTCGTCCGCCCAGCCAATATCCCAGGAGCAGCGTCGCTCCGATGGTGGCGGCGGCGAACAATGAACCATTCAGGCCGGTGCGCAGAATGATCGGCAGATTCATACTGAATCCCAAGAGCACGACGCAGATCTGCAGCAGCCGTTTGGCAAGCCGCGATCCGGCATCTGCAAACGGCACACCAAAAGCGATGGCGAAAACAACTCCGGCAAGCAAGGCCAATGGCGGCGTGCCCCAGATCACCAGGGCTGCGGCAAGGCCGGCGAATACCACGTTGCGGCTCATCGTTTGACCGCGAGTAGTTCCGTCGCCTGGACGACGCAGGCCTCGCCGGGATGCCCTTTGGCCGCGCGCAGTTCCCTGCAAATCAGAGCGTGTTCCTTCATGCCATTCATCGTTCCATTCTTCATCTTTCGTTTACCTTTCGAAGATTGAGCCGCGAACGGCGTCAAAGTTACAGAGTCCAACGGGGGTGCCCGTCGGGAGTCGGCGAGAAAGCAATTTACAGCGTCCGGCGAAAGAGCAGCGTGGCCGCGCTCATGGCCAGGAAAGTGAATCCAAGCAGGAACACGAGATCGGGCGCGATGGCCATCAGCCCGGTATTTTTCAATACGAGGTTCTTGAAACCGTGCACCGCATACGTAAACGGATCAACGGCGGTGATCACTTTCATCCAGCCGGGAAATGCCTCGGTCGGATAAACCGCGCCGCTCGGAAAGAATAGAACCGTGTTCAACATTCCAAAAATGGCGCGAGGCACCAGCGGGTCGCTCACCCGCACCATGATCAGAAACATCATGCTGATCAGCGCCAGCGCGGTCGCGACGACCAGCAGAAGCATCCGCGCCAGGCGCATGACATTGAAGGGGTCGGGAATGCCCGCGATCACCGAGCCGGCGGTAATCAAAACAATGCCCGCAATGATGGCTTTGACAGTGCCGGAGAGGGTAAATCCGAGAATCAGCTCAAACTTACTGATCGGTGTCACGAGATAGCCCTCGTGCAACCCGCGCGCTTTGTCGTCAATGAAGATGATTCCGCCGCCGATCATCGCCGAAACGAAAATGGCGAGCACGATGGTGCCTGGCAGCAGGTACTGGATATAGGGCACATACGGATAGATTTCGACCACATCCAGAGTTGCGTTGGCGGTGGCGCGCGGTGCGGCTGCCCGGGAATTGTACGATGGCAGAATTCCGCTCAGGACGCCGGAAAGCGCAGAGGACGAAAACTGGTCGGTGTTGTCTTCGATCAGCGCGATGCGCGGATTCGCCCCCGCGAGAACTTTGCGCGAGAATTGGTTTGGGATGTTCAGCACGCCATTGATTCTACCGTTGCGCAGATCACGAAGCGCCACGGCCATATCCGTGTAGGCGATTGTGTCGAACGTGCGGGCATTGGCGGCGACCGCCTGGAACATTTCCTTCAACTTGATCGCCGGCACGCCATGGTCCTCGTCCACCACGCCAATCTGGAGATTCTTGACCTTGCCGCCGAATGCGTAACCCAAAACGACGAGTTGCACCAATGGCATGATGATCGAAACGATGATCAGCACCGGGCTGCGCCGGAAGCGGCGCAAATCGCGTTCTATGATGGCCCAGACTCGATGCATACTTAGCTTCGTTTCATCATGAAAGGACTGTCCGCCGCGCTCGGAGCCTGGAGGGCGTCGCGGAGCTGGTGCCCGGTGTAATGGACAAAGACATCATCCAGCGTGGTGCTTTGCACCGAAAGAGAAGTCACCGTCACGTCCCCTTTCCGCGCGGCTTCCATCAGCGCGACGGTCGTGCGGGGGCCGTTGTTTGAAGAAATGCGAAATATGTTTTCTTCGCTTTTCACCTCGGCCACGTCCGGAAGCGCATTCAGTGTATCCATCCACTGTTGCGGCACGTTCGAGAAGCTCGCCTCGATAATGTTCTTGCCCGGGATGGAAGCCTTCAACTTCAGCGGCGAGTCCAGCGCGGCCAGTTTTCCATGGTCCACGATCGCGATGCGGTCGCACAATTTGTCAGCCTCGTCCATGTAGTGGGTCGTCACCAGGATCGTCAAATCGCGCTCGCGTTTGAGCCGTGCGAGCATGTCCCAAACCGCCACGCGCGACACGGGATCAAGCCCGGTCGTCGGTTCGTCCAGGAAAAATATCTTCGGCTCGTGCACCAGGCCGCGGGCAATCTCAAGCCGTCTCCTCATTCCACCTGAAAACATTTTTACCGGCTTGTCCGCCCACTTTTCCAGGTCCACTTCCGCGAGCAATTGCCTGATGATGCTCCCCCGTTTCTCGCGCCGGATGCCGTAAAGCTTGGCGAAAATGCTCATGTTTTCCTCCGCGCTCAAATCGAGGTCGGAAGTCATCGCCTGGGGAATGACGCCAATGGAATGCCTCACCCCGTTCGGATCGCGGACGATGTCGAAGCCGTTCACGCGAGCCGACCCGGAACTCGGCGGCACGAGCGTCGTCAACATGCGGATGAGCGTGGATTTGCCCGCGCCGTTCGGCCCCAGCAAACCAAACACTTCGCCGTGTTCGACGGAAAAGCTCACGCCATCGACGGCGATAAAATCGCCAAACCGCTTGGTTAAATTTTCAACTTCGATGTCGAACATGGTTTCACGGCTTCGAGGCGGCAGCCTTCGTTGCCAGCGGGAGCGTCACATAAGCTGTCATTCCCACAGCCAGGCTTCGGTCATGGTTGTCGCAGCGCAGTCGGATTTCGAATGTCTTGATGTCACGCTTCGTCCGGCTCACGTCGCGCTGCGTGGCGTAATCGGCATCCACACCCCGGAAGAAAACCGTACCCTGGCGTGCTGCTCCGGATGGCAATTTCACCGGCAAGGTGTCACCCAGATGAATGCGGTCAAGATAGCTTTCCTCGACGTCGGCGCGGATCCACAGGTTGTCCGGGTCGATCAGCGTGACGATGGCCTGGCCGGGATTCACGACTTCGCCTGACAACGCGGTGCGAGTGTCCACGATTGCGTCGAGCGGCGAATGGATTTCCGTGTAGCCCAATTGCACTTCGGCTTTTTGCTTCTGGGCGCCGGCGGCGGCAAGTTGATGGCGCCTGGCTTCAAAAGCGGCGTGGCGTGCGGCCGTTTGTTCTGAGGTGGACTTCGCCAGTGCCACCGCGGCTTGGGCAGCCTTGGCCTGCTTATCGGAAGCTTCGGCAGCCGCCTTGGCCGCGTCATAGGCCGTTCGCGCCTGGTCGTAGGATTGCCGCGACTCGACGCCGGTCTTCTGCAATGTTTCCTGCCTCTCGAAATTCAGCCTGGCGTTCTCCAATTCGGCCGCAGCCCGGACGGTCTGCGCCTGGGCTGAAGCGAGATTGGCTTCGGCCTGGGCAACTTGACTGGCGGTCTGCGCTTCCTGGAACTTCAAGTCCGCTTCCGCCTGGGTCACCTGCGAGGCGGAGCTTTGTTCGCTGCTCGCATAGAACGCCATGTCCGCCTGTTGCGCCCGCGGTTGAATGACCGCGAGCAACTCGCCGTTGGTCACAGCGTCGCCTTCATGAACCAGGACCCGCTGCAATAGCCCTTGAATTTCCGGGCTGACGATCACCTCATCCGTGGTGACAATGCCGGTCAGGATGATTTCGCGTGCCGGTCGGACAGCCACGAAATAAATCGCCGCGCCGATGACGATCAGGGCGGCCAGAATGGAGAGTTGAATCTTTCGCTTTCTCACGAGACAGGGGCGTTGGGATTGGTGAACAAGGCGTAGCGGATGAAATCAAGCACCTCGCGTTTGCGCAACCTGAGGTTCTCCGCGCTGTGGGCGTTGTGGTGACCCAGCAACTGCAGCACCGGCGCGGCTGAGAAATAGAAGACGATCAGCGATATGATCGAGAGCGCGGTATGAAAGAGGTCGGTGCGGCGAAACTCGCGGGCGCGCACTCCGCGCTCCAGCAATTTCCTGACGGCATCGCTGCGTGGCTTGAAGTATTTGCGGATCAGCCGTTCCGTCCGTTTTCCGCCCGCCATCATGAACTGCTGAAAGAGAGGCGCGGATTGGCGATGCGCCGTGATAAAATCAAAATGCAGGCTCACGTAGCGCAGCAAGATGTCGCGCGCCGATCCTTTGGACCCCAACAATTCCAGCGCCAGCGCGTTGAATCTTCGGAAGTGATCTTCGACGACGGCTTCATACAAGCCTTCCTTGCTTTCGAAATAATAAAAGATCAGAGCCTTGTTTACTCCCGCCGCCCTGGCAATCAGGTCGGTCCGCGCGCCGGCAAGACCGGTTTGGGCAAAAATGTGTCCGGCGGATGCAAGAATGACCGCACGGGTTTTCTCGCTGCTTCTCCGCTTATGGGCCGTGGCTTTCATTCCATTGGAACGTGTTAATTAACCGGATAGTTAATACACGCCGATCCGCACGTCAATGAATCTCACGACAAACCGCAGGCCTTGGGTGGGCTGAAAATTGGGTGAAGAAACGGAGCGCGGCTGTGTCGAAGACCAGCCGCAGCAGGTCCAATATTCACGACTCGGCGCTTACGGTGACGTCCAAACCTTCGGCGCGAGCCAGAGCACCTTGAATGCGGTCGGCGGTCAGAAAGGTGTCGCACTCGAGTTCGAGCGCCAACGCGACATGGAGCAAATCGAATCCGCGGCAACCGAGCCGCTCGGTGTGTAATTCGGAAAGGGTTCGGGCGCGCAGCAGACCTTCGTCGCAATCCGCCGCGGCCTCGATCAGCCAGCCGCGTTTGAGCCAGCGCTCGATTCGTGCCAGCGCCGTGTCGCGTTCACGTGCGATTCCAGCACGTTGGCCGCTTCCGGTGGTGTGCCGGAGATGAAATGCGCGGTGCCGAATGGCATTCGTCACTTCCAGGGAATGCAGTGGAAGGAAAAAAAGTGGGGGAAAGTCGAGCCGCCGAAACTCGGCCATCGTGGCTTTCGAGCCAGGTTCGTCCGTGACCAGCTTGACCAGGAAACTCGTGTCGGCGTAGGCCCTCATCGCCGCGATTCAAGGACGATCTTCGACAGCGGAATCTTCGACTTCGGCCCACGAAGAACCTCGGCGAGTTCCTCCTCTATCTCATGGCGACGGCGTTCTTTATCGTCGGCCGTACCGCTGGCCGGCTGAAGAATCCAGAGCGGCTTGCCGTTGTCGGTGACCTGGACAGATTTGCCCGTGCGGGTCATGCGTTTGACCTTGAGCGGCTCGCGGACCAGCGTGCGCAATGAGATCGTTTTCATGCTGTCAGACACTAGTGGCTGACAGAAGCCATGTCAACACGGGCTGGCCGGGCAGTTCACGCGGCTTTTGCAGAACCGCAAACGCGGGCAAAAATGGCTCTAAAGATCCGTGAGGTCAGGCGTCGGCAGGAGTCTACAGAAATTATGCGAAGCTCAAATCAAGCGGGCGGATTGCGTTTTACGACGGCGGCATTGTCCTTGATCATCAGTGGGAGTGGCGCAGGCTGCGCTAGTCAAAAATGGCGGCTCAAGCCCACCGTGCCGGCGGGCAAGTGACCAGATTGGCCCACCGGGTATGGAGTTCCAACGACCCACATGTCGCGTCGGATCGGCGGATTGAATTAACGCGTCGCGGCCGGCGTCACTCGCTGTCTTTGGCGACGGAGACTTCGGCGCGGAGCAGGTCATGGAGCGTGACGAGCCCAAGAACTTTGCCCTTCGGCTCATCGAGCAAGACCACCATGAGCGCCGTGGATTCGATCAGCAGCGATTGAAGCCCGCGGATGTTCTGACTGGGAAGGCAGGTGACGGCGGTTTCCAATCTCGGCCGACGCATTTCCGTGATGGCGCTCTCGGCTTCTTTTCGCGTGAGAATGCCGGCGAGCGCACCGCCGTGGGCCACGGGGAAGCGCTGGTACGGATGCGACTGTCAGCAGGGCCTTCAGTTCGACAGGATTCAAGTCGGTTACCAGCACCGGGCGAAAGTTGGCGATGGCCGACACGGGCAATTGCTGCCAGCCCTGCAAGTCGCGCGGCGGTTTGACGTGTTCGATCTGATGGCCGTCCTGTTGGATGAGCGCATCGTAAAAGCTGTGGTGGTTCATCCAGCGGCTGACCGTTTGGCTTACAAGCGCCCCAATCATCAATGCCGGCACGAGGGAAAACTCATGCGTCATTTCGAACACGATGAGAATTCCGGTTACCGGCGCGCGCACCACTGCTCCCAGACACCCACTCATCCCCACAACCGCCAGAGCCAACTGATCGGGCGCGCTCAATCGAACAATCAGCGAGGAAAGCCCGGCCAGGCAGATGCCGCACATGCCGCCAAGAAACAGCATCGGCGAAAAAATTCCGCCGCATCCGCCCAATCCGTAACAGGCGACCGTCGCTACAAGCTTGGTCGCCAGCAGCAGACCGGCGATCTTCCACGTCAACTCGTGATTCAACCCGGCGGAAAGATCGTCATAGCCCAAGCCAAAAACACCGAGATGGCCCGTGGCCACGAACAAGCGACGCGCCCAGCGCCCACGTCACCACACCGCCCAGCGAAGGCCGAATCCAGGCGGGCAGGCGCTTGAATTTTTGACGTCGAGCGCGCAACGCCAGGGTCCATTTTTGAAATACGACACCGACCAATGCCCCCACGGCGGCGATGAGCGGCGTCAGCACGTAAACCAGCCACGTTGGCGATTCGACCCCGCTGAGGGAAAACGCCGGCTGCTTCCCGACCAACCCGTGGACGACAAATGCGCCGATGACCGACGCCAGGAGAACGCCGCCCAGCAAACGGCTGTTCAAATCGCCGATGATTTCCTCCAGCACGAACGTGACTGCGGCCAACGGCGTGTTGAACGCCGCCGCCAGTCCCGCGCCCGCGCCCGCCGCCGCAGCCAGGCGACGGCCCTGTTTCGCCTCGCCCATCGCTCCGGCCATGTTGGACGCCAATCCGCCCGCCAGTTGCACGCTCGGCCCTTCCCGGCCCAGGCTGCATCCGCCGCCGATGCTCAATACACCGGCCACGAACTTCACCCACACGACTCGCCACGGCACCACGCCGAAATCTTTCCAGAACGCCAGTTTCAATTGCGGAATGCCGCTCCCCGAAGCTTCCCGGCAAAAGGAATTCAACAAGTAACCCACCAGCAACGACGTCGTGACGATGACTAGAAAACTGCCAATGAGGAAAACGCTTCTGCTTTGGTGCGAGAGGTTGACGAAGGACAGCCGATACAACCAATTCATCGCCACTTGAAACGCGACAGCAGCGAAGCCCGCGCCCAGGCCGTAAGCGCAGGTCAAAACAACCGGCCGACTTTGCGCCGGGAGTTTCTGCGCAAAACGCGCGAACCGATTCAAATTCACCCGGCCAATATTCAGGAAAGAGCACGGCTATTCAAGGCGATCCGCCCGGGGCCAGTGCCAACATCCAACATCCAACATCCAACATCCAACATCCAACATCCAACATCCAACATCGAACAAAGCCGAAGGAGTTGGCGTTGGAGGTAGGGCGTTGGACGTTCATTGTTGGTCTCCCTGAAGGATATGGGTGCACGACAGAATTGTTCGGCCCGTAACGCAGAGTTGCACTCTGCTGTACCGCAGAATTGCATTCTGCAAGACGCCCGATACTTCACCGATTAACCCATCGCCCTGCGCCCAGCCGAGTGCAACTCGACGATACAGCAGATTGAAAATCAGTTGTGTGCGGCATGCCAGAAACGTCGGCGCTTAGCCCCAGCGGGGTGGAATCTTTATAGCAAACGGCCGCCCTCGAGGTTAAAGCTCCGTAGGAGCGGCATAAAAGATTTCGCTCCTACGGAGCTCAGTCTTCATTTTCGATATCAATCTACAAAGATTCCGCTCCCAAAGGAGCTGCAATCCACACAAAAAACGATCCCGAACACAGCAGACTGAAAATCTGCGCTACGAATAATTCTGTCGTGCAGCCGAAGGATTTCCTCCAACCATTGCTTTCTTGACTTACTTTCGTATCAATGTAGGATTATCGCATGAATGTAGCAGCGAAAGCAGAATCGGTTTACTTCTCGGTCAAAGGCCAGGTGGTCATTCCCCGGCGCTTGCGGAAGGAATTCGAGATTGAGGAAGGCACGCGCGCCTTACGTGGAGTCCACGCCGGAGGGCATCCTCATCAAACCCGTCACCACCAAGTTCATCCGCGGCCTGCGCGGATCGCTCAAGGGCAAGGGCGTGATGAAGGCGATGATGGAAGATCGCAAGGCCGAACGGGAACTCTGATCCCCCTCCCTCTCCGCCTCGAACGGGGAGAGGGCCGGGGTGAGGTGTCGAACTTCGATTTGAACTGATATGGCCACCAAAGTCTTGGATAGCTGGGCGCTCATCGCGTTCCTGGAGGACGAACCGGCGGCGGAAGCGGTGGAAAAGCTGCTGGCGCAGGCGGCGGCGGAGAAGCACAAGCTCCTGTTGAGCGTCGTGAACTGGGGCGAGATTTACTACAACACCATGCGCGAAGTTTCGCAGGAAGCCGCCGAGCAACAAGCCCGCGCCATCGCGACGCTGCCCATTGACATCGTGGGCGTGGGCGACGACCTCACGCTCGCGCGGCAGGCCGCCATCTACAAAGCCACGCACAAAATGGCCTACGCCGACTGCTTCGCCGCCGCGCTGGCCAAGATCAAAAACTCCGAACTCCTCACCGGCGACCCGGAGTTCAAGGCGACTGGAAAAGGAAATCAAAATCAACTGGCTGAAGTGAGTTAGAAGAACGAGGCGCGACTCCTGCGGCGCTTTTCAGCGTCAATCATCCAGTTGGTTTGATTCAACACCGACTCGACGGGCTGGCGCTCCACCCGTTGAGCGACCCGGCCCCGACATGGGGCCAGGTCGCTCCAATGATCTCCGGGTTATTCCACTGAATCGGTTTTGTCCGCAGGCTTCAGGCTGCCCACGAGTCCGTGGTTTTCGTCAAGCGGACCCGATGCGAAGAAGAGCGTGTCGGCGCTGCCGCTGCGGGCGTCATTGCCAAAGCTCAAGCCCCAAAGCCCTTCGAGTTCCACAGGACGGTGGTTGAGACCTTCCAGCAGGCCCTGGAATTCGCCGTCGAGCCCGAAGGTCATGATGGTGCCGTCCCCGAAGTTGCCGACCAGCAACTCGCCACCGTGTCCTCCAAACGTGAGCGGCGCCAGGGCCACGCCCCAGGGTGCGTTAATCTGGGCCAACTTTCCGCCCGCGTCCTTCCCGGTGGCGAAGCGGTGAAAGGCTCCGGTCTCGGGATCGAACACATCAATCAATCCGCGTCCACGCCCCGGGCTTTCATCGCCGGCCGAGTCATCGCGCCTGGCGAACATGACAAAGGCCACGCCGTTCACTGATTGAACATTGAAGGGCGCATATTAACGGCTTTGACCGCTGGACCGAAGCGTCGGGCAGCGCAGTGGCGTTTTGAATCTTTAGTCATTTTATCTTTGTGTTTATTTAGTGAATGCCACTGCCAAATGCGGCGGTGACAGACCTGTGGTTCAGAACTGGTGGCTTGGTTCCAAAACGTAAGTGGGACTTGAGTCCCGCTTGATGTGTCCCCGGGCCGGAATCCGAGTGTCAGACATCAGGACTTCCCGGAGCTGCGCGATGCCGCGTGCGATTCGCGACTTAACCGTGCCAACCGGCACGTCCAGAATGACGGCGATGTCTTTGTAGGCGCAGTCTTCGAGGTAGAAGAGCGCCACGGCGGCCCGATAGACTTCGTCCACCCTGGCGAGGGCGTGCAGCACCTGCAACGAGTCCACCCGATCGGCCAGCACCGGGGAGACGGCCGGTAATTGCTCGGCGACTTCATCCAAATCCTGATGGGAAAACCGGGTGTTCCTTCGCCGACCCTGGAGGAAAGCGCGATGCAATGTTGTGTAGAGCCACGTCTTGACCTTGGAGCGGTCGAGCAGTTGATGCCCCTTCGTTGCCCAGATGTAGAAGGTGTGCTGGGTCAAGTCCCGCGCGTCCGCTTCCGCGCGCGTGAGACTGAGCGCGAACCGGTAGAGCGCCTCGTAGTGGTCGCTCACAATCGCCTCAAAATAGTCAGGTGAATTCATGGTTTATTCGGAACTTCGGACTCTCAATAATTGAGACGGCCATTCTTTGCATTGGAAGCGCGGCCGCACAATGGGACTTAGGAGCAACCCAGGTGAAGCATGAATTTGACGACGAGGGTGAGGTGCGACGCGTGCTGGCGCATTATGTTGGAGAGGAGTAATCTCCCTGACGCACCACCATGAACCCGCCTGTGACGAACCTTAAGTGGGACGAAAGGCCCAGTGCCATTGATCCCTCGCCGGCTCACAATGAGTCCATGTTCCGCCAGTGGTTTGACCATAGCGCCGACGCCATGTTCCTGAGTGATCCGCGCCGCGAGGTTTTCGTGGATTGCAATCAGGCTGCCGTCGAGATGATGCGCGCAAGCAGCAAGCAACAACTACTCCTGATGAATCCCGCGGACCTGTCGCCTGAATTCCAGCCGGACGGGCGGAGTTCGCGCGAAAGGGTACACGAAGACACTGCCCGCACCCTCAGCCAAGGCAGCTATCGTTTCGAGTGGTGTGCGCGGCGGATGGACGGAACGGAGTTTCCCGTGGAAGTGCTGCTGACTCCGATGCAGACCGGCGAAGGCGCCTTGGTCGCCGCGGTTTGCCGCGACATCACCGAACGAAAGCGCGCCGAGCGCGAATTACTTGATCTGACCGAGGCCCTGGAACGCCGCGTCGAAGAACGCACCGCCGCGCTCACGACCAGCGAGGCGCAACTTCGCGCACTCGTCGAACACGCGCCGGAAGCCATTGTCGTTTTCGACGGCAACACCGGACGATTTCTTTTCGGCAACGAGCACGCTTCCCGCCTTTACGGCGTGCCCATGGAAAAATTGACCGAGCTGACTCCTGCCGACGTCAGTCCCGAATTTCAACCGGATGGACGTCGATCCAGCGAACTGGCCCGCGAATTGATGGACGAAGCGCTCGCGGGAGGAATGCCCGTGTTCGAATGGCTGCATCGCCAACAACCCGACGGCCGGATGATTTCAACCGAAGTCAGGTTGCTGCGCCTGCCCGCCGAAGGTCAAAATCTGATTCGCGCCAGCATCACCGACAATACGTGATCGTAAACGCGCCGAGCGGGCGTTGCGTGAATCAGAGCAAAAATTTCGGGCGCTTTTCGAGGGCTCCAGTCATGGGGTGGTTCTGCACGACGAGAATCAGATCCTTGAGGTGAACCCCGCTGCGGTGCGGATCATGGGTTGCCAACATCCACAGGAATTGGTGGGAAAACATCCGAGCGAAACTTCGCCTCCCTTCCAGCCCAATGGTGAAAGCTCCGCTGAGTTGGGTCGCAAGCACATTCAGGAGTGCCTGGACTAATGGCAGTGCGCGTTTCGAATGGATGAGCCGCACTCCGGACGGCAAAGACGTGCCGCTCGAAGTGGCTTTGACCCGGATTCAGTGGAGCGGCCGCCAGGTCATTCAGGCGCTCATCACCGATATTGCCGAACGCCAGCGTGCCCAGGCCGCGCTGGCTGAAAGTGAGGCGCTTTTCAGCGCGGCTTTCGAGGGAAGTCCCATCCTGATTGTGATCGCACGAATGAGCGACCAAAAGTACGTGCTGGTGAACGATGCGTTCGTGAACTGGAGCGGCTTCGCCCGCGAGGAAATCCTGGGGCGGGACTCGACCGAGTTCAGCATTTGGGAATCCCAGGACGAGCGCGACGAGGTCTGGACGGATTTGCGGCGCGCCGGTTCCGTTCGCGAGCGGGAGTGCCGATTCCGAAATCGGAAGGGCGACCGAACCACGATGCTGATATCCTTCGAGGTCATCCAGATCAACCATGCGCCGCACGTGCTTGCCATGGGTCTCGACATCACCGGGCGGAAACAAGCCGAAGCGGAGGTGCGGGCCAGCGAGGCGCGATTGCGGGAAAGTGAAGCGCGCTTCAGTGCAGTCTTCCATGCCAGCCCGATTTTCATCGCACTGTCGCAAGCGGCGGACGGGAGGTTTGTTCTGGTCAATGATGCGTTTGTGAAATGGTCGGGCTATACCCGTGGAGGAAATCCTCGGGCGTAATGCGCTGGAACTCGGCATGTGGGAAGTCCCGGAGGAGCGCGACGCTTTCTGGGCTGATTTGCGTCGCGACGGTTCGCTCCGCGAACGGGAATGCCGCTTCCGCGATCGCGACGGCCGCCGGTTCATCATGCTCGCCTCGGCCGACCTCATTCAACTCAACGACGTGCCGCACATGCTCGCCATGGCACTGGACATCACCGAACGGAAGCAGGCGGAAGTTGAAATACTCAAGACGCTGGCCCGCGAAAAGGAACTCAGCCAGCTCAAGAGCAATTTTGTTTCGATGGTGTCGCACGAGTTCCGCACGCCGCTAGGCATCATCCAATCCTCGGCGGAGCTACTGCGTGAGTTCCACCAGAAGAATGCAGCCCGGTGAACGCGAGGAGCAACTGGATTCCATCGCCAGGAATACGCGCCGCATGGCCGGCATGATGGAAGGGGTTCTCGTGCTCAGTCGGCTCGATGCCGGCAAGCTCGACTTCCGCCCCGCCGCGCTCGACTTGAACCTCTTTTGCCACCGTGTCGTGGACGAGGTTCTCTCGGCAACCAACCGCCGCTGCCTCATCGAATTGACGGTGAGCTCCGGTATCTCCGAAGCCCAGGCGGATGAACAGCTGCTCGGTCACATATTCACCAATCTCTTGAGCAACGCCGTGAAGTATTCGGAGCCGGGAGCAACGGTGCGCTTCACCGTGAAGCGGGACGGGCAGGACGCGGTGTGCGTGATTCGTGATCGAGGGATTGGGATTTCGCCGGAAGATCAGCAGCAGTTGTTCAAGGCGTTTAATCGCGGGAGCAATGTTGGCTCGCGGCCGGGCACCGGCCTGGGCCTGCTGCTGGTCAAGCGCTGCACAGAATTGCACGGCGGCCGGGTCAAAATTGAAAGCGAAGTCGGCGAAGGGACAACCGTAATGGTAAGGCTTCCCGTCTTTCCAAAAGAACCATGAAAAGGGTTGGTCGTAGCGGCGTCTCGGCAGAGCGCCGCCATTTTCCGGCCGCGCAGTTTGCGGCGCTCTGCCGAGACGCCGCTACGCCGCTCGATACTATTTTGGTACCACGTTGGGCCCGTTCTTGAAGTTGTCGGATATTTCTTTCGCGCCCAGCGCGGCTCTGTAAACGCGGAATTCATCGATCGAACCATTGAGCGGAGGGTCGGTGGGAAACAGAGAGCGTCCCAGGTAGAAGCGATTGGTGGAAACGCTCTCGAGGGAACGCAAGGTGTTGGTGGAAACGGCGAGAACGCCATTGGTATAAACGCCCATGAAGCCGGAGGGCGGATCCAGCACGCAGGCAACGTAGAGATTGGTTTGGTTGTCGAGATCGCCGCGGACGCGGATGATGCGTTCGGTCGGATTGGGATCCATCACCGTGAGGCGAAAGTCCCGGCTCCCGCTGTGCGGCGAAAAATAGAGATCCAGCCGGCCGTTATTAACAAAAGTCTCGGAACCCTGGTCGAAGACACGGCACCATCCGCGGTTGGTGCCCAGCGTGGCCCAGAACTCGAAAGTCACGGCCTTGTCACCGGCGATCAGTCCGCCCGGCAGATTGACGTACGTGCCGGGGGTGCCGTTGAGGTGAACCTGCCCATCAGTTATCACGGCGGCGCCTTCCAGAGTGCCGTCGGCGTGGCCGACAGAATCTCTTGCGTCACCGTTGAAGCTGTAGCGATGCTTCAGCGCGGTTCCGGGTGAGACCCCCGTTTGCGCGAAGGCCGCCACAGAAAGGGCGGTCACAAAGAGACTGGCGATGAGGCGAGAAAGAAGGTTCATATCAAGTGGCGGTTTCGTTCACGGCCCGCACGGTGAAGCGACGAGGCCGAGATGTCAATCGCGCATGGCTTGCCGCCCGTTGCGGGGCAGCTCATCCCAGTTATTGGCCAGCCGGAGCAGGCGCCGCCCGGCGTCGCGTCGCATTGCCCCGCCCCTTCGGACTCCCGTTTGCAGCATCCCCGCGGACACGTGAGCCCGACTTCAGCGTCTTATCTCGGAATTGTGGCGCCAGCCATCGCGGCCGACGCGTCAGTCTTTCCTCTGGTCCGGCGGGCCGATGATCGGACTCATGATCTTGACGCGTAGCAGATAGCCCTCGTGATTGGGATGGATGCCGTCCGCCACCCACAAATCCTGGCGCGGTTGGCCGTCTGGCTTCAACATGGGATCCCATAGGTCAATATAGAAGAGTCCTGGATGCGCCGCGATGTAGTCCTTGATCACCTGATTTGCCTGCTTGCGCTGTGCCGCTTCAGCCCAGCGCGCCGGGCCGGCGTCGTGCTGGTGAATGCGATTGGCACTTGCGGCATCCTCTCCCGCACCTTGGCCACGAACGATTCGAGGTCCGCCAGGATGTTGGTCGCGCTGCGACCGGCATGCACATCATTCCCGCCAATGTGCAGCACGATCATCCGCGGTTGATACGGCAGGACCAAACGGTCCACGTAAAAAAGCAGGTCGGACATCTGGAAGGAATCGATCCCGCGATTGATGATCGTGTAACCGGGCAAGTCCTCGTGCACGGTTTTCCAACGAAAGAACTGCGAATCGCCTGCCAGCAAAATGGCATTCCGCGGCGGCAATTGGTCTTGTCCGCCGCTCCAGGCAAGGACATTAGCCTAACCGGTGCGTCGGTGCCTGAGCGTATGAATTGGCTGCCATCAGCGCGGCAATCCACCACAGGTTGACAAGGCACGCCCCGTTCAATCTGGTTCCCGTAAGCGTGAAGGCTGAATCGTGCGGTTCCGCGCAGAGCAGAATTTCCGCCGCCGGGAAAACAAGGATGCGGGAATCGAGGCTCGAATTGACGTCGACGAGGGCATGGACTCATCGTAAGGGAGTAATCGTGGTTGGCAAGCGGGTTACCTCCCGCGTTGCTTTTGACCCCTCGGCGCTGCGTCGATAAGAGCGGCAGTCAAAGAGTTAAAGAAGCGCCGTCCCAGCGGCGGTTTCAATTTTTCTTCGGGGCGATATCCGTTTCGTAGATCACCGCCTGGTAGGAAACGATTTCCTTGTATTTATCTTTCGGCAGTTTGATCAGACACGAACCCAACTGCGTTTCTTCGCCGGGCTTCAACCCTTCGTCGCCGAACGACCCCTGGCCGCTGGCGCCGACGAGCTTCTTGTCTTTGTCGAAGAACACCACGTAATACTGAAAGAACATCGGCTTCGTTCCCGTATTCTTCACCCTGATTCCGGCGAAGACGGTTTCCTCGCCGAAAAACTCGCCGGCACGATAATCGGTGGTGGCCTTCACGACTTTGCCGAACTCTTTTTTGAAGCTCTTTTCCGAAAACATGCTGTCGGAGTACAGTCAATTTTACTTCGCCTTCGATCGACTCCGCGCGCAGGCAGGCGGCGGACAGCAGCAGCAAGCAGCCAATCAGTTTGAATCTCATAGGTGGTTGTTTCGTTTTAATTGAACCCTCGACGGAACCTAGCAACTTCGCAAAGCCCCGAGCCAGCAAAATCGGGAAACGTTTCAGTCCTGAGTATTCACACAACCTATTTCTTCAAATGGTAAAGTCGATTGGTCACGTGAGTTCACGTCCCCATCCGCAGCCGGTCAGCAATCCAACCCCCTCTCCGCCCCACCCAAGCACGCACCCGGGAGCCGCGTGAGTGAATGGCGCATATATGAACAGTGCCACCGCGATTGATTGAACGATGTTCATGGGATTGATGGGTCAAGCCGCTACACATAAACAAATAGAGGCTCATGGAAATTTTCAACGTCTGCGGCAGGTCTGGAGCGTTTCCGCCGGGCTGGGAAGCCGCGGCTCTACGGCAGGCAGGGATGCCCGCCGCTGCTTCAGGACGCCTCTCAGGGATACCACTTGCGCGGACGATCGGTTTGAATTTGAATCTCGCCGTGAACACATTCCTCGTTCCACTGTTGGGACTGCTCGTCTTAACAAGTTCGCAATCGTCTTCTGCGCAAGCCACCGCCCCGCGAACAGCCCGCGCCGCCACCGGGCCAGTTCCATTATCGCAGAACCACGCGGCGTCCGAACGGATGTTCAACGGATTGAAAACGCCGCAGCCGCCCCATCACATCATCGGGAACATCTATTACGTCGGGACCAGCGGCGTGAGTTCGTGGCTCATCACCACGCCGGAAGGAAACATCCTGCTGGACACCACGTTTGCCGAGTGCGTCCCGCAGATCTGCACCAACGTGGAGAAACTCGGCTTTCGCGTCGGCGACATCAAATTGCTCCTGAGCAGCCACACGCACGTGGACCACACCGGCGGCCATGCGGAGATGAAACGCCGCACCGGCGCGCAGATTGTGGCCAGCGCCCCGGACGCGCACCTGCTTGAAACCGGCGGGACCGATGATTTCAGTCCTTTCCCGAAAGATCTCCTGGCCTACACGCCGGTCAAAGCTGACCGAATCGTGAAGGACGGCGATACGGTCAGCCTCGGCGGCGTCACGCTGACCGCACATCTCACTCCCGGGCACACCAAAGGCGCGACGACCTGGACGATGCCGTTGAAGGACGGAGATCGAACCTATGCCGTCGTGTTCTTCAGCAGCGTGAGCATCGCCGAGCCGACCCCGCTGTTGCACAACGCGGCTTACCCGGCGATCTCCGAGGATTACAAAGCCACCTTCAAGAAACTAAAGGCATTGCCGTGCGACATCTTTCTCGCGCCGCACGCCGATCAATTCGGGCTCGCGGCCAAATTGCGGCGATTGGACGCCGGCGCAAATCCAAATCCGTTCATCGATCCTGACGGGTGGAAGAAATTTATCGCCGGTGCCGAAGCCACATTTCTCAAACAACTCGAAACCGAGAAAGCGGCCGGGGCGGACATCCGCTAGGATGCATTAATTGGATGGAACGGGCAACCTGCCGTTCTGGCGGCTACCGCCCGCCAGTCTTGTGCGTTGTACGGCACTTTGACGCTTCTTCCGAATCTCAACTCGCCGAAAGCGCCAGAAGACTGGCGCACTCCAGGGCGCTTCGCGCTGGTCTTGGCTGAGGAAGTCGCGCCAGCGTCCTGGAGTGCGGCGGCCCTCCGCCGTTCTTCGAGTGGCTACGACATATGCCGAAGATCGGGGACTCGTGTAACTCGTCCCTCCGAACTCGTCCCTCCGAACTCGTCCCCGGGGTGGGTGCAGCATCTCGCAGGACTTCCCGCTACCCTGTGGAAACGCTCTCGTCGGTGCAATCGTTTCGTGCGAGTGGCGCGTTGCTTCGCACGTGTTCGAAGAATTCTTCGGCCACGATGTATCCGACGCACCCCGGCGACCCGCAGCGACAGGGATGGTCCTTGTAGTCCTCGAGGTCGTAGTTGTAATTGAACGTCAGTTCCTCGCCGGCCTTGATGTCGCGCAGCGCCACGATCCAGATGCGGTCGTCATCGCTCTGTGCTTCGCAATTCGGCGCGCAACTATGGTTCAACAGCCGCGCCGGATTCCACTCCATCGCGCCATCGAGATCGAACTCGTCGTCGAGAGTGAAGATGAAGGGATTGTCCAGTTCGCATCGGCGCAGTGATTCCGCCTTGGTGATCTTCTCGCCTACATATTCGATCACCCAGGTTTCTTCCGGAACGTCGATACGGGCAAAGCCACCGTGTCCGTGAATCGGCGAGTCCCGGAATAGAACCCATTCGGTTTCCTGTGTCATGTTTTCCAAAATAAAACGGCGCCATGATCGAGTCCGCAGGCGCATGCAGACTATGCAGGAGGCTAAGGCATTCGGCAAATCGCTTTGCGTCCAACCAAACAACTGTCCCCACGGCTGAGATTGTCTCAAAACTTCGGGGATTCAGCGGAGTGCGACCGTCCCCCGGTCGCAGCAACGTTGGCTCGTCCAACCGCAGGCAACCGCCCCGCGTCTTTCTAGTTTCACGTTGCTGCGCCCGAGGACGTGGCGCGCTCCGAAAACGTGTCAACGCGCTGCGCGCCGGGACGTCGCGCGGTCCGGGCCGATGGTTCCTACTGATTGGCTCCGTCCGTTGCCGGTGATAGGCTGCGTGCGATGAAAACCGCGCAGTTTTACATTGTCCTGGTTACAGCTCCCAACCTGAAGACGGCTCGCAAGCTTGCCAAAGCCGCCCTTGAACTTCGCCTGGTCGCCTGCGCCAACATCGTGCCGCGAGTCGAGTCCCATTACTGGTGGCAAGGCAAGATCGAGTCCGCGGCGGAAGTGCTGCTGATCCTCAAAACCACTGCGGCGCAGAGTCGTGGCTTTGGAAGAGGCCGTGCTGAAGCTGCATCCATACGATACGCCCGAGTTTCTGGCGCTGCCGATCGAGCGCGGGAACCGCCGTTATCTCGATTGGTTGCGCGCCGAATGCGCGCCTCCGAAGAAATCTTTCCGCCAAGGGTTAGACTCCATTTGCGCGTGCCGGATTCCGGGAGTAGGTTCGACTGCGTGAGTAGCGCGAATCTTATCCCGGTCTTGCTATTGATTCTGCTGAGCACGGCGACGCTATCAGTTCTCGGGTTTGTTCTCGTCGCCATTCATTGGCGTCGGCAGCAACCGTCGCGGCGCGCGGGTCGACGAATCCCGGTCGAGGAAGGGACGGACCCCGCTGAACCCGTGAGTACCCCGTTGCTGATGCCACCCTGCCCCGGCACGTGGCTGGCCATCCGCAGCCGGAATCTGCAGGTGGTTCAATTGGCGCTGGGAGTGAACAATCCGCGTCCCTGCCGCTTCATTCGGGGCCTCGCTGAGGAGCACAAGCTATTCATCGCGCCTCCCGTTCACGGCTGGATACTCGTCACCGGATCCGGCTTGCCCGACCTGACCGATGACATCGACGCGCTCTTCAGATTCATTGCCAGCCTCAGCCGCAAGCTGGGCCACGTTCAATTCTTCAGCGCCAGCCGCATTCTCGGCTATCATGCCTGGGTCCGGGCCGAGAGTGGCCGCGTTGATCGCGCTTATGCCTGGGCCGGACGGACGCTTTGGAACCAGGGTCCGCGATCCCGCGGTGAAGTGGAGCTCGGCCTGAGTTCCTTCCAATATTTCGAAACTTCAGAGACGCCCCTGTTTGGGCAAGCCGACGCGATTGCTGCCAACGTGGAACGGCTTCCCGCCCTGGCCGCCCGTTGGAGCATCGATCCTTCCACAATCGATGAGCGCACGCTGGAACAGACCTGCGGCATCGCCGGCGAACTCGGGCGACTGTATTGACAGCCGACAGAATCTCTGGGAACACTGGGAGAGCCAAACCCAGTAATCCTTATGTCACTCGAACTCGAACTGCAAAAGTTCCCGAAGAAGATCGTGCTCAAAGATCAGTTCCAATGCACGCTGCGGCCGTTGCGCAAAGACGATGAACGCAAGCTGCACGAGTTCTTCCTCGCCGTCCCGGAACCCGAGCGCATGTTCATCAAACATCGCGTCACCGAGCCCGCAATCATCCGCGATTGGTGCCACAATATCGACCTCGGACGAAACTTTCCGCTCCTTGCCAGCGCGGACGGAAAGATCGTCGGCGTCGCCACGCTGCACCAGCAACTGGGCGGTTGGAAGCGTCACATCGGCCGGGTCAGCGTGCTGGTCTTGCCGCAATACCGCGGCCGCGGCCTGGCCCGCAGGCTGATCCAGGAGATCTCTGAGATCGCGCGGAGCCTCAGCCTGGAGCGGCTCGAAGCGGAATTCATCGGCGGGCAGGAGGCGGCGATCAAGATGTTCGCCATGCTCGGCTTCAGCAACCTGCTCCGGCTCGAAGACTACGTGAAGGACATGCAGGCCGTGTCGCACGATTACGTGCTGATGGGCGTGAATCTAAAGGTGGACGAGGAATACGCCGGCGTCGGCGGCTAGCCGCCCCAGCGTTTGGCGCATGCGTCCACCTCCAGAGACCTGTCCGAATTGCGGTGCGGACGTGCCACCGGAAGCCAAGTCCTGCCCCGAATGCGGTTCCGACGAGCACACCGGGTGGTCGGAGGAAGCGACTTACAGCGGACTGAATCTTCCCGAGGAGAATTTCAATTACGACGACTTTGTTAAAAGAGAATTTGAGAAGGAAGGCCCAGCGCCGCGTGGCCTGAAATGGATTTGGTGGGTGGTGGCGTTGATCCTGGCAGTCGCGTTCGTTCTGGGATTCGTTTTGTGACGAGTTCGCCGTAGGGAGTCCCGCCTTCAGGCGGCAGGCCGCTCGCAAACACCAACGGTCAAACTGCTCAACTCGCTCTCGTATCACGAACGCCTCACCGGCTGAAGCCCGGACTCCGTACGGGAGATTGGTTGGTCGATGACGCATCCTTCTGCATCAAGCCTTCGACCGGCGCCTTGTCGTCGGTGAGCACGGGAGAGTTGGCTGCGCTGCGCGGCGGGACATTGCGAAATGCCAGCAGTCGCTCCGCAAACGTGGGCAACGGGATCGCTCCGCTTCGCACCAGCGCCCGGCCTTCCCTGAGGACCCTGGCATCGTCGTAGGCTTCGGCCGATTTGGTCCCCAGAATCACGATGTTCATGCTGGTTTTCGCCGGAAAGGTGTAGACCTGCGGAAACACTTCTTTCATCGTCCGATAGATACTGCCGACCACGTCGGACCTCCAGCCTTCCGTCTGGCCAATGACGTTGTACGCCAGCACTCCGTTGGTGGTCATGTGCTCACTGGCCAGCGTGAAGAATTCTTTGGTGACAAGATGCGGCGGAATGGACGACCCGTAACGCGTGGTCGTATAGGCATCCATGAGAATGGCGTCGTAACGCTGCGTCGTCCGCCGCAGGAACACCCGCCCGTCTTCATTATGAATGATGTGTCTGGGCGTCTCGGTTACACCGAAATACTTCCTGGCCACGTCGATGACCACCGGATCAATGTCCACGGTATCCACGGTCACATCCGGATAGTAATTCTGATAAGAGCGCTGGGTGCTGCCGCCGCCCAGGCCAATCATGAGCACACGTTTGACAGCCGGATTCCAAATCCACGGCATGTGGAAATACTCGGTGTACTCAAAATGGCCGAACAGCGGAGACGCCTTCGACATCTCCGTTTCGCGCGTGCCGTTAAAACTCAGCGTTCGCAGGTCGCCATTGTCGATAACCTGGACGTGGTGATACGCCGAATATTTTTCGAAAATGATTGCCGCCGGAGATGCGCTGGCGAGCCCGGCCATGATCGCCCAGATCACCCACCGCCCGGGTCGAACAAACCTTCCGCGTTCCAGATCCGCACGAAATTTCGCATTCATAACGATCACACCTTTCAAAACAGCGCACAGCTACCCGGCGCTCACCATCCCCGGCTCCGGCGAGCTCTTCCACGTCAACCTTTCCATCAATAAGCTCATCCCTGCAAGCACAAGCACGAGCGCGCCGGTTGCCCGAAAGATATCCGATATCGCCATCACGTCGATGAGGATGTAGCCCGAGACGAACACCCCGCCGATGCTGCCCACCGTGCTGGCGGCGTAGACGAGTCCGCTGACCCGTCCCACGTGTTCGATGTTCCGGGCGCAGACGCGAATCATAAACGGGGAGATGACCGCGAGAATGCAGCAGGGAAGAAAGAAGACCAGCGTGCTGCCGAGGACAGGATCGAGCTTCTGCCAAAGCATCGGGATTTCGCGATCCAATGGATGCCGCATCACGATTCGCTCAACCAATGGCGGCGTGAAGTTCGGGATCAGCAGGATGAACAAGCCGGCGAGCACGAGCGGTGGCGCCAGGAAACTCGCGCGGCAAAACTTGTCGGCCAGCGCGCCTCCGGCAGCATAACCAAGCGCCAAAGCCACGAGAATGACGCCGATCTGACTGATCCAGACATAAAATGTTCCTCCAAAATCCTTGGCCAGATAACGGGCACCGATGATTTCAAGAACCATCACGGCGAATCCACCCAGGAAGACAAAGAGCGCGGCGACAACTTTGATCATGCCTTCAGCATAGGCTCCGGACGGCTTTCCGGGTGAAGCCGGGAGAATCGGATTGCCTGATGGAACGGTGAGCCGGCCCTTCCGGCTTCCGACCGGAGCCGCGTTTTGGCAGACTCCCGGTCATTGAAGAAAATCATCATTCACAGCGACGGCGGATGTGAGGGCAATCCCGGACCAGGCGGTTGGGCCGCCGTGCTGGAATACGGCGCGCACCTCAAAGAGATCAGTGGCGGCGCTCCGGCCACCACGAACAATCGAATGGAACTTCAGGCTGCAATTGCCGCGTTGAGTTGCCTCAAGCAAGCGTGCGAAGTGGAGTTCTTCACCGACTCCGAATACGTCCGCGATGGCATCACGAGTTGGGTCGCCGGATGGAAGGCGCGCGGGTGGAAAACCGCCGACAAGAAGCCGGTCAAGAACGAAGACCTCTGGCGCGAACTCGACGAACTGGCCGCCGGACACAAGATCACCTGGCGCTGGCTGAAAGGGCATGCCGGTCATGCGCTCAACGAACGTTGCGATCAACTCGCCCGCGGGGAAGTGGAGAAGATCCGGCGCCAGATCACCCCTGCGAAGCTCGCTGAACTGCTGGTCGAATTCGAAAAAGTGCGCTCGCTCGGAAGTAATCAGGTCGAGCTGCTGTGAGGCTTGGTCTGTGTAACCGCTTTCCCGGCGCCGACGCCCACGAGCCAGGATGTGATTGAAAGTGGGTGAACGCTCTCGACGTGACGGAGCGCGACTGTGCCCGAAGGGCCAGTCGCAGCAGGCTAGATCGGCGGACCGCGTAAAAAAGCAGACCGGGTGTGTATTGGACGTGCTGCGGCTGGTCTTCGACACAGCCGCGCTCCTTTTCTTCACCCAATTTATTACGCCCAATGGGCCGTCAACATTCAGTCAATGGCCTTGACGCTGTACAAAGGCGCTGATTACTTTCTCGCCTATGGGTTCCGGAGGAATTATCTTCACGCTCAGGATTCCCGCGATATGAAACGAATTCTTTTGATCGGCCTTGTGTTCGCCGCAAACCCATTTTCACCGATGTGCCACGGAGAGGGATATATTGTTTTCAACACGTACGTTGGCACCGTCTACCAACCGATCTCCTACGCCGCGCCTCTGCCGACTGGTGCAACGAACGGGCAGACTGTCGGTGCGGGTTTCCAAGCGGAATTGGACCACGGGCTCGGCAGCGGTCTGCCATTCAGCCAATTGAGCGCTGTTCCCGGCTCGGCTGACTCCAGTGGGCACCGCACGACCGGGATTCGTGACGGGCGGGGCAGTCACAATTCCGGGCTACACAAACGACGGTCCGGTGACCTTCGCGGTGGTGGCGTACAACGGACCGACTTGGATAGATACTCTAAACCTCTCCCGTTACGATCCGACACTGGCGTGTTCAGAGCCGTCGTTGGCAGAACCTGGACCGAATCGGCTGTTTCAACGGATCCAGGGTCCCCGGACTATTTCACGACAAACCTGCCGCCAATTGTTGTGACGACATCGCTGCAAGATGCTCCGCCGCCTTCGCCTCCCCGCTTATCCGTGCTTTCCGCAAACAGCCAGAGCATTACCTTTCAGTTGAAAGGCACGGCCCACCTGCGTTACGTCGTCCAAAGCTCCACGAACCTGGTGAACTGGTCCAGCATTTCCACGAATATCCTGCCAACCGAGACTGTCGTGTTTACGAATAGCGTCACGGGTTCTTCACGCCGTTTTTGGCGCGCCCTCTGGGTGCCATAATCGCTCGGAGAATCGCCGCGCCTGGTAACTCGCGCCAGCGTCCTGGACTGCGCCACCAACCATCTGCAAAGATTCCGCGCCTACAGCGCCGGGGAATAGCGGCGGAGGGCCGCCGCACCACCTCTATGCTTGACGGACTAACTCAGAACTCTCCAGGACGCTGGCGCGTTATTCAATCGCCAAACCTCGCAAAGCGTCGTGGAGTGCGCCAGCCCTCTGGCGCTTTGGGGAGCGTGCCCATCAGAACGGAAGTTTGGTGAACGAGATTTTCGGCGAGCCGCCGAAAATTGCACGCCAGCGGCGTGCGCTCCCCGGCCTAATCGGCTGTGAAAGGCCCGCTCGTTGACATTTCGGCGGCTCTCAGCCACTCTCGCCACGAGTGAGATGTTCTAATCGCCACAGACACATAAACGCGGTGCGACTTATTAACAAACACGCCAATCACATTGGCTCACCGCCCCGGCAAGCCGCCATGCACTTGGAATTCTCACATCGTCGATCTCTGGCACTTCTGCTGATTTTGGCTCTTATTGTCGGGCTCGCAGGCTGCAAGGAACCCGCGGGATCACGACCAGCGGCGATTGCCGGCGTGCAGGTTTCCGCGCCGGTCGGCGGGCCCACAGAAACCGATTGCCTCGACTGCCACGGCCCATTCGACAAACTCATCGTGCGCCTCCGCCAAGTACGTTGCGCCCAGCGGTGAGAAGATCAATCCTCATCGCTATGTTCCGCACGATTCGAAACTGGCAGAAAGATATTCCGGATTGCAGCAACTGCCACACGGCGCATCCGCTTTCTCCCTTGCCGGCCAAGGGATCGATCGACATGTCCAAAGTGAGCGTGCAGTGGTGCTATACATGCCATCACCAGAATAATCTGACGTCCTGCAAAGAATGCCATCCCTGAAACGCGAGTGCGGTGATTGCCGGCAAAGTTCCGAACCGAATTCATGTTCTGCCTTATTAGAAATAACCCGAAAAGGATCGAATCATGTCCATCGACAATATCTCGGTAAATCGTAGGCAATTTCTCAAGAGCTCCGTGGTCGCCGCTGCGGCCGTCGCTGCCGGAGGCGTAGCCGGCGGATTGACTCCCGCCATAGCGAAGGCAGACAGCGCTCCGTCCAAGTGGGACAAGGAAGTTGATGTAGTTATCGTGGGAACGGGACATTCCGGACTTGCGGCTGCCATCACCGCGGCGGATGCCGGCGCCAAAGTCGTCATTTTGGAAAAGATGAAGAAGGAATATGAGGGCGGCAACAGCAAGGTCTCCGGCAATATGTGGTGGACGCCCACGAACCTCGAGCAGGCCATGCAGTACATCGGCGCCCTGAGCTGCGGCCTCACCGAAAAGGAGTGCATCCAGGCCCTTGCCGAAGAGATGCTGAAGCTGAACGATTGGCTCCAGACGCTGGGCATCAAGGCCAATCCGCTCGGCATCTTCCAGCCCGAACACCCCGAACTCCCAGGCGCCGCCTGCGTGCGCACTTGGCGTAACGGCATGGGCGACGCCCCGCTGTGGACTCCCCTCCGCGAGCAGGTCGCCAAGCGGAACGTGGAAGTCATGTACGAAGCGCCGGCCAAGGCGCTGATCCAAATGCCTTCCAGGGAAATCGCCGGCATCCGGGCCGAAGTCGCCGGCAAGCCCTACTTCATCAAGGTCAAAAAAGGCTGTCATCCTCTGCTGCGGCGGCTTTGAGTTCGACTTCGAAATGCAGAAGAATTTCCTCCCCGGCTGGCCGATCTACGGCCAGGGTTCCCCCGGCAACACCGGCGACGGCATCCGCATGGCACAACAGGTCGGCGCAGCCCTCTGGCACATGAACAACCCGCTTGGCCGGCCTGGGCGGCATGGTCGTGCCGGAGTTCGCGCCGGTGGTCATTCCCGTCAGCATTTCCGGCGGCTACATCTGCGTCGACAAGTCCGGCAAACGCTTCATGTCCGAAAACCGCCAGAGCCGCCACGGTTTCGGCCACAAAGAATATCTCCTGTTCTTCGACGGCGTCATCGGCGACTTCACCCGCCTCCCCTGCTACTACGTCTTCGACGACACGGCGCGCCAGCGCGGTCCGCTCTCGTCCGCCCGCAAGTTCGGCTGGTTCGGCTGGCACTCCAACTATCAATGGAGCCGCGACAACAGCAAGGAAATCGAGAAGGGCTGGATCATCAAGGGCGAGACGATCGCCGACCTTGCCGCCAAACTGGGGATGAAACCCGCAGACCTCGAAGAAACGCTCACCAAATACAACGAGAACTGCAAGAAGGGCGTGGATCCCGATTTCGGCCGTCCGGCGCGAAACCTGGTTGCCATCGAGAAGGCGCCGTTCTACGCCGTGAAGATCTTCCCGATCATGTACAACACCCAGGGCGGCCCGAAGAGAAACGCCAAGTGCCAGGTGGTGGATCCGTTCGATCAGCCCATTCCGCGCCTTTACTCCGCGGGCGAACTGGGCTCGTTCTGGGGCTGGATGTACAACGGCGGCGGCAACAACGCCGAGTGCCTCTGCACGGGCCAAATCGCCGCGCGCAACGCCGTTGCCCTGAAACCGCTGGCGTAGCTTCTCAAAGTCCTGCTGCCGTCTCGACGATGGTATAATGGGCTGCAAAAAGGCGGGGAGTTTCTGTTCTTGCGCTCACTTTCCCAGCGACAAACGGTCGTCGCGCTCGCCTCGCGGAGCGATGCTCCGCACTCCGGAGCGCAGAGCATCGCTCTGCGCATTCCGGAACAGGTTGGACAAAACCTGAGATGCGCCCAAGCAATCGCAGGCACGGCATTTAGGATTGCCGCGTCCGTGGGGATGGTTTAATCATTTGCGACCGGCGGGAAGGGTGGCTGAGTGGTTGAAGGCACCTGACTCGAAATCAGGCTTAGGAGCAATCCTAACGTGGGTTCGAATCCCACCCCTTCCGCCATTCCCGCTGATGCCATTTGGGTTTGTGCGATTCCCTGCGTGTTGAACGTGATTTGCTCAATGGTGCCGTTGGGTGCCGTTTTCTTGCGCACGGTGTACATCGCTGGTGTACATCGTTTCTCGGAGGCAAAGTTATGGGATTGCGCACCCTCCCCGTGTGCCAAGTTCGCGGTATCGACGGGATTTCCCGGAGGGTTGATGTTTGAGTTCATGTCGTGATTGCCGGAAAGTGGATATTGCCATTTTTGGGTGGCCATGGCCCAAGAACGGCTCAATACTGTTTCAGACTGATGCCAGTGCGGGTGAGATACAATGGACTCAACGAGGCAAGTTTGTGCAACGGGATGTATCAGAGTGCATGGGCTAAGTAGGGCCGAAGAGATTCATTTGGTGCGTGCCTATTATATATCATATATCGTTTTGGGGCGAAGGTATGGAACTGCTGGGAGGTGCCGGGTAGGAGTGCCGATCGCGGTGGCGGAATTCATCGGAGCATCGCTTTAGGTTTTAAGCCCGAGTTTTTGGAAAAGGCCTGATTCCTCGCCTTGGCGTCCTCGAGCAATTTCGGCAGAGAGATGTACTCCAGGTAATATCGACCTTTGTTCTTTACCGCAAAGGCGCCGTCGCCAGTCGATGAAAGCGTGAATTGTTCATCTCGTTCGGGCCGTTCCAGCATAGGCTTCGACAACTCGCACACGGCGCAGAGATAGAACCTGATGTCACCGGAAGTCTGGATTGGCCGCATGGAACCGAGGTGCTTGGCTTTGCCATCCGTGATCTGGAGAGCGTACCGCATCCTTGCCGGTGAGGGAGATCGTCCGTCGGCGCGCTCGCGAGGTTTTTTAATGCCCGCTTGAACTCGACCAACACAATTCGCTCATACCCCTTCGCCTTGGGCGACGGATCGCTGGCGAACGCACCTAGTGTTCTGTTGCTGAAATAACTATACCGTTGGTTTGCGGCGAGGTTTTCCGGTGGTGCATCCCGGTTTGATTTCTTCCAAGCGGGCTTTGCAGCGTTCCAGTTTCTCCAGGATCGTTTCTGCCTTGGCTGTCCACACGAACGCTTTGCCTTTCTGGTTCCAGTGTTCAATGAATTCGAAGATGGCGTCGATTAGATCGGGCACGCTGGCAAAACTTCCCCGGCGCACTGCTTTGCCAGTTAACTCCGCAAACCAACGCTCCACCAGATTCAGCCAACTCGAACTGGTCGGAATGAAATGAGTTTTGAACCGGGGGTGCTTGCTCAGCCAGCGCACCACCCGCGGGTGTTTGTGTGTGCCGTAATTGTCCATCACCAAATGCAATTCCATCTCGCCGGGATATTCAGCGTCTAACTGCTTGAGGAATTTGAGAAATTCCTGGTGCCGACGACGCGGATAGCATTGGCCGACGACTTTGCCCTGTGCGACTTCCAACGCCGCAAACAAAGTGGTCGTGCCGTTGCGAATGTAATCGTGCGTCCAGGTTCCACACCGTCCCGGCTTCAACGGCAGTCCGGGTTGTGTGCGATCCAGGGCCTGAATCTGGCTCTTTTCGTCGACGCAGAGCACAATAGCGTTCTCCGGCGGATTCAAATAAATGCCCACTACATCCAGCAACTTGGGCACGAAGTTCGGATCACGCGAAAGCTTGAACCTCTCCTGGCGATGCGGTTGGATTTCATGCTCCTGCCAAATCCGGCACACCGTGCTGGCATGCACGTTAAATTGTTTGGCCAGGGATCGGGTGCTCCAATGAGTCTGTCCCTTGGGTTTAGACTCAAGGGTGCCCTTGATGATCTTCTGGGCTAAACCTGCCTGCGGTTTACGGCCTCGACCTTCGGCGATCTCCCAGAGGGATTCCGCGCCGCTGTTGGCAAATCGCTGACGCCACATTCGACAGGTATGCCGGTTGAACCCGAGTTCCTTAGCAATGCGAAGATCGGACCACCCCTCACCGTTGAGGAGAATGATTCGGCACCGTCGGGCAACCTGTTGAGGTGTGGTATGAGCGCGAGACCATTGTTCAAGGAGTTCGCGTTGATTGGAATCCACGACCACAGATTCTTTGACGAAGCGCATGGCGCATCAAGCGCAGAATCCAGCGAACGTGTCTAGTTATATAGGCAACATAACACTAGAAGGCCCGCTGCCAGCGTGGCATATGGGACGGCCATTCCCGCCGAGTTCTTTGCGGTGGCCATCGAGTGTTTCTTCGAGAAACCGCGACAATTGCGCCAAAAGCACCCGGAGCTTTATGATGAGTTGAAACGCTTCTACCTACAAGACCCGGCTGCGTGGGGTTTGGGGAAGGCAGAATTAAGAATGAAGAATGTCGAATGAGTCGGGTCAGTGATGGTGCGTAGCGGCGTCTCGCCAGAGCGCCGCCATCTTCGTTAGCCCGAAATCGGAAGTTGAATCGCGGGACGCGAAAGGCGCGCGGCCTTCAGGCCGCTTCAACATCGAGCACGCCAGCGATTCACGAAGTCCAAAACCATTCGGGCAGTGAAGCAGCGTGAACGCCGCGCGCCTGTCGCCTGGCTTTGGCTTTACATCGTTTGCACTTCGGAGTTCGGAGTTACCTGTCCCCGGTTTTCTTGGGTGGCCGGCGCTTCGGACGTGCCGCGTAACCGGCGAAGAATTGGTCGAAGCCGGGCCGAAGCTTGAGCGAACAAACCTGATTGAGCGGCAGCCAGCGGTAGTCGTCGTGTTCGTCGGAGAGGGTTACCTTTGTGTTTCGAGGCCGCGCTTCGAGCACCAGCATCGCCACTCGAACGCCCGGCACGGAGCCATCGGTCGCTCCCGCCACACCGGTCGGCGTCACACGCACGCCGCTTTCCTCGAAAGCCTCCCTCACCGCAGTGGCGTCGAACGTCTCTCTCGAAGTCGGCTTGCCCCCAGGCAGTTCCCAGTAGCCGCAGAAGTGTTTTCTGCTGTGGCTTCGTCGCAACAGCAGGATGCGTCCCCGCGCGTCGCATACCAGGGTGTAAACGGCAAGTGCCCAGCGGACCGGCGCAGCGTCTCTTTTCATGTTGGGTGAGAAAGCATCATTTCCGCCGGATTCACGCAAGCGCAATGTCCGGGCGGCGACCGGAAGGGGCCGTCCCTTGCGTCGGAGCGCGGCTGTGGCGGCTGTGGTGGAGCCCAGCCGCAGCAGCCGCGCGACGGTTCACCGCTGAAAAAATCCTATCACGTCGCTTGTGTCCGACGCGCTGCGACTGGTCGAGGACGACACAGTCGCGCTCCGTCAGGATACGCAGCCGCCCCTTCGTCGCACCCATTTTTTGGTTTGATTGGCAGGTAAGGTCAGTCATTCTTCACAGGCTACGCTACGGCTCTATGAGCAAGCCCTTCAAACTCACGGTCAAGGCGGTCATTCTCGATCAGGACAAACGTTGCCTGTTGATCCGCCGTTCGCCTGCCAACCGGCAATTTCGTGGGCTTTTGGGAGTGGCCCGGAGGCAAGGCTGATCCGGGCGAGGATTTCACCACCGCACTGCACCGCGAGGTTCGCGAAGAGTGCGGACTGGAGGTCGAGTTCACCGGCCTGGCTGGCGCTTCCGAGTTTGAAATGCCTGCATCACGCGTCGTGCTGATTTGCCTGACAGCCCGCCTCACAGGCGGTGAGTTGCGGTTAAGCCACGAGCACAACGCCTCCGACTGGGTGCAGTTGGAGGAGTTGGCGCTACGTCAGGTTTTGGAACCGATGAAACCTGTCCTGAAGTCGCTCCTGGAACGAAAGGAATTCCATGTCTGAAACCAAAAGACCCTCGCGGGAACAACTCCAACACCAGATTGCCTCTTACGGAGCGGAGTTATCGCATTACGAGACTTTTGCTAAAGCCCTCAAGCGCATTCTCGAAGCCGCCTGCAAACCTCACTTGCGCGAAGCCATCGTCCAAGCTCGCCCCAAGGACGTGTCGAGTTTTGCCGAGAAATGTGTCCGCAAGTTCGAACGATACCCGGATGCTGTCCACCAGATGACCGATCTCTGCGGCGGACGCGTCATTGTGCAGACGCAGTCGCAGGTCGAATCGGTTCGGCGTTTTGTAGAGCAAAACTTCACGGTAGCGGAGACAGAAGACATTGGTCTTCGTCTTGGCGAAAAGGAATTCGGCTACCGCGACCGGCATTACATCGTTCAACTCAAGCTCGAACGCGCTGCGGCAATCGGCTTCACGGCGAAGGAGATCAAGGCCATTGGTGAGCGCAAGGCGGAACTACAAATCCGCACCTGGGCACAACACGCCTGGGCGGACACGCTCCACGACCGCACCTACAAGTCGCCGCTCAAACTCACGACCGAGGTTGCCCGCACCGCGGCACTCCTGGCGGCGTTGATGGAAGATGGCGACCGCAACTTTGATCGCCTGGCAAACGAACTGGATGAGATGGTGGCCAATTACGCCACCTCCGCCGACCGGACCAAGGTCGGCGAAGAGATCGAGTTTCATGAGTTTCTTCTCAAGAACGAGCCGGACGCGAAGAACAAACCGCGCCTCGCACTGCAACTCGCGCGGCTTCACGCCGAGCTGGGCAATCAGGATGCGGCGATCAAACGTTTGGAGCCGCATTTCGGAAAGTCTTCACCAGTACGCAGCGAGATTGATCTGGAACTTGGGATGGCGTTGTGCCGCGCCTCACGAAAGAATCCAACGGCGCCAGAATACCAACGCGGACGGGCCTTGCTGCATGATGTGGCGGAGCGGTTTGGCGGGCCGGATTTGTCCACCATTGCCAATTTCCGCAAGTTGAACAGTCTTCGCGCCCGCGCGCTTTCGCGGCTTGGCTGGGCGTGGGAGGCGGAAGAAAACCGCGAAAAAGACGCCCGCCAATGCTACCGTCAGGCGCTCGAATGTGAACCGGGGAACCCCTACTACCTCGGCGACATGCTCGGCTTCGAGCTGCGCTGCGCGCCGCGTTCGGAGATCACCGCCAGCATGACCACAAACATCAAGTGCGCGATTTCCGTGTGCGCCAGGCACGCCGCTGATGGCATTGAACTCCCATTCGCCTATTTTACCGCCGGACGGCTGCGGCTGTTGCTCGGGGAAAAAGAAGGCGCACTGCATGATTATCTGCGCGGCGCGCGGCATTGCCTGGACGGCAAAGGCTGCGTTGGGTGCGAAGTCATTGAACAGGAAATCGCCTGGCTCCATCGCGTCAATCACGCGATGGACCTGCCCCAGGCGTTTCGGTGGGCAAAGGAGCTTTTGCTCCTCGCGCAAGCTGCCAAGTCGTGCGCCGACTGTGGCACTGTAGAATCAGTAACGTTGCCGTCGGCGCGCACAGAAATCTCCGGGAAGGTGTTGATCATCGCGGGGGGCGCGGCCAGTGTCGCCAAAAAGACAATTCAGTTTGTGCGCGAGCCTTTGACACAATCGCTGCGCGGCTTCCACGGCACGGTGATCTCCGGAGGCACGAAGATTGGGATTCCCGGTCTCGCCGGCGAAGTTGCGGCAAGACTGGCGCGCACCGGCGAAAAGAGATTTCGATTGCTCGGCTATCACCCGCCGACGCTTCCCACAGACGCTCCGCCAGACCGGCGTTACGATGCATTGCTGGAAGTCGGCGAGGGCGGGTTTTCCTCCGACCAGATTCTCATCAACTGGGCTGATATTCTTCGCGCGGGCATCAAGCCGGTGGACGTCCGGCTTCTCGGCGTCGGCGGCGGTCCTGTCAGCTCAGTGGAATATCGTGTCGCGCTCGCGCTCGGCGCGACGGTGGCCGTTGTGATGGACTCCGGCGGGGCGGCCGACGCATTGCTCGCCGACCCGTTGTGGAAGGAATTTTCAAACCTGCTCCCCCTGCCGTTTGATGACGCATCGCTCCGCGCCTTCCTCGAAGATGCCGAATCGGATTTGCCGGCTCAAACCGTCACGAGAATGGCTCGCGAATTCCATGCCGATTACGTGGCCAACAACCAGCACAAGCTTCCGGATACATTGCGGCGATGGAAAAACCCCGACAAAGTCCGGTCCGCCGCCGAGGTCGAATACCCCTTGCTCGCAGCAGTCGTCGGTGACATCGTTGGTGCCGGGGGCAAGCGTCTGCGCCCGGCCATGATGCTCTTGATCGCCCAAGCTCTCAGCCACGACCCAGAGATGGTCATCCTGGCAGCCGCAGCATCGGAACTCCTCCATACTGCAGGATTAGTCCATGACGATTTGATTGACAGCGCCACGGTACGCCGTGGTCGCCCCACGCTCAATGCGGTCTTCAATTCGGGCACGGTCATCCTCCTGGGCGATTATCTCTTCGCGCAGGCAGCCCGCACCGCCGCCGCCACGGGGAACACGCGCGTGATGGACATCTTCGGACGCATCCTCGCCGAAATCACAGACGGGCAATTGCGCGAAATCTTCAAAGCCCATGACGCCGACCAAACGGTGGCCGACTACGAGCGGCGCATCTATGGCAAGACCGCCTCGCTCTTCGCGGGCTCAGCCGAGATCGCGGCAGTCCTCAGCGAAGCGCCGGAAGTCTGCATCCAGGCTGCGCGCCAGTATGCCGCCGATCTCGGCATCGCCTTCCAGATCATTGACGATGTGCTCGATCTGCGCGAGAGCACCGAGACACTCGGCAAGCCAGCCGGGTCGGATTTGCGCCAGGGCACGGTCGCTGCCCATGCTCCTCTTCATCAACAATGGGCACGATCCCGCCTCCGTGGCGCTGGTGCGACGCGCCATCGCGGGCGATGAGGTCACCGAGGCCGAGTATGAAGCGGCGATTGCCGAGATCCGGCGCGGCGACGTGCTACGCGCCAGCCTGGACGAGGCGATTCGTTATGTCGAGCGCGCGAAGGCGGCGCTCCTGGTCTTCCCACCCGGCGTTGCGCGCGATCACCTGGCCGCATTAGCCGATTTCGCTGCGGATCGCCACCGCTAGCCTTCGATGGTTGCCTGCTGACACGCGCACAACACCCTCCGCGAGCGGAGGGTGTTGTGCGCGTGTCAGCGTCATGCCGCCCACGACACAAATTCAGCAGCCTTTCGGACTGTACATACACCTCATCAGACCACTATACTCTACTTACAGACGGCACGTCAGTCACGCGCGATGAGGGACAGCGACGATGCAGAGACAGGCGGGACAAGTCAGCACAGCGCAGTCGCAGTCGCTCTCGCTGGTGTCCAGACTCGTGGTAGTCATGACACTCGCCGGGATGCTGTTGCTACCAAACGCCCACCCACCACACGTCGCGGCGGCAACGCGCCCCTATAACACCGCACTGCTCCTCTCTGCAGACCTCGGGGCCAGCCCGACGGGCATGGTCACTGACGGAGCCGTGGTAGTCTGGATCGACGCGCGCGGCGCGATCTTCACGCGCACGCTCGCCGATGGTCACGAGACACTCGTCCTCGATGGTCCGGCCAAGCGCAGCCAGGTCGCACTCAGTAAAGGCATTGTGGTCTGGACCGAGCACGCGACGGATGGCGTCGCGATTCGTGGCCTGCGTCTGCGTGATGGTACCCCGTTTACAGTTGCTGAGGGCGTCGGTGACCGCAACAGTCCGGCGATCAGCGGTAACGCGGTGGTCTGGCGGGATGCCCGCGCCGGCAACTGGCAGATCTACGGCTACGACCTTGAGACACACCGGGAATTCGCGATCGCTGGCGGCGCGGGAGCGCGCGGCGCAGTGGCGATCAACGGACCACTCGTCGTCTGGGAAGAGTATCGCAACAACCACTGGGGCCTGGCTGCCTACGACCTGGCGGCGAAGCAAGATCGCGTGCTGACGAATGGTCCCGATGACGACACCGCCCCCGCAGTAAGCAGTGACGCCTTGATCTTCGTGCGTCGGCACGTCGGCCAGAGCACTGGCGCACTGATCGTACGCGAGTTGCGGACGGGCCAGGAGCGCACCGTCACCGAAGGACACCTGATCTTGCACCCCGCGCTGGCAGGCAACCTGATCGTCTGGGAGGACTGGCGCGACGGGGTACCCAGCATCTACGCTTTCGACCGGGCAACGGGGAAGGAGTTCCCACTGGCCCGCACCGAGGATGCGCGTGCGCCGGTCATCGGTGGGACGGTTGTGGTCTGGCAGAATCGGGGGCAATTTAGCTCGCGCGTCACTGCTGTGCGCCTGGTGAAGTCGCTCCCCAGCGATCCGCAAGACCCGCCCACGGTGACCGATCCCGATGTCCGCTACTTCACCGAGACCAAACATAGTGTGAGTGGCGCATTCCGACAATTCTGGTTCCTCAATGGTGGTCTCGCCGTGTTCGGCTACCCCTTGACCGAAGCATTCGAAGAAACCGACGCCAGCGGTGTCAAACGTCAGGTGCAATATTTCGAGCGAGCGAAGTTCGAGGCAGCCACCAACGACCCGAAGAAGATCAGCCTCTCACGCCTCGGCGCCGACCTGACGGCGGGCCGCACCTTCCCGACCGTTGCGTCCTTTGAGACGACCGACGACCGCGCCTACTTCGCCCAGACCGGACATGCGCTCGGTGGCGGCTTCCTGACCTACTGGCAAGCAGGTGGAGGCGTCAATCTCTTTGGCTTCCCAATCTCCGAAGAGTTTCAGGAGAATGGGCGCACGGTCCAGTACTTCGAGCGTGCCCGTTTCGAGTACCATCCCGAGGTCAGCGATCCAAACACTCGCGTTTCACTCGGCCAACTCGGTCGTGAAGCACTGGTCAAACTTGGCTGGATCGCCCCCGACCAGCTCGCACCGAGTCCTGCATCAAGTCCCTCCTCCAGGCCCTGAGCAAGGCACAGGGGGGCTACCGCCGAATACGCCGCGTGCTTGACAAGGACTGCGCGCCTTTCTAGCATGCTCAATACAGGAGCGTGCAGGCTACCTGGACAATGATGGGCGAAAGGGGAGCGAGATGGCGCGGACAGTAGAGTGTGCGAAGCTGGGGCGACCGCTGCCGGACTAGAGAAACTGCCGTTCCCCGGTCCGCTCGGGCAGCGCATCTACGACCACGTCTCAGCGGAAGCATGGCGGCAATGGCAATCGCAGCTCACGATCATGATCAATCACTACGGGCTGAATCTCCTCGATCCGGCAACCCGCGTGATGCTTGACGAGCAAATGGAAGAATTCTTTTTCGGCGAGCAGCCTGAGATGCCGGAGGGTTGGATGCCGGGCAGTGAGAAGGGCGGCGCACCAAGCGCGAAAGGTGGCGCTCCCGCGCGCAAGTAAGCGCGGCGCGCGGGCCAGCTCTGCAGCGTCTGCTGCACCCGTCAGTGGGGCGACACGCGCAGCCACTCCTCGAACCAGGCCGCGTTGTGCTCGAAGCGCTCGATGCGATGCCGTGGACGCCCAGTGCGTGACATCCCGTGGCTTTCATTCGGATAGATCAGCAACTTCGTCGGGACACCACGCCTCTTCAGCGCCGCGTACCACTGCTCAGCCTGACTGAGTGGGCAGCGATAGTCTTCGGCCTGATGCTCGATCAGCGTTGGGGTGGTGACGTTCGCGACGTGCAGGAGGGGCGCGAGTGCAAGGTACCGATCAGCAATCTCCCAGGGATACCCGCCGAGTTCCGCAACATCCGTAATCGCCCCAATATCATCCACGCCGAAGTAGCCCAGCGGATTGCAGTAGGACCGCTGCGTAACGGCAGCGCGGAAACGGGTCGTGTGACTGGTGATCCAGTTGGTAAGGTAGCCACCATAGGAGCCACCAGTGATACCAAGGCGGGCCGCATCCAGGCCCCCCCGCGCCAGGACAGCATCCACCCCCGCCAGAACATCACCTATCGCCCCATCGCCCCAGTTCCGCAGGAGGGCTTTGGCAAAGGCATCACCGCGCCCGGTGCCACCGTGCGGGTTGCAGAAAAAGACCGCATAGCCACGCGCCGCGAGTATCTGGAATTCGTGGAAGAAAGCGGCACCATACTGCGCGTGGGGGCCGCCGTGCAGCTGCACGATCAGCGGCACCAGACTGGCAGGCGTGCGGCCAGGCGGGCGCAGCGAGAACCAGCCCTCAATCGAGTCACCGCCAGCGCCAGCGAAGCTGACGGCTTCGGGGGCGGCCACTACTTTGCGCTCCAGAAAGGCCCCATTGAACGCAGTCAGCGCCCGCTCCACGCCAGCTTTGTCACGCGCGAAGAGTTCGGCGGGCGCGGTGTGACTGGTGGCGCCAAAGACCACCTGGCTGCCATCGCGCGAAATGGTGAATGCCGTCACTGCACGCGTGCCGCCAACCAGCAGCGCTGGCGCCGCGTCATGCAGGAAGAAGCGGCGGAGGCCACAGGTGCCGCTATCAGCCACGAGCGCCAGGATGGTCTGGCCCTCCGGCTCCCAGCCGGGCCTTCGTGTCCACCAGGGAGCGTCTGGTCGGTCAGCGTGCTGTTGCCAGATCGCGGTCGAAATCCGCGCTGAGGCAGCGCGGCGGGGTTGCGCCATCGACAGCAACGACCCAGAGGCGGGTCATCGCCGCAGTGCCTTCGCCTTCCTGATGGCCCAGATACGCGATCCGCCGTCCATCGGGGGACCACGCTGGCGCAGCAGAACTGCCCCCACTGCCCGTCAGTTTGCGGCAGGTGCCGTCAGCCAGAGTCAGGGTCCAGACGTCAGAGCGGAAGGTCACATCTTCGTCCGGCTCGCGGTAGGAGAGGAAGGCCAGGGTGCCGCCATCGGGCGACCAGGCGGGCGCGCTGTCGTTGCAGTCGCCAGCGGTCACCTGTCGGGCACCAGCGAGCGCGCCAGTCTGCGAGTCAGGCAGATCGGCGATGAAGAGGTGCCGCCGCTTCCCGCGCAGGTAGCCGAGGCCATCAAATTTCTACTCAGCGTCGTAATCACCTGCACACGGTCGGCCCGCGCCTTCGCACGCTCCTCCTTCGATTTCGTCCGATCGAGCGGTTCGTCCTCCTCACCGCCAGTCTGCGACGTAAAGGCCAGGGAGCGCCCATCGGGCGACCAGACCGGGTCGCTGGCCCCCTGCTTGAGCGCAGTCACCTGCCGCGCTTCGCCGCCCGCCAGATCGAGCACCCAGAGCTGTGGCTTGACCTTCTCGCCTTCTTCAAGTTGCTCAGGGCGCACGCGCGGTTCGCGGTCGGAACAAAAGCCAGCATACCGCCATCGGGCGACCAGCGTGGGGTGCTATCCTTCCCCGTGCCAGCGGTGAGTGGGCGCGGCGGCGTTACTGCCATCAGTCGGGGCAAGCCAGATGCGCGAACGATAGTCGTTGCGCGTGGCGTCAGCAGTCGTGACCACGAAGGCAACCCGCGCACCATCGGGCGAGAGACGCGGATCGCCAACGAACTGGAGTGCGTAAGATCGTCGGCGGTAATTGGTTCCTTGGTCATGCGCTCCCCTCATCCTCTCCTCGCCGGTTCATCGAGCAGCAAGTCTGTGCATGGTAGACGGGGGGGTGGCAGGCGTCAAACCAGCAAGACACAGCCGAGGCAACACACCGTTGCGCCCGAAGCAGGTTGTTCTCTGGAGCACGCAGCGAGTAGAATACGGGCGAGGTTGGCGAGCGCGCGTGCCACTGGTCAAGTGGGTGACGGGGTTCGTACTACGTAGCGCCGGGACTCGCCGATGAGGCGGCGAGTTGACGAGGCGGGGGCTTATCGAACACTTCGGCGGGTGGCCCCCCGGCTGGCACGGTCGTCACGAACGGAGCAAACCGCGAGCGCGAGGTCGCGACAAAGGCCGTTCGGTGTGTTCTTCCCATCCCCCGCTGTCCTCCCCCTTGTACCATCTTGCGCCGCGCGGCGGTGCCTCGAAGCTTCGTGCGCTGTGCGCGGAGCCGCTTCGCGATCGGGTGTGTGCCGCCTGCCGTGGTGGTGGGTGCCACGTACCTGCCTCCTGTGGCAGTCGCAGGCGCGCGCTTCGAGCGCCACGACCCGAATACAACGCGTAATAACCAGGGGAGAGGCCACCATGTGCGGCATTTTCGGCTATGTTGGACAACCAACTGACGTTGGCTCAATGGTACTGCGCGCGTTGAAGCGCCTGGAATATCGTGGCTACGACTCCTGGGGCGTGGCGACGCGCGAAGATGGGCATATTGCCCTCCAGAAGAAGGCGGGAAAAATCGGCGAGGCTTCGGTTGCGCTACCAGTCTCGCCAATCGGCTTTGGACACACCCGCTGGGCCACTCACGGTGGCGTGACCGACATCAATGCGCACCCACACCTGGACGAGCGTGGGCGACTGGCCGTGATCCACAACGGGATCATCGAGAACTTCCGCGAGTTGCGCGATGCCCTGCTAGCGCAGGGGCACACTTTCCGATCGGACACCGATACCGAAGTGATCGTTCATCTGGTGGAAAGTGGTGTAGCGAGCGGGCAATCGCTCGCGGACGCGACGCGCGCTGCGTTCGCGCGATTGCATGGGCTGAACGCGATCATCGTGATGGATGTCAATCAGAACGAATTGGTCGCGGTGAAGACAATTTCGCCCCTGATCGTCGGCCTCGGTCAACATGCCAACTACGTTGCCTCCGACATCACGGCCATCGTTGAGTACACACGCGATGTGGTGTACCTTGACGACAATCAGGTGGCTGTTATCCGCCCAGATGAAGTCACGATCCTGGACCTGCACAGCGGCGCACCACTGCCGCTGCGCCGCGAGCGCATTGATTGGGATGCGGGCGACATGGGGATGGGCAACTATCCCGATTTTATGTCAAAAGAAATGGCCGAGCAGGGCCGAGTTGTGCGCCAGATCGCGGCGGCCTACGGTGAGTACACGCGGGCGCTGGCCGATCTGATCTGGGAGTCGTATGGAACCTTCCTCGTCGGTTGTGGCACGGCCTCCTACGCAGCCTTGACCGGGATGTACCTTTTCAGTCGGATCGCCCGACGGCACGTTAACGCCGTCCTCGGCTCTGAGTTCAAGTATCAGGAACACTTCCTGACCAATCGGAGTCTGGCGCTCGCCCTCTCTCAGAGTGGTGAGACCGCCGACATCATCGAAGCAATGGTCACCTCACGGGCACGCGGTGCGAAGATCGGTGCGCTGGTCAACGTGCGTGGCTCCACGCTCGACCGAATGGCCGATTTCAGCGTGCCGCTGGGCGCGCGCACTTACGCAGCACCCACTACCGAATTTGAAATCAGAATTGAACCTGAAGAAATAGCAAATCAAACCACGGTTGATGTGCTGCTTCATGGTTTACGTCAAGGCGAACTATGTTTACCCCCACATAAAAGCGGTGAAAAATTAACCCTACCTCCGCTACGTTACCTTCTCGAGGCAAACAGCACTGGCACACAAATTTTTCCAAAAGCTATAACCGTTGACACCCGGCGAAAAAATCTGCAACTTTTCACCCCAAGAGATGTTTCAGAAATTAAAGCAGCAGGTGCCCATCCAACAGTAACCACGGAAACACGTGGTTTAGAGATTCCCAAGGTTGAAGGAATAGGCGCAGTAAATACTGAAAAAGTGAAAGAAGCAGGAATTGAAGAAATTGACGATTTACTAAAAGTAGCGGCCTCAAAAAAAGACCGAGAAGAGCTGGCGCGAAAAACTGGGATAGGAGAAAAACTTATTCTAACCTGGGCAAACTGTGCAGAACTCCTCAGAATAAACGGCCTTGACGATCAATACCTAGAACTGCTGAATCGGGCTGGCATCAATGAGGTGGATCAGCTTGCCAAGAGAAACCCCATAAAGCTTCAAGAAGAAATGATCGAGGCCAACAAGAAGGGTGGATATTATTTAAAAACTCCAAGCCAACGTGACGTTGAAGGCTGGGTCCAACAAGCAAAGAGACTGCCTGAAAAAGGAATAGGCGTTGGCCAAGTAGAAGCTATCGCATATGAGGCAGAAACAACAATTGAGTTAGAATCATTAGAGAGACAAGGTGAGGTTTGGGCCGAAAGGGGAAGACTCTCAAAGGTTTTGCGTCCTGGGGCATACAGATTTCGTTTTCGGTTAGGGAAGCAGGTGTTTAATGAAACCGACATTTATGTTAAACCAGGTCAAAAGGTCAAGGTTTCTCCAACCATACAAATTACCCCACTTGTTTCAGAAGCTCTTCAAACTAATGCAGAAACTGCACCTTCAACTACGGTAATATCAGAGTCAATTGGTCAAATCCAAGCAGGCATACTTCAGACCATGCTTCCCATAATCGGAATTAAATCTTTTGATACTCAAAACGATATGTTGAAACAATTTGGACAAATGGTGCGAACACAGTCTCCTGAGGATTTTGATTTATGTTCCTTCTCACTAGTTATTGCTATCGACGGTAACGATTGGCCAGTCTCGATACAAGAGGTCCTTCAAAGCGTCAAAGCAAGATTGTTAACATCCTCAACTCCAAATGAAGACGAAAGATCTCAAATTGTAGTTCTCAAACTAGAGAAACTGCAACGCCCGACATTATCTATTAACAATTATTCAGGAATGGTCAGCGGTGGTCTGGAACGAATTAATCTAGCTATGGTCAAATCCCCTGCAAAACAATTCTGGCTAGAGGTTGAAACCCCTTATGCAGGAAGTTACCGCATAGCATGCGCAACACAACCTAAACGTGCTACAGTTGTAACGTTAACGCTTAACCCAGATGGAAGGCTTGAGATAAGTCAAAATCTGCTTCGCTTCCCAAACCGAGACCCGCTGTACAGCGATGAGCTAGTACCCCATAGAAGTTACGGACGGATGATTAGAGACTTACAATTGGGACAGAAGTTGTATGAGAGCGGCGAGCTGCTACGTGAAGGAACAATACCAACGAGCATTGAAAGTCTAATGTACCTACTCTATGCCAAGTGGACAGATCCAGTGCTCAGTTGCATGGGATATTACGCAATAAAACGAGGGGTTGAAACGGGTCAAATTCCCCACGAAGACTGGATTCTTGGTCAGACAGCGCATAACCTAAACCGTTTCTTTCCGGGCGTTCCAGATTCACAGGTAATTTTTGGAGAAGAGATAAAAGAAGAACAAGAAAGATTATTTTACGAACTGCTTAGGACGAACGCAATACCTTTGCTTGCTGAAAGCACTCGCAGGCTAGCGACATATGCCACGCAAAAAGGGCTAATCAACTATCCCATTGTAGAGATTGCGCGCCGAATTCCACCAGATCAAATTTGGACAATTAACATGGGGTAATCATATGGTTGGAAAATTTGAAAGCATCTTTACAAATAAGGCTAAGCGTCTATTCTGGCAACGGATCCCAAAAGACCATATAGACCAAGAATTCACTGAGGATCCAATCGAAAATGACAAAGCATATTTCCTCTTAACAATGCGTGAAATGTACATAGCCCATACCCGCATACTTTGGCGAAAATTCTACCCAATGCTACATAGCTTCGTCTCTTACGGCGACAAGGAAGAACACGTTGTGGTTGGACCTGCGCAGCTACGAGGATTCGGTGAGTCTAATCTGGACAAAGTGATGACCTTTAACTATCGACTAGCAGGACCCATAGCATACAAAGGAGGCGACGTAACCATACTTGTCGGCCTATACTCAGCACCCTTTCAAGATGTCACCGGAGCACTCATAGACACAATTAGCACGATAGCAAATTTGGGCGGAATAGCGCTCGGAGCAGCACCGCAAATCGCAAGCGTAGTCAAGGGCGGCATTGAAAAGATCTTGGAACTAAATGAAACACGCATCGAGATTGGAGTAAGAGATACATTTTACCAAGGAAATCCATTCACAAAAGGTTACTACGTTGGAATGGGCGAAGCCTCAAAAGAAATCCCAATAGATAAGCTATGGCTAAAAAAGGGTCGACTCGTAAAAGGCGACGACCCAATCAGCGCAAAGCCATTTGAGGATTTCGACTATTTCATAGTTGAAATAGCAAGCGACACAAAACGTGATGATTGGGCAGGGTTACCGGGAATTTATGAATTAAATGAAAAATTCAAAGCAATCATGAGGGATAACCACTTAGATGCGAAGGAAAAACGTTCCCGACTAGGAGAACTGTGGCCAGAGTTTCAACAAGCATTAATCGACTCTCCATTCTTGATCAAGCCACACCGCGAAAAGATTGCGTTTGATGTCCAAAGCTACCTAAATGAACGACTAGAAGCCATCGAGACAGGTAATCCGTTCGAGAGCCGAGCCTGGCCAGACTCTGAGAACAAACAACGTCCTCCAGAAGATTTTGACTTCATCGAGGTATCGGACTACCTTGACGAAAAAGATCCTGACCAGCAAGCACGCGCAAAAGCAGCACTAGAAAAAGACTTTACAAATTAAGCAAACAAGAGCAAACCACTTATCAATTAAATTCACAAATCTTAATCACTCATTGAAACTGAGCAATCATATTGGTGCGGGCTTGTAAATCTGTAGGAAGTACGAGTGTGCCGAATAAGTAAGTTGCTATTTGAATCTGGCAGCCTGGCGTAATAAAAACATTAATTAATAAAGTGCGCTTCCTTTTTTCTTGGAGGGTTTTAGGATGAAAAATTGTCAGTCATCAATTAACCCTAGGCAAAACTTGTTTTCAGGCAAATGGCATTTTGAAAAACAAGAAAACGTGAATTGTGCAATCCAGATACTATATTCTTTGAAACTTTCGAAACGCCCTTTCCAAAATCATTATACTGCTGACCAGGGGCGGGCATCATGAGCACCATCGACTATTCAGAAGATGAAATGGTTCCAATCGATCTACTGGCCATTGTTGCCGACCAACAAGCTGTTGAGCTTTGGGGTGGAAACACTGGTCGAGGAGAACCAATTCCTCTCTGTGATGCAAAGGGAATATACGCCTACGTTTTTCCATACATCTTGAACGCTGGGCAATTCCCAGAAAACGACGAAATTGTAAGCAAAATCCGTTCAATCAACATTCCGCTCAAACACGCGAGCGACGACAGGGTACCAGATAGGGTTTTGGAACTGCGACAGTATGGCGAACGTTTCGGTTCGATTTGCGTCTCGGCTAGATACACTGACAGCCCAGTTCTTTGGATGTCCCACTTCCTACCGCCCTACTATTTTGTTGTTGACGCGGCAAAGGAGGAAGCGAAACGTCAGCTTAAGACCGACGCGTCGCAGTCAAAATACTACTTCTTTTCCCCCGAAGAACAATACTTGGAGTTTAAGTCAAATGCGGGCACAACGGTGCTAGTAAATGCGGTGACTCCTTCTCGAAAAATCGAGAACAATGTGGTGAGACCACGCGCGGCCAAAGTAAAATCTGAACAGCTGATGTCACAAATCCGAAGAGCTTGGTCTCGTCATATTGGGCGCGTTCCAGCCATGCGAGCTGCTCCTGTGGGAGTTAGTCCTGACGAGCTGTCCATTACTCATACGGAGAAACGGATTCTCTATTGGGAGTGTATGCCTAAGGTGGACCACACTTCCAAGAACTGGTGTGTTCCTTCATCTTGGGCCATGCTGCTTGGTTTCTACGACAACTGTGGGAAGGGCTACAAAATCTTGGGGTACGGACGACTAATTGACTACTGGTATGAGTTCTCGCCGGGCACGCATAACCTCCCTAACTTGATAGACGAACTAATTCCTCCCAAAGCTGCCGACAAGATCAATAATTACTCATTCCCCGAAAAAATCGTAGTTGGCGATCTATCTAGCCAATGGACTGCTTTAGTAAATGAGGTTGATGCTGGCAGACCATGCTTCTTCAACACAATTGGTCACTGCACAACAGCACTTGGCTATTATGTTAATAGTAACGGGGAACAATTCGCCATCGTGTATACTGCACCAAACCCGAGCACACCCACTTTCGAGAAAAAGTACAACATAACTGAGTGTACGCATGTTGGCACCGTTACGCTTTCTGGGGGTACGCTTGGAGAAGATCTTTTAATAATTGAACCAAAGGCAGACAAGACTCTCTATGAATCTACGCCTAACGAAATTACTTGGTTCGTCTGGGGCAACACCATCAAACAGAGCACCTTATCATTATCCTATGACGGCGGAAACACCTGGAAAACAATTGTTTCTAACCTTCCAGCAGTAGACGGATTTAACGCCTACGCCTGGATCTCCGAAAAAAGCGGCACTCGAGTACGAGCAAGAGTGGAGGGCTTCAACGCGGCAAACGAGCTTGTCGCAGCAGACGGGAGCGAAGGGAATTTGGAAGTCAAAACTCCTAAGAGCGGCAGCGGATGGAAGAAGATTTGGGGACCAACTAGTTCTGTTTTGGTTAGCAGTGTCGTTGGGTTAACCGGTGTTACAGTTATTTATGCTGTTCCGCTCAGCGGCGATGGAATCTATCGGTATGATGGTAAGCCAATGGCGTGGACGAAGATAGGCGGGCCGGGAAAAATGTTTGCGCTCAATGACTACGGCTTCCTTTACGGGCTGTCGCCTGACGGAAGCGGAGTTTACAGTTATGATGGAACCCCTGGCAAATGGACTCAAATTGGTGGCCCAGCGGGCACCATATTGGCGGGTGGAAGCTACGTCTTTGCAACGAACCCCCAAACAGGAGATGTCTATCGATATGGAGGAAAACCCTTGACATGGACAAAAGTTGGCGGACCAGGTAAGATGTTCGCTGCCGATAGCAAAGGACGACTTTACGGGATCTCCCCTGACGGCAGTGGCATCTACCGATTTGACGGAACTCCAATGAAATGGACTATGATCAAAAATACTCCTACCTCAACATTGTACGCAGGAGGCAGTGCACTATACGCCACGGAGAGCAGTGGAGGCGACTTGCTTCATTACAGTCTTACGCCCCTGCATTGGAATTTGGTAGGTGGTCCCGGAAAAATGTTCGCAGTTGATGATACGGGCAAGGTGTTTGGTCTTTCGCCCGATGGAAGCGGGGTTTTCCGCTACAAGGGCTCATGGAATAACCTTAAAAACTGGATGGTGGTAGGGGGCGCAGCTGGGAAAATTTTTGCTGGAGGAGAGGGAAGGCTTTTGGCAACAAACCCGCAGAACGATGATCTTATGAGTTACGAATAGAAAGACAGGCTGAAACGAAAGAAAACTCAAGAATACAAAAGTTGGTGAACCAGTACATTTTAGCTGTTCAAACTATAGAACAAGCACATCAACTGTTGAACATCACTTAACCTTTCGGATTAATTTTTAATGAAAAAACCCAAAAGTCGGGCCAGAAACAGAAATGACAAGCCCAGAAGAGTACTTCGACTCAGCAGAAGACCACTTGAAAGAACTGAAAAAAGAAAACTAATCCACTAAATCCGTTTTTCTTCGAAGGTAACGTTTTATGTTCAGAAAGTCGCCGAAGTCAAAGTCTTCAGAAAGCCAGCGCAGTCTAAACGTGTTCTCCCTAAGTCTGATCGGGAAATAATAACAAAGGTGAAACTCTTAACAGATCTCTTTGGTGCTGATGTTTTCGCCATTTTCGGAAAAAGCCAGCGCGCTGAAACTAGAATAAAATTGTTTTGGGAAAGCAAGGAAACTAACGAATGGTTCCTCTAAGGCTTGTTCCTTCAAGTTTCGCTCCTTTGAGGTTTGCTCGTCTGAGATTTGCTCCGGATAGTATCGCTCCACTAAGGTTTGCTCCGCTAAGGTTCGCTCCTTCAAGGTTTGCCCCACTAAGGAGCACTGCACTAAGGTTTGCTCCGCTAAGGTTCGCTCCACCAAGGTTTGCATGGAAAAGGCTTGCTCCGCTTAGATCTGCTTGAATTAGGTTCGCTCCACATAGGTTTGCTCGAATGAAAAGCGCCTTGCCAAGGTTTGCACCGCTAAGATTCGCTTTCTCCAGGTGAGCTTCCTCAAGGTATGCGCCTTCAAGGTTCGCTTTCTCTAGGTGAGCTTCCTCAAGGCGCGCTGCTGCAAGAACTGCTTTCTCAAGGCTTGCTTCCTCGAGGTGAGCTCCAACAAGTTGTGCTCCGAGAAGGTTTGCTCCGCTAAGGTTCGCTCCACCAAGTTTTGCTTCGCAGAGGTTTACAAGACTGAGACTTGGAACATTTGAAGGATTTTCTTGCCTCCACTGATTCCAAGCATCTACACCTTTTTGTAGCAGCATGAGATGATTTTCTTTTGTCAACTTGACATCCTTTTTTGCCAATTCAGTATCCTCAATGCTGGATCCAATGTCTATTTTAGCTGTCTCTGCTGTTTCGGCTCTAATCTTGGCGATTTCCTTATCTTGATTACTGAAAAGAAGCGACCTATTCTTATCCCAACTATTCTTCAAGGTTTCAGAATATCCAAATGCTGCCCAAGGGAGAATTGGCTTAAGTCTATTCAAAGAATTAGTCAGACTCGTGCTCATCTCGCTGTCACGTTGAAACACACCAGCCTGAATGTTTGATTCTCGCCCAAGTCGAATTTCTCGATCCGGTTTAACTTTCATTATTATAATCCAACTAATTGACTTCATAAACAGTGATGTGGAACCGTATTTTTCGGGGTACACCCAAACAATGTCTGTTGCCCTAAAGGCATCATAGCCTCCAAAAGCTTTCTTTTTAATGAACCACCCGTCGACACACATATAATCGCCAAACCAGTTCTCGGGGGGTGCTTGAGGTGCTGTGCTGAACTTTTCAATCGCTTGACTAAGCGGGGTGTTTTTTAAAGTGTCAGCTATGGTTAACATTTTTTTAGCACTCAAAGTTTTTGTTAGAAACAAGTTGTATATAAAACCACTCCACAGATAGCGCCGCGTTGTCTCTAAATTGTTTATGCCTTTGGAGGTGTTACTGATTTTTCTTTTTTTCACTTCACAAACATTTCAACCCGTCTATCGAACGAACAGACATATTTCTAGACCTTTCTTATGCAAGGCACTGCCATTGTTAGAAGTACAAGTAAGACGCAAGGGTGAAATGGGAATAAGGGATACTTTGAATAGACAAGAAGCTTTAGATGTCGTTCAAGAAATTCAAAATGTTTAGACACGTCGGAAAATTGGTGCACACGACTATAGCAGCGAATATGGTTGGCGGTTCCTGTTGATTTTCTGCTATTAAAACCAGCGCAATATTAACTAAACTGATTCTTTTGAAATTTACACCGGATCACAAATTTCTTTTCGTTTGCATTAAATCTGTTTAAAAACATGTTTTAGTTGAAAACTGCTCCGAATTATGCATGATAAATTTCTCTGATAATAGTGCACAAGTCCCTTATTTGGAACTCGCAAATATCGAGATTGGCGATATTTTATGTCAAGGAGAACAATAATAAGATTCTCAAAAGAAGAAAAGAACAAAATAGCTTCACTAGCAAACCAACCTCAAAGATTACGAGACTTCCTTGACGCCTTAATAAAAGCTAAATCAAACCCCTCAATAGACGACTTCTCCCCAATAAGAGGCTACCCTGGAACAGAAATCCAAATCACTGGCAAAAACTTCGCAGAAACAAGAGAAGGCAACAAAGTCACTATTGGCGGAGAACCTGCGACAGTAATTGAGGCAAAACCCGATTCGCTCACAATTCTATCTAGCCCTCTAACTAAAACCGGATCCATCGAAGTTGTTGCAAACTCAAAGAAAGCAATAGGTCCAGTAAAGTTTGAGGCACTCGGCAGACCGAAACCAGGCCAAGATGGACCACCAATTTTCTACGAAGGTAGCGGAACTGGAATAGCCCAAGGGGCTCCTTCTACAGGCACACTTAGAGTATTGATTGTCCTCTGCCAAGCCAACAATCTCGCGCCTCCAAATGCAACAACAACTCGGAACAACATAGTTAACACGTTTAACAGCGTCAACACGTTTTATGACCAAGCTAGCTATGACCAACTTAACGTTCAAGTTGACGTAACAACAAACTGGCGAACACTTGATGGAACAATAAACGACTTCATGGATGGAGACAATCTAGATTACACTATGCTTGATCAGATAATCGCAGAAGCTGCCCAGCAAGCAGTGGACGAAGGCTTCAACCTAAACGACTACACGCTCATCGCCGCACTCGTTTACACGAACCAAGACATACGCTGCTGGGGAGGAGGAAGCTACTAGCAACTTCCAATACAACAACCCAATCTCAGGAATAAACATCAATATTTCAACAAGCCACTCACTCTCCACAATCTGGATCAACGAAACAGCTGACTGGGGAAGATGCGCCCACGAAGTGGGACACTGCATAATAGATGTACCTGGAAATCTGCAAGCGTGGACTGGCGCAACCGTTCTCAAAGAAGACGTATACAGAAGTGACCTAGTAGACCCAAACGCAGCAACCGCAGCATCATTTGACATGATGGGAAGCCACGACAACCATCCCCTATTCTCCGCATACTATATGGAGCAAATGAAGTACTACAACGCTGCAAACATCAGAGAACTCACTTGGGACCGCAATCCCTTCAACCAAACCTTCGAAATAGTCGCACACGGCTCAGCCCAGAACAACGCAGGCTCCCGATACCACCTAGTAAAGATACGAGTTTCTCAGGGTCTCTACTACTACATAGAAGTTCGACAAAAACCTGACCCAGCCAGCCCAACACAAGTCTTCGACCAAAACATCCCAATCGGTGCCTCAACGCATCAAGGAGGAGTCGTAGTAACCAAAGTCCTCACAGACATCGTCAACATGAACCAACAAATGCGCTTCATAACACTTCTCCACGATCCTCGCGTACTCATACAAAACGAAACTGCCACCGACCCAGCCCGATTCCTAAAAATAACGGTTGAAGACGATCACGTAGTTGAAAGACCACTCACATGCCGTGTGAAAGTTGAATGGGCCCAAGTAATAGGCGACACACCAGGCGGAGACTTTGACTTAAGAGTAGAACCTTGGAACTCAAACTACGAAACCCCAGACATATGGATAGACCGACCCCCATACGGAACATACGACTACACCGACTCAAGTGGAAACCCAGTTGGAAACGGAGACCGCCCAAGACCCCATGACCAAAATAAATTCTATGGACGCGTCCACTGTGAGGGACAAGTCGACGCCGCAAACGTCAGACTAACATTTTACAGTGTAACGCCGCCAGGTGTAGGCGACAACGGAAACTGGGCTCCGCTACAAACAAAAACAATCCCCACAATCCAAAAGAACACCGCTCAAGACACAGCTGTAATCTGGGTTCCAGAAGTTGGAGAGCACACCTGCCTCAAAATTTATGCTGAACCCCAAGCTGGAGAAATCAACGCAGGCGGCAACAACTATGCCCAAGAAAACGTCTTCAACTTTGAAGCCCCAGCATCCAGCGTTCCTGCACCCTTAAGAGTTCGAGTGGCGGTCCGAAATCCAAGAAAAGAAAGAACCGTCGCACTGATGTCAATAAGAAATGTACCCGCAGGATACATTGCGCACTTTCCGCACGCCTGGCTATGGCTAGAACCGCTCCAGGAAAGAAAACAAACACTAACAGTCATTCCAACTAAAGACTACAATTACTATTTAGCAATGGCCAAAGAAAAACTACCGAAAGCAAGAATCGCCGTGGACGGATTCATACCCAAACAATACGAGGAAAAATGGCCAAAGAAAACCCACCCCGCTTCATGCTTCTCCCCAATGGGCGGCATACTAGCTGAAGTTACGCCAAAACGAAAAGTGACACTGACACTGTGGCAAGACAAAGAACATCAAACCAAAGAAACACCATACCTCGTTGCGTTACTTGGCAAGATCAATCCAGCTATGAGCTCAGAAATAGTAGTTGTAGAGCTAGAAGACCCCAACGGACGCAGACGCGTCGCGACAAGAGTAACTAACACAACTGGCAACTTTGGCGTACGTTTTAATCTGCTCCTAAAGCCAAGTCTGGAAGCGAAAACCTCAAGAGATGAAGAAGAAGAACCACTAAAGGGAACCTACAGAGCCCAAGCATACATCGCAAACTCGCCAAACGCAGCCCAAGCAACATCAAACAACGTCTATATAGTCATTTAAACGCAAGAAGAGAAAAGCAAAGAAAACCTGCAGAACATACGTGGGACCCTCAGGGCTAATTCACCCTTTCCTTTTTTCATTCGAAAAAGAACTTTTTTGCGCCCGCTTGGGTTTTTCCCAAACTGCAGCATTTCAGCGCAACGCAATTGTACCTGTTTTCTACCAAGCTGCAGATAAAGAAATAGGCGACTACCATGTTTCTAAACAAAGCCCACACTTAGTCTCTATGGGGCTAAATTGTCTATACCGAAAAACCATGTTTCTGCCTTCTGGTTAATTAACGTCAGTTAGGGGGTTTTTCATTAATTCTTAATTTAGCCCGCAAATTTACGGGTTTACGAAATTTAGTTTAACCCTAACCACTTAAGAGTAAGTTGTTCTGCCATATGTGACCTTCCGGCAATTTCTCGGTGAAAGAGTGTACGTTATCACTGATTCATGGTGGGGCTTAATCTGCTAAATCCAACGTCTATTTGATTGCAGCCACGACCTTTGAAGTTCCTTTGGATTTTTTTCTAAAATGCAATCAGCATATATATGCCAAGTATATATCTTATTAATATGGTGTTAATATGGTCAAGGCAATAGTAACTATTGACGAACGGACGAACCGAATTCTCAACATAGTTAAAGCTAAGTACGGTCTCAAAGACAAGAGTCAAGCAATAAACTTGATGGCACAACAGTTTGAGGAATGCGTCATGGAGCCTGAGCTAAGACCGGAGTTCATAGAAAGCCTAAAAGCCTCAGAAACTGAAAAGACAGTAAAAGTAAAAAACTTCGCTAGTAGATATTCCAAGTGATTGCTTGTATTCTTTAGAAGTCGTTGAAAAAGTAGACAGAATATTCAAAAAACTGCGAAAGAAGGACTTGGTACAGTTTGAAGCACTATCGAGAAAGGTAAACGAGATTTTGGAAAATCCTCAGCAATATAAGCCTTTGAAGAGTCCTATGTCGCATATGCGTCGGGTACATGTGGGTTCCTTTGTTTTAGTCTATGAAATAGATGAGGCAAGGAAAGTTGTCACGATAAGAAGATACGAACACCATGACAGCGTTTACAAATAAGTTTTTTCTCTGAACTTAAGAAAGCTAACTTGCTTGGTGGGCGGAGACGCTGTAGAGGTCTACCCCCGGTAGGCTTTATCTTAGCCTGCACAGGCCACAGATACCGAGCCGTCGCAGGTTCAAATCCTGCTCTCCCGACCAACTTAATCACACATAGGTTCTTCTTTTTTTAGATTAAATTTTAAACCAACCAACCAAGAACGTAAGCTCACCTCCTGCCTTCAAAGAACTGCATAGACGATTATTTCACAAATGTTAATTATCCATATCAACTTAGCAAGTAGCTATATGCTATTAGTTCTAAAAATGGGAATAGAAGATATGATGAAATGAAAAATACAAAAATCGTAATTGCTGCAATCATTCTTGTTTTAATTTCAATCGGAGTCCTATTCGGCTTACAAATATACCGTGGCTCTTTTACCACGGATGGAAAAGACAATTCTCACTTAATAACAATAGACAATATTTCTCCCGAAAATGTCACCATAAGAAATGTAGGTACCCAAAACGTCACCATTGAATCCTTCTACATAAATAAGGTCTTAGACTCAGGAGCCGTTTTTAGCAGAACCATATTGGCACCTTCCGAGACCGCCACCATAATTCCTTCAACAAAATTAGAAATGCAGTATGGTCTAGAATTGGAAGTTCGAATAAAAGAAAAGAACCGCTTCACAACACGGCTGCATCCCTCATTACAAATAATAGACTTCTCAGCCGAAAGTGTCACTGTCAAAAACATCGGTTATCTAAACATCACTCTGACAAACTTTTACGTTAATCATGTTCTAGACGCAGGAGCTGTTTTTAGCAAGACTGAGTTAGCGCCCTCCGAAAATGCTACTGTAATTCCTTCATCAATACTTGATATGAGCAAATGGGTTAGAGTGGGAATTGAAACTAGAGAGGGTGGAATTACTGAAGCTGTGCATGTTACACCAATCTCCTCCCCTTAAACAATTTCCGAATTCCAAGCGCAGCCTGAAATGTATGTGGGATTAAAATTTAATCCAACCAACCAACATTTTACCGACTACACCAATGAAAAAAGCATCCTTCAGCGTATACAGGATACAGATCATTCTCTACTCTCATTTACTCAAGTAGTTCCCCTTTAATAGAAAATAATCAAAATAGAGTATAATCTAAATCGAGTATACGCTTCCATTTAGAAGTCCAAATTCACAAAGGGTATAGTCGGAATTAGTATACGATGCCATTGGAAGTTAAAATCAACTGACCCTGTCTCTACAGGTTTCTATCTGCCGTTTTGGAAAGACGAAGATGTGCTACTGCATTGTAAACTCTGTTATAACATAGTATTGGATTTGAAATCTTTAATGTGACGTAAAGTGTTAATGCGGTTACAGAGCTACGCCCATTATCGTTAAAGCTATTTTGCCAATTTTTAACAAAGTCTCGACATAAGGCTTAGCTTTTGAAGCGAATGCAGATACTTCCTGCCCAATTTGTTCTAATGGCTTCTTGGTGGTCACTGAGGATAATTCACTTTTAGCGTCTTTAAGAGCTTTTTCAGTATCAACAGCTGATGGAACAGCAACGCCTTCTTTGCGTTTTGCTTCATTGATCTCTTTGATTTTATTTTCATCATTTAACACAGTCTGGACAAAGTCCTGAAATTTGGGGAGAATATCTAGGCGATAGTCGGTTAGAACTATTTGAGTCATAGCTTTTTTTAAGTTAAACATATCTGCGTTGCTGGGAAAGGGAGAGGTTGCAAACTGGTTGTACTGGTCTTTCATGGCAATGAGTGAGTTTCTTTTATCATCGGCGACAGTCATCAAAGTTTTGGCTAAGGATGCATGGTTAGAAATCTGCAGAGGATTTTTTTCATAAAATGCTCTAGAAACTTTGGAGATCTCGTTAAGCTGGTTGACAATATTGTCCATCTCTATTTGATCGCTTATTGAAAGGATTTTCTTTACCTCCTCTAGTTTTTCTTTAAAGCTGTTTAATGCTTTAAGACTTGTTATCACTTTTAACTCTAAATCGAAATCTGTCCCTATTAAGTTGACGAATTCTTTATGTTTTCCAAAAAGCATGCTGCTCAAATAGTTAGCATTTAAGAGCCAGTCCACATTGTTGATTCGTGTTAAGAGACTAAGCATAGGTGCCTTTTGATCTATGGTGCAAGGCAATTGTTTGGAAAGTATATTCAGTTCCTTTTCTAGGGCTTTGGCAAAACTCGTTTGAACTATTGCAGCCTCGATAATCGAGGTGTAGTTACTTCGCAAACACTTTCTTACGTAGCTATTGAACTTCTCTTGAACAGCTGGATTGGAAGGACAAATAATCGTGCACGATTGATGATGTGCAAAAAATTGGTCTTCATACTTGCCAACAAACGATGAAGGCAAATGAGCTTTGACATAAACAGGCGATACATTTTTCCAGCGCCGATCTAACCCTACAATGGCTGACAGCTCCTTTTGATGATCCTTTAAATTAATTGATCCATCCATTTGATCTAGTGTTACAATTCTGTGGAAAGGCTCAAAGCTATACTCATTTTGGATTTTTCTAAGAGTTAAATCGTGCACCAAATTGTCGTGAACTTTCTTTGCAAGTGAACTAGCAGTGAATTTGCGTTTTTCAACAATTATTACAGGCTCTTCTTTTATTGAACGCATAGCAGCCACAAGGGCATCAAAATCTATGCCTTTCTCAGAGGTGATTAAAGTTTTTATGTTATAGGAAACAACACCAAAAGGATAAATTTTTGCAAGCAAAGAACAACTAAAATCGGCTGATAGATCCTTTAAGCCTATGGTTCCAGTATCAAGACTTATTCGCCAGTTGGGCAAAAGTCTAATGGGCAGCATGCCCCTTCTTTTTTAATTTTTACTAAGAATGCGGTTTACGTTGCCGCCATAGCTACACAAGACGACCTCAAGAGACAGTTACGGACTCAATGGTGCGCGGGTCATTTAGTGATGTCACTTTTGATGTTTTGGTGCGGGTGAGTCAGGGATTGCGCCTGCTGTTTCCCCATTAGCTGGGGGTGTCCTTCTTTTTGAACGACACCTGCACTTTTATTAAACCTACCTCTAACTATTGCATAGGAAGACAACCTTAAGAAGGATATTTCAAAAACAAGAATAATCCTGAGAAGTACTCGTTCTTGAATGATCTAAACAGCTTCGTTTTGGCGCCTCAAAGGGATACAAACCAAACTGGATACGCATGTATTCAACCTGATTAAACAAAAAGCTACACTCCCGAGTTAAGATAATTTTAATCCAATATAAGAAAATGTGACTTATCTACAACTATTGCGGCTTAAGCGTTTCAGTGACGCAAACTCAAGACAAAAAGCTTGTATCTGAAAAGAGCAATCAATTGCACCCTTGATTGTTTGGAAATTCCAAAAACATCTACTCACAGTTAGTCTGTTCTTAATCTTTCTTTTTTACATCAGACTTTCTGTTCTTTTCTCGAGGTCCTTGAAAATGGTGTCACATTCATGATATCTGTTTGCAAAGTTAAGAAATAGTTTAGTTGCTTTTTGCAGTTGGTCAATTAATTCTCGTGAGCAATAAGGTTTTGTTGCAGCATCCGGAAGTTGGATTTCTGGTTTTTCAGCCCATTCTCGAAGTTTATCGAACTCGCTGATTGAGTCAACTGGTTTGCAGAGGTTCTTGAAATCACGTTCAGATTCTTCAGTCATGACTCCAGTTCCGGATTTCTTGGAGAATATTTTTTCTCCTTGGACTTTGAGATCTTCGGTTTTTTTTCGCATTCTGGAGGATTCTTCAGAGCAACTCTGAACGTATTTCAAAGCTGTGAAGTAGAATTTTCTGCTGGTCAAATCCATTCTGAAAAAATCCTTCAGCAGAGTTTCGTCATCGAGTCCTCTTATTTTGTTTGAGTCAATTTTTCTTATAGCTAGCTGAATACCCAGAAAATATAAACCGCCGTATTTTTCTAAATGAACCAAAAGAACTTTATCTTTCTCTAACAAAGATTTGATTTGTTTCAATCGTACAAAATCTCTCTGAATATTATAAACCGCGGTATCAATCCTGTATTCGATTGGGTGATCGGAGTTTTCGATTCTCAAAACCTTCTTCAAGTCATCTTTTTCAGTAGCCTTAGCAACAATTCTGAGATAATCACAAACCGTTCTTCTAATGATATTCTCATATTCGAATTCAAGTGACGGCCAAAGCTTCCCCAGTTGATCTAGGTTTTCCACCATAGAACAAGCAAAAACCTTCAGGGTCCTGTCAAGCACAGCTATTAATTGCCGTCTCCTTTCATACTTTGAAACAATAGGATACTATTTCTGAATATTTATCAATTTCTTAAGAAACCGAAGATTCAGTCTCTTTTCATGAAGAATCCATTAGAACGCCATCACGGAAATTGGGTCTCAAAAACCATTCGCTGAAACGCTTTTGCAAATTAAAAAAAACGACTAATAACAGAGTTCTAAAATTCTATGCGGGAGATAAAAATTTCATGGTTTCTTTCATTTCTGAGTGATTTTTATTATTCCACAAATTATTTAAAGACAAGCCTTAAGAATACGTAGCTCAGGAGAGATGGAGATTGGATACAACTGCAATTATAACTCTAGTTATTGGTTTCGCCTTTTTTCCAGTAGCATTACTTTGGGTCTACAAGGAAGCCGGATCCTTGGCGAACAAGTTTGCCATATCTTTTTCGGTAGCCACAATTATTAGCCTGCTGCCGATCATCTTCATGGCAACTTCAGAAGACTTTTCAGCAACCTTAGTCGCGACTGGAAATATAGGAGTTCCACCTTTCATTCTAATATTTTCTGCCCAACTCATTGTTTTTGCCGTACTTACATGGAAGTGGTATGGACTGATCCGCAGGGTTCATTCTTTTCGAAGTAAAGCGAGAGAATTACAGAGGAACATAACTGCTGCCGTCCAGAAGATAGAAACTATTTCTAAAGAAATTGAGGACAAAGGCAAAACAATCCAAACAGTAAACGGAAACATAACAGATCGCTACATAGAGTTAGAAGAAATTCGTAAAACACCAAGGTGAATAAGATGGCACAACCCCAAGAATTAGTAAACTCGCCAAGTCCTAACATAATTGTTGTAGGAATCGGCACCACTGGTTCACAACTCGTTGATTATATTGTGTCAACACTCAAACTCTACTCAAGAAGCAATCTACCACCAAATCAAGAAGGTAATCTCCCAACAAATCAAGAGGGCACTCTTCCAACAAATCAAGCCTTTATCGCGATGGATTCCTTCGAACAAGAACTCGCCAACCTAAAGCGGATTCCTCCAGAAGATAGGATAAATATTCTTAAACCGCCAGTTAACTTGCTTCAACAAAATGATCCGGATCTCCCAAACGACTACAACATAATCGCAGACGGCGGGGCAGGTTTAGTTCGGCGAGTAGGCCTTGCATTTTACAGATACAACAGAGCTTCAATTCGTGACAGAATACAGCAAATCGCCGCAAGATTCATGAGGATTGGCCAAAACAACAACTTCCAAATTATTCTAGCAGCCTCGCTCTTTGGCGGAACTGGCTCCTCATTCCTTGTGGAAATGGGGCTCGATCTCAAAGAATGGTTAAGCGGAACCCATATTCCAGGAATCGGGCAGGTCACAATAATGGCCGTAGCAATCCTTCCACGAATGGGTTCTGAATCAACCAAGAAAGCCAATGCATTGGCAACGCTCAAAGAAGTATCCTACATCAGAAGCATTACAAACCCGATAGTTGTTGGAAACAGACAGTACGTGAATCCGTTTGAGTTCTTCTTCATAGTAGGAACTGAAGAAGATCGGGCACAAATTGAGCTTACTGAAGTAGGCAAAGCCGTCACAAAACTGCTCATAGACTTAGGCGTAATTCCCTTCAATGTTAATCAGCAGCAAAGGACAACCGCATTAGATTGGAGCAACCTAAGAACTTACGCTCATGAAAACATGACGGAGTTTTCGAGCTTCGGTTTGTACTCTGTCGGTCTACCAGTAGTTGAGATCAAATGGCTTATCAAGGCAGCAAGAGCAATCGAAGCTGATAAGGGAACCTTAAGCAAAACCAAAGATTCTGTAACCATGTTAGGTGCTGACCTTCAAAAGGTTAAGGAAAACTTGAAAGGCTACTCTCAAACAGCATCCAAACGTACCCAAAACGTGTCAACTCTTATTCAGAAGCTTTCAAATGGCTATCCCAAGCTTCTAAGAGAACTGGAAGATAACCAGACAGTCGTAGATGACTGCAACGATATGCCTAGCTCTTTCGAATAGGAAAGTTGACGAACTGACTGGGAAACTTCCTGAACAGGATCTTGCCGCCGCAGAAAATGACCTTTCGGACCAAGAGAAAAGAAGACTGGACCTCAAGGAGGAACTTTCTCATTCTGAGGCCGGTGACTACTCCTTAAGGCTAGGCATCGACGACGCAGGAATTGATATGCTTGAGAAGAACCTTCCCATTGTGGATAAAAAGAATCTACAAGAACTTTGCGAAATGATAGGGAAATCCAACGAATTTAATACCCACATAATTGGTCCAATAAGAAATCTATCGCTCATCAACCCAAGACACACATTGTTGAATTACCGCATGGATCCGCCACAGGTTAATCAGCAATTGGATCCCGAAACTAGAGATGTTCTAGTAAATTGGGGCATCGCAAGACGTGACGATCAAGGAATTCCCAACATTCCGAGAAAAAAAATTGGCTGTGCCGTCATTTGTCCGAGCTCCCACCAGAAGAAACGTAAGTACCCTTGTTGATCAGATGAGACCCTTAGTTGACCACACACGCCTCCATTATTCCGATAGAGCAGAACTGAACACTATTGCTGCTGACATGTGGCCTCATGCAGTGCATTTCTATACGCTTTTGCTGGGACTGCCACTTTACGAAAGCGATCCAAGGCAACCAGCCAGGCTTGAGTGTCTTAGGGAGCTGGCTGACGCTTATGCAACTTTCAAAGACAACTCTATAAAAATGATTGCAAGGCATTCATTCTTGTTTGGCAACATCAACGCGTTCCAAGAGATGACGGGAATTAGAGTATCTGAATTAAGCACAGACGAAAGGAACAACAAAATCGCAGAATTCTGGAAGAACTACGAAATCGTAGAGTTCAGAACCAAGATTGACCAAATATTTGTATCTTTAGCGACAATTTACTCAAAATTCAACTCCCGCTATGTAGCAATTGAAGCAGTGACGAAGGCGATAAAGCAACATTGCCAACAAGAATTACCTAAAAAATATGATGTATCCGGAGTAATCGACATCAATTCCGCAGCTTCTAACCTTAAGACCGACTTTGATAAGCTTGATAATATCGAGCGCGAGTTAGGGCAATTCTCTGACGAGTTCTCACGCATCATACAGGATGCTGCTAAATTGCTCCCAGTATTCAAACAGGAGATTCGAAACCGTCAAGATATGATCCTAAATCTCAAGAAATATAACGACGACACCGCGGGGAAAGTAACCGACTGTGTAAATTCATTGAGAATTGTATTAAAAATGGCCGATGAACAAACACGCCCTTGGCTCGAAAAGATACAACAATACGAAAGAAGAGCAACCGGTGGGAAACTAGACACGGCGGATAGACAAATGATATCTAGAAATCATAATGAACTCGAAGCTAGAGTCACTGAAGAACTACCCGGAGCCTATTCGCAAGTGGCACCTAACCTTGAGAAACTAAGCGCTGCCCTGCAATCATTGCGAAGAGAAATTGTCAAACTGCAATAAAAGTGCAAATCATTTGGAGGGTGCTGTCGCTGAGGAAAACAGCCCCTCCAACCAACCATCTATCCCTTCAATCGTGGTTGCAATCTCAGGCTTTAACCTTAGATCTTGAATCATGACTGGCTGAAGGCTTTGAACAAGCTGATCAAACCCCTCATTTTTGTCCGCGTTTCCAACCTGCAATAGAGCAACAGAAATGCTTGATTTTTGCATTGCAGGAACAAGCACTCTTTTCAAATTTTCGAGGTTCATTAGAGAGTTAGATTTACTGTCCCCTGTAATAATTGCTAATATTCTTTTGTTTCCAGGGACATTAGACAAGGAGGAAGAAGCATCTTTAATTGCTTCAAAGAGCGGGGAATTTCCGAAGGGCCCAAATTCTTTTAGCCTTTTCGGGTTTGGGGCAGGTGGAAAAAACGACATAGGATACACTTCCTTGAGCTCTACTCTTTCCAATGCTAAACCCTCAGTCTTATATGAAACAAGCCCGAGTCTAACCCGATCTGCAAATCCAGAACCCTTGAGTTTGGCATGTCTCTCGCAAAAAATCTGGAATGCTTCTCTTACTGCGTCAAATTTGGAAGGTTTGCCTTCTTCGTAGAAAGACTCGTTCATGCTACCTGAAGCGTCAAGTACGAAAAGAATATTTGAGAACATAATAGTAGGCTACGGCAATTACCTAATAGATTTTTTGGCTATCTCAGAATTGCGAGAAGCGGAAAAATCATTCTACGAAATGCCCTGCTGAATCTTAACTCAAAATCAAACCACAGCCACTTGCGCTCTATCTTCCTGAAATCTCTAAAAGCTATTTATACAAAAAGCGGGTTCTTACTTTCCTCCCTCCATTTGAATATTATCCCTGCAGAGTTGAATAAGCCTGTCTTGCACATTTCCAATGGAACCATTTTCCGAGAATTAGAGAGAATTTGAGTTTAATTTATCGAACACTCCTAAATTGATTTAATATTCTACCATTGAAGGGTCAGGAAGATCATGACAACTCCAAAAAGAGCGACAACAGATCAAAAACAAGAAACAGTTTTCTCAAATCCAGAAAGCAAATTCTCACTGAGGAGCAGTTGTGAACCCTTCCGATGATTAAGGAGATGGCTTTTTGTCTGAGATCAAATCAAGTAATCTTGTCTCTTCGAATTCAAACCCTGCAACAATCCTTAGAAGCGCAATAGCTTGGAAGAATGAAGGAAAATTCGAAAGCGCCATGATGCAAATCGAAAAAGCTTTGGCTCTAAATGAAAGCTACTCTGATGCATGGCTATTGAAGGGCATAATCCTAAGTAAGCTAGGCAGTTGCTCTGAATCGATAAAGTGCCTCGAAAAAGTCCTCGAGTTAAATCCCAACTCAGAAAACGCCTGGTTCCTCAAGGGAGCAATATACATAGAGACTAACAAGATTGCCGAGGCAGCGAACTGCTTTAGCAACGCATGCAAACTTGATCCAAGCAACATAGAAATCCGCATGGCCTACGCATCCTCTCTTCAAAAACTGAAAAAGTTCGAGGATGCCCTCCAATGTTATGAAGAAGTTCTAAAACAGAAACCTGACGATGCCAAAATCCACTACTGCAAAGGCATCACGTTTGGGAACATGGGCGAAATCGAAAAAGCACTTGCTTCCTTTTCCAAGGCACTGGATCTGAATCCTGATTATACAGAAGCTCTAATCGGCAAAGGCATCATGCTCGCCAAACTTGGCAGAAAAGACGAAGCCAAACTCTGTGCAAAGAAAGCCATTGAGTTGAAAAGCGAACGGAAGGGAGACGAAACGACTCCAATTGCAGACGTAGCAACTAACGGATGGAGTCAAGAATACAAAGATGCTCAATCCCGTTTCAAAAAATCATTTTTATCGGATCCGTAGCATCGTCTAAACATAGTCTTTCGTAGGATTCTGCTAGGCTCATTTGGGTTGATTTGAGGAAAAAAATCGATTGCCCATACCCATTTTCTCGTGATACTATTGATTGTTTGCGTTTTGCCGAATCTCGTAAATTCTTCCTTTTGTCTGTAAGATTTTCGCTAAATATTAATTCTAATCGTCATAGTCTGATTCTCGCGAGCGGTTTTTCATTGAGGAGTAACCATATACGATAACTAAAGCTGTAGCCACCAAAACTGCTGCTGTGATGTATATTGCTGTGTAATTGTTTGAGGGGTTATTAGGCGATACGGGGTTATCTGGTTGAGCAGGTACAGTCTGGGAATCTCCAGAAAACTGTAGGCTATCACCAAAATAGTAACCCGAGGTATCTTTAGCATAGGAAAAATACTCAGCTTCGGATAACGATTCTTTCAAATCAGACGGTACATTGCCCAAGTTCGTTGTTTTTATGTCGCTAAAATCAACGCCGCCCCCAACATAGAGGATGCTTTCTGTTACAACCGAATCTCCCTGCGTGTAGGTGCTGTTTTTCCAGTAGTGGTAATCGCCTTCTTCAAACGATTTTTTGTACTCAGTATAGACATTTTGTGCATTCCACTCAACCGTGGATTTCAGACCCTGTAATTGTCCGGAGTTTACGAGATCCGAGAATAGTGATTGAGAGTTTCCTTTGCTCTTGTACCATTGCGCGAGTGCTAGTGAAATATAGATTTGCCTTAGGTCTGAATAGTTTTGGGCATGGTTAATGTCTTGGACAACTATGGGAAGTATCATCTGGTCGTCTAAGTCTTTAACGTATTTGCCGAATTCTTTTGCTGTTTTGCTCAGATCTGCTTTTGTAGAGTCTGAAACAGTTTCGCCGTTTACCAGACTATACGTGGTTTGATCTGATGTGGCTTCTGAATTAATTGTAAGAGACGCGTTAATGATGTAAATCTCGTTGCCGTTTTCATATGCAACCACTTTGTCGGGAACAATCCAATGCCGTGTTACAGGAGAAAACTGGACGTCATTAACATTTTTAATCTCTGGATGCCTCTGCATGATTCCATTCATTAATTCCGTGTTCTTCTTATCTAAAAGACTCCAATATTGCATCCCAACGTCGCCGTTGCCAGGATTCTCATAGCTGCTAAAGCTCCTCTTCATAGTTAAGTCAGCTTCAAGCATTATGCGACCAACATCAGTAGCTCCTAAGTCTGCTTCGATTATTCTGTCAGGTTCCCAAGGATTTAGATTCACCCAGAATTTTGATTCTGGGAGCACCAAACCAGTCAAGAAAGAAACGAAAGAGAGTTCCGTACCGTTTTGTAGCGCCACATTTTGATTAAAATCACTTGTCTTTTGGGCTTTTATAGCATAATTAAACGAATTGGCGCCCATTGAGATGTAGCTTAGGCTAATTGAACTGAAATTGACACCACCTAAACCAGATGAAGGATTCAATGGCGGCGGAGGTGGAGGAGACGGAGGGGGAGGCATTGGCTTAGTGGTAGGTCCCGGCGCAGCTGACGAAGAATCCTGCAATGCAGTGTACAACTCTTTGTGGAGAGACTGCTGAAGATAAGTGCGCATGTTCACTTTTGTTTCGTATGTTGAAATTGCTAGAATCTTGACGGAAGAATGGAAACCATTCACGCCAGCCGAAAATTTTCAGCCCTATCTGAAAAGATAGAAAATCAACTGCTTCTGAATAGAGGCGAAACCCATCTAAACTGTGGAAAAAATGAAGCAAAATCCCCTATCAATAATGCTGTGTCGTGTGCTAGGTCACCAAAACTCGCTTGCCGGTTTTGAAATGCTCCTAACGTTTGACCCCATCTGTATGCGGTTTCTCCAATTCCATAATAAGCGGCCACTTTGAAGACAGTGTTGTAGGCATTAAACCTGAATGCCATCCATTTTGAAATGCCCATATTTTTCCATAATGAGGAATCAAAGACTCTGAGATCTTTGTTGATCCGCCATGCCCAAAATTCGACTTCTGGTTCTAAATAATAGGTGGAAATTGAATTAAATGCATCCAAAGCTTGCGTGGGTTTTCCGATCTCAAAATTTGATGGATCCACGAAATTTGTCGGCGAATTTCCCGCATAAGTATATTCAGGGACATTAGATACGGGCAAACTAGATTTGCTAATGAAGCTGCCCGTTGTAGCATCGTACCACCTCGATCGTGAGTAGTAAAGGTTTGCATCTGAATCCCACTGCATGCCTTCATAACTTTTTGGAGCCTGAATGAGATCGCCGCTTTGGATTTTTCCGTAAACATCGTAAGAGAGTTTTCCTGCCAATGTGCCGTCGTCTCGGCTGTACCCTGTTATGCTTCCTAACGCGTCCTGCTGAGGCCAGGAGTTAATGCCGTTAGAGTTTACTTTAACGATTTCTTTAATGTTTAAGTCGTAAATATAACGAGTTAGTAATTTGTTTGACGAATCCATTTCAGCAATAAGATTCTCCCCATCCCATACATAGCGTCGTTCAATACCATTAGTGACTTTTGAAAAGAGGCGTCCTAAGTAGTCATAATCATAATTTATCAGAATCCCGTTGCCCTTCACTTTTGTGAGCTGATTATTTTCGTTCCATTCGTACGAGATTTTATTGCCGTTGAGAGTTTGTGACGCCAAGTTGCCGTTAAGGTCATATTCAAAATGAGTTTTTCCCACGTCAGTATATTGATTGAGTATGTTGGTTGTATAAGGAATGATGGATAGGTCGGTTTCTACGCTAATGCGATTGCCAACTGCATCAAAATTGTACTTTACTTCGCTATTTGGATATTTAACTTTTATTAATTGGTTGACATCGTCATAAGTGTACGAAGTTAGTCCATCTGGGGTCTTAACTGACGTAAGCAATCCTGCTGAGTTGTATGTATAGTCAGATTGGGATAGTATTTTTCCGTTTACATCATAATTGGACAATTTTGTGAGTTTGTTCAAATTGTTATATGAATAGGTTGTAGATATGCTGTTTCCTAGAGTTTTTCCAGTTAGTCGTCCAGCAGCATCGTAAATGTATGATGCTATTAGCGCGTTGCTTGTGTCTGAGATTCTTGCTAAGCGATTTGAAGTGTCATATTCATACTTCAATGCGTAGCCATCAGGATATGACATTAGGCGTCTGTTACCTGCGGCGTCGTACTCATATGAGACGTCGTATGATTTTGAAGATGTTAGTCCGGGAAACTTCGCGAGCGTTAACCTATTTGACAAGTCATACTCGTAAACGGCTTCGAGCCGATTTGTACTGCCGGATTGAGTTACTGAAGAGAGAGTACCCAGTTTATCATAGTTAAGCTGCAATTTCTTTCCAGAAGAATAGACCTCAGACTGCAAGAAACCGTTGGAGTCGTATGAAAAAGCCTGTGATTGACCTGCGCGATCTTTGAAATTAACGAGTCTCCCTGCTGCGTCGTACTTGTATTCTTTGAACGTCCCATCTGTGAAGGTAGTTTTAATCAAGTTGCCTGAGATATCATGCTGATAAGATGTAGTATGCCCTAATGCATCTGTTATGCTGGAAATGTCTCCGCCGGGTGTGTAGGTGAATTCAGTTTCGTATCCAAGGGGGTTTTTTAGTTTGGTGAGTTCTCCCGTTGAGCTATACGTGTAATACGTTGCTTTGCTGTCGGCTGTGAGAGAATTGGAAGCAAGATTGTTTTTGTCGTATGTGCTTTTTTCTATTGTACTATCGGGATAGGCAATGCTTAGTAGATTTCCTTGTGAGTTGTAAGAGAAGGATGTAGTTTGTCCTAAACTATCACGAATCCATGCTATTTTGTTAGATTGGGGGTCATATCCCATGGTTGCTCCGTTGGTCAGGGGATCACTTGTCGAGATAAGGTTTCCTAGTGCATCATAATTGTATGTGAAGACGTGCCCTAATGGATCTGTGACTTTTATTGGATTAAATGCGCTATCGTACTCGTAACGTGTTTTGGCTCCGTCTGGGGAAGTTATCTCGATAGGCAATCCGTAAGAGTTAACTTTGATTCTTGTGACTTTGCCTGCTGCATCTGTGATGCTTGTTACACCGTTAATTTCGTAAGAAAATGTTTGTTTTCCAAATCCATTGTCCCCTGATAAGGATGCAATCGTCCGTTTGAATTGTAAGTATAAAAAGTGTGAGTGTTATCGGGAAAGACAATTGAACTTAAACGATTATTGGTTGCAACATTTTGTCCAACTATGTAGGTGTAGCTGGTTACATCTGTTTGATTCGTCTGTGACTTTGGTCAGAAAAGAACCATCTAAAGAATAGTCATATTTTATTTCTCTGCCTGCATTGTCGATGAGTTTAGTGATTAGGTTAAAGTTATTGTATTCGAGACGGAAATTGTCCCCGTCTGAATGTCTAAGCATTGTTAGTCGACTACTTTGGTCATAGGTGCATGATATGCGGTTTCCGCTTGGGTCTTGGACATAGCTAAGGGTTAAACTTGGGTTAAATTTGTACAGGAATCCGCTTTTTTCACGTAGTTGGAATGAACCGTCTGAACCGCGTGAAAGAGTTCCGTAGTCTCCTGCAGATGATGAAATAGGCACCGTTCCCTTTGGGTTGGAACCATCGGGTGAAGCCGTCTTGTCCAAAGAAGGCGACTCTTCCATCCGAGTATTCTTCGAGAAATAGATTGTAACTGTGTGTCCAGCCTCTTCCCAGTGGACCTAAATAAGGTTCATTTTGGGAGTCTTGAGCATAAGTTCGAGTGAACTCAAGCGGTATGCCCACTCCTGATATATAGGCATCTTGGACTTTTGATAGAACTGGAATTTCATAATAGCTTGCCCGCGATTCAATTTGTGAAGCGCCAAACGCAGGTGTTATCATTGGGATGGTAACAAGCAAAATAACTGTAATGGTAAACAGTTTGAGTTTCATCGTGTGCAATTGCATCTTGCTCAGCCCCGAGTGACCAATCTAAGCGATTTAGGCATAAAAGTCTTGGTGAACTTGCCGATCTATTAATGGCCAGAGCGATAAAGGAGCAAGATCCACGGTTTTACTGGCATAGAAGAACAAACGTCTGGATAGGAAATGCCTATGGGTATTCGCTTTTTGCTAAAGGGTTATTACTATTTCGAGTTTTTCCAAAATCAGCTTTTTAAGTTCAGCCTGGTTTCTGCGGTAGATGTCGGGAATCCCTAGAGTTACGATTTTCTCACCTAATTCACCATCCATCTGCAGTATCGCTTCTCGCTGTTTGTTTTCCATTGCGAAAATCTTGTCAGCCCAGTTCACGAGTTCACGTGTTATAGGTGTCGCCGCGTAAGCAGCTGTTCCAGCCGATTTTGCTTCTATGCCCTTAAAGTTTCTGAACAGGTTTTCTGCAGTTGGGCTTCTATCAACGTTGGCGCTGCACACAAAGAGTATTTTGAGATTATTCATTGTTCTTCAACGTTTGGCTCGATAGCTGAAGGTGGCTTTTAACTGTATTAATGCCTTGCGGAATCCAAATCTCTCCGTAGGCTCGCTTGCGTGTCTAACCAATAGAAGGTCTTGATTTGCTGTATTCGAGCAATTTATTTATGTTCTTTTAATAGATAAGTTGGGGTTTCCTTTGGAAAATAATAATGAGGCTGTTGAGAAATATGCAAAATTTACAGTAGAAAAATTGAGCGGTGAAGTTGATTTTAAGAATTATGTTCCTCTTACAGAAGTCATCGGGGGAAAGTTTACATCTTCGGTTGAGCAGCAGGTTTACTCATGGCTAGATTTTGATTCCAAGAGGTTGCTGGTGCTTTTAGGTGATTGTGGAGCGGGAAAGACTGTTCTGTGTAAGAAGATTTGTTTTGAGTTATGTAATCAATTGCTAAAAGGTGACGGCAAGTATATTCCCATAATTTTGAATGCAGAAGATGCATTATCTGAAATTGTTGCCTTAAACCCTCTTGCAGTTCTAAAGATGCTTAATGCTATTTTTCCAGATTTTTCAGAAAACTTCAGAGTTTTATCAGTTTCTAATTATTTTGGATGGGTTTGAGGTGCTGGCAAAATTTGACGTGCCAACTCAAACTGCTTTAATCTCAGGGTTAGTGGCAGCTAACCACAAAGTCCTACTTACAAGCCGTTCGAATCTTTATGAAACTGAAAAGATCTGGATAGATATTCTTTCAAGCAGTATTAATGGGGCGTTAGCTCTTGGTGATGAAGAGTTAGCAAAACAAAAGCTGCAGATAATGCATTTACCTAGATTTGGACAATGGGACATGTTTCAGTTCTTAAGCAAAAAGTTTCCGAAATATGAAAGTAAACTATCTTGGAAGTTGATGACTATTTATAATTTAGAAGATGTATCGGCCAGTCCTTTAATGTTGCATTTCTTATCCGGAGTTTTGCCAGCAGCTAATGAAAAATGTTTGAGTGTAGAAGATTCGCTCTATAGTCTTCTAGTCAAGTTGTGGTTTGAAAGGGAAAAAAGCCGCGGGGTTGATGAGAAGCTTGTTATCAATTTTATGACGCGGTTAGCTGTCGATATGTTTTTGCAGAACCTGAAAGAATTAACTTTTGACGAATTGAGCATTAGAGTTAGACAGTTTTTTGTTAAGGAAAATCCCCAAGGAATCGAGTTTACAGATTTTAATTCGATGATTAGGCTTAGCGGCTTTCTGTCGCGAACCTTAGACAAATACTCGTTTAGTTTTCCTTCAATAAAAGAATATTTAGTCGCCAATACCATTAAAGAAAAAATTGTTCGCAAAGAAGTGGAGCTAATAGAGGATCCTGAAAATATTGTTTTTCCGGACCACTGTGATTTTGGATACGCAAAAATGAACAAAGGGGAAATAGTGCTTGAGCAAATCAACAAGAAGCACAAAACCAATTTTTCCAAAATTTTTGATCTCAGTGAAGGATTCATTCGACTACTTGGCAGTATACTGCTTAATCATAAGGTTGAAGATGAAATATCGGTTGCAACTTTCAATTCTTTTGCAGAAAAAAACCATCGAGAAGAAGATTTTAGCGCACTTTATCAGGCCGCCCAAAGAATGCGGGGAAAAACCGAAACCAAGGTAAATCAAAAACGAGTAAAGCAGGCCTTTAAAAATGTCCACATGATTGGAGGCGAGGGAAGAATCTATTATAATTTTAACGTTTACAGTTTTGCATTGCTGGTAAATGAACATGATCCAAATGCTAAATGGTCCATAACTGTTACAAAGTCTAAATCGTGGATACATACATAGGCAAAAAATATCTACCGAATGAACAAAATATCGAATTCCGGCAGCTCCTTCGAAATCTCTTTCAATGAGGCAGAAACATTTGACAGCCGCTCCAAAGGTGGCTACAATTCTCAATTCACGTTCAATTGACAAGGCTTTTAAACAAAAAATAACAATATGCAGCTAATTCGAGATATTAAAAGAAAACACATGTGGAGAAAGGAGACACAGGAAATGAAAATATCACTTAACGATCTGAAAGTAAAAAGTATCGCGTCCTCACCTGAAATCCTGGCTGGAATAGCCTTGGTTGCCTTGGTGCCCTTAATTATTATTTATTATTTCTTGTTCCAGATGAGCATCTTCGCCCAATGGACAATACCCACAGGTCCAGAAGTCCAAGGTGTTCTTGTTCACGTTTTTGGCTACTATGGAGTAGGCGCCTATTCGCTCATTACAGTTGGGGTAGCAGCCGCAACTTTTAGGCAATTCAAATTCGACGTTACCCTGTTTGGCATAAGATTTCTTGGCATAATGGTTCAGTTATTCTTCATACTAGATTTCATACTACTCGTTCTTTCTCCTTACATCTGGGCTTCTTTCTTTCTAATTATTCCGCTAGTGGTATCTTACTTCGTGATGCAGGGAGCCAAACTAAGAATTAGAGTCGGAGTAAGAACTGGTGATTTGTTCCGTCCACTTGGGCCACATGATACCAGCATTCAAATCCCTGACAGCTCGGCGGTTGAAGTTCATGTTGCGGGGGTATCAACAACGAACCTCAAAGTGGGATTAGAGGAAACCGGTGGAAACATGAATGTTCAGAAGTCTGTCTAACCCAATCGAAGAAGGCTCATGGGAAGTGGGCTTGGTTCCAATTCAGAGCTATCCCATTATTGTTACAGTCCTTTACAACTCAAGCAAAATAAGACGATTTGAAGTAACCATAGAACCGGGAATCAAGATTACGTCACTTAACGTTGATTTGAACATTCTCTATCAAACTGTTCTTACGACGGGCAATTGACAATGGCGATTTACGATAGTCAACCCCTCAGAAGAAGTCGTAAAACTTGCAATAAAACAATGGAGAAACCTCTTCAAAGGCGAAATAGACTGGAACAAGATAAAGGTCTACCAAGAAGCAAAAGAGCTATCGCAGGGCAGGTCCTTGAGAGAAAATGGGATAGTTAACGACTCAAAAATCGAAATTTCCCAACTGGGATAATCCCATCCCTACATATTTGGGTAAACAGCGTCTAAACATTCCTCGTAAAGCCTGCGACCTCTTTGGTAATCTTTCAAGAAGTCAAGTTTTACGTTTTTCTTGGGTCTTTCTTCCCACTCTTTAATTGTTCGCCTAAAATCATCGCGTAATTCAATTAGTCGAGGCATGTATGGATTAACCAACAACCCAAGCATTTTGATACGATCAAAGCCACAATCACTGTAAAGGAACTCCTTTACAACCTTATTTGTTGAAGTTTCTGAATCTTGGTTCTTGCCTTGCTCTCTGTTGTCTTCCCTTTCTGCGTAGTCATTTGTTCCTTGTTCAATATTAGGCAGAACATCCTTGATCCAGTTCTTTCCGAGTTGCCCCAAGACATCAGTCTTAGCCGATTTTGGATTTGCAAATTTAGCCGGGAAGACGCAGAAAAGACCGACTCTTGAGATAGGATGTTTAATATCCCTTGAGTATTCGACAAATGACCTATTATTAAAAAGATCATTAACTAGAACCTTCATGTCTAAGTCTTCCAAAACACTCACTGGGTACTCTGCGTAGCAAGGAGCGATTAGGGAACCTACAGTGCCAAGGCCACCTTTGCAAAATGACGCAAAATCTGCGCCTTCGAAATTCTTTGTTGCCTGGGCAAAAACTCTCGAGTTGGTGGAGGCTAACATTAGCATCATTTCTGCTGCTCCATAGTCTTCGAGCCAAAATTGGTCTGCGCTGTTGTTTTGAGGAACAGCTGGTCCGTTACGTTCATTCCATGTTGACAGGTAGTTTAAGTCATATAGCAAGATGGCATCGCAAGCTTCAAAATGGCGCCCTATAGCCGAACAGGTGTTGGGTGCACCCATCTCCTCGGATTTTTCAGCCAGAAACACCGACGCAGTTATCGCCGCAACTTCACTTTTTATCTCTTTCAAATGTTTGCTAAACACAGGCCCAGATCCACAGCCTATGCCGCCACCTCCGCTGTGGCAAATATGGAAATGGTCCACGAGGAGTTTTAAATTCGCTTCACCTTCGTATCTGCGGGTGAGATCGCCAAACTTGGGTTCCGCTAATCGCTCTCCAATAGGCCAGTGTTTTCCCGCGCCAGTTGGAATTTTGTCGCTATCCAAAACAACCGGAGTGAGTCGGTAGTAGGCTCTAACGATTTTGCTGGTTTCACAACTCTCGAATTCGTCTGTGGAAGAGTTTTTCGTTAGAGTTTCAACAACTTCGCTTTCTGAAACGTTTGGATTATTATTAATGATCTTTGCGATTTTTGCTAGAATTTGGTGTGTTTCTACTGGGCAAACATTTTTTCTGGTGAAGAGTTCTTGATCCACAAAATACAAGCTTGTACATTCATTAAGTAAATTAGAGGCCAATTGTTGAATAGGTAACTGTTAACGAGTGCGCCCAGGACTTTTCGTCCAACTTCACCAGTGAAAATGTAGAACTCTTTCATATAGAAGACTTCCTGGGATAAATATTTAAAGCAAACTCAAACATAGCCTTACGAATATGTGCGGGGATACAAATGTGTGCTGATTTTTACCAAGCAGAATTTCCTAGACAAGCAAGAAGATGGAGCTTAACGACGCGGAGTTAGCGAAGCACGAACAACTAAACAAGATGCTTAGAGATCAGAAAAGCAAGCTTATGGGCGGATCCGATGATCGAGCAAAGCTTGATGACATGAAATATCAAAACGAACAGAAAGAAAAAAAGATAAAGGATTTTCAAGAGCAAAACAAAACAATCGAAAAAGAAATCGAGAAAGCATACAAAGTTAAACCCATAAGTTACGCACCGGAAGTTCTTCCAAAACCTGTCAGCGATGGTTTTCCTTCACCCCAAAGAATTAGCCCAATACCTGAACCAAGCCCTGTTGTCTATGGGGGTTCTGCAAAATCTGCACCCAGCCAAACGATTGTTGATCAGAACAAAGACTTTTCACGATTATCTCTTGAATTGAACCGGGTGCGGGGAGACAACGTTCAATGCCAAATGCAGATAGACAAAGCGAGTAGAGTTCTAAAGCAATTGGAGAGAACACTCACTCAAGCAATAGATCACTTAAGTCCCAACGAACAAACGCTTAGCGCGTACCTAAAACAAGTACGGGATGGCTGCATAGAATCCGCAGATACGAAGTTTATTTCTTCAAAGAAAATAGAGGAAGCCACAAGCTGCCTTAGACAATAGAGTGGCCATTTTGCTGGAATCAAAAGGAAAGGAAGTTCAGAACCGTAACTGCCAGGTTCGCCACGCTGGGTGAGGAAATGAAACAAGGGAACAAGAACCTTGATTTCGCTATATTTAATCCCTTTTTGGCCGAAGTTAAGGGAATAATCCAAAAATCCTCCAATGACAACGTAAACGAACAGGAAAGCAGTTCAGGCAAAGTTGATTTGAGATTCCCCTATTTGGTCGCTGCAGATGCGCTAATGGACTCGATGAGGAAGGCATTGCGGGACACCAAATTTACAACCCGACTCAATCGACTCCGGGAAGCAGGTTTCTACGACGAGGTAATATCGTAACCCATTCAAAGTCTCGCAGACCTACCCGAGCGTCGATAAATCAAAAGTTTATTCAAAAAACAGTTGACGCATCGGAACAAAACGAAAATAAAAAATATCTAAAGCCCACAAAAAGAAGGATTAGTATGACCCAAACAACCAAGATGATACCCAGAAAAGTTGCAATAGCCTTCGCCATTCTGTGCGTTGCAACTCTAAGTTGCCTTAAACATCTCAATAATAACCAACTTGTCACAAATAAGCACCAAAAATAAAGAAATCAAAGCGCTGAACGAACAGTTAGACTCGATCGAAAAACAAGTTGCCAACCTCACATTGCCCAATGGCGAACCCAAACTGATTAGCATAGATTACAGTACAATGACAACCGAACAAGATCCTAACGCGCCTTTCTGCAAATCTCGGGATACGTAGTCAACGTGGGACACAGTAAAGCAAACAACTGCAAAATGCAGGTCTCCGCAATCCAAAATGGAAACAACACGGCAATAGAGGGTTCAACCCCCCTGCAAATTTTAGAAGCAGGAGCATACCAAGAAATAAACATCCAATTTCCATACACGGGGCAACCCCTAATTGCGTTTAGCAGCAATCTAGAATGGAGCTCCTAACTTCCATTCTAAACAAAAGATTCGCGTATTTGTTAACAATTCTGCAAGTTGAGTTCAACACTATTTCCGCAGACAATTACTTCTGCTGACTTGATCGCTTACCTTTTCAATTTAGTCAAACTAAGCTATTTTCTTTAAGTAATCTATCTTCGAAAGAAGAAGAAGGTTACCAGAATCACTTTTCTCCTTCTTTCAATTTGGTCTCTTACAAGTTTTCAATTCTGTTGAGGTTGAAGTTTCGCCGAAGGCTCTTGCTTTTGCGTTGAAGGAAGAGTTGGATTGTTATGGGTAGTAACTGCAAGTTGCAAAGTTTCCTATTGTTGTGATGACTTTGAACTCTATTGGGGAGCCCACCGGTAGAGCATAGGGTAAGGTAACATATTCAATTATTGAATACCCAGGAGCAACGTTGCCGCTTCGAGTAAAATTCAAATGATCTAAGTCAGGCAAGTTTGGGGCAGGAGCCTTTATGTTTGCCCATATCCGTGAAATTGTAGCTGCAACTCCCCCGCTATTTGTTACGTTTATTTCAAAACGATTGTAAGTTGCACTGTAAGAGACGGAAGCGACAATGGGTGAATTAATTTTTTGGACGTACAAATCATTCATTTCTTTGACCGCCGCATCATGCCATAAGTACACGTTGGTAAAAAAGAATAACAATATGACTATGAACATTACTGACCCAATTATTTCCGCTGTTCCTTTTTTGTTTCTTATGAACCTTCTTAGCATACTTTTCATCCTCAGCTTTAGGGCGCCTTGTAATCCATGTTAAAGTTGGATCCCATTTTTGTACTAATTTTGAAGTTGTAATTGTTCCTGCTTTCCCAATTTTTTGTATAGTCAGCACTTATTGTCACGTGCTCACCGACTTTGACTGGTATATTTAAGTTGGTTGAACCGTCACTGGCTGTTAGAGCTAAACCGTTCACGTAAACTGAGTTGACTAAAGAATCTACTTTCCCAACATTGTACAATGATACTATCACCGTGTTGTTGTAAGATGAAGATGTGGGATTGAGCAACCAGATGTCTTCAATGGTTATTGACTCCATAACTGAACTTCCGACTCCGGCTTTGTAATTATCAGAATAAACAGATACGAATGCAAATAGTAGCGTCATGCCAATCATCGTTACCATAATCATTAGTACTGTTGCGATTACGGGTGAAACTGCTTTCCTATTGTTATGAAGTTTCCTCATTTTTTCACATCCAGTTTGGCGGTATGGATAACAGAAATATCACATATCCTAAGACCACAAGCAAAATTGAGTGCTTGAGTCCTCCAGCTACTCGGCGTTCACCAATTTTTCCCGCCATTAGACCGCCGGTTAATCCTGAGACCATCATGTTCTTGTAGAAGAAATCCTTAAAACCGCTTGTGCCACCGACTGCTACATTGCTACCGATTTGAGCAGCACCTTCCATAGGTGCAAAGAAAGACCTCACCAAAAGAATCGCAGTAACCATGAACACGGCGAAAGCAGCATAAATAACGATTATGTAAGGTTTCATTTGGGCGCTAGTTTCCCGGTCGATATCTTTCATTTCCTCCATGAACCCGGAGGTTGCTGTGAAAACTTTCTTGATGGTGCCTCCGGAGCGGCTGGCCTCCAAAACCAAGACACAGAAACGATTGACGATGGGGGAGTTTATGCGATTTTTAAATGTGGTTAGTGCATCTTCGAATGATTTGCCCCAAGCCATCTGAACAACCATCTGTTTCACCTCTTTGGCAAGGGGGCCACTGACCATTTTGTTATCGACAACTTTCTCAAGAGCCTTAACCAGAGTCATTCCTGTTTCCTGAGATTCAGCAACTCCACGCACAAGCAAAGGCATCTGATCTTCAATTGAAGATAACCATCGATGATGCTCAAAATCAAGAATTGCAGAAGGAACCAACACAACCAATATGCAAACGAAAAAGATTTCGTTAAGATAAGTTGACAAAGTCGTTGGCGACAGGACCCCGATAAGTGCCACTAATACTAATAACTGCTAGGAGAGATGCGCCCACAGTTATTTGCTTAGTTTTCGTTAAAATCTTACGCATATATTTTACCTCGGAGGCGTTAGTGAATCAACCATGAGCAGCATTACGCCTACACCGGCAGGCGTTACAACGAAAGTTACAAGCAACAAAACTGTCTGCGGATCGAGCCCAGCTAGCATCGATGAAGCTCCTCCCAAGAAAGACATTACCGAAAGCATAACAACGAGTACCAACGGCAACGCTATCATCATACTAACGTAAACTTCCGCCATTCCGGCTAGACTATCAAGAAAACTTTTCATGGAGGTGACTCGGAGTTTTTTGAACTTCTCAGATTCATCTCTAAGATAAGAAGACAAATCCCCACCCATATGAGAAGTAGTAACAATGCCATCAAGCAAGGCACCAAACTTTCTAGAAGAAGACCTTATGGATGCCTTCTTTAAAGCGTCGTTTAAATCTAAACCCATCAACTCAGTATCAGCAATTGCGCGGCGCATTTCTTCGCCTACTCCAAACTCATCGCCTACTTTAGCTAAAGACCTGAAAATGCGTTCAGGAGGCATACCGGAACTCGCCAAAACCGCCATAAAGTTGGCCGTAAGAGGCAAATTGGCATCGATCTTGCGCACCTTGCCAGAAATTGTAAGAACGGGATAAGCATAACACATGCCAAAAGAGACTATGCCGGCTATCATCCCAGCTACCACTGAGAAGACAAATGCAGCTATGAACTGAAAATTGACTGAAAGCACAAGGAAAGAAACGCCAAAACCTAATACGGTCGCTAAAATTGTGGCAAAAAGCATCATTCCAAGGTAAGCTTTGAAGGTTATTTTGACCGCTGCTTTGGCTAAATTATCCTGGAGACTCTTAAATTCGGTAACGAAATATTTTGGAACGTAGTTTGAGACTTTGAGAAATAGAGTCAATAGGTGCCTATTCGTCTTTTGAAGCCTCCGCGAGTATGCGTTGCGGGGTTTTCTATGTATGTGCGAATTATGTTGGATACGTCTTTGTAGTTTCGAATGTTCTTCTTTGTCATCCAATTTATGACTTTTGTCCTTTTCTTTAGTTCTTCTTCAGCTTGTTCAATGCTTATGCCTGTTTTCTCAGCAATTTTCTCAAGTATGTAGCTTCGCCCAGTGTAATCGAAGGTTTCATCCGTGGAGTTCCACTTGTAGACTTCGTTTGTTAATATTTCTCCTGAACGAGGATCCAAACCAACAATTTCTGAGGCTGCCAACTGTCTTTCTTATTGGTTTACCTTTTACTTCAATTCGTTTCTGAACCAATATAATGTCTATGCCCGCGATGAGAGTTCGAGGAATATTCATTGGAGCTGACTCTAAACGGTAAACTGCCGACTCAACTGACTCGGCATGCACAGTTGACATCCCAAGGTGGCCAGTGCTTACAGCCTGGAAAAGCGTGTAGGCTTCTGCTCCTCTGATTTCGCCCACAATAATGTAGTCTGGTCTTTGCCTCAAAGAGGCCTTGAGCAGATCGAACAACGTGACATCAGCCGAATCAGTCGCTATTCCAAAGTGAGTTCTGGTAACGGCGGGAATCCAGTTTTCATGGGGGAGATTAATTTCAGGTGTATCCTCAATAGAGACTACTTTTAAGTCAGGTTTGATGAACATGCTAAGGCAGTTTAACAGAGTAGTTTTTCCAGCAGCAATACCACCTGCAACTAGGATAGACACTCTGTTTTCAACGGCATACCATAAGAACGAGGCCATATCTGCAGAAATAGTGCCAAAAGTGATCAAATCTGTTACTGTGAATGGGTCAAGTTTGAATTTCCTGATTGTAAACGTTGATCCTTTTCGGGTGACTTCACTTCCAAAAGTAAGATTCAGTCTGCTGCCATCAGGTAAACTTGCATCAAGCAAAGGCTGAGCTATTGAAACGTGGCTTCCACACATGTAGGCAAGCCTTAAAGCGTATGAGTCAAGCTCCTCCGCAGTCTCAAAACGTATGTTAGTGGGAATAGACTCGGACTTACGGTGCCAAACGAAAAGAGGCACATTTACTCCGTCGCATGAAAGATCCTCAATTAGTTGATCATGCATTAGAGAATCAAGCTTTCCAAAACCCAAATTGTCCCTAACTATGTAATAGAGTAATTTTTCTTGGGTCGGCTTGTCAATTTTGAAGCCGTAAGTGTCGAAAATTTCTTTGCTTTTTTCGAAGAGATATTTTCCTGCGGTTTCTTTTGACTGGAGATCCGAAGGCTTTAGAGTAATTATTTGGCTGAGTATTTCTTTTAGTCGGTTAAGGTTGGCTAACTCTTCCGGGGTAAGTTTGGGTTCCTCAAGTACATATTTGACGTTTCCTCTATCCAAATCCTTAACAATGTGTGCATAAGCGAAAGGCTCAACAAGAGCGTAAGTTTCAAGAATTTTAACGTTAGCTAATTCAGGGTTTGGTGCATCTACTTTCTGGTACAGAAGTAACTTGAGTGGCAACTTTGGGATGTCTTTGCCTTAAGAGTAAACTTTGATAAGAGATCTTTTTCTTTGGCAAACTCTGCTTCAAGTCACCTGCAGGTTCTAGAGCGATAGTCGATTTCTTGCGGGAAAATAACTTCTTAATCTTTAAATTCTTCCTTAAGAAATCCTTTCGAAGAGACGTTCTTTTTCTTTGGCAAAGTCTGCTGCAAGTCAACTGCAGGTTTTAGAGCACTAGCTGGTTTCTTGCGGGAAAACAGCTTCTTAATCTGATCTGTACGAGACGTCAAACGTGCACCCTCCCAATTATACTGTTAATATTAATTTATAAACATAGAAAAAAGAAAAGATTGTGATTGCTTCTTATGGAATAGTTTGCTTTACTTCAGCAATTGTTCCATCGAAGAAGTTGAGTTTTACTGTCGCGTAAGTTCCTGAGTCATAGGCCTGAGTTGATATTACCGTGAAAGTTGCAGTGTTTCCAGCTTTCAGCATTCCACTGCAACTAGATGTGCCAGTTCAGTTACGCTGCTGAATGGTCTGCCATTCCCCATTAACGTAAGCAACTGTATTGGTTGTAACTTGTACGTCGCCAGCACCAATGTTTTGAGCATAGATTGTAAATATCTTACAGCTTGTAGGATCAGCGGTCATCAGCTATTGTCATGCTTTGTACTCTTATTTCCGCACTGCTCTTGGTAGTTGTAAAGTTCATGTATCCCATAACCCAAGCGTAGGTAACTAAAGATGCAACGACTGCAATAGCTATCATCAGCAAAGTTGCAATTACTGGCGAGATGGCTTTTGTGTTTCTACGGAAATTCTTTTTCATTTTTCTAAAGTTCATTTTTGTATTTCTCCCTTCTTAGGATTGTAGTTCCTATTTATTGGCGCGAGCTTAAAAGCATGCATGGAACAATCTTCTACCAAAAAACGACACATATCAACAAAAAGATCCACATTTCAAGCGAAACTACGAATTATTGCACTCATTTAGCTAGGAAAAAAAAATTGTAAACAGATCCTTCGAAGCACTAATATATTCGGCTTTACAAACATGTATGGCTGTCTTTAGCCAAGTATAGTTAAAGTGAATCAAGTAGGCAATATCGGTTCCGCTCAGAATATACTTTTGGTATTCTTAAATGATTTTTTTATGAGATCGCCAAAATATAGTTCACACTATTAACTTTGCGCTAAGAGGTTAAGATGCTTGAAAAGACTGATTACCCTTTCAATGACTTCGATAAACAGGATAAATCTTGCAATCTTATTGATGAATGTATGCTTAACATAAATTTAATAGAGCTCTGGACGAAACTTAGCAAAGGATTGATATTCTCAGACGATTTACTAGAATGCTTACGTTGCATGATACTAAATGTTTGTCCAAGTACTTGCAGTAAGTGAACTTGATAATCTAACAAAAAGAAATAAGATGATGATTACTTGTTACGGAATAGTTTGCTTCACTTCAGCAATTGTTCCATCGAAAAAGTTGAGTCTCACTGTCGCGTATGTTCCTGCACCAATTGTCTGGTTGCAGCTACCGTGAAGATTGCAGTATCACCGCTGCAGCATTCCACTAGTTAGTGTCTGTGTCCAGCTGACATCATGCTGCGATAGTTCGCCATTACTCCATTAACGTAAGCAACTGTATTGGTGAACTTGCACATCACCAGCACCGATGTTTTGAGCATAGATTGTAAATGTCTCAGTTAGTCGTGGATATTGTCACGCTTTGTACTCTTATCTCTGCACTGCTCTTGGTAGTTGTGAAGTTCATGTATCCCATAACCCAAGCGTAGGTAACTAAAGATGCAACGACTGCAATAGCAATCATCAGCAAAGTTGCAATTACTGGCGAGATGGCTTTTGTATTTCTACGGAAATTCTTTTTTATTTTTCTAAAGTTCATTTTTGTATTTCTCCCTTCTTAGGATTGTAGTTCCTATTTATTGGCACGAGCTTAAAAGCATGCATGGAACAATCTTCTACCAAAAACCGACACATATCAACAAAGGAAAGAAAGATTTCACGGTTTTAGAGCCTGAAACAGACGCAAAAACTGAATAGCAAATTAATATTTGGAAGGTACAAAAGTTATAACTAACGTGTAGGTTCTACCCTTCACTAAGGGTCTTTATTCATGAAGGTTTCGAAGACTGGAATTGCTGGCCTCGACGAATTCTTACTGGGAGGTCTCCCTCCAAAAATCATACTGCTCACGGGGTCGCCTGGGTCAGGAAATGAAGTCTTCGCAAGACAGGTTCTATTCTATATAGCCAAACAGGGAACTGGAACAGTTACTTACTTCACAGTTACCGCATCAGCAGAAAGCGTCAGAGAAGACATGGCATCCTACGGATGGGATACACTGCCCTTTGAGGAAGCAGACACCTGGAAATTCAAGAGCCTTCAAAACAAAACTGCCACTGCATTGCCCGAGACAATTTTGGATGAAATGAAGCAACGCAGAATAGTCGCCATTGACTCAATCTCAGAGCTCCTGCTAACCCATAAAATCAAAGAAATAGCCCACCTCATAACCGCCATGACCCATCAGAACAGAAAAAGCCAAGAATTCCAACTACTCCTACTAACCGAAGGCATGCAGGACACCCAAGCAGAAACCACCATAAACCACTTCGCCGAAGGCTCAATAAACTTCGCATTAACCTGGGCAGCAGACTCAACCATGAGGCACATAATCATAAGGAAAATGGCAGGAACAATAATTCCGACAAGAAGACTAAACTATAATTTAGGCAGAAAAGGCATCATAATCGAAACAGCCACCAGAATAAGCTAACAAACTATGTCTTAGCTAAGCAACAAACCATGCCTACAAAAGCTAACAAAGAAAAACTCCAGCCACTTATTGTATAAAAAAATCACAAAAAAAGAAAGAGAAAATATGTCTATTTACGGAGCAATTTTCTTCTTCGCCTAACAAACAATACCAAGCCTATCATGACTACAGCGATTACTACAATAATAATCGGAAAAGCAATTAGCATTGCACTATCTTCCGTTACTTCCAAAACTTCGTCTGTGCTTGTGGTTTCAGTGTATTTTGCGTTTCCAGCAAAAATCGCCTTAACTAACACTGTGCCTGCTTTTTCCGTCTTGTAAGCTGTTGAAGCAACTCCCAACGTATTCGTGGTTGCCGAGCTCAGAGGTACCCATACGCCATCTTGGTTGATTTGAAATTCAACACTTGACTGATCAATTGGCTGCTGATCTGCATCTGTTAACGTCGCAGTGATTATGACGTATTTTTGGTTTTTCAAAGTCGAATTCGAAAGCACCACGTTTAAGGTGGTTTCTACCTTGCTTATTGCCAAGGTGACATCTTTTGAAGCAGCAGTGTAGGTGGAATCACCAGCATATTTTACAGTAAGCACGTATGTTCCAGCTTCTGTTGGCGTGAAGAATCTTTGAGACATTGAGCTTGAATTCGTAAACTCAGTTCCCAAGCTGTTGGATACACCGTTTGTGTCAACTAAATAGTCTATTGAGACGCCCTGAATCAGAGTATTATTTTCTCCAGTCAGAATTGCAGTGACCGGTATTGAATCACCCACTTTTCCTTTAGTAGGCGCATTAATAGAAAGGCTGGTTACAATTTGCGCCACGGTTACAGTCTTCGAATCACTGCTGGCCACGTACTTGGAGTCTGGACTGAATTTAGCCTTAAACTGCAATGCCGTTACAGTTGTTGGAGTAAAAGGAAGGGACGCAATACCACTCTGATCGGTCTTAGAAGAACCAATAGACTGCTCAGCACCTGATGAAACCACAGAAAACTCTATCGAGGCACCAACAATTGCCTTCTGATTAGCATCGTTAAGAGCCGCGGAAAGGGAAATCTGTTGACCAACTTTTGCATTGCTTGGCACATTCAGAACAAGAGTAGTCGCAAGCATGTTAACTGCAAGAGCAACTTGATCGCTGCCACTTCCAACAAATTTAGCGCCACCAGTAAAGTTAGCACTAATCGACAAGCTTCCAGTCACTGTAGGAACATAATCCTGAGAACCAAGCCCATTTGAATCTGTGGTGACACTTCCAATTTTTGTCGATTGCCCACCCACATTCGCATACAAATCAACATTTGAGTTAGGAATTGGCTTTCCAGTTTCATCTTTCAAAGCGACTGAGAGGGTAGTTTTCTGCTCAATTGTTATGGTTGAGGGTGACAAATTCAGAGTAGTGGCAGTACCGATTTGACTTACAACAACTTGAAGGCTATCAACGCTTGAGCTGTAAGCAGCTTCACCAGAATACTTCGCCTCCACCTTCCAACCATCCACAGGGCTTGATCCAGATGGAGTATACTGCACAGATGAAGAACCCGAAGAATCGGTCACTGCAGAACTAATCTTTTGCGAGTTAACGTAGTAATCAACCGTCTTATTAGAGAGGGCGTTGCCACTTTCATCTTTAAGCAAAGAAGACAGCGTCAATATTTGATCAACTTTAGGAGTCAAAGTGGGCGCAATCGTCAGTTTGATAATCGTCTTGCTTTGAGACAAAGTTCTAGTAGCCGAGTCATTACATGGAGCATAATTCGAGGTCCCAGCAAACTCAGCTTTAATACCGAAATTCCCAATTGCCCCAAAACTATACGTTACCTGTGCCGTCCCCGCAGAGTTTGTAACCGCAGAACCTATAGCAGTCCATGAACCACCCGGAGGAAGAACCGAAAAACTAACCGTGGATCCGCCAATTGGGGTTTCACCTTTCTTGAGGGTAGCCGCCAAATTCGTTACTTCACCAATCTTTATTGAAGAGGGAACAGAAAGCGCTAAACTTGTACTAACTTGATTCACAGTCAACTGCGCAGTACTGTTGCTCGAGGCATATTTCCCGCCAGGCTGATTACCAGAATATTGAGCTCTAAACGAATTCGACCCCACAACAGCAGGTGTATAAGAAACAGTCGATACACCGTTCACGCCAGTGATGGCCGACCCCACCTTATCGGAACCAACATAATAATCTACACTCAAACCACTCAAAGGATTCCCCACCCCGTCTTTAAGAGTCGAAGAAAGATTAACTGGCTTTTCCACCGTTGCCTGAACGGCACTTGTCAGAATTGAGGTAGTGAGATAACTAACAGTCAGCGACCCCCCTTGCATACTAAAGCCACTGCGCTCGTCAACATACTCGTAGTTAGTTCCATTAAACAAAAGCGCATCCGCAGACTCCAAAGATAGAACACTCTGCATCCCCGGCAGCGCGTTCGAAAGCAAATTGAATACAATTGTCGTGACGCTTTTTGCCCCAGCGGCGCTTACAGTTTGGCTTCCTGGAAGCTCAAGCAAAACGTTAAGGTAAGAACGCCCTGAGCTGTTCAGATAATAGTTCCCAACTGTGAGAGTCGGTTGTAATCCCGCGAAAAGATCACCAGCAGAAATGCCTTTCGAAGGAACATCCAAAAAAAGAGTGCCATCATTGTAACTTAGAACGAAATGAACCGCATTAAGATTCTGCACCGGGCTAACCATAATGGCAGCTGTGTAGTTCGGATTCGTCATGGTAATGGACACAGGATTCACGCTAAGAGTAGGAGTTTGGGTAGCAGCCGACACAGAATTGGGCAATAGCAAAACTGAAGCAAAAAAAATCTGCATTAAAAGAAAGAAGAATATCACTGCTTTAGGTTTAAAATTCATGACAAATTCTCCTTAACTAATCTTTTTGAGCCATTTGATTAATAAGGTTTTTAACTTTACAAAGTTTATTCAGAAACAATCCTCTAAAATCTCAAACTTTGATAAAAAAACAAAAGCCAAATAAAGAATTTGATTCCTTTGTTAGAAAACAAAAAAAAGAGAGAAATTGATTCTCCAATTTTATGATGCTGCGGCTTTGTATTGCATTAAGTCGTCAATATCCACTTTGCCGTTGCCGTTGCAGTCCATTCTCATATCGTAGGGCACCAAGCCAACTACGGCTGCTCTGACTTCGTTGACTTCTAAAGCATTTATCTTTCCATCACCGTTTAGGTCCTTCTGGAAGTGGGTCAAGTGTCATCACTGGAGCTGGGTGAATTAATTCTCTTCTCAAGATTGGCCCTTGTACGAACCAAAGTGGAACTCTTTCAAATTCCCATGTAGTGCCTACCAAGATCAGCTTATATCCTGTCCAGAGAGGAACAGATGTGCCTGTTGGTGTTCCGAATACTATCGAATGCAGTCCTATGGGTGCTTTCCAGGGTGCGATTTCGTTTGCCCAAACCATAGAGTCGAAAACAACGGTTCCATTCCAGGCCTCAGCTGGGTCACGATATGCATCCATCTCCATTGTGATGACCATCGTTTCTCCAGGGTTGAGGAAATTGAATGGTGCCGGGAACGAATATATGCTCGGGTTAACGACCGCTCCAAAACCTGCAAGCGGAGTCCAACCAATGTTTCTGCCTCCCGATATCATTGCCATTGCTGTGTTAACCTCTGGGATTACGCCGTGTTTAGGATCACTTGGGAAGGTCTGGGTGATGTTAAGCTTAGTTACGGGGAGTCTTGCAACGTTCTTTATTATGATATTGTCGGTCAACTCTACATTTGGCATCGTAACCGCGCTCGCTCCGCTATTTATCGTCACTGTCTTGTGGTACTCAATGGCGCTTACGTCAAAGGCAACGTGGTTGAACCATATCTGGCTTGTTCCGTATTCGAATAGGGCAGTTATGTCATAGGTTGGTGGGAATTTAGTTTGGCCCACGCAGTCCCATGCGATCCAGTCACCCGCATTTGGCGTGAAAGTATACCAGAACCAATACCCATTCTGCTTGCCGTATAGCGTTTCAAAGTAGATTGGTGGCACATTGGTGTTGAAGAGTTTCTGGAGTATGTATGCGTAGTCGCCTACCCAGATATTATAGGAGGCGTTCTTGCTTGGAGGTGCAGCTGGCCACGCAAATTCGTAGGGGACATTCTTATCGGGGTAGAACTTTGGCGGATACTGAATACCAACTGTTTGGTTTGCAGGAAGAGTCAAAGTGATTAGGTTTGGTATGCCGTTCCAAGTTATTTGCAGCTCCACTGGTGGAGGCACTTGATCTGCAGAAACAGCAACTTTGGGTATGAAACCCAAAACCATCACTTTTGTTCCCCAAGGAAGGTCCAAGGCGTTTCCGGCTGGAACCAGGGGTTCATCCATCTCGATCTTCGCTGTATTCGTTTGCGTTATTGGATTGTACATTGGGTTTTCAGAGTAGTCCCATCCGACGGGCGTCTGCGCAAATCCTGTTGTCGGCGAAACCGTCCATACGGATAGACCGTCGATTGTCCATGCATCTGCTCTAAGAGGTGGTCCTGTAGGTACGTAGACATTTGCTAAAACTGGCGGCACTAGCAATAGTGCAAAAATTGCAGCCACTACAAATAATTTTTTGTTTTTCATAAGGCATTCTCCTTTTTCTCGCCTGAATTAGTGTTTGAAGGATTTGTTTCTAAAACCTTTTACTCCAAGAACAGTTAAGAACAAAACCCACAAAAACGCCTTTAAAATAGATTTTAAACAATATTCGAGCCTATTTAGAACTATAAACTAACAAAAGTTTAATCAATTCAACATTATGCTACTATTCGAGGCAATTTACCTTGATTTTTAAGCGGGGTAGCCTTATTCCAATTATCAAAAAACTTTTCTCGAAGCACGCGACACAAAACAGCACCATGAATTTGAACACAGGTCTCATTATTTTCTCCATCAATAAGCAACGAAACGCATTTGTCATCAACAATAAAGTATCTATCATGAATAAAATCTGAAACTCGAACACTAACGCCTAACCCTGCGAGCCTATAAAAGACCTCTCTATTTTTTGTGGAAGAAAGCGAAACAAGAGCCTTTATCTTCACACCTCTTTGCAGCAATGCAACACATAAATCCTCAATATTCAAATTCTTACAAACCTCCCCAGAAGAAAACAAAACTTCATCTTCAGCCTTTAAGACATTTTCTTGAATCCCACGAGCCGAAGAAGTCCCGCCCACAAATATTTGACTCACAATCCCCTGAATTTCATCATACTTTAAACTATACTGAAGCTGCAAATTCTGCAATGCCTCTCTTGTTTTCAATTCTAAATCAAAAAAATCATCTTCAATCTGCCTCAGCCTTCTTCGCAACGCCTTCTTAGGCTCAATGGCCTTGAAAATTTTTGGTTTCTCTTGAGCCGTCTCAACAAAACCCTTAGACTCAAGACTCGACATAACCTGGTAAACCTTACCTGTTGGAATCCCCGAATCCCTACACAAAACCCTATAGTTTAACGCGCCACCCATTAAGAGCGCCAAAAACGCACGAATTTCATACTCAGATAACCCTAAGTTTTTCAAAATTAAAGAATAGCGATTAAAAAAATCGAAGGGTATCATATTTTACCCAGCAAATATAACATTTAATACAATAAGAACCTTCGCATTTCTTAACATTCCCGCCAACACTCCAGCTCAGGCATCCGGTACATACTCCTTATTCCATTTTCCCCAAATTTCGCTTAACTCAAATCGTATCCCAAGTAACAATCTCCATAAGTTTTTGTTAGCCTGTTATTGTAGCGCTTGTTGCTGTATTCGACCCAGAGTCATAAGCCAAACCAACAAACAGAACATCTGTCACTTTGAAAGTAAATGTTCTTGTTCCCGTGTAAGCTTGATAGGATGTTATAAAAATCACAGCACCAGAGCTATCCGTCTGCAATTTTGATGTCCCAGTATAGCTGCCACTCCAAGTCCCAGTCACTGAAGCCCCAGAAACAGGTTTTCCCGTATAATCAACAACTGTAACAACTGCCCGTGCAGCCTTAGCACCAGCGCTAGAAACCATACTCATTTGAATCAATTCTACATGCAGCGAATTTTGAACAAAAACCGCCGTTACATTACCTGGGCCATTTATTGTTAATGTTGTTGATGCAGCGGAAGAATTGGCGAAAGTCATCACCCCAGTGGTGGCCCAAGAAGAGAATCTATAACCGACGTTGGCAGTGGCAGATATTGCGTAACTTCCTGAGTTACACCAAATAGTTCCAGTATGCGATAAAGACCCCCCGCCTGACGGACTAGAGGCAAAAGTCACCTGATATTGGGAAATCCAGTTCCAAGTTAGGCTTGAGGAAGCGCGAATTGTAAACGTCACAGAAGAACTGCCCCCTGAGGAAGGAACACTTCCAGTGCCCGTCCAGCCAGAACATTGATACCTAGTTCCGCCAGAAAGACCCGCTGGGCTAGTAACAGACTCTGTTACAGAAACTCCAGAATCAAACCAACCGCTCCCAGGTATGGGGGAATCATAAAGAGACGAAACCTCAAGATAATACTGAGTTTTGTAATTAGCTGTTACAGTTGAATTTGTGCTTGGAACAATATAGTTTTGTATTTGTGTGGCTTTGTTGCTCCATTCAGTCCAAACATAACGTGTACCAGACGGACCTGAGACAGGTGACAAGGCTTCAATAGTGTGCACCGACCCAACAGCCCACGTCGCAACGTAGGGAGTAACACAAAGTGTTCCATCGACCTTTACAAAACCCGAACCCACGGGGTTTGATGTCAAAGTAATACTAACAGGCACACCTAGATTTGCAGTGATCGTTCCAGATCCATTAACACTAGCTGTTGAAGTGGATGAGGTCGAGTTAGCCACAGACACTGCACCAGTTACCGTCCAAGACAAAAAGCGGTAACCCGCATTTGGAGTTGCCGATATCGACAATGTTCCAGAGTCACACCAAATATTTCCAGATGGTGAAATTGAACCAGCACCGCTGGGTTTGACCGCGAAAGTAACTTGGTATTGAGTCTTGTAGTTGATAGAAATAACCGAATTAAAACTTGGAACAAAAAAATCATGAATTTGGCTTCCGCCGTCGCTCCAACCGACCCACACATACTGAACACCCGCCGTACCTGAAATGGGGGAAATTGCCTCCAATGTGTGCCGATCCCCGATCTTCCACGAAAACGTCTGGGGAGTGCTGTAAACATTATCGTCTGCTTTGAAGTATGACGAACTAGTCAAGTTAGAGTTAATAGTAATCGTAACGGTCGTGTTTAAAGTCACAAAATTTGCAGTTATCGTTCCGGGACCATTTATTGTTGCAGTTGTATTAGAAAGAGACGAACTTGAAATTCCAATTCCCCCAGCAGAAGTCCAAGAAGAAAACGCATTAGGGAAAATAGTGATTGCCGAGATGGGCAATATATTTCCCGCATTGTACCAGTTGTTTGCTCCTGACGGACTAATTGACCCTGTTCCAGGCGGACTAACGTTAAAGGCAACTTGATACTGAGTTTGGTAAATCGCAGTCAAATTTAGCGGACCATCAATTGTAGCCGCCATTCGAGGGTTTACGGTTGAATAATCTCCGTCCCATTTACTAAATACTTTCTGAGTCCCTGTTCCAGCAAAAACAATTCCATCAACACCTAAAGATCCTGTTGAGGAACCCGCATCCACCCATTGAATAAATGGCGATCCATCATTCGCCGATCCAACCTGCAAACCATCAAATTTAACACCAGTGACGTAATTCGGGTTTGAAGATAATCCACTTGTAGTCAAGACCAATCTATACTGGGGCTTATAGATAGCCTCAATCGTTGCATCTGAACTCGGCACTCTGTAGGTATTAATTTGGACTCCTCCATCACTCCAACTTTTCCAAACATACTGCACTCCCAAAACACCGGGAACAGGCGATAGAGCCTCAAGAGTATGAACAGACCCTCCTGACCAATTGACGGAAAATGGAGTTGACTTCAGAACGCCATCCACCTTTACGAAACCTGAACCTACAGGACTAGAAGTTATCGTTATTGTAACATCGGAAGGAGCAAAATTTGCCGTTATCGCTCCAGGCCCATTGATGGAAATCGGAGTAGGCGAAGACCCAGGTTTCGCTACAGTAATGGATCCTGTGACGCTCCAAGAAGCTAATTCGTAACCCGAATTGCCAACGCCGGATATTGAAACATTACTGCCAATATCATACCAAACAATCCCTGTTTGACTAATCATCCCTGACCCAACAGGGTCAACCGAAAACGTTACCTGACACTGCGATTTGAATTTGGCCACAATTGTTACAGATGAGGCTGAAACTGTAAGGTTATGAATTTGGGTTTGCCCATCACTCCAACCCGTCCAAAGATATCGAGTGCCAGCCGACCCAGCCACCACAGAAACAGCTTCAAGAGAGTGAACAGAGCCGACTTGCCAACTAGCTGAATAAGGTGTCGTTCGAATTGAGCCGTCTGCTTTAACAAACCCTGAACCACTTGGATCCGATGTAATAGTGACAGAAACAGTTGAAGGAGCAAAAACGGCAGTAAGTGATCCAGAGCCGTTTAAGTTTGCAGTTGTGGAAGCAGAGGATGAATCAGACACGTATATTGAACCCGAAATATTCCAAGAAGAGAATTTATAACCAGGCTTAGGAATGGCAGAAATTGAAAGCAACCCCAAATCGTAAAAGCCTGTTCCTGAGGGATTGGTGGAGCCCCAATCGGGTGGGTTTGCAGCGATATCTATTTTGCAGCGCGCAATCCAATTCCACGTTAAAACTGAAGGCGAGTTAATTGTGAATGTAATAGTTGTGTCATTGCCTGACTTTGGAACACTCCCAGCTCCAGACCAGCCGCTGCAGACATATGCCGTGTTATCCGCTTGATTAGAAGAGTCTTGAATTGAAGCGGTTATTAGAGTTCCCGAGTTGAACCAACCGCTTCCCAAAGTTGGAGTATTGTGAGCTGATGCTACGGTCAAATAGTATTGAGTTCTAGTAGTTTGCTGTGACAGTTTCCTTTGCGGTAGTAACAACAAAAGTGTGACTTTGAGGACCATTATCACTCCACCCAAGAAAAGAATATCGAATGCTCTCATTTCCCACAGCTGCAACAGCCTCAAGCGTATGAGAAGAACCCACGCTCCAAGAGAAAACAGCTGGAGTGGCAACTTCAATCCCGTCAACTCTTACAAAAGTCGAACCAAGTGGATCAGAAGTTACAGTTATTGTTGAGTTGGTCAACGATGCCTGCAGTACCTGAGTAGTCTCGGCCGTTACACCATCGCGGGTAGTCAGCTTAACGTTCACAGAACCAGTGGACGTTACAAGGTAATTTGCGGTGAGTTTTGCAACTTGACCAGTAGACAAGACACTATTATCCAAAACGCATGATACTAAATTGTCATTTACACGCACGCAAGAAGAGGGGTCTAATTCGACTGGCGCATCCCCATCATTTACAACGTAAACAACAAGTTTGCCTAAAGAATCTGCCGTTATACCCTGAATCTGGATCTTCCTTCCATTCCCAGATGTTGAACCAGTATTACCCAAATACCAAGCGTAACCAACCACAAAAGAAACAAGTACTATTACTAATAGAACAACGAGAGACAAAAAACGCGAATTACGGCTCAGAGCAACCATAAACCGCTTCATAATTACTCCTTCCGGGTTCATCTTCAACAGATAAACTCGATTCAGATCACACGGAAATTTCTTCACTAGAATTAGTCCAAAGGATATATTTAAATTTCTAGAAAATACAAAAAAACCTAACAAATAGTGCAAGTAAAAAGAATCAATAATAATAAATTTACCAATTATAGTTGCATTTATTTCATTTTACATTAACATCAACCTTCATCCAAAAACCTGAAATCTGTTTAAGCTATGGAAAAACATGAAAGCATGATACCAAATTTTTTCTCAGACACCTGCTATCTATGAACGATCCCCCAAATTTCGCATTTGCAAATAAATTCCAACTATTGCCCGGTTCTATGCGCAAATTATAAAAACAAATTGAGCAAATTAGGTATTTTGAGAAGGAGAAGGGAGATTTTTGCAGCAGCCAAACTGGCCATATGAAGGAAGAAGAGACCATCTACAAATCCTCATCGACATACTAGAACTCTGTGAAACACCAAACGCCAAAACCCAGATTCTACACAGCGTCAACACCAACTTCAAACTGCTTGAAACGTATCTTCTTCAATTGCATGACGCTCAACTCATAGAGAAAAATATAACCACCCAAAAATACTCCGCAACAAAAAAAGGACTAAAATTTATCAAAGACTGGAAAGCACTCCAAACAATGATAAAACCAACACAAACAGCTATCACGGTCAATACAAGAAAATGCGTTGTCGACAACAAAGAAGTAATCGTTGTCGCCAGATAGACATAATTTAATCAGAAACTGCAAATTATAAAAAATGGTTCAACTCTTACGCCCCATGAATCTTGCAATAAAGCCTTTAAAGTTGTCCAGAACTAAGATAGATAGATTATTTTATTTTCATTTACCTACAAATACTCAGTAGAGAGTGCCAATCAGCAAATACCCCTTATAACGCCAAATTTTTAATCTGTGATTCTTAATGTAACCATCCAAACGATTGGAAGATTGGGGATTAGCTAATTTTGCATCAGCTACGACTACATAACCGTCTGTTTCAGTATCCCAAATACCCCACTCAACAAACCCTTTAAACACTCTTGGATGAAAGGAGCGAAATTTCCTGGAAAATTCAATTGCTTCAACAAGATTCATAAAACTAATCCTGTTCCACCTAATAATTTGTTCAATTGAAATTCTTAAAGAATTGTGAGTACAAAAAGCAACAACTAAAAATTGTTAAATAGCAATTGTTGGCGAAAAAAAAGGCAAAGAATTCAGGATGCAGTTTGTTGCTTAGCGCTTTCTGCACATATTTTTTTAAAGCATTTCAGAAAGATGCCACTTAAACGTAATGGAGCTACCAAGATGAGTTTTACCACAAATATTGCACAGTCTTGATAAGTCGACAAATAAGAGATGCTACTTTTCCGCTTCCTAACAAAACAATGATGTGGATAGTGCTTTTCATCCAGTAGAGAAGGGAACCAAACAAAGAAAACATGATGTGTTGGAAACAAATAGTTAGGATGACTCAGAAAAACGTAAGAGCCACTTTTACATAAAAAATTAGGAGATTCAAGGTGAGTGTATGAGTAAACCTGAAGCACGAGAGTTTATCTGCCCAGTATGTGGGTGGACAAAAAAAGCACCCTTCACTGAAAAAGACATACTAGAACACATAAAAAAGCACCCAGAAGACAAAACCTTGCCTGAAAAAGTAGCAAGATATTACCCAATTAGACGCCGGTAAACCCTAAAGAATTTCTTTAAGCAACGACTCCCTTGTTTTTTATAATTAAGTTTGAAAACTCGCTTTTTCTATAATGAACAACTTTTGTTTAATTTGCTCGACTTATCTAAATCTTGGGTAACTGTGGAAGAACCCTTGTTGGTGGCGGAGTTCATTGTTTGTGATGCAACATTTGCATCTGTTTTGCACATCACTCCTTTAGCACTGGATCTCGGGTCTAAAATCTACGCGAAATTACTTCAAACTCATGAACCCAAACTCCAATGTTGAGTTCAGTCGCCGATGTTCTACGTCCAGCATTGTTTGAATTTCTCCAAATTTGCAAAAAATCTTCTTTGTTTGCGTTCCTATCTGTGAATTCGAGCAGTTGCATTTTGTTAAATTTTGCTATCTACGTACTTTCTAAAGATTTTGCGGAAGTTCCTATTGAACATAAGGTTGGTGACTTCCCAACTTCTAACCTAGTTTCGGGAAAAGGTAACAAATTAGCTATCCATACATCTGTAACCCAACAAAAACCCCAAACGAAGAGCGTCCCTTGAAATTTAGACATATGCTATTCTAGTAAGTTATTTATAGAATAGAGGAATAAACGAGAGTGGTATTTTACATGGTAAAAACAAATTTTGTTCCTTAGCGAAGATGGATTTCATTTTCCAAACAACTTCACAAACAACGTAAAGATAATCGGTTCATTGTCAGTCACCACAAGTGGACGATGTGGTGGAATGGCGTGGGCCTCACTGGACTATTACACAAGAGGCGTCCCCACTCCAACATGCAACGGAGATGACTTTGGCACCGCAAAAGTCCCAACGGACGGAACACCATTAGCCGACTACATCTACACTAGACTAATGGACACCTTCGTAAAATATGGTGCAACTTTCATTTACAAAAACTACGAATCTGACCATGCAACACTCTTGGCCGGCAAAGGCTTAGTAAGAGAAACAAAAGAAGACGAATGGCCTCTGCTCAAAAACTTTTTAGACCAAGGAAAACCCGTCGTCCTTGGGTTAATCGCCTCCGGCGGCGGATTGGCTGATTGCCATCAAGTAGTTGCATGTGGCTACGAAATAAACAATGGCATTATTTCAATAAACATTTACGACAACAACTATCCTGACGATGACACAGTAGCAATGCAATCAACCGTAGACTTATCTGCAAACCCACATTGGAATGAAGTAAACAGTAATGGTCAAATCACTATTTGGCGCGGGTTTTTTGTAGAACCAGAATGTAGCAAAGACCCCAATCTGACAATGCCAGTTGACCTTTTCATATCCAGAGGGATCGACACAAACGCAAGCAGAGTATGTATCGGCGACAGCATAACCTGCACATTTGCCATCAAAAATTTCGGAACCTACAACGCACACTTCCGTTTTGCCCACATATACTTCGAAAAATTAGCCTCCCCCAGTTCACCACACCCAGCACAACCCGCCGAGTCACTATATGACAAAAGCGCACCGATTACTTTGTTACCTAACCAAGAAATAACTTTAACCAAGACATATCCAAAAATGGGCCCCATAGGTCAGTACCTTGTAGAATTGAAATTCCTGCCGGGCACCCAGACACTGTCGAGCGTTACGATGTTGCCCAACATATGGACTGGAGCTAAACCAGTAACCCAAATAGAAGTGATAAACCCAGTGGCTGTGTATGTGGATACCTATGGTCAAAAACAAGTTTTACTATACTCAACAGCCGCTCAGGCACCGTTGCCCGCATCTAGAATAATCTCAACTGCAAAACCAACCTTAGTACAACCAGCAACAAGCAGAACCGTCCCAGCTACCTTGGCCAAAGACATTGCCGTAATAGATAAAATAAACGTTCTTAGAAAACAAATGCAAGTTGACGGTGGAGCCTACCATTTAGGCATGAAGGCATATACTACTGGCACTCAACTTAAAAGTCCCGTAACTTACGCATGGAAAATAGACGCCGCAACATCGATGCAGCAGACTGCTACTGGGAACCCTCTTGAATTCACAATACAAATAGGAAAAACAGGAGGTCCTTACTCATATGATCACGAGGTTGAAGTCACAGCAACAGACACCACAGGTGCCACGGCTAAAGACTCTTTTGTGCTAAAACTTCCTCCACCCAGCGGAATCATATATGCCAGCTACGACGATGCCAGAAACGTCACAGGCGTATCCCAAGCCTTACCGTTCAGAACCGGCACAACAAAAGCTTACGCAAAACTGGTAATATCCGCAGAAACACAAGGCATTTTTGGCCAATGCACCTACACGTGGCAACCGTTAACCTCCTCAACTGGAACAATCCTCAATCCACAAATACTTGACGACGGCAGCAAAGCCCTATATACATGGCCTCTAAGTGGAGACGCCTCAAAATTTGACTCCTACCAAAATCAGACCAGTAAAAGTCACCATTAAAGACGAAATAGGCCAAACAATCACCTTACAGGCTGAAATCGCAAACCCTCTCTCCAGTCACAAAGAACCTATCGACCAATCATCGCTACCCGTTCTGCAGTTGCAATTCGATGATCCCAGAAAATGGGTCGTAATAAACGAACTGGCCATAACTTCGGTCGCCGCAAGAACACAAGTTTCAATCCCAATAGTCAAAGACACAACGATGAAGGTGCAGACTGTTCCCAGCATACAATTGGTGCGTCTAACATACGGTCAAAAAACCGTTACGAAATAGGGAATAAAGCAAACTCAACCGACAAAGCAACCCTTTTCCTTTTTTCAGAAAGATTTCAGTTATGGTTTGGATTGTTAAGGATTAGTTAAAAAAAAATAATTTGAATTTCTACTTTCTCTCTAAGGTTTTTTATTTGTTTTTCTTGTTCCTTTTGTAGCCGGTTTTGTTTTTGGTTTACCACAATCTTCTTCGCTCAATTCTTTATTTCCAATTAGTTTGGCAGTTTTGTTCTTGTTCTTGAATATGCCTTTTTCATTGTATTTCTTTACAACAGCGTCTATGAATTTGTTCAGAGCTTTGTCTAGTATGATGTCTTCTGCCAAGGTTTCAAATGGTTCAGGTATCATTGGTATGTCAGGGTTTACTTTTTTGTAGATTTCTTTGACGCTGGAGACTACAACTTCCTTTTTTTCTTCTCCCGTTAAGCCTTCAACGTTTTCTACTGCTTCAATGAGGCTTGTTCCTGCTTCGAAGGCGAAGGTTGCAATATCTTCAATTTTGAAACCCTTTTTCTGGCAATTCTCAAAATTTACGGTGACTTTATCAATATCGGTTTTTATTTCTGCTTTGGCCTCTTCGATTGTTTTTGCCATTTTTTCCCCTCATTTTTCATACACGACTTTACAGCGATAGATGTATTTTAGTTTTCAGGAATCCAAGACTTGCTCATTTTGTTTTTTCAGATTACCGTTTATTCAAAAAAATGAATAATCGTTACTCTTAATTCACTGGCTTAAAACTTCCCTGACAACTTCTGAAACAAGATCTCTTGCAGGGACGTCGATAATAATCGAGACTCTAATATTCCAACGCCCACACACTTGTTTAATATTCATTTGAATTTGACACCTGAATATTTTCTATCTATGACAAGTTAACCAGTCTAGCAAAAACTCGTGTCATACTTTGACCTTCCACCTGGATTTGAAGACGAGAAAATCCAAAGAATATTCTACCAATCAACCTAACCTGTTTCATTGTTGACTTGAGAACATATTCGAGTTTCAATTTTTTCGCCTCAGACAAGAGTTATCATTTTGAAACACTTTGTCTGTTTGCAGATTGGCAAAATTACCCAATTAACCTTCTTGAGAAACCAATTGACGCTAATTGCCAACTCTGCTTTGCAAAAGCCATAAGCAGCAAAACTCAAGTAAAGACTTAAATTTCCACTCACCCAACAATAATTGGGAAAATTTATGGCATTTTGTCACAACTGCGGCGAGAAACTTCAAGATAACGCATTATTCTGCCCTAAATGTGGAACTAAAACGGCAATAGGAACAGTAAGCAATGCGACTTCTCCGTCTGATGAGATGCGTGAAGCTTTCGTCAAAATGAGCCAGGAGATGGAAAAAGCATTCAATATTGCTGCTAGAGAAGTTCAAACAGCATTTCAAGCAGCAAGAAAAAACGTGCAAAAATCTATCTATAAAGAACCAATCGTTTGCCAAAACTGCGGAGAAAAAAATTCTGGCACCGCTGTCTACTGCTTCAAATGCGGCAACAAACTCAACGCAGAACCAGCTAAACCTGATGAAGGGAAAACATAAAAGAAAGTGTCCTTTTACTTTTGCGAATTTATTTTTTCTCTCCAATTAATTTGACAAAAGCTTAATTGAAGTTGACTACCGGGAAATATTGATATTATCTAACTTGTAAACTGGTGAATGGCTGCAAACAAATATTTGCCGGAATTAACCTGAAATGACATCAAATTATAACCGCTTTTTACCCCGGCAAACTAATGAGCGGCGCTTAGACGAGAAATTCGCAATATTTTGGAGTTCTTGAAATTTCTTTAAGTAAATCTTCCCTTTTGGAGTTGTTATATACTTGCAGGATGACTGGAAATCGGCTTCCAGAAGCTCAGCATCTTGGAGATCCAAGAAAAACTCAACCAACATTTTGTGGCTCAAACCTAACGATCTCATTGCGCTAGTTTTGTTACAAGGTTTCAAACAAAAGCCAAGAATTTCACTTATGATCTGATGACGATCACGATTTCTCTTGGCAGAAATGGCCGCCAAACTAACACCTATAAATCAGCTGCTTCGCTTAGAACTTGAACAGTCAGAACAGCCTGAATCCGTTCTTTCTCAAAAGCAGATTCCACGGAGTTTTTTCCCTTTTTCGCGTGTTCCTCTGAATGGTTTTCAATAGCCTTTGCCATCGCTTCCAAATTAGGGACAAGCAAAATCTCAAACCCGCATTCACACCTAATCAAGGGCCCAACTTTTTCTCCAGAAAATTTATTCGCGAAATTATTCTTGGGCAATATCCTTCACCATGTTCTCGCTCAAGTATCTTTAGAAAAACTTAAGAGTGATATTCTTAAAACGAAAATATTTCCTGAGAAGAATATTATCTTGCCACATACACAAACAACAAACGTTCGGATATCTTCCGTCACATTTTCTTCCATCGGCACCGTAAACAAAAAATCACAAACAGCAATCACCGAAACGATATTCATCCACAAAATGGCTCTCACTATCTCAAAAAATACGTTCGATCGAAATCACACAAACCACACTCCAAAACAAGAATTCATCAAGAATATAGTTAATTTAAACAATCGGAAAAATTCAAAAAAATCAAAAGACCAATTGAATCCAATTTCTCAAAATCCCAAACAAGTAATCGCTAACCGATCGAAACTTTTAATTGCAGATCTTACGAAATTAGGGGCGTGAAATTTGTATGAAAAGAAATTTACTTAGAAACGAAAACGCAATCTCTACAGCCGTTATTGCCTTAATAGTAATCGTTGTTGCTGTAGTAATTGTTGGCGGAGCATATTATGCGATGACTCAAAATAATCAGTCGCCATCTGAATCTGAGTCGCCTACTCCCTCAGTTTCTCCAACAGCTACTTCAACAGCAACAATTAACCCATCAGCATCAACTTCGCCTACTGTTTCTCCATCTCCCACTGAAACCGCCGAATCTTCAAACAGCCCCTCACCCTCAATTGCACCAAACGTTGCAGGCGCAAGCAGCCTACAATACAGCGTAAGCCTCACTGAAGCAGGCGTCAACCAAGGATCATACACTTACTCAGGCAAAAATGCAGGAACCACCAACTTCATGTTGCGAATCGACTTCACAGACACATCAGGAAATCAAACCATCTACATAATGAACGGAGCAGAACAGAAAGCATGGATATACTCAGACGGACAATGGCAAGACATTTCAGCAGCCTATGCAACCCAAGCTAACATTTGGACTCCAATGTGGCAAGGATACGTGAACGCACTAACAGCATGGACCGGCATCGGCGACTACACCTACACACAAGGCAACGCAACAGTCAGAATCTACGACATCAGCATAAACCCAACACTTGCAGACTCTCTATTTCAACACACCTAAATAACTAAAAGAGAAAACTCAAACCAACTCTCTTTTTCTCTTTAAAAAAGCCCTAACTATAGTTTTAGAAAACATTGAATCCATGTATTCTCTTCTAGTGAAAACTAATGTGAAGCAGCCTTAATTTGCTAAACTAAATTTTGCAACATATGTAACAAATCGGAATATTGCAGAGACAAGCCTAACCCAGTTATATTGCTAAAAGAAAAAGACTACAACGAAGACAAAAACAGGACGAAACGTACATGAACTTTGCAGAAAAGATGCTTTCAAAGAAACTCAAAGAAGCAGAACCAGCATTAGACCCTGAAGGATTAGACCGCAAAGTCCTCCAAATCGCATGCGAAGACTTCGCACATTACCTCAAAATTAACCAAAACTTTACTCCTGAACAAAAAAGCACCTTTGACCTAAACAAAAAAATGGAAGAATTAAACCGTGAAGACCATGCGGAACTTGAATCCTTCTTAACAATCTGGACAGGCATTTGGCTAAAGAAATGGAAACTGAGAATCAGACTCCTCATAGGAAAACAAAACACAAACGAAACGACCCAAGCGCCCAAAACACAAACCCAAACAGAAAACCAATGGCAAACACTTGAATGCAGAGAAGAAATAATCGAAGCTATAGCCTCCACTCTAATAAAAAACGCAGAAATTTGCGGAACCAGAATCATAGCAGAACAACTCCTAAAAACCGAAATAAGCAAAAGAACTAATCAAGACCTGAACGCAATAGAACAAATCTTAACAATTCTAAACAACACACTACACAAAGCTCGTGAGATGACCCAAAAAACTGGTCCATTGATCTATGTAAAGATCGATAATAACTACTATTGTCAACTTAAAAAAATAAACAGCTAATCAACAACTCACACTTATTTTAGACAAGCCCTCTATAAGTGACTATTCTAAAGCGCTCCACTCATTTACTCCGGAAGCACCGTAAGGATTCCGTTAGCTAACCGTCATCGCTTCCTTATGTCTAGTCCTTCATTGAAAATATTCTTGCTTACTATGCTAAGCTTGATTTGCTTGCCTTTAACAAAATTTTTTCAACCAAAATCTGTCTAACTCTGTTAGGAGAAACCCTTTTTTTCCCACTTGACAAGGCTATTTTGTTGTGCAAATTAATGTGATTCTCTATGGCACGGTTCATTCCACCTATATCTGGGACCAACAATATCTCAGAGCCACAGGTACACCTGATTATGGGCATACAGCCCGTTTGTTCGATAGAGCAAGAAGTAGTCGCATCCAATTGACCATTACCTGAACTCTTACCAGGTTTGCACACAATTCCTTTCGACATATTAATCAATCCATTTTCGGCTTGCTTTCCAGCAAGGGCCAATCTCAATACTTACGAATGTCAATTTCTAAGAATATAGACACTTGTTGTTGCATATACACAATCACAAATCTGTATCTGTTATTTTCCTGATTTTTTGAGCTTTTCCTAAAGCACATGCAACGTTCTTCAAATTTACGATAAGTTCCCTTAACGACTCTTTCAAAGTTCGCAAAGCAAAAGCCAAAAAAAATCAGCAGCCAACTGCAACCATTTCATATTTCCCAATTTAATCAAGAAATAGAAAAATGCTACAAAAGTAAATTAGGATTGAGCATAAAAAATGTAAACGTAAACCTAAATATCTAATCAATTCGAGTAATTCTTGTACTCGCAAATATTAAATTATCATCTTTTACTCTAAAATACTCGCTTACACGCTGCCCTTTATGCGTGATAGAATATGCCATTCTATTTCCCATGGTTTTTTCTCTAATTAAATCCGACTTAATTAGAAATTCGAGGTCTTCTGTTGAGACCAGACAATTGGGGTCGGTTTTGGCGATTATTTGTTTTTGCGTTATAGAATCCCAACATTCTAAGGTCTTAAGAATAGCGAGGTACTTGACTAATCGTGAAAGCCCCATTGTTTCTCAGCTTCATCAAACTGAGTCATTAACTATTAAGCCTTTCCACTTAAGATTGCCTACATGATGTAACTTTTGGTGGTTCCCAGATTTAAACTAAAAATAGCAAATTGAATTTTGCATTAATCAACCCCCATCAAACAGACTTAAGCATTATCTTGCTCCAAGAGAGACGACTTCTATCAAAATGATCTGAGAAGTGGAAAAGCCTTCAACAACTCAAACAGAGAAGTCCAAGGAGATTTCCAAACAACAAGACCAATTCATAACACATATGTCGAGTTATCAAACGGGAAACCTAGACTTTTCGTTTTCAAAGGAAATGAGATTACCCAAAGAATTTAGTTTTGTCCCCAAAGATTGGAGCTTCGTTACTTGTTTTATTTTTTGGGGAATTGTGTTCATCTGTTTTTTAACCTGAATTTCCTAAATGCTTATTTCTCTATATATTAAAGAAGTAAACATGGTGCTCAACGGTGATTTGGATACCTCTAATAGATTGACTACATCGCTTGAGGAAGCCTTCAAGTTTATCGAAACCAACCGCAACCAAGATGGGCTCTGGTCAGATTTCCTAACACTGGCAGGTGAAAGCACCGATTGGGTTTCAGGATACGTCGGATATTCCATAATTAGCAATTCCGAAAACCGCGAGGAAAGAAATTTGCTGCATCAGGTTGCGTCAACAATCCTTACCCATCAGAAAAGTGATGGGGGGTGGGGATACGCAAATCATGTTCCATCAGACGCGGACTCAACCTCCTGGTGCCTTCGATTCCTCTCCAAACTTGAAATACAAAACCAAGTAAGTCGGGAGAAAGGCTTTGCAATTTCTGCTCAAAGCATCAAAGCGAAATTGACGGAGGCTTTAGAACCTACGCCAAACCACATGAAATAGCACGCTTCATGATGCTAAAAGAAAACATTTCGTTTGAAGGTTGGGCATCCTCGCAGATGTGCGTCACAGCAGTCGCCGTTCAGGCACTAATGGAAAATTGCTCAACCAAAGGAGTAAACGAAGCCATCGACCACATCAAAAAAGGACAAACCCCGCAGGGATATTGGAACCCCTACTGGTGGAATGGAAAACTCTATGCCACAGTCAACTGCATGGAAGCCCTCAAAGCAAAAGACAGACGAGACTTTGCACTCATAAGCAACGCACAAAAATGGATCGCGCAATCTCAAATGGAAAACGGGGCATGGAGCAATTCCCCTGATTCAAATGAAGACTCTCCCTTCCAAACAGCCCTTGGACTCGGAGGTTTACTGATTGAGCCAAGCAAGACATCAATTGAGAAAATCAAAAACTCCGCAAAATGGCTTTTAGACCAGCAACTTTCGGACGGCAGCTGGAATTGCAGTCACATCTTAAGAATTCCACATCCAGCAATGAAGGAACCCTGGAATCACCAATATTGGACAAAAAACGGAAGAGCAATAAACGCCCTAATCAAAGACCACAAACGACTTTTCACCACAGCAACCGTCTACAGAACCCTCAAAGAATACGAAAACAAACAATTGAAAGGCGAAATAACATGACTTCCAAAAGCAACTCCACCGCAAACCTCAATGGATATCTTGAAGCCTCACTAACTGAAGCAGCAAAGAAAGCCTGCATTCTTCTTAAACCAAACTCCCTTGGCGTTCTAGTAAGAAAGCCTCTTGTGGACGAAGACTGCCCAGAAGTTTCAGACGTCGACCTAATTTCAATATGGGAAAAACCCGAAGAACTCCCCGAACGAATCACAGTTCAAAGCAAAACCGGGCGAGTATTCGTGGATATACTATGGATACCCGTCTCAAAAATATTTGACCCCCTCGAAGCAGCAAGCTACAAAACCCTACCCCATCTTCTCCTCGAATACGAAAACATCTGGATACAATCAGACGCAATCAAAACCATAATCGACAACATCAAACTAACCGTATTCGACAAGGAAACATGGGCAACAAGGATTAGCCATCAAATCAACTTTGGCGACGCTGCCCTAGAAGAGGCAAAAAAGAACCTACCTTTTCCTCCAGCCGCTCTGTTTTTCCTGCAAACCGCACACTCATACTACATAACAGCTCTCGCCGACTGCATGAAACGAAGCACCATGAGTTTGCTCAATAGACCAGTGACAAAGCTCAGACGGATAGCGGCAGAAACAAACCCAAACTTGGAACGATTACTTAGAGCCAACCTGCACATAGAAAAAGACCCGACAGATTCGCTTGATGCCCTTCGCAGAGTTTACAACAACGTAGTCACTAAATGTGCTGGACGCATGCCTCAAGGAGTGGCAATAAGGACTCGCGGACACTTCGCATACACCATCTCCTCAACAGAACTAGAATACAGGGAATCAGTTGCAAGAGCACTAATTGATAGATTGGACTATGCGAACGCAAATTATTATCTGAGATTTTGGGCATACTCCCTCTCAAGATGCCCCATAGTACTAGAAGAGGCCAGGGAAGGCAGAAAACCATCATTCTACGTTCCATTCGAACCATTCAAAGAATCAGTTCTCGCAACATGCCCCGAGATCCTTGAAGACATGAAAACAATACTCGGCAAAGAAATAACCACACTCGACGCCCAAGAAGCCATCAAAGGCACCACAGAATTCAAAAACATAATCATTGACCAAATTCAAGCCAGAAACATCAAACTAAAATAGAAAAAGAGAAGGTCGCAACTGCGACCAAATGTTCAACCGAGACTGTTTCTACGGCCAGAGACTTGGTATCTGGGGAAGGGCTTTGATTAAGTTCTTATAATATTGCCCGTCTACTCCGTCCGCTCCAGGTTGGGCTATTCCGTCTCCTTTATCGCCTTCTCTAACACAAGGGCTACCGTTAGCTCCGTCTTGAGAACTCAATGCTTGCACGCATGTTGTGAGAGCATTCGTTCCTGGTGGTCCTGATTTGCCACCTTTACCTGGATTCCCAGGAGAACCTGGCCCTCCACCGCTACCCTTTAAGAGATTCGGGGTTACGTTAGCCAAATTTACGGCACTCGTGTAGAACAACTTCGCCGTGCCTCCATTCCCACCATCGCCGCCATCGCCGCCACAACCGGCATTTCCGCCTTTGCCACCGTCGCCGCCCAATCCAGGTCCCTGTTTACAGACAGGATTTGGAAGTCCAATCCAAGTCGTATCTGTTGCTTCAACGCCAGCTGACCCCATTTGTCCGTTACCGCCGATTTGTCCGTTTCCTCCCTTCCCGCCAACGCCACCTTGTTGTCCTCTAAGGTCAAGGACTAATTTACCGTCAATCTCTCGTTGTCCAGATCTCCACTATGGGTGCATTAGCTCCATTTACGCCCTTGCCGCCTCGGCCTCCGGGGTTACCATTTCCTCCATCTGTAGCCTTGGGATAGTTTCCGACAAAATGCAAAAGATCCAATGGATCAAAGTTGGGCGATGCTATGTCAGGAAGTGGAATGGGTCCTTGATTGTAATTAGGGGTTCCGTCGTCGCCTGTTTTAGCTTGCGTCTCGGGATCAATACCTAAGTCGCCTATTGGAAGCTCGATGTTTGGGAAATAGTCACCGTCGAGATTATACGTTATTTCACCAGAGCCGCCTGCAAGAGTTGAGTCGATCACATTGGCTACAATCTTAAGAATTCTCTGAGCACCTGGAAGTGCGCCTTTCTTAGGCTTAATCACAAGTTGAGCGGAAGGTCCAATGAAAACTAATCTGCGGCAGAAAATAACATCATCGTCAACGTCAGTGTTTCCAGTTACAGTAAATATTTGTGTTACTATCATTTCTTATCACCATCCTCCTCAATTAGGTACTCCTGAAAGTTCATAGGTACTTGACTCTCCATCCAAGCCATCTTTTCCCTTGTAGGTCTTTTGCCAGTTTGGATCAACGTCATCCATGGATTGTCCATCTGGACCATCTGTTCCATGGTATTCGGGTCTTGAAGGGCATGGATCGTTCTTAGTTCCCTGTGAACCGCCTTTTCCTCCTGTACCTTGCTTTCCCGGGTCGCCTGGGTCTGCTCCACTGCCTCCTTTCACTATGTACTTCCATCCTTGGACCGCTGGCAGAGATCCGCTTTTTGCAAAGACCTTAACTATACCGCCGTTTCCTCCCGCTCCGCCTCGTCCTGGAAAACCTGCGTCGCCGCCTCTTCCGCCGTTACCCCCTTTCCCGGGTTCTCGATCGCACTGGTCGCCATCGTACCATGAATCGCTGGTTTGTGATGCAGCACCTTTCTGTCCATCGCCGCCTTTGCCGCCGTCGCCGCCTTTTCCGCCTTTTCCTCCGTCTTGTCCTTTGAAGTTTACAACAATTGCGTCTGAATGAATTTGTGAAACGTCGCCGACGAATATTTGCAGCTCAGGAGCGTCTACGCCATTTTTGCCTTTGATGCCTGTTGGTCCAGGATGCCCATTTCCGCCGTCACTGGCTTGAGGGTAAGCACCTTCACCTGGGCTCGACGATCCGTTAGCGCCATTTGGAACTGTTCCGGCTTGTGGAGGAGCAGGCGTGTCAGGGTCAAATCCGGGTAATCCGTCAAAGTCATAGGTTATCTCTGCGCGGTCAACGACTTCTATTTTGTCCGCGATTATCGTAAGCGATTTTGGCGGATTCATATTTTTTTCAGAAGGAGCCAACACTAGTTTGCTGTTCTTCTCAAATTTTACTGTTCCAGCTTGCAGGGTAACTTGCCCATACTTTACGATACCTACAACATCAAAAACTGACATTTCATTGTCTACCTCCAGTTCCAATCTCAATTAAAGGTTTGATACTGAATTCAACATAGTTCTTCAGAGGAACTGCACCGAACCCAAAGCCAAGTCCCTCCATCAAAACATCGACCATTTTCCTCGCTTCCTCAACTGATGTGGCTTCTACTATCGCTATGCCGTTAGGATGCGCTGCTTCAGAGACAGCAATGCGCCCTGGTCGCTCAAAACGGGTCACTTCATCCATTGAACCTATGCGGTATATGGTCAGCGCGCTCTTTCTTAGCCGTGGTTTTCAAGTATTTGAGGCCTTTTTGCAGAACTTCCGGATGACTCGATATTTTCCTCAGCTCTTCTCCACCTAAAAGGAGATTCCAAGTGATAAGATATTTTTTTTGACTAAGTCTAGGAAAAGTTTCTTTAACCTTTTCGACCATTAAAAATTCACCTAAAATTCTATAGGTTCTCTTAGGATATAAGTCTTATCAAATAACAACCCAACCGAAAAATTCTGTTCAATCTTCAAAAACAATTCTCAAATGCTTAAGCACATCGCCATAGCTTCGTCAGTTCCCAAGCAAGGACCCAAAATAATTCTTCTTAGCCCAAGAATACATTTTTATGCAAAAAGTTCTATGAGCAGAGATCAACTCATTAATAAAAAATTTCTTCCAGAACAGCAAATTGGCTAAGATTGATTGTAAATATTGACTTTCTAAACGGTGTGCATGGAATTCATAAGAAACGTCAACCTCGTAATGAAAAAAGATGCGATGTTAGCCAATCATTTGACGAAAAGAAGGGATTCGTTTCTAAATTTCATGCTTAATTTTCAGGCATAACAGTTTAAGCCAGTCTAAACAAAAAAAAGCCAGCTTTAGGCTGGTTTGCGGACAAGTTTGCCTTCTTTTCTAGTGATGTCCACCTTATGCTGCCGTATCCTTTCGAACAAACGTTTGAAATCCTCCTCGCTACTTGTGGTCTCTCCCTTCACCACGGGCATATTTACTACTGTAGTTGACTGATTCTTTTTTGGCAATAGACTTAGTCCATCCTTAACTCCGCTTTCCACAATAGAGAACGAAAGGATGTTTCCTTGATCATCATGCAATACTTGAATCTTCATCGCATCACTGCCCTTTGTTGGCTGTTCTATTTCATTCTTCTTCATTTTCAATCTCACGGTCCTATCCAAGAGGTGAAAACCCCATAGTTTAGATCTGAATTGCCTGTGTTCTTAACATTGAAAAAGATGCGTCTGCTTCCATCGGGGGCGGCTTCAGACATTATATCAGTGACAGCCAATTTTCTATCTTGACCTCCTTTTAATGAAAAAGGATGTGCAGAGATTTCAACGACGGCGCCCCAGCCGAATCCCCAGAAGAACCCAACTCTCTTGAGCTCCTGGCGGCAAATCATTCACAGAAAATCCTTTTGGTCCATAAATTACACTTGCCATATTCTCAAAACCCGTATTATTTACCTAAAAATTAGTGAAGAAACAACTTATTTAAAAGTTATTGTTTTACATAAGAGTTCATATAAGGCAGTAATATTTGCGGAGTTTGCATACCCCACAAGGTGTAAGGCAACATAACAAAGCAGATAAGGAAATAAGGAAATCAAAATGATATCACACTTAAATTCAAATACACATAACTTCCAACGCTATTTTTAATAATAGAAAAATTTTTAAGCGTAGATTGTGAAACCCAGAAGGCAAGAAAGGGAGAGTCAAAAACATGAACTTTGAAACAAGCAAAAACTTGGCAGGAATCGGAGCAATCCTTCTCTTTGTAGGCATTGTGCCTTATCTTAGTACTTACCTAATTCTCCCCTTAGCCGGGCTAATCCTTTTGCTTATTGGCTTGAAAGGCTTATCCGAATACTACAACGAAGCAGGCATCTTCAACAACGCACTATACGGAACCATCGCAGCAATAGTTGGAGTAGTCATAGTTGGAGCAATAGCAGTCGTGGCGCTTCTGGGCTTATTCAACGTCATCCTTCCAAGTTGGAACGGAGACTGGACAACCCTAGCCACCATGGTCAACCAAATAGACGTAAACAATATAACCTTCAGCCAAATCAGCCCCTACATAGGACTATTCCTACTAGACTACGTCCTGCTCTTCGTCTTCGCCCTAATATTCGCACTGCTATACCGCAAATCTATGAATCACCTATCGACAAAATCAGGCATTGGTCTCTTTGGCGCCACAGGAACAGTAATGCTAGTCGGCGGAGTCCTATCAATAGTTCTCATCGGTTACCTGCTTCTCTGGATTGGAATGCTTCTTTTCGCAATCGCATTATTCCAATCAAAACCCCCCATGGCAACTCAACCCCAACAGCAAACCACCATGCCGCCCCAATACCCAACCCAAGCCTAAACAAAACCGCCCCAACTTTTTTATTTAGTTTTATTCAAATCAACAATTCTAATTTCTCCAAATAATCCAGGAAACCTAGCCCTGAGAAGAAAATGCGTCTTCCCATGTCTTCGCTCAACAAACCAAAAACCAACTCCGCCCCAACCACAAAAAAATAAAAAGCCCCTCAAGCAAAAAAAATCAACACGCTTCAACCCACAAACCAAACATGGAGCCCAAACACCCAGAACCCACAGCCCAAATAAACGCGGCCAAAAACACCCCGCACACGCTCAAAAACCTCCCAAACACACCAAAACACGCCAAAAAGCAACAAAACCAGTCCAATAAAAAACCCTAATAACAACCCCAATAGCCAAAAACGCCACAAAACGTAGCCAACCAAACATTAACACCCCCCCAAAAAACATTATGTCCCATCATTTTTCAACAAAAGCGCCAAATTTCACCAAAGCAACCCAAAGAAGAACAACATCAAAGAAAATCAAACCTACAAAAAATGTCACCCGCAAAAAACCAAAAACAACTCAAACACTCACCACAGAGTAATCCCAAAGCAAAAGAACAAACATCAAGACCAATGCAAAAAGCCAAATTCTAAAAGGCGAAATTTATATTTTCGTTTGCGAGCTACAAATCAGCAAGCCACAGCAGGCGAATTACATTATGAATGAAACAAACGATACAGTCGAAGAACCGAAACAGCCAACAGAAGATTTAGAACAGCAAATTGCCACCGAGAAGAAACGAAGCGAAGACTACCTAACGCGCCTAAAATACTTGCAAGCAGACTTCGAAAACCTAAGAAACCGATGCGACAGACAAATCAAACAAGTTTCCGACTACAGCAACGAACGCTTAATAATCCAGCTTCTAGAAGTAGTCGACGAACTAGAACTCGCAGTCAAAAACGCTCAAACAACAGACTCAGCTTCAACCCTAATTGAAGGAGTTCAAATGACGCTAAGACGCCTGCGAAAGGTTCTTGAGCAAGAAGGAGTAACTCCAATAGAAAGCGTAAACAAGCCTTTTGACCCTTCTAAACACAACGCCATCGCCGCGGAAGAACGCGAAGACGTTGAAAACTGTGTTGTTATTGAAGAAATGAGAAAAGGCTACATGATGAAAGAAAAAGTCATCAGACCAAGCATTGTAAAAGTTGCAGTAAAAAAAGTCACAGTAACAAATAATGGAGAAAAAGAAAATGAGTCAAGTTAAAACGGGAGAAAAAATTTTAGGAATTGACCTTGGAACAACAAACTCAGCTGCCGCACTTTACGAAGGGGGGAAGACCACTGTTATCCCCAGCGCTGAGGGACCAACTATGGCTGGAAAAATGTTCCCTTCAGTTGTTGCCTTCACAAAAGACGGCCAACTTCTCATCGGCGAATCAGCCAAACGCCAAGCCTCAGCAAATCCTGAAGGAACATTTTTCGAAATAAAACGCAAAATGGGCACTACCCAAAAAGTAACTGCATACGGCAAAGAATACACTCCTCAACAAATTAGCGCCTTCATTTTGCAGAAAATCAAGAAAGACGCAGAAACATACCTTGGAACGACAGTGAGCAAAGCGGTCATCACTGTTCCCGCACACTTCGACGACAACCAGCGTCAAGCCACCAAAGACGCAGGTGAAATTGCTGGCTTCCAAGTAATGCGTATCATAAACGAACCCACAGCTGCATGCCTCGCCTACGGCATAGACAAACTTGAGAAAGAAATGAAGATTCTCGTCTTTAGCTTCGGAGGAGGAACCCACGACGTAACTGTCATGGATTTTGGCAAAGGAGTCTTCCAGGTCTTGAGCACAAGTGGCGATACCCAACTTGGAGGAACAGACGTTGACAAAGCAATTATGGCCTATGTTGTCGAAGAATTCAAACGACAAACAGGGGTCGACGTCACAAACGACCAAATGGCATCAGCCAGACTAAAAGAAGCCGCAGAAAAAGCCAAAATCGAACTCACCACTCTAATGAGTACGGACATCGACCTACCCTTCCTAACAGCCACAAACACAGGACCGCAACACCTTCACCTAACATTGACACGAACCAAACTAGAATCCCTAGCCCAACCAATCGTTTCAAGAACCGAACGAACAATTCTAAAAGCCCTCGAAGACGCAAAACTCACGCCCCAAGGCGTAGACAAAATCATCCTCATCGGCGGCATGACCAGAATGCCCTTAGTCCAAAGATTCGTCGAACAAATCCTTGGCAAAGCACCAGAACGAGGACTAGACCCTATGGAGTGTGTAGCTATCGGAGCAGCCATACAAGGAGCAGTCCTAACTGGAGAAGTCCACGACATATTACTGCTGGACGTTACGCCACTTTCACTTGGTGTAGACACTATGGGCGGAATATTCGCCAAAGTCATCGAGAAAAACACCACAATTCCAACCAAGAAAAGCCAAGTATTCACAACCGCAGCCGACTCTCAAACAGCCGTGACAATTCAAGTAGTACAAGGCGAACGACAGATGTCAGCAGACAACGTTTCACTAGGCATGTTCAACTTAGAAGGCATTCCACCATCACCCAGAGGAGTACCCCAAATCGAAGTAACATTTGACATAGACGCCAACGGCATACTCAACGTAAATGCCAAAGACCGCGGAACAGGCAAAGAAAACAGAATACGCATCACGGCCTCAACCAAACTGTCTCCAGAAGAAAAAGAACGCATGATCAAAGACGCAGAACAATTCGGAGAACAAGACAAGAAGAAACGTGATGAAGCAGAAACCCGAAACAACGCCGACAGCATGGTATACACAGCCGAAAGAACCAAGAAAGACCTCGCCGACAAAATAACAGCCGATCAGACAAGCAAAATTGACACCGCAGTTGCAGCACTAAAAGACGCATTAGCCAAAGGAGACATGGCAATTGTTAAGACAAAATCCGACGAACTCAGCAAAATCTTACAAGATATAGGAACTGCAATCTACCAGCAAGCAGCAGCCGCAGAAAAAGCACAACAACAAGCCCAAGCAGGACAACAACAGCAACAAGCCGGACCACAAGAACAACCGAGTCAACAAGCTGAAGAGCCAAGTGGAGAAAAAGTAGTCGATTCAGAGGATTACAAAGTCAAATAGAATAGCGAAACAGACTTAATCTACCCCTCTTATTTTTTGTTTACTGCGGTTAGTCTGTATGGCTGAAAAGCGAGATTACTACGAAGTTCTTGGCGTTCAAAAGAATGCTTCTAAAGACGAAATAAAAGACTCATACAGAAAACTTGCCATGCAGTTTCACCCAGACAGAAACAAATCGCCAGAAGCTGAAGAAAAATTCAAAGAAATCAGCGAGGCTTACGCAGTTCTTTCCGATGACGAGAAACGTCAGAAATATGATACTTTGGGTCACAGAGGTTTTGATCAACAATACACGCAAGAGGACATTTTCCGAGGAGCCGACTTTGACTCCATCTTCGGAGGAGCAGGCGGATTTAGCGATATTTTCCGCACCTTCTTTGGAGGAGGCTTCGGAGGCGGAGGCTACGAAGAACGCGCCAACCGCGGACAAGATCTTCTTTACGACCTGAACATAACCCTAGAAGAAGCCGCCAGAGGAACAGAAAAAGAAATTGAAGTTCCAAGAACAGAAAAATGCGACATCTGCGGTGGCTCAGGAGCAGCTCCTGGAAGCCAACCAAAAATTTGCCCTCGATGCAACGGCGCAGGAAGACTTCAACAAGCCCGCAGAAGCGCCTTTGGCACATTTGTCCAAGTTACCCCTTGCCCAGTGTGCAGAGGAAAAGGCAGACTCATTGACACCCCTTGCAGAAACTGTCGAGGCTCAGGGCTAATTAAGAAACGTAGAAAAATCACAGTAAAAGTTCCACTGGGCATTGACGAAGGCTACCAACTGCGACTTCGAGGAGAAGGAGACATGACTGGAGACGGTGGTGAACCAGGCGACCTCTATGTTCTTGTGCATATTATCCCCCACGAACTGTTCGTGAGAGACGGAGACGACCTGCACTACATTCTCATGGTCGGCTACCCTCAAGCAGCACTAGGAACACAAGTGCAAATTCCCACCTTAGAAGGACCCACCACAATAAAGATTGACCCAGGAACACAAGCAGGCCAAAACTTACGAATAAAAAACAAAGGAATGCCACGATTCCGAGGCTACGGAAAAGGCGACCTACTAGTTCGAATAGGCATCCCAGTTCCAGAAAAACTAACAACTAAACAACGCGAGCTTCTTGAACAACTAGCAAAAGAGCTGGGCGAAAGCGTTCAAGCCAAAACCCGAAAATTCCGATTCTAAACTAAATTGTGGATATTTGGAAACGCGCAAACATCACCTAAACTTCTCTATTGGCAAAAGACAATAAAAATGGAAAAATAGTTTTCCGGATCAAATATGAGTTATTGGTTTATGCAGTAACCACTACGACATTGTCTATTAGAAAACTCTGAGCGCCGTTAGCTATGAAGGGCAATTCGATCATAACCATGTTGAATTGTTGACCGCTAAATGAAAGCGTGCCTTCTGGGTAAGAATCGAATGGCGTCTCAATACCATTCACCGTGTTTGATCCAATTATATTTGAGACTGAATTCATATACGCAGTAATTTTGATCGGGCTTCCTGTTCCACCGACTCCTGGATCATGAAACTCCGCTGTCTTGAAATTCAAGCTAATACTTGTTAAACTACTGCTGAAGTTAATTATTAGTTGATTGCGATTTTGGTTGCTTGGCCACAAAAATAAACCGGAAAATTTCGTAGAATTAATGACCTGCGACCCCCCCAAAGTGTTTACACTTTGGGTAGAAAACGCATTGGGATTAACGGGAAAGTCCTGAGGCGAACTAAAGTATGCGGTAACACCGTTTTGTGTTTGAGCGAAAGGTGTACCTCTGCCAGGCGAAAGAGTTGGGGTGCCAGTGTCGAAGTTGAATGTAGCTGTTATTCCTGGTGAAACCGTTGGAGCAGGAGTTCCCACTGGAGTAGCTGATGCAAATGGAGTCGGAGTTGGAGTCACTGGAGAAATGGAAGGAGTGGGGGTTGCTAAACTCGTGCTGGAGGGATTTGGAGTAGCGGAACCAGTTATGGATGGAGTTGGCAGCACAGAACTGCTCGGGGTTGCAGTCGGATTATTGGACGAAGTAGGAGTAGCAGATGAAGAAGGCAATGCGGATCTTGCTGGTGTCTGGGTTGGTGACGGTGAAGCGGATGGAGATGCCGAAGGCGTCGGTGTCGTAGCTAAAGTGCCGAATGCGTACCAAGCCGCACCGATTATAACAATTATTGCCACGATTATGAGAAGAATTTTTGGCAAAGTTATTTTACTCATGATTATTTCCTCTATTTTAATTAATCAGATACTCTGCAGCCAATTTACTTTGACTCTTTGAATTTGCTTCAAAAAAAGAAGAAGCTAATTTTGACAAAACAAAAAAGGGAAAGGTTAGAAGCGGGGAGTAAAGTTGGATTACCTTACCACCGTTACTGCATTTGAGGGCAGTGAGTTTGCCGACATTGTTGGGTATCCTGTGGCTACAGTGCTTCCAACTGTGTTTGTGGCGACCACTCTGTAGAAGTATGTAGTTCCTGCCACGGTTGTTGTATCAGTGAATGTTGTCGCAAAGGCTGTTGCAGTCACGAAATTCGTCAAGTTTGTTAGGAATTGGTTGTCTGTGGCTCTTTGGATGGTGACAGCAGTTTGGTTGAGGGAGTTGTTGGTCCAGTTGAGTGTTACTCCAATACCGGTACGGAAACCTGGTGTAGCAAGACCTGTCGGGGCTTCAGGTGGCATTACAAAGCACATTGGTCGCATCATATCGTTTTCTTCGTGACCTAGCAGGTGGCAGTGGTCTACGTATTCCCAACCGAAGTTTGTCATCTGGTTTGTGACGGTGATTGGGTTGCCCAGTGGGTTGATGTTTGTAAAATTCATTGTTCCCCCTAGAAGTTGTGTTGGGTCAAGCAACCTAACGCTGTTTGGCAATTTGAATGGGTGATTTGTTGCAGCAATTGGTCTAAGAGCAACGGCAACGTCTTCGAGTGGGTTCATCTCGACAGATTCCTTCCAGCCTATCTCATTTGGATTTGGCGGTTTAATTGCTCCGTCCCATCCAACGCGGTTTATGAGTTGCACGTTAAATAGATGGAAGTGAAGTACGTGTGTATCTACTCCGTTATGGGTGAACTTCCAGATTTGAGTTCCATCGCCTAGTGCTCCAATGGGAGTTGCCGGGTTACTATTGCCCATAATTTCGTTTGGTGGATCTATGTAGGCTTGAATTATAGTTGTCTGTATTGTGCCGTTAGTGTTGGGTATTTCGTAGGATAGAAGTGCGTTCATTCTTCCGTAGTCGTTGGTGAAGAGTTCTTGAATTCCTTTTGGCAGCAATGGCATTGTTATAGGAGCTGTTTGCCCGATGGGTGTGAAAGTGTGGGTAGTATCTTGGATTGCAACGTAATTGTCCAGGAAGATTCCGTTGTACGCAGCGTTATAGTCAGACTCTGGGACTATTACTTTGTCTTGGGAAAGGCGGAAGATATTTGCTAAAGCGGTCTGGAGTGCTGTTAAGGTCGCAGGATTGTAATCGTTGGCTGGCGCAGTAGAGGAAGTTCCTGCAGCTACTCGAATTTGCATTATAGTTCGAGTGTTTGGACCATATCCAGGGATTGTGTTTGGTGCGCCTCCAGTTGCCGTTTGATCGCCACATCCAGTGAAGTAATCAATGCGCGGGTCAAATCCTGGCATCGGAGCTGGTGCGTCGTTGTAGAGAATTAGGGTCTTGCCCGCAAAGTTGGTAAAGTCAATTAGAACGTCTGCACGTTCGGCTGGCCCAACATAACACGCTTTCTCTAAAACATTTAGCACTGTGATGCTTCTGCGGTTGTAGTCGTAACCTACTGGTCTGTTTGGTGATTAATGCGGGTGCAGGTAGGAATCCGCCTTCTGTTCCAATTTGGATTATGGCTGGACCTCGCTTTGCTGGATCCGGAAAGCCTCCCGCTCTACCGTCTGCTACTGGGTAATCTGCTGGCCATGAACCGATGTTTGCCGGAAGCATGCCTACTTCGGTTAGTCCTGTGTAAACCGTTGCTGTTGCTGTTGCTGTTACGCCGCCCAATCCTGTTGGTGGAGAGATTGTTATAGTTGGAGCTGTTGTGTAGCCGCTGCCAACACTCAAGAGGTTTACAGCTGTTACTACACCATTTGTAATCGTTGTTGTTGCTAATGCGCCTGTTCCTCCGCCACCTGTAATTGTTACTGCTGGGGCAGATGTGTATCCGCTTCCTCCGCCAGTTATGTTTATGGTGTTTATTATCGAGGTTACTTGGTAGATTTGCAGGTTGAGGTAGCGGTCGTTGCATGCATTTAGTATTCTGAATCTGTATAGTGTTGGGTTAACTGAAAGGTAAGGGTAGGCTGTTCCGTTAACTAATGGAGTATCCATAAAAGATTCTGGAACACCTGAGGGATTTGGAGTTCCAGGGATAACCGGTGGTTCCCATGGCGCGGCGGTTGGATTGTAATATGGATTAGCGTGATGTTCCAATTTGGACTGTCCATGGCGGGAAGAACCACGGACCATAGTCCCATCTGCCGCATGGATTTGCACCTGAAAGAACGTATGGATTCTGATTCGGCATGTACACGTGTGGCCACCAAAGATCGCCAGTGTGCGCAATCGGAGCGGTTGTTCCCCAGTTCCAAGTGGGATCCTGAGCGGCTATTGTGGTGGCGTCTACGAATGTCTTGTCTTGAATAACTAATGGAATTCCAACATTCGGTAGCAGCCTTGCATTTGTGGGATTTGCTCCGGAAGTGTTAGTTCCGTTAATGAAGTCTTGTTCAAAGTTGTCAGTAAGCAGATAACCTGCGGCTTCTCCAGCATAAACGTTAAGACGAGTTATGCCCAGGGCGTGATCGTGGTAGAACATGAGCCGGGCGCTTTGTTGGTTGCTGTAGAAGAACGTCATTGTTCCTTGTGGTTCTGTTCCGCCGTCCATATCGGGCACGTAATAAACTGAAACACCTTTTGGATAAGCAGTATTTTCTCCTGCGGGTGTTATCCATTGGTGAGGTGTTCCGTCGCTGATCCAGATTGTATTTCCACCATGGAGGTGCAAAGTAGCCCGATTTTGAGTGTAACTGCCTCCGTTGGGTCCTGCTCCTGCGCCCATATAAGTTGTGTCAACGGGAATGAAGAGATTCCCGCCTGTGCCTGTAGGAAGATTATTGATGAATTTTATCCGAACTGGACGATTTCTTGTCCGACTATAATTGGACCAAGGTAGTGAATTGGGGCAATCGGCGTACCAGCAGCATTGACTTGCACATAACCTCGCAACGTAGTGGCGGGCAGGTCTGTATGCATCTTCTCAGTATATTGCCGTAACGATATTATGTAATAGTCACTTCCGGGATAAGTTGTCGTATCTGCTACTGCTATGGTAGCATTTGGCCGAGATTATTTGCGGTATTAAGTTGAGGCAAGGAATCCATGAACTTGCGAATGCCACCTGTTATTGTCAGGCACTCCTGCAGTGCTGCTTGTCGTCATTGTTGCGGCAGCACCTTTTGCCCTTGGACTTGGATCCCTTATGGTGACAATTGGAGCAGAAGTATATGCCTGTCCCTGCATTAGTTAGAACCAAACCCAATATTACTCCATTAGAAACTCGTGCAGTAGCTGTAGCTCCTGTTCCTCCGCCTCCAGTAAGAACAACTGCTGGAGTCGTATACCCTGAACCTCCAGCTTTGAAGCCGCGAAACCGGTAAGAAGTAACTCCAGTTGCAGGAGGGGCAACTCCAACCGTTGGCAATGGACTATTAGCCCAATTCCGAGTTGCTCCAAAATAATCAGGAGTTCCACCTGGAGTCGGTACCACTGTCGGGGCACCTGTTCCAATCGGACGAGCTGCTGCTGCTGCTTTCCTGTCTGCCGTAGTTACTTTGCCTTTATAGTTTAGACTCTTGGTATTGTTTGAATCCGCGCTGACATTAGGTAAAATCTTGGGTGCAGCAATAACTAAGCCAGTAACTGCAGCTCCAGCGGCTGCAACCTTTACAAAAGTACGTCTAGACATTGAACCAGACGTTGAATTATGACGACCAAGAATTCGCTTGGTCTTGGTGGGTTTTGTTAATTCTTGAGCTGGCGCACCGACTAAATGTGTGCTTGCTCTAAAAAAATCTCTTCTGAGAAACATTCTTTTTGGGGACATCTGAGTTATCATTATTAGACATAAACCGGCCTCTTAGTAAGCAGTGCTTCTAGATCCTATTTTAAAATGTGTGACTACACCATGACACCCACAACTATCACCCAGAATTGAAACTTGTCATAAATTTAGCAACAATTACAAGATTCATTAATAGAAGTGAAGTCAGATTCATTTTAAAATGTGAAAACAATTTCCGAATTTATGACTAAAACAAAAAAATATTTTACTTATGGAATAACAAAAAACTATGGCAAAATAACCTGCGAAATTGCAGCTGCGCCTTTAGCCCTTGGGCTAGGATCCCTGAAAACGACGCTCGGTGCCGACGTATAGCCTGAACCAGAATTTGTCAGCACCACACCTAGAATAACTCCATTTGAAACTCGCGCCGTAGCAGTTGCACCAGAACCGCCCCCTCCAGCAAGGAGAACAGCAGGAGTTGTGTAACCGCTGCCACCATTTTGAACTACAAAACCTGAGAAGACAACAGTACCGTTTTGAAGAGCTGCATTCACCTCAATCGATTTAGAAGATTCGCCCAGAGAATTATTCGCCGTGACTTTGTAATAGTAAACTTGACCTCTCAGCACTTGGGTATCCGCATAGCTTGAAACACTGCCCAACGTCGAAGTAAGTTTAGTTTCACCGCCTGAAACAAGCCCTCTGTAAATATTATAGCCAATAATACCCAAGTCCCCCAGTGTCGGAGGGTTGGGTCCAATTTAGAATGATTTGCGAATTGGATCCAGTTGCATTTAGGTTCTGAGGAGAAGAAGGAAGAGTCTGAACATTCACAATCATTGATGAGTTATGGCTAACTGAATTAGCTGAAATCGTGGATACAATTTGATATGCACCACTTTTCGCAGTGGAATCAACTGTTAAAGTAAGTATCGAAGAAATGTTTCCGCCAGATGGAACACTAATTGACTCAGGAGCAAAATTTGCGCTCCACCCGGATGGCACCAACGCGGAAAGAGTAACCGTGCCATTAAAGCCATTAATCGAAGAAACAGTCACGTTTGAATTTCCTGAGGAGCCGTTAATTAACGTCATGCTTGAAGGGGATGTTGAAACTGAGAAATCAGGTTTTGGGAAATAATCAAACGTAAGAGGACTACCTAGCCCCGTAACGAAGTCAAAACCTACAGCTGCCGAAAACACTCCGTTAGATCCAATTGTTATATCTCGAAAATGCGACGCTGGATATACCTTAGCTGAAGAGTACAAGTTGCTATTTGATGCGGATAAGCCAAGAGAGTATATTGCAGCCCACTGGGGGGCTCCCGCACTTGTTCCGCCTAACTGGAACCAACCTGTCTGCCCAGCATAAGCCGTGCTGTCATAAACGGAAAATCCACTGAATGGATTTGCGTTATATGATACGTCGGGAACTGCACGTTTGCCGTTTGTCCCTAATACACCGTAACTCAACTGATATTGGGGTTCCACCTCGTAAGCGCTTATTCCGCCACCGCTTCCGCTCCAACCAGTTTCTGAAAGAACATCCCCATTGGAGGCAAAGCTGAGAGTAGTTCCTCCCACAGCAACAACGTTTGCCGATGTGGAAGGCCATATCACACCTGCCCCATTATCACCTGAAGATGCAAAAAAGGAAATCCCAAAGCTGCTTGTAAAGTAGGAATTGTAACTCATTTGGTCACTGAATTCGGAGCCGCCCCAACTCATTGAAATAGCCACCACGTCAGAACGACTAGCGGCATAATTAACAGCGTTTAGTAAGTCACCGTAACTATCGGATCTTGCCTCCACTAAGAGTATTTTTGCGTCAGGAGCTATTGCATGAGCCCATTGAATATCCAAGGCTGCTTCAAGTGCCCAACTCTGATTGACCGTGTTAGTTCCGTGCATCTTATGTTTCTCGAAGTTTGCAACAGGCAAACTGAATTGATTGCTAAAATTGTCGAGATCACTTTGAGCAGTAGGATAATCGTACGCATCAATTATGGCTATTGTTCCATTGCCGCCTGTTGAAGGTAAATTGTAGGCTTTTCGAACTTGAGAAGGGGATAAACCCGTTGGAGCAATAGTCGCAAGAGAAACAGAGGAATTGGAGCCGGTTGATCTCACGCGAAACATTGGATTGGCAGTTCGACCTTCTTCAGGGGAAACCGATCCGGAAACATTTAATTCAGAACAAGTGACGGCGAGAAGAAGAGCTACCAACAAAAGGGCAAGACTTGAAGACATCATTTTTGACTTGAAAACAAAAAATCAACTCAACAAACTCGATAATTTAGCTGACGAACTTTAGTATTAATAGAATTGTGAAGAATTGATATTTTGCTTAAAAGTGAAATACAGGTTCTATGAAGACAACTTATTCTCAAATTTAATATATCCATCCACTTAGCCACTTTACTCTATATTTTTTTAGATAAATACTGTTGTGATTGTATAGGTGCAGCAACAAACCAACTCGTCTATTCATCGAAAACAAGAAACAACGAAAAACAACTAATCAAAAATTTTTAATGAAAAGTTTTTTGTTAGCCAGATAAAAGCGGGAAAAAAATAAACAGGTTTCAGTTAGAATCAACACTACAAAATTTCAAACTAAAAACCAGACAGCAGTTAGAATAAAGAGTAGAGTTAGCGGGCCCGATGGGATTTGAACCCATGATCTCCGGCTCCGAAGGCCGACACCTTAATCCGTGCTAGGCTACGAGCCCACATGTTCAACGTAACCAAAATCAGGCATGACATTAAAAAAGGTAACTAAACCACCCACAACTCCAATCCAATCTGCGAAGCAAATCCAAAAACTGGCTATTTAGCACTCTAAAACAAACTGGAAACCCTTTTATTACCTCACAACCCAAAGATTTCCATGCAGCTCGACCCCCAAGGCCTCGCAATAATAGGCATTCAGATAGCAGCTTTCTTGCTTCTTCTAATAGGAGTCTACCCGACAAAACAAAGAGAAGAAACCAAGAACCTGGTTAAGCATGGATTCTTTTCGACACTAGCCCTTGCGGTTAATTTAGCCACAGTATTCGCAGTAATGATCCCAATTTTCTCAAAAATACTAAGTAACACTCCAATAGAGGGATTTGGGCAATTCCCATTTATGTTAACCCATGCCATAGTGGGAGCCGTTACCTTGATTTCAAGCGCTGTAGTGATTGCTTCGTGGATTTTGATGCCACTTAACGATTTAGGATGCGCAAAAAGATGGCGACTAATGAAACCCACCCTTGCCATCTGGGCATTATCCATTGCGATGGGAACAATAATACACCTCTTTGAATTACTCTAAAATATTTTGAAATCTAAAAAGCGGAGAAGTGAACAACTCACTTCTCTTCACAACCAAACAGAAGACCCAACACAACCCATCAACCAAAAGAAACTAAAATACAAACCCCCCAGCAGAAGTTGTGCTCCCTCCGCAAAACGCAACAACTTAATGAAAGCATCCAAAAAGGCAACGAACACAAACGAACTTTCAAATCGAACGAGATTCTCTATATGATAAATCTTTTATACCCTCACCTTGTTAGATGTGGTGACACCGCAAAGTGGGCCGGTAGCTCAGCTTGGCTGGAGCGTTCGACTGATAATCGAAAGGTCGCCGGTTCAAATCCGGCTCGGCCCACCATCAATTCTCATCAAAAAAAATAATTAAGATAATCTTAATTTTTTGGAAGACAAAAAAAGAAGAGGATTGGAGTTTACTCGATACCCCATTTCTTGGTGATCTTCACTATTAGGAAGATAACGAAAGCCACAATCACAAAGGTAATTATAGCTACCAAGAAGTTGCCAAATCCAAATATTTGACCGCCATAGCCAGCCGGTGGATTGCCAGAAGCATCAAATGTCGTTGAGGGGACAGCTAGCTTTATTGTTGCCAAGTTGCCAAGTCCTGGAACTGCAAGCCCAATCGCAGGCAAAATCAGGTCCTTGACCAACGACTGCACAACATTTCCCAGATACAAGCCTATAATGAAAGCCACAGCAAGCCCCATCACCTTGTACTTCGATATGAAGTCAACGAATTCCTTCCACAACCCCTTAGGAGCCGCAGGCGGAGGGGCTGGAGGTTTTTCAAGCAGTTGACGAATTTGTTCAAGTTTTTCAAGCATTTGTTGATCTGATGACATAAAATCACAAAAACTAATTTCCACTCAAGTAGCTTTTAAAACCTTCGCCTGACCAATCCGCTCATAAAAACAAAAAAATAATTGCAAACTAAAATTCAATGTATCTTTGAAGAAAACAAACCAACTGCACAATATCTTTTCAAATTCAAACGAGAAAAAAGTGCCACCAGAAAACGAAAAACAAAAATGCAAAAAAGATTACTCGCCTTCAACTTTAGCGAAAGAGACTCCAAAAGTGACATAATCCCAGAGGTTACATCGGCTAAATAACGCGTTGACCCAGAAAGTAAGACTTAGATATTAAATGGAAAGCTATAATTTTAGCGCACGAGTATCTTCCTCAAACAAGGATGTAAGTTGAAAATGACAGAACGCGACAACTTAACTGACCCAGAAAAATCAAAACAATACGCACAAACAATGACAGACCGCGCAAACGAACTTGAAGTACTAAGAGCAGAACTCCAAACCTTAATGGTTCGATTCGGAATGCGAGCCTTAAAACTTTACCAAACAGGCACATCAGAACCACTGCAGTCAGCCCAAATGTCATATCTAATAAAATATGAATTAACTAACGCCATAGCAGATCTATCAGAACCAAAAAGCATCGAAGCCATAATCAATCAAACTAAAGAAGAATGGAAAAAACAACAAAAAGAATAATCCCCAATAACCATTTTTCACTAATAGCTCCTTGTCCTGAGTAACCTTTTTTTAAACTTAATTCGTCTCAACGCTTACCAAATCTCTGAAAAAAACTAGTCCAATGGCGGCTTGGTATGGCTCAGCTTCGCAGAGTCAACTTTCATCCATTTCTCAAATTCAGCCGAAGGTGGAAACTCTTGATACAGCTCTTTTCGCCTGGATTCCAGAAAAACATCTTTAACGCCAAGGTACTCGGCTCCAGTCAACAATTTGTGTCCCGATTGATCCGCAGCATTAATAATTGATTTTGCCATTATCCGCCATTGCGAGTCCCTTAACGCGTGATGCTCAAGTATGGTTAAAGGAAGAGACTCCACTATTTTTGTGAGGTTTTTAAGCCCTTTTTGAATTTGTTCCTCGTCAACCTTGAAACCGCCTAAATAAAAAGGGGGACCGCCCACCATCAACAAATCGGGTTTTTCGGCCAAAATGATTTCCGTCGCTCTGGAAGATATGGGTCCTTGAACATCGGGCGCATGCATGAAGCTCTCACCAGAACATCTTATTGAAGCCATGACTACCCAGCCTAAAAAGGCGTCTTCTGGTCCATGAGAGACAGCTTCGGAAAAACGCAAAGAGGTCTCTCCAAAAACAAATTCGCGTCCATCCGCGACAGATTGCTTTTTGGCGAATCGTCCACCGGTTTTTTGGAACATCCATGCGCGCTCTCTCTGACTCGGGTTAATTTTGTCCTTAGGGTTTTTCATGATCACTAATTTGTCTTGGTAGATTTTTCTAGCTGATTCAGTTGCTTCGGTCCAGTTAACCAGCCAATCTTCGAAGCTTGGGGTGTGGTGGTCAAAATGATAATGGCTTATCGTTACAACTTCAGCTTTTTTTGCAGCTTCCTCAATGCTCTTGCGAAGGCGAGCGATAGTTTGAAATTCGATTGGATGAGGCAGAAGACTGAACCGATATGGTGCTAAGGAAACTCCAGCATCTAACAGAACAGTAACATCAGGAGTCTCAACGAGAACACACATTGAACGAACGCCAAGACTCTCCGAAGCCAAAGGAGTTACCCTAATCTTGCTGAGCATTTTTCACCAATTTTCAGTGGGAACAACTATTAATATGAATTTAGCTAATTTTTCTGGTTGAAAATGGCTATGGCATTAGCCTTGACCATAGAAGGTCAAAACCGCTCCCAAACGGGGATTGCTAATAATGCCTACCTAAACGGAGAAACAAAAGGTGGGCAAAAAGATGCAAGTACTCGAAATCGGGCTTCTAGCACTGGGCGCGGTAGCTGGAGCATTCCTAAGGTACAAACTCGTAGAATCCTCAGTTACAGTCTGGGGACTCCCAATTAACGTTTTAATTGTCAACATTGTCGGCAGTTTTATTCTGGGTCTATTCTCCGTTATGGCACTCGGATTGAGTTTAGACCCAAAATATACCTTACTAGTGGCCGTAGGCTTTTGCGGTTCATTCACTACTATGTCCTCTTTTGCACTAGAAACGAGCAATTTACTGGACAGCAACCGATTTAACCTCGTCGCCTTGAACATAATTGCTAATGTCGGATTGTCTTTGGGTGCGATTATCGGCGGGAGATCAATCGGCAACATAGTCTTGGAGCATGTTTTAAGATGAAGATGAAAATGTGGGACTTGATTATTCGCATTAAGAAAAACGATGAAGTAGGTGGCAAAAAGCTGCAAGCCCTAGTGATGGAGATGCTAATAAAAGCAGGAATCGCAGGTGCAACAGTGTGGACGGGTGTTGACGGCTTTGGAAAGCGTGGCAAGTCAACGATGCACTTGGAAGGCGTAGCTGTTAACATGCCACTCATAATCGAAGTAATAGACAATCAATCAAAACTTGAGCCACTGCTTTCAGAGCTTAAACGAATTGTCGGCGATGATGGATTAATCAGCATAAATGAAGTTTACGTTATCTAACAACTGTGAGGTTCGGACATGAAAGCTCGAACACGTAAACCATTAACATTTTATTGCATTAGTCACATGATTTGCGTTTGGTGAGCAATGACGACTACTGGCCCAAAGACTATCTGGATGATTTCGATCTTGAGTACGTAGCGGTATTTAGGTAAAGTAGTTTCTTGCCGATGATATACCGCAAAGAGCTCACTATATTCAAAATAGCGTAGACTGATTGATTTTTGAAAATAGAAAAAGTGCGTTTAGTTTCACTGTGATATTGCTATTTGAATAGTTTTCAAGATACTTAGTCTTTAGGTTTAGCTTCCAAGCGCACAATAGGTTAATAGGGCCAAATGTGACCTTGCCAGTACACTCTACCTGCTCCATAAGTGTGGGTAAAGGCAAAGGCGGTGGGACCCGCGTTGGGAATGTCAAAGGGGAAGGGCATTGTTGAGGACGACGTCCCTGAACTATACTGGGCGATAACATTTGTATCGCCCACCGGATTAGAAACTGAAGCGGCTGACCCGCCTGGCGTATAAAATAGTTGATCGCTAGTCATTAAGGAAGTCCCAAATGGATTATTATTTTTTGGATAAGCACTTCCTCCGACGTTAACATAGTTCTTGTATCCGAACCAATCCGATAATTGAGTGAGATCAGTGCCACCTGGACCGGTTGGCCATTCACCTGCTCTATAGGGCCATCTGTCTTTGCAGTATACGCTAAAGAAACAGGGCGTCATCCCAAGCATTGCAACACCTCCACCATTTGAGATAAAGTTTTTGACTAACGCTTGGTGTCGGGGTTCGATTGCCCAGAAAGCCTCCAACACAACGAGGTCGTAGCCGCTTAAGCTTTGGGGCAAGTCGCCAACAGTAGTAACCACAAACCCATCTTGCTGAAGTGACTGAACAATTTCATCTTTCCAAGTGGTCATGGTGGGCACATCAAACCAAGGTCCCCAATTTTGCCCGTCCGTCAAGCCGTGAGCGTCGTAATTGTCTAGCCACGACAGATAAAGTGCCTTTGTTCCGTTAGGTGATGCCCATTTTGCTCCTGCGCCAAATAGGGTAACCGAAGGAGTTTGGGTAGTGCTATTGGAAGTTGGGGATGATGATTGTGTTGGTTGGGTTGTTTGAGGTGTTTGCATCGGAGTTGTTGTTGCAGAAGGTTGAGGAAGGTTTCTGCTGATAGTTAAAATCAAGTTCGCTGGAGGTGCGTTAGCCGAGACTGTAAGGCTATTGATGAGGATCTGATCACCAGGGGCGATCGTGAAAACTGAGTTTTTGAATGAGACATATTGGGACTGATAGCCGCTATCATTTAGTTGAAAGTCAAAGCTGAGGGTATATGTTATGTCGGCTGCATTCTGAACTGTAAAAGTGAAGTTTTTGGTCTGCCCGGGATATAATTGAAGTGAAGTGGGGTAGTCAGAAATCGTTATTGGATCTTCAATTTTTACGGGTATAATAGCCGACGGGGAGACAGCGGTTCCCATTACGTAGCCGCCTACGATTGCGGCAGTAAAGGTTGATATCGCCAAGAGTATGACGAGAAGTAAGCGGGATTTCCGAACAGACTTATTGCTCATTGTTTGCTCCCCCATCTAATGCAATGTTAAAAGTGGCTCTTAACTCTAACGCCACACTCACGAAGACAATTTGCTATATTTAGGAAAAAAATGATCTAAGTTGTGAATTAAAAATAAATAATCAGAAAAATTTTAAACAAAACCAAGAATTCTTGTTAGCCCAAAGTCCACATGGAAAATATAGAATAAAGAAAAGCAGATCGAAGAAAGTTGGGGAGAAAGAGAAAATGGTTGGTTATTTTTTCTCGTCGGGCTTTTCCCAGAGTTCGAGTTCCTGTTTCTTCAATTCACGTCGTTTCTTCTGCAGAAAAGCGTAAACCGTATGGTGCTCACTGCCTTGGATTATCATTTGAACAGCATTTCGTGCAGCATCTACCTGCTCGAAGGTTCCGATGAAGCCTACAGTGTGCCCATAAACTACCATATCCGCTTCAGTTAATTCTTCGATTGTTCGTCGAGTCTTGCCGTTCATACCTATTATTCGGCTCTTTACACGTCGAATATCACTTTCGGACCTGCCGAAAATAGTACGCAAATCTGTAAAGTCAAAAACAGCGTCCTCATTTCGAATCAAGCGAAAAGCTTCGTCAGGTGAAAACCCGCGACCTATGGCAGTGATTACATCTTTTGCTCTGAAAATTATAGTAGGATCAGGCGCATTCTCAGGGAGGATTATTTCGACACCGCCCCCTTCGCTTTCGATTTCCAACTTCACCTTCAAGCGTTCTTCAATGTCATGTTTCACTTTGCCTTCGGGACCGATGAGAACGCCGACTCTTTCCTTTGGTATTCGAACAAACGAACTAGGCCTTGACATTTTTCTCAGTAACCTGCCTGTAAACTTCTTCGTTAGAAAGAACTTCTACACCTTGGCGACTAAAGAATCTATTCACATTTGTGATATCCCTATTCAGAAGAAACTCGGCGAGAGGATGCGAAGTAGGGACGGACTGGGACATGTCAAACATAATGAGCTTCCCCTTCCAAATCATAAGATTATACTCGCTTAAGTCGCCGTGAACAAGCTCGGCTTTCTGGTAAAGTCTTTTCATAAAAGTAAGCAGGAGCTTGTAAGTCTTCTGGGGATCCTTTGGAGGCTGCTCTTTCAAGCTCGGAGCATTTGCGCCGTCTTTGCCGATGAACTCCATGACGACGACGTTACGTTCGACTGCTATGGGTTTTGGGACTCGTACCTTAGCTTTGTCTGCTGCGTCCAAATTCCTAAATTCCTTCTGTGCCCAAGTAGTTATCAACGATCGGGTATCTCGTTTGATGTTTTTGAAGCGATAGTCGCCTTCTATGTACATCATCATTCCTTTTTTGAATTCGGCTGATGAGGTCAGGTAGATTTTGACTGCGCGTTCTTCACCGGTTTTCGTTCTTGCCGAGTATACTCTTGCCTCTTTGCCTGCGCTTACAACACCGTTGACTTCATTCAATACACCACTGCTAAGGAAACTGAAAAGCACCATGCGGGTGGATTGGTCAAAAACCTCCTCGATCGTGGCGCGGTCGTGACTGCGGTCGTGAGTGAGCATCCGGTCTCTTCGCTCAAAGGTTTTTTCTTGGCGGTTTACTTTTTCGCGGGCTTTTGACATAATCGACCAACAATACAATTGTAAATGATGTTAAAAGTACTTAAGTGTAAGAAAAATTATGCAGGATTTCTTTGGATTTTCTTTAATATTGAAGGGTTAAACGGTTAAGTAACCTTTCTTTCGCAAAACCTCAGCTTGTCCATGCGTATAACGCCAAGTTACGTCCCCGCGAGTGTCGCTTTGAAAGTCCCATGGTGAAACCAGTACAACGTCGTTTTCTCGAATCCAGACTCTTCGCTTCATTTTGCCTCGGATTCTGCATAGGCGTTCTTTGCCGTCTTGGCATTTAACCATAATGCGGTCGAACCCAAGCAGCTTTGTTACCACGCCGAGTAGTTCGTTTTGCGAGGGGTAAACCATTTCGTTGAGGTTGCCTTCGTTCAGCACTTTTTTCTTACCCATTTCAACATCTCGGATATTCTGGAGAAAAATATGTATTCTTCCTTAAAAGGTTAGTAGGTACCGCAAATCCTTCATGACTCTTTTTCCAGTGGCTTCTTTTATCGTCTTCCACAAAATAAACGGTTTGTTAGGAAAGTATTATAACCAAATTATTTGAAAATAGGTTCCACCATTAATCTCAGGAGAGAGAGAGAGAAGAAATGTCAGTGGCAATTAAGAAAACCAAAAACAACACCAAATACGCATATTATAAAATTTTCAAGGATGGCAAGCAAACGGATACCTATTTAGGATCTCTTTCAAACAAAGAAATTCAAGCCAAAGCACTTGAACTTTTTGACAAACAAGCAGAAAGAAAACGCGCTCTGTTCTTGGGGAAACTTGGATTATCACAAGAAAATGCATCTTAGTTATGAAAAACAAATGATGCGTACAAGAAACGCCGCCATAATCGCAATGCAAACATTGTTTGCGGGTGGTATTTCAACAGCCCAACTGTCCCTTTCATATCGAGCACAGATGAAAACTCTAAATTGTCAACTGCAAGCGGTCCCTAAACAATTCGCAAACGAAGAGAGTCGATTCTCTTTTCATCAAAAAAACAACGCCGCGGAGCCAACTCATCTTATCTTGTAAAGGTATTTATCTCTGTGATTTCTACTTGCTTTTTTTGCCTGGGCACAGCCCGTCTTTCTTGCGTGGCTCTGTAGATTGCCAAGCGTAGTTTACTTTGAATACTTGATGTCCTATCGACCTTTTTCTCTCAAACGCTGATTCTTTGAGAACTTAACCATTAACTTTCATCAGTCTCGAAGACAGGTGTTCCATTTAACCTTTGTAAGAAATCTTTCATCTGATTAAGATTGTTAGAAAGCAGTCAAACTCGTAAGTGCCCACAATTCCTTTAAGCCGTAATTACGGCTTCTATTTAGCGTGTTTCGCCATCATTGAGTTTCTTTGACCGGAAAGCAAAGACCGGTAAAATAAGTGCCAAAACCAAGATTAACCCTCCGAATATGGCGAGCGGAATTCTGAAAGCAAGCTCAGAATGGTAAACCACCGTGGTGGGTATGCCTCCTAGGTAGGCAGCTAGGAAGATGCCAACGAATATTGCGCCTGCGGTTTCAAGTATCAATAATGTCTTGGTGTTCATTGAGCTAAGAGTCTCGGTTGCGTTTTCGCGGATTTTTGAAAGCTTGTTTGCAAAGATCAAAGGTAAACCAACCAGAGGAAGAGACAAAAACCATAGATCCAGATTATGTCCAAGGAACCACGCGTACCAATAACTCCATACTGTGTTTCCTCCAAAGTATATCCACGTTAAATAATTCCACAGGAAATACATGCCTAAGGCGAGAATAATGGCTCCTGCAGCTCGCAGGTTCAATTTATCCAGAGAATCTACCTTGAAAGACCGTACAGCAAAGTAAGCGGTATAAACTGTTAACCCGAGTAAGCCGACTGTGGTTAACGCGAAATTGAGTAAGTTTTCTGGGTGAGCCGTTAGGTACTCCAATCCTTTCTGTCTAATCGCGTATTGCCAGTTGCTGGTGTTGCTTATCCAGAACAGCAAGATGTAGAGTGTGCCAGTGATTAGTGTCCATTTTATCATCTTCTTTTCGGGTTTGTTTGGGCTTAAGTTGTAGGCTAAGATGAACAGAGCAACTGGGATAATTATAGATTCGATTATGAGAGTGGAGGTCGACGATAGAGAAATCAAGGCTGCCTCTGTCGAGCCGAAACTCGACGTTCGTGTTACCAAGTTTTGAACAGTAAAATATGTTGACGATAGAAGGCCAAGCCAGTAGATTCCTTCTAAGACAACCACAAGCCGCGTAAGTTTTAGGGCTGTTGGCTTTGTCATACCTTTCTTAGCTAGATAATAGAGTATAGATGCAAAAGCAACTAAGCCGGCAATTAGCCTAAAGACCATGCCAACAAACCCGGTGATGTCCTCGACATAGACAGGGAAAGAGAAGCCTCCTCCGAACCGGTTCCATTCTCCTATCCATTCCAACGTTAAGACGGCATGCAAGGAGAACAAAAAGTATGATGCAGTGACTATTAGTAACCCAATTTTCAATGGCGAATAAAACTTGGCTTCAGTCATCGTATCAACCACGAAACTAACTTCCTAACATTTACATTAATATATTAGATTTGCGCAAATTCCCAAGAACAGCCCTGACGCCTAAATCCTTTTGCATAAACTTTACAGCAGTCTCTTAAAGTCAACAGACATCTACAAACCAAACTCCAACCCACATCAAACACACCCAGCACACTCCAGGAAATCAAAGATTACGTTGAAGAAACTGCAAAGCTTCTGGCAAAAACCTCTCGGACCTTAAGTCAGACTTAAAGACGAAGAGTAGTCAAATAAAACGAAAGCGATCCACCAATCTAACTTTGTTTTATCCAGAATTCGTAAAGTTTTTATGTTTTTTTCTTCATGTTGAAAAATGTAAACGAATTATGAAAAATCAGAAGAAACGCACCAAGGAAAGACGAGACAAACTTCTGGCTGATATTCTCCATTAACTGTGCGAAATAACTGACTGTTGACTGCTTCGTTCACTTGACAAATAGGGTTACGTAAACAACTTTTTAGAGGACTTGCTTTTTCCTTGATTCATTTCAGGATGCCTTCGACACAGAAAAGTTGATTTACGAATAGCTTTTATCCATGAAGCTCCAAAAGTCAATTCCGTAATCATAATCATGGAGACGAATATATGGCAAAATGTCCAAAGTGTGGAAAAGAAGTTATGCCAAAGAAAACCTGGAAAATGGCGGGTAAACCCAACAAAGAAGGAAAAAGATTAGAACTGACAATTGGTCTTGCCGAATGCTGCGGAAAAAGCTTCAGAACCGTAATAAGCAAACAAAAGATATAATCTTCTGAAGAATCAAACAATTCTTTTTTCTTGTTCAAGACTAACCAGCTGTATCTGGTATGATATGATCTAATTTGCATTCTGAGGATGCATTGTCTTCTCTTAGACGCTTGAATCTGGGGTGCCTCAGACTTAGGCCTTGCGTGACTGCCATGTAGGTTAATTCGCAGACAAGTTTTGGTTCAACCCGTTGCCGTGCTCTTTGGTCGTAATTGTGAATGTGCAAAATGAATGATTTATTGCGGTCATTGCATTTTTAGGATGTCTATCATCTGGCTTACGCTTACGATTCTTGTTTGCTTGAATTGAAATTAGCGTTAGAAGCTATCGATAACCTGTGACGACATAGTCGGCTTTTCTAGCGTGGATAGTATTGAGGACGACGTCATTGTCTGGGTCTTCCGATACAGCTTTGAACAGGGGGTTATCTGGCACAATTTTGGACATCTTAACTAAACTTGAGAGAAACCGTTCAGCTTGGGCGTTTTTGACTGGAAATTTGTACCTTCCAATTACGTCTGCAAGCTCAGCAAGCAGTTGACGCGAAAGTATCACTTTGTGCTTATCTAAAAGTTCAAGGACAAGTTTTCTTGGTTTTCCATCCTGAATAAGAGCTGACCAAACCTAAAAAACCCCGAACTAAAGAACCAAACCCCAACAACGCCACAAAAGAAAAGAAACAACCCACACCACCGCTAAAAAGAAAAGTTTCTTTCCACTCAAAAAAAAATCACGTTAACAAACTTAAATTTCCCAAACCAAATAACAATACCCAGCGACCCGGAGCCCAAACAATGTCCTACACCTTCAACATTCCTTACAAAGACAACCAGAAACTCAAAGAAATCGTGGAAAAAGTCAAACAAGACAAAAAACTGCAAACATACTGGCGATGCAGCAACGTCATGGCCATAGAACGCTTAGGCTACACTGACCATGGACCCACACACGTCAAAATCGTAGCCAACCTCGCACTAAAACTATTACGCATCCTAGTTGAAAAACAAGTCAAACCCAGCATAGTCAAAGACTACAACCTAAAAAACGAAGACGCCGAAGTCGTCGTCTTCCTAGGCAGCATATTTCACGACCTAGGCATGATAGTCATCAGAAACCACCACGAAATGTACAGCACCATAGTCGCCACAGAAATTCTCAACAGAACCTTGAACCCAACCTACACAACAGAGGAACAAGCCATCATCACATCAGAAGTTCTCCACGCCATAGTCACACACGAATACACAGGACCAAACACCAACAAACCCCTAACCGTAGAAGCAGGCATAGTCGGCATCGCAGACGCCCTAGACATGGAAGCAGGCAGAGCAAGAATCCCATTCAAAGCAGGAAAAATCGACATCCACGCAGTCTCAGCCATGTCAATAGAAAAAGTCGAAATCATGGAAGGCGGAGAGAAACCAATCACAATCAAAATAACCATGACAAATTCAGCAGGCGTATTCCAAATAGACGAATTGCTCAAACCCAGAATAGAAACCTCAGGACTACAACAATACTTCCACGTAACGGCAGAGATCACGGGCGAGAAAGAACGCAAAATAATAGACAAATTCGAAATATAGAAAGGCACGCAAACTTAACTTCCTTGAAAACCGATTTCCCCCTTTCTAAAGTCACGCTGAAAGACAAGAAGATTTTCCATATACAAGCATTAAGTTGTTAAGCCATAAAGATCAATTCGAACTGATGCATCAGTACCCGCAGAAGATACCTTTGCATCAACCAAAATTGCATAAATCATATTTTGCGAAGGAAACAGCTGCATTAAATCGTCATCGCTAAGCCACGAAGAACCCGAACTATTGAAGCTCTTTTCAACGGCATTAGCTTCACTAGTTACCACATTATCCACAAATTCCAACCGGAATCTAACGGTAACAGTTTCGTTGTGACCAAAGTTTCCTAAAACAGTCACTTTAGGTTTGAAGCTAGAAATTGTCGCAGGAGACATTTGAATTGAAGTAGCTCGAGTAGGATATTGAAAAGGATTGACACCAACGTTGATGTTTTCCTGCTTGAAAATGCTGCCTCCACTCAAAATCCAATTGTTATAGAGATTGTTTATTCGGGCAGTCCAGCTTCCCAAAAAACTTACACCTGACTGCAAAATCGGCGAACCATAATTTGTAAGGTCCATTTTAATCCCATAAATTGATGCGTTTCCCAAGATACCTTGGGCAAAAGACTCGAAAACAACATCATCCATGAGCGTTTGGTACATCGACGAGTTAACGTTAAGCAATAGCCCGGTCTGATTATAATTCCCGAATTCGCCTATCCAAATGCGGACATTCTGCATTTGACCATTAGTAAATTCAGCATTCTGCTCAACAGTAATAGCGACGCTATTATCTAACTGGTTGAAATAAGCTCTTGTAATTTCCGTATTACCATATGACCCCGTAGAGTTACGACCAAGCAAGATATCGCTAGTGTTAGTTCTGAAAACAATTCCCTGCGTACATTTGTTAAAATGGACTGCATCTATTTTCGTGCCCTCAGTCCATGCATTGGTATTGGCAAGTTCAATGCCGATAGTACTGTTTTCGAAAATCATGTTTGTCACGGTGGTGAAGAAAGAATTCTCAATGCGAACAGAGCCGTTTAAAATAACTAATCCAGAAATCTGATCATACTGAGAATTCTGATAACTCTCCCCCCGGATTATGATTTTGTTGCCGTTAAGAGTCAAACTCGCCCCGTCGCTGTCCAACCGAGCATTCTTCTTGTTTACAATGTTTACATCAGAAGCTCAGTGAGTACTCGTCAGATATTACGAAAACAGTGTTTCCTCTGTTGAAAGCTTGGTTGAAAACAAAGGATGCGTCAGTGGAATTGTATTCAATAGTCCCGTTTCGTCCATTCTTCAACATATAGACTGAAGCATTATTGACGTAGTCCCAATAGCGGTAAATCACATAATCATATTGCCCCACGGGTAATCTCGCGTCAACGTTGTCAATTTTTCCATTTAAGAGATCCTTAATTACATAGTCGGTTTGGTTTAACGAAATTGAAGTTTGGTTTAATGCTTGATTCTGGTCAGCAACGTCCTGATTGCGCTGCTTTTGGAGCGTGCTGTTGCTGTATAAGATGAGGAAAGTGTTAACGCTCGAAAAAATGAGGATAGCAATGAAAAGTACTGCCAAAGTGCGGTTAGATGGAGCCAACTTCATTCGCGTTTCGTCCTAAAGCCAAACGATTCCTAATCGGAACTACAAGAGATGTGAGCGTTAAAAAAAGTTTCCACAAAACCAAAAAGTCGAAACACCACAAAAGCATAAATCAAACAAACCCCAACCTTCAAGTGGAATCCAAATGCCAGCATCATACTCACGAATACTAGGCGTAATAGGAAAACCCAACACAGGCAAATCCACTTTCTTTAGTGCAGCTACCCTTGCAACCGCAGAAATTGCCAATTATCCGTTTACCACAATCAAACCGAACCGAGGCGTCGGGTATGTCAGAACACCCTGCGTCCACACAGAATTCAAAGTACAAGACAACCCAAACAACTCTCTCTGCCTAGATGGAGTACGCCTAGCCCCAGTTGAGCTTATAGACGTGGCCGGATTAGTCCCAGGCGCATGGGAAGGACGAGGCTTAGGCAACCAATTCTTAGACGAAATACGACGCGCAGACGCATTGGTACACGTCGTGGATGCGTCAGGAGGAACAGACTGCGAAGGACGCGTCTGCAAACCAGGAGAACACGACCCACTTGAAGACGTCAAATTCCTAGAAAAAGAAATAACAATGTGGATCGCATCGATACTCAAAAAAGACTGGCCAAAAATCGCAAGAACAGCTGAAACCGACAAGAAAGGCATACTCGCACCTTTAGAAGAAAGATTAAGTGGATTAGGAATCAAAAGAAGCCACATTTTTGATTCACTACGCAAATCAGGATTAAACCAAGACAAACCGGCTTCGTGGAGCGACGAAGATTTCCTCATGTTCGTGGACAATCTAAGACGAATCAGCAAACCCATGCTAATTGTGGCAAACAAAATTGACTTGCCAACCGCAGAAGCGAACGTAAAACGCCTAAAGGAACTTGATTACACAGTCATCCCAGCAAGCGCTGAAGCAGAACTCGCATTACGACGAGCGGCTGAGAAGAAACTGATAGAATACAAACCAGGCGACCCCGATTTCAAAATAAGCCAACCCGAAAAACTTTCGCCAACTCAAATAAAAGCACTTGAAGCGATACGGGAAAAAATAATCCTCAAAAATGGCTCCACCGGCGTTCAAGAAGCCATGAACACCGCATATTTCAAACTACTAAACATGATAACTGTTTACCCAGTTGAAGACGTCGAACATTTAGCAAATCACAACGGCAAAGTCTTACCAGATGTCTACCTAATTCCCAAAGGAACAACGGCACACCAGTTCGCCTACATAATCCACACTGAACTTGGTGAAAGCTTCCTATACGCTATTGACGCCAGAAACAAAACCAGAATTGGCGAAGACGCAATTCTAAAAGACAAAGACGTCATCAGTATAGTAAGCACGAAAAGACGAGCCTGACACACGTTTTATGAACCAAAACGTCTTTTGCGTCTCTCAAACGTCCTAAAAGCCCTCAGCAAATCGATAAAGCGAAAATCCGGCCAGTAAACATCCAAAAAGAGAAGCTCGCTATACGCTGACTGCCACAAAAGAAAACCACTAAGTCTTTCCTCTCCTGACGTACGTATGATCATGTCAGGATCTTGCTTGGGCATATGTGAAGTGTAAAGATATTTCTCGAAGGTACTTTCGTCTATATCATCCACTTTCAGTTCGCCATCTCTAACCTTCTCAGCAATGGTCTTTGCCGCATCAACAATTTCGGCTCGCCCGCCGTAAGCGAACGCAAAATTAAGAAACTGATTATCGTAACCTTCTGTAGCTTTCTCCACTTCAGCGATGAGCTGCTGCAAACTTTCAGGTAAAAGATTCACGCGTCCAATGACTTTCACGTGAACCTTATTGCGGTGAATGCGCTCATCAACCAACAACTTGCGAAATTTAATCTCGGCGATACGCATTATTTCATCAATTTCTCCTGCCGGACGCTTGAAATTCTCAGTGGAAAAAGTGTAAAGGGTCACGAACTTTACTCCTAACATTTGAGTCCAATCCAGCAAACGTTCAACCGTCTCTGCACCTTGTTGATGACCCAGCCAAGGATTAATTTCCTGTTCATTTGCCCAACGTCTATTTCCATCCAAAATAATAGCTATATGTTCAGGCTTGATACCATTTTTGACTTGGAACCAAAGCCACTTTTCGTAAACTTTGTACGCACCAATAACAGAAAGAAAACGTTGCAGAACCACTAGGCAAACCTCTCATGTTCAAGCGCGTTATTGCACGGACGGCCTTCACGCGTTAGAGGTAAAGCCGCCAAAGCGTGAGTTAAAGCTTGCTCTAGTTGAGGCATGATTCTTTTGGAAGTTCCCGACTCTTCTATGGGGCTTAATTCTTCCTGTAATCCCACAGCCATGTTCGAAACAAAACACAAAATCGAGATGCCATATTGTGTCAAGCCACTTCCGCCGGTAACTGCGGATTTAGGCTTCTCCAAATTCGTCAACCTTCTCGTTTGACTTTGTGAAGAAGTTCTTGGCTGATCGGTGAGCAATAAGGATCGCAAGAACGGAAGCAACAGCAATCAATATGCCCACTATAATGTAGAAAATTAACGTTGTATAACCTTGAGTCGGGTAAAGCAGGACATTTGCTGCTTCATCAAAAATCATGCGGGTCCAAGCGACCGAAACGATTAAGGCAACATTTCGCAGAACTCGAACATCACGATTAAAGTACCAACGCACACCTCGCCCAAGCAGAATTGTGCATATGCCAACGATTACGAGGTCTAAAGCCCCTTTGACAAAATAAATTGAAAGAAGAGGTAAATCGGCTATCCAACCAGCAGTGTCCACAGGAATTGGGTATATTTTACCAACTGCGTTGGCATATCCCGAATAGACACTAACCGCGACACACAAGATTCCAGCAATTGTAGCATAATTCGCAATTTGAACAGGAAGAGCGGGCGGAGAATATTCTTTTGCCCACTTGTAAAAATTTTTAGCTGATCTGTCAACTCCAAAACCTTTGATAAGCAATGCAGCTCCAAAAACAGCCAAAAGTACAATTGGCAAATAAGTCGTCCAATTAGCAGCCCAACTTATCACCCAAAGGATGAACAAAACGCCGGGTACACCCAAAGCTATTCGGGAATACTTTGGGTTCTCGACCAACATTTTCAAGTATTTAGAGAACAATTGAGCTGTTTCTTCAATAGATTCACTATGTTTGACAACGATTCTTCGCACGGAGGAAACCGGAACTCTTGACTCAACAAGCGGCAAAACAGCTTCATCGGTGTAGCCATCTGTAACCAAAATTACTTCGCTAGCGCTGAAGGTCTCGAGAACAGTGTTCAATTCAGCAACCAGTTTTCGGTCTGCTCCTACTCCGCCAAGTTCAGAACCACAGATGGTGGCTAGTTCAAAAACTTCGTCCGCGGTCTTCTCATTTGAAAGGCGATCGTGAAGACTGACCGCTTCAAACATGGCGTTTGCATCTGGTTCTTCGGGATCTTTCAATGCGAGGGAAACGGCCCCGTCCAGATTTGCAGTTCTTCCGATAAGGGGAGTTTTCACACCCGCCTTTGTACCGAGATCACCATCTCTATCCACGCATAAAATCAATATGCGCTTCTGCTTTGGTTCCCCAGTTTTCTCAGTCATCAGCTCTCTAATCCTAATTAAAAAAGGATGTTAGAGTTTAATCTTCCGTCTCAGAATCGTCGCCTGCAAGGAGCTGGAACTCTCTCCAGTCAAGCTTCTCTCCGCGTTCAAGCTTTTCTCTGGCTTGAGATCCAATTTTCTCCTTAATCTCTTGTTCTTTTGCTTTCTTCTGCTTATCATTTTCAACTTTGGCAGATTCGAACTCTTTTTTCTTCTCTTCGTATTGCTTTTTCCTTACATCAAACTGTTCCTGTCTTTCACCGAAAAGTCGACGTCTTTGCTCGATGCATCTGCCGATTTCGTCATGAAACGGTTTTATTTTCTCTCTAGCTTGAAGGAATTGAATATGTAAGCTGGTGGCTTCATCACGGATTTTCTTCATTTCTTCGAACTTTGCAAGCATTTTTGAGTGAAGTTCTTGACTTTTCTGGGCGCTCGCAGTTAATTGTTGATGCAAGGCATCGGCTTTATCTTGAAAAACCTTCAGCTCTGTTTTGATTTCGTTTATCTTCTTGCTGTGTATGTCCACTTTCTTGTATGAGCTGAGTTGTATCTCTATTTCTTTGACCTGATCTATGAGTCTTTTTTCTTCTTTTAGATCAAGCGAGGTTGTAGCAATTTTGAATTCTAGAGCGTCAAATGCCTTCTGCAATCCTTGACGGCTTTCGCCAGAATGCTTCTCTTTGAATTCTCTTATTTTTTGGCTATGCTCTTTTATCTGTTCTATGAAAGGCGCCATCTGATTTCGGACTTCATCTCGCTGAACCTTTAGAGTCTTTACGTTTTCATTTAGTTGGTCTCGTTCTTTCTTGATTTCGGAGATTTCGCCTCGAAATGTTTGAGCTTTTTTGTTTAGCAGGTCTCTTTTTTCGATATGCTGATTGATTTCTTCGTGAGTTTTGTTTAGATTTTCTTTTAGGGTCGTGATCTGTTTATTGATCGCTTCGATTTTCTGATTGACCGCTTCGATTTCGCTTGTTTTTTGTTCAGTCAAAGGCTTTCCTCTTTCGCGCCAATTTTGATGGAATGAATGTGGCTTTCGAATTAATATGGGTTTCAGAAGATGCTTTTATCTTTAATGGATTTGCGACGCTTTTCAGGATTTATCGGTTATAAGTTTTAAATACTATGTTGCGCCCATGATTGAAGGGAAGCAAATTGGACTACAATTACAATGACCTTTTGAAGCGCGCGCGTGCTCAAGTTCCCGAAGGCACGCTAAAGAAAGAGCGCTTGGAATTGCCCAGATTGTTCGTTTCTATGGTAGGCATGCGCACAACAATTGCAAACTTCAAAGAAGTCGCCGACACCTTGGATCGAGATCCACAACACATATTGAAATTCCTAACCCGAGAAATGGCAACAGCAGCCACGTATCACGATGGCAGAGCTATTTTCCAAGGCAAGTTTCCCAGAGACACCTTTGAACGCCTACTCCAAAGATACATGGAAAGTTTCGTTACCTGCCCAGTATGCAAACGACCAGATACAAGCATACTAAAAGAGAAACGATTATCATTCATCGTCTGCAATGCCTGTGGAGCACGCTCATCCGTAAAACAACTCTAATAGAGGAAAAAGTCGAGAATGGAAGCCTACGTTAACGTAAAAAAAGTGGGCGGAAACGTAGTGCTTGCCATGTGCGACAGCGAAGTACTCGGCAAAACCCTCCGCGAAGGCAAAATCGTTTTCCATGTCAAAGAAGAATTCTACAAAGGCGGACTTGTGACAGTTGAGGAGGCAATGGACATGATTGAAAACTCCACAATTGTAAACATGGTGGGAAAATGCTGCGTCGAAAAAGCTATCAAGAGAGGTTATGTCCACCCTCAAGCAGTATTGAACATCGAGGGCGTTCCACACGCTCAAATAGTAAAGCTCTAACAAAGATCCAGCAAAATTTTTATTGAAACTAAATCGTTAAACTAAGAATGTCTGTTTGAATGAGGCGGAAATATTGGACAAAGCTGAGATTCTGAAATGGTGCAAGAAATATAACAGAGATCAAGGATGGTGGGCTCAAAAAGAGCAAGAATTAGGTGCCAAATTCCGCCGCACAAAAGTTTTGACTCGTGAGGATTTGGCTCAAGTTGTTGAATGGAAGTACAGAGAAGTTGAAAGCAAGAAGAACCAAGTTTTAGAATCTGTCTCCAAAAATGAAGATTCAGACGTTGCCCGCATTTCGAGCCAAGTTTTCTGTATATTGGGAAGCGAAGACGCATATAGAATAAACAGTCTTACCATGTTAAATGGGGTAAGCCCGGTTTTAGCAAGTGTAATTCTCGCATTTTTCGACCCAAAACAATACGGAGTTTTTGACGTTAACGTCTGGAGGGCTTTGTTAGGAAACGAACCTCCGAATCTTTTTTCGACGCAAAACTATTTGAAATTTCTTTTGGCTTTGAGAAAAACAGCAGCAAAGCACAATTTGGAAGCAAGAACAGTGGAAAAGGCATTTTCCAAGAAAAGTCTTGACCAATCCTGAGGGGGTTGCTTGAATGCCGAAAACTTTGAGTTTGCCCAACGAGGTCTTTGAAGATTTAGATAAAATTGCAGAGGAACTTTCGAACATCTCAAAAAAGCCCATTTCGCTAAGCATGACGGTTTTTCTTCTTACTGCAGTTTACCGTGCTCACATGAGTGAGCCCTGCGCCCGAGATGCATTCCGCCAAAGACTCGCCAGCAGCGAAATTATGCCCCCTGAAGAATTTGAGAAAGCTTTGGATAAAGATGAAGAAAAAAACAAATGAAAACATAAGAACAAAGAAAATACTTCTATTTTTGTTATTTTACTATGGTTGTTCTTTAACTCACTAAACGTCAGTCGTTTGCTTGCTACAGATTGATAGCAAATTTTCCGAAATATTCCATCGGTACTGCTACAAAAGACTAATCTAAAGTCTAAATTGCATTCAAAGCGATGTAAGATTTTACCTTTGTTCTGGGATAAATGTTATAAGCGCGTTCCATCCAGTCAAAAGGAATAGTGAACTTAGAATGGAATTATGGAAACTTCGTCTCTCCATGGTTGCCACTTTGGCATTAATTTTCGGTTTATCCACATTAGTTTTCGGCTTGGTCCTAACATGGTCAGGATCTTTTAACCTGATAACCATGGCAATTCTAATAGTATCATTTAACATAGTACAATGGCTTGTCGCACCTTATCTCGTTGGAGCAATCTATAAGGTTCGAGAAATGAAGTCAGAGGAGAACCCTAAGCTTCATCAAATGGTGAGCGACTTAAGCCGAAAAAGCGGAATAAGTACTCCAAAGCTTATGCTGGCTCAGATTCCGTTGCCAAACGCATTTGCTTATGGATCTCCCATCGCTGGAAGCAGAGTCGCAGTTACTCAAGGTTTACTTAGCAACTTGAATGATGGAGAAGTTGAAGCAGTTTTAGGCCATGAACTTGGGCATTTGAAGCACCGAGACGTTCAAGTTATGATGGTTGTTAGTTTCTTGCCGGCTCTTTGCTATTACATTGGTTACTCGCTCATGCTTTCAGGCATGTTCGGAGGAAGCCAACAAGGAAAAAACAACAACGGCGGAAACGGAGCCATAATTGGCATCGCATTCATGGCTTTCAGTTGGATTCTAAACTTATTCACACTTCACGTGAGCAGACTACGCGAATATTATGCTGATAGACACAGCGTCTCGGTAGTAGATAACGGCGCTAACAAACTGAGCACTGGACTAGCCAAGATTGTCCAAGCAAGTGCAAAAACTAGCAAATTCCAACAACAAAAACAGCAAACAAAAACCATGAACGGCTTCAAATCACTTTTCATAACTAATCCGGAAACCGCCCAAGAAGACTCAGCCGCAGTCAATGCATTTGAAAATAACCAAAAACTGGTTGACGACCTCCTCGCAAAGAAAATCACATTCGGAGACAAACTAATAGAAGCTTTGTCAACACACCCTAACATAGTAAAAAGATTACGCGCGCTTCAAGAACTAGATACCCACTCAAGCAATTACTAACCAATCATTCCTAATATTTTTTGTATTCGTTACGCTCTTTTTCGGAAACGTTAAACTGCTCCAATTCGGCAAGTATTGTTTAGTGATTCATCGTGGAACATCTCAAGATCTTTCAGCAAATTGAAGCCTTCCAACAAGAAATGACCGAAGTTCTAATGCAACTAATACAAATTTCAGCTGTTGGACCAGAAAGTAATGGCGAAGGCGAACTTCGTAAAGCCGAAATGCTTTCCAGAATCCTCAACGAAGTAGGGTTTGACAAGTTAGAACGCCACGATGCTAATGATTCGCGAGTCCCTTCAGGAAAACGACCCAATCTTGTTGCCTATTTGAAAGGAGAAGAGAGAGACAAACGGTTGTGGATTGTCACTCATACAGATGTTGTTCCTTCTGGAGAGGAAACAATGTGGAAGATTACGAAGCCTTTTGAACCAACGATTAAGAATAATTGTGTTTATGGAAGAGGAAGCGAAGATAACGGTCAATCTCTCGTTGCCTCAATTTTCGCTGCCAAAGCACTGAAAAGACTAAACATAAAACCTAAACGGACACTAGCGTTATCTTTTGTGGCCGATGAAGAGCAAGGAAGTACAATGGGTATTCAACATCTAATCAAGAAAGGGATTTTTCGCAAAAACGATCTAGTTATTGTGCCAGACAGCGGAAATGAAAACGGAAGCTTTATCGAAATTGCAGAAAAAAGTATCTTGTGGTTTAAGTTAACAACAATTGGAAAACAGACTCACGGTAGCCTTCCACAAAAGGGGCTAAATGCTCATCGAGTGGGAATGCAGGCGGCATTAGAGTTAGATTCAATGCTGCATGAAAAATACAAGGAAAGAAATGCGTACTTCAATCCGCCCACAAGCACATTTGAGCCCACCCGCAAAGACAAAAACGTCGACGCAGTAAACATCGTTCCAGGCGAAGACGTTGTCTATTTTGATTGCCGTCTTCTGCCACAATATGACATTGAAGAAGCGCTGATAGAAATAGAGAGAGTCATCTCAAAAATTGAAAAGAAGACCGGCTCAAAAATCAACGTTGAGATCTTGCAAAAGCAAAGCGCTCCATCGCTGATAGAGAATAACCCAGAAATTGTAGAACTTCTAAAAGATGCAATCAAAAAAGCAAGAGGTATAGAAGCCACAACTGGCGGCATTGGGGGAGGAACCTGCGCCGCTTTCTTTCGAAAAGCAGGAATACCCGCAGTTGTTTGGAGCACTATTGACGAAGTCGCCCATCAACCAGATGAGTATTCAAAAATAACTAACATGATTGAAGATGCAAAAGTTTTTGCTCTCTTGGCTGTTGTCTAAATCTACCAATTCTCAAATTTGTTTTTACCATTTTATGTTTTTTGAAAATTTTGTTGCCAAGTACAAAAAAATCAAGTTGTTTCTATGATTAAGATTAGTTCGGAGACTAAACCCTTTACGGCAAAACCGTTTTAAACCTCATCTTATGTGTTATCCACTTATCCCGTCAAAGGAGCGTTACAGGTTGAATAAGACAGACAAGATAATTTGCCAAGCTCGAAAAGAAGGTCGAAAAGCCCTTCTTGAACCAGAAGCGAAGGCTATATGCATTGATTACGGAATTGCCGTCACAAAGTTCGACGTGGCTAAGAGCGAAAAAGAAGCTGAAAACATGGCTCAACAGATCGGTTTCCCTATTGTCCTCAAAATCGTCTCCCCAGACATTATTCACAAATCCGACGCCGGCGGCGTTATAGTAAACCTGAAAACGAAGGATGAAGTGAGGACAGCTTACAACAAGATTTTGGATAATGTAAAGAAATTCAAGCCTGACGCCAAAATCGTTGGAGTACTTGTCCAAGAGATGGCTCCTTCTTCAACGGAGATAATAGTTGGTTCGATAAAGGACCCACAGTTTGGACCGACAATAATGTTTGGTCTTGGCGGAATTTTTGTGGAATTACTTAAAGATGTAACCTTTAAGGTAGCCCCAATAACAGCTCAAGAAGCCGCTGAAATGGTTGTCGATGTGAGAGCTTACCCGCTCCTAAATGGTTACAGAAATACACCCGCAGCTGATGTTAAAGCCATTGTTGACCTTTTGCTTAGCGTATCTAAACTTGTTGTGGAACATCCCGAGATCAAAGAACTCGATCTCAACCCAGTAATGGCTTATGCCCAAGGTACAAAGACAGTGGACGCAAGAATTATTCTTGAATAATGAAGAAGAGCCAAGCAAAAGTTTTCGAAACTCCTTCTAACACTCAGCTGCCAAGCTGAAACTGGGCTTTTGATTCTTGAAGCCATTAGTCAAGATGAAGATCTGCATTTTCGCAAGAATGCCTTTGCAGCGTCGATTATCATCGTCTATTAGGGCAAAGTTCAAAAGCCACCTTTAACCGTATGGAAAATAAGTCATGATAACTCCGTTATTAGATGTAGGACTACAAGAGTTTCCAGAATGGTCACTTACCGAACGTGACACCGATGTCTTAGCTTTTCTTAGCGATGAAGAGTTCAATTTCTTCACATTTGAAGGACTCAAACGTAGATTGGGTCTGCACCCCGAGACGCTCTCAAGAATTCTGAATCGACTTGAGGCAGAAGGAATAGTTCAAAAAAGTAGCGAAGGTTATTCAGTTACTAAAGATATCGTAAGGCAACTTAAGCATTCCACCCGCAACAATACCGAATCCCGAATTATGCTTCTTCAAACTTTTTTGCCTTCAGATATGCCCGTAGAAATGTTAGTTTCGAGCCTTCGAGGCAGATGGTTCGGACTTCTTCGTTGGTTAGGTTTATCAAGAAACGAAGAAGGAATAGCTCTTAAGTGGGTTACTGAAGATGGCGACATTCAAGTAGATGCAAAAATTACTGTGAACGCCCTTTCTATTGAAGCGAAATTCTTGCATGGTTATAACCAGAACCTTGCGTTAAAAGCAGCTTACCAACTTATGAACCACATAAGCAAGCTTCTGCAGTCGATCGCATTCTACGACTGCTAGGCACGTTGGGTACTTTGAAAATCAACCCTTTTTCGTAACTTTCGCTTAATCTGTTTTTTTGTGACTGACTTTTGCCAAGTCTCAGTCAACAAATACCATTTTGACAATATACTTTTCAGAGGTTCGAATACCATGAGTCAACTCGTCAATAGCATAGAACTGCTCAAGTCAATTAGTGACGCCACCACGGCGCTTGTGCAGAAATTAAATAAGTCCGTGGTCAGCGTAAACGCGCAAATGTCTCGAGGAACAGGCGTAGTCCTCGACAAACAAGGTTACATCGTAACCTGTAACCATGTCTTGGCGGGATGCAACACAGTTCGGATAGGACAAGGCGAGAAAACTTTTGAAGCACGCGTCGTAGGAGCAGACGCGTATAACGACGTAGCCTTGCTAAAGGCCGATCAAGGGAACTTTGAACCCATTGAATTGGGCAACTCAGAAAACGTCAGCACCGGACAATTCGTGCTCGCTTTGGCAAACCCGTTTAATCGCAAACAGCCAACTGCCACCTCAGGGATAGTAACTAATCCTGACAGCAGCATTCACGGATTCAGAGGGACTGCAATGGAAAATGTGATAGCAACCGACGCAAAACTTAACCCCGGCTTCAGCGGCGGACCACTAATCGATGCAGAAGGCAAACTCATTGGAATAAATTCCGCTTACGTTTGGCAACGTGGCATCGCTATTCCTGTAAACAGAGTCAAAACAATCACAGACCGTTTACTCTCAGGAGGAAAAATCAAGAAAGCCTATTTGGGTTTGATTGCCAATACGGTGGCTATCCCCCAAGAAATCCAAGAAGAAGCAGGCATAGAACAAGAGACTGGAGTAATGGTGTTTCAGGTAGAACGAGGAGCGCCTGCCAAGAAAGCAGGGCTAAGCATGGGCGACGTAATCATTACCTTCAATGGAAAACCAGTCACAGATTTCTATGATCTCCCAAGATTATTGTCTGAGGACATAGCAGGCAAAAAGACAACTCTGACAGTGATTCGTGAAGAGAAACTACAAGAACTAACAATAACTCCCGCCACGAAGGAAAGTGAAAATGATGAATAATCATCTCTCTTCTCCTGCTCTTATGGAACCCGAATCACCGCAACCACTCAATCCATCCCCTGGACCTCACAGACGCTTTCCATCGCCAACCCCACACATCAGTGTGACTGCTGCAACATCGCCAATACCCTTCTCTTCCTTTTTCTTAAATTAGAAAGTCATTTCCCACCGTCTTTTCCTAGTAAAGACCAGCAGTTAATAATGACAGATTTACATTGACCAAACAAGTTTAAATGAAAACCTCAGTGCGCTTCCATCAATTTTCGAAACAAATTCTTCAAAAAATGACAGATGAATAAAGTCGCAGGTAATCCAAGCGCCCTGATGTTCAAATTTGATTAGGAAAAAGTTTAACTCCATAAAGAACTGAATAGCATTTAATAAAGGTGTAAAAATTGGTCGACTTCTTAATCCCGATCTTAGGATTTATTGTATTAGTTGTTGTTGTTTTTCTACTAAGCGGCATAAGAGTTTTAAAAGAATGGGAAAGAATGCCTGTTCTAAGACTTGGACGCTATTTGGGTTTGAAAGGTCCAGGAATCGTTTACCTAGTACCTTTAATCGACAGGGTACCCATAAAAATCTCAACACGACTAGACACCATACAATTCCGGACAGAATCAACTCTAACCAAAGATAACGTTCCGGTCAACGTGGATTCAGTTCTATACATGAAGCCAGTAGACTTAGAGAAAGCAGTTCTGCAAGTTGAAAACTATTTTCAAGCGACTCAACTAGCCTCACAGACCACGCTAAGAGAGGTTATTGGAAAAGTTACGCTAAATGAATTGTTAGCAGAAAGAGAAAAAGTCGGAGCTCACTTGCGCGAGATCATCGACGAAAAAACTGAGGCTTGGGGGATAAAAGCCACCGCAGTTGAAGTGAGAGATGTCATAATCCCCGGCAATTTGCAAGATGCCATGTCCAGGCAAGCACAAGCTGAACGAGAAAGAATGGCAAGAGTGACTTTAGCAACAGCAGAATTTGAAGCCTCTCAAAAAATGATAGAAGCGGCCAAAATGTACGAAACAAGCCAAGAAGGCTTACGACTCAGATGGATGAACATTCTATACGAACTAGGTCAACAATCGCAAACAAACACGATAATGCTAATTCCGGCAAACATGCCGGAAGCGGGATGGCCACCAGTCGGCACGTATGGCTTCAAAGACTTAACCAAGGCACAACAAGAAGGCGCAGCAAAGAAAGCGGCATCAGCAAAGACTCAGGATCAAGAATAAGAGATTGTTTTCTCTTTTTTCTCTTCAATTTATTAGAATTTTTGTGCCTAAAACATTGTGCGCTCTTTCTATAGTTAGCGCCCAACTGCCTCTATCGAATTTTCTTCACTGCTTTTACTGTTCTTTCTAGCAGAAGCTGAGCTGCTTCTTGCGAAGGCCAACTTCCTAATCCACAGTCAGGTCCGGTAAAACTCATTCTATCGTCGAACTTCTGTTTTGCAAGAAGGTATCTTTTCTTGATCGTATCTTCAGTTTCAATTAATTGCGAATTATTCGGGTTTGTTACTCCTTTATCAGATAGTTCAGCTGTAATCGAGTCGATATCTGTTCTTGAAATTCCAACTCGAATTCGCTTATCTGTTTCATCCAGACTTCGTTTTGAGATGCCTTCGATGTTCTTGGGAGAGGCGGCGTACTCGAAAGAGAGAACATCAAGATTTTTTACGGTCAATAAATCGGGTAACTGTGAGGCAGAATGAAGATGTATTTGACGAATTGCGCCTTCGAAAGAAAGAGCTTTCTCTAAGGTTTTTCGGACAACATCCTTTTCTGCCGCTATGTTTAGAAAACCAAAGCTCGGCTCGTCAATGGATACCACATCCGTTTTAATGTATTTAGAGTCTAAGACACTATTTTCAGCGAAACGCCTTACAGTTTCCGCAAATCCCTCAAGAACGTCGGGATACGCGATTGTGCCTATTTCCTTCATATACAGTTCCATGGGCCCAAAAAGGGAAACGCGAAGTGAGATTTTTTTACCAAATTCCTCGCTGAGCCTTTTCGATTCATCATTAATTAACTGAACTTCTGGAAGAAAAGCCTCTTTTTCGTCAACAACGAAAGTGCCTTTTTCCATGGTTTTGCGAATGACGTCGTTTATTTGTCTCATTCCATCGTAATGCTGAGGGTAGTTTACTACATCAAGGCCAGTGTGGATTTTTTTCTTGAAAGATTCAAGCACAACGTTGCAGAAATTTTTCTGTGTAAACTCCTCTTTCATCGGATCCTTGCCATTCGTAATTGTGTCTCTTGCTGTTTGGTACGCTTTTATGAATATTTCACGATTGACCTCAAGGGGTAAAGGAAAACTACCAATGTCATCAACTAACGTGTCCATGATTTAAAAAATAGTGTTAGTGCTAATTTAAGATTAATGTCTCAAAAAGAATCAAAAAGTTTTCTAACCCATTTTTGCTTGTTTGCTTTCGTCTTTGAAGGTGTTTCAATCAGGTTAAAGGAAAGGGAGTTAGTTAAAAGTCAGGATGGTTTAGACTTTTGCCACCTTCACCGGTAACAACTATTGTGTCTTCGATTTTTACACCGCCAATGGTTTTGATTGGCAATATTATCTCTTCGGAGGTTTTCGAATAACGTTGTGGCATGAGGATTTCTTCATTTTCTATAACGGTCATTTTTGGGTTAGATCGCACAAACTTGTAGACAAGAAAACCGGGATTACTATGAGTGCAAAATCCGACTTTCTTTTCTGAAATATCATACTCTTTTACAAGAGCAAAGAAATGTTGCATGAGCCGAGCGGGAGTTCGCCATCCCCTAACGTCTTTTATTCCTGAAACAGCTTTGGCGGGTTCCACTTCCTCATCGAATACAATTATTGTGGGTTCCCCTTCTTTAGGCAGGAAAAGCCTCGCAACATTTCGGGTATCCCCTGTTAAGTAATAGTAGTTTTCTTTGCTGGTTACCTGTAAAGCGGCGATGCCCTTTTCATTCATCGCTGTTTGAGCTTTTCTACGTCGAATGTCAAAAATGTTCATTGCAGTCAGTCTTCTTGCTAAGTATGAGAAAATGATCCATAAATTTGGTTTGGTTCTCTTTCGAGCTAACTGTTCTAATGGACAAATCGCTCGAAATATGACGTCTCATGAACTTCTCTCACTGATCATTTTGGCTCAGATTTGACCGTAACCTGGAGCTTGGTGAGGTTCTCCTTAATTTCTGCTTTTATAGCCATTGCAGCGAAGTATTCTTCAAGAAATACCCGGACAAATTTCTTTGGTAATTCCGATCCGAAAATTAATGTGAATTCGTTTTCGGAATTTTTGGTTAAACGATAGAAATTGCATAGTTCCAGCCTTGTTAGAAGGTCTTCAGCTGAGCGGACTTTGTTTTTCAGTTGTTCTTTGTGTGCTTCTGGCTACTTCTTTGTGCTCGGACCAAAACTTCTCTTGGTCAGGGCTTGCCTCGATGAGTCTCAAGAAAAGAAGCCAATGATCAACATCGAGTATTATGTGTTCACCATCAAGCAACAAATCCATATAGGCATAGGCTTTTTTTCTAGTAGCAGGATCAGTAAGGATTTTGTTTTCACTGTAGAATCTGAGAGCGCGTCGCATTATTTCACTTTGGGAAAGGTCCGTTTCTTTGCTGATTTTCTCAAGGAGGTTGGCGGTTGATTGATCAAAAGCGACGGTTATTCTTGTCGGGTTTTTGGACATATGATAGTTTCTCCGTGTTCTTGCATTTTAGATTTTGCATCAAAGAACATTAGTCTGAAGTCCTCTTTGACTGAATTCAAGGAAATGTTTGTTATTGTTCTTTTAACATGAGTCATTGCGGCTAAGTGCTTAATAAAAATATTAAGGGCGTTTCTGTCTTTGAATTTTGCAATGACTACGGCGTCAAATTCTCCGGTTACGTCATACACTGCGACTACATTTGCATCTTCCCCGATTTCTTTTTCCACAGCCAGAAGGTGCCCGCCCTCAGCTTGCACAAAAATCAAAGCAGTAATTCCGTAACCCAACTTGGCATAATCTAAGAGCAATGTGTAATTTTTCATTATGCGAAGCTTTTCTAGGCTTTTAATTCGATTATAAGCAGTGCCCACCGAGATTCCCGTTCTTGACGCCACTTTGTTAAAGCTCAGTCTGGAGTCTTCCTGAAGGAGGCTAAGGATTTGATTGTCGATTTCATCTAATGGCTTTCTTTTGGGTTTATCCTGAGACACAATACGATTCATTCATTGCGCACCAAAGACGTCTGTTCAATAACAAATAATTTATATAAACATTTCTTCAATATAATGAAACAATTGTACACAATAATAATGAAATATCGCTTATTTCACCGACAAATGTCTTTCCATAAGAAAGTAATGCATAATTTAAATTTGGGTTGGACTTCCCCCGGATTGTAGAGTGACAAAATCTCTTGAAATCGTGGTAATCACTCAATATGCTATTGATTTCTCGCAAGGAAACTGCATTTCATTTTGTAAACAACTGATTAGAAAGCAGATCTTTAGCAATTCTGATTTTGACTAAACCTTTGTCACTTCAAAGTTGGGACTGAACTGAGACGAAAATACATATAAGAAAAATTTAGGGGTGGAAAAGAATTATCTGACGTATTGTATTTGGGCTTCCGGAATTTGAACCGTTCCCCAGTTGCCAAGTTGTGCATGATCTAGGAGCCATTCAGATAGTTGGGTACATTTATTTGGATTACAAGAGAAACTTTTCGCTTCGGAATTCCAAAGTTTGCAGGCAGAACAAGGAATTTCTGAATTGTTGCTCATATCAATCAAAGATTAATGATTGGCAGATTTAATTTATCGCTTATGAAGGCAGAATAATTAGTATCAGTATGCATTTCAGTTTTGAAATCGGGATTCTTAAACAATATATTTGTCGGTTGTTTTCTCGAAATTCCGCACAATTTGCATAACGCGTTTTGGCGCAGCCGCAGCTTCGAGGGGAATGTCCTTAAGAAGTACCCAAGGGGATTTTCGAGCCAAAACTGTTGCGGGGTGCTCCTCTCCAAAACACTTCGATGCTACGATCACGACTTGCCGTCTAACTTCGACTTCCGACAACTCCCCAAGCGCGTGCAAATATTCGTGTAGAAGCAAATTGTAAACTAAAGAATCCACCTTGAGTTTATCGTTTAAAGTACCTTCAACAATTTCCACTAAATGTCTATTCAAAACGATATTGTTTGTTCCAACCGGATAATATGCCCCAATTTGCAATGGCAAATCATCCAGAAAAAGCATCATACTACCGCGCTTCTTGCATAGCACAAAATCTACGGAATCCTTCACAATCTGCCACACATCGGCGTAGCTATTTGCTGCCTTAAGTTTGTCGGGAAATCCACCCGTAGGACCAATTTCACTGCCCAAAAAGGTTACTCCTATAATAGAACGAGTGAAAAACCAACACTTAAAACTTTCACACTACACGCTCAAAAATGTCAATACAAAAAATTGATAAATAACTGCAGCGTCTGTCATAGACAATGGAGTAATTTGAATGGCAAGCAATGTAATGGTAAAGGACATCATGACTAAAGACGTCCACGTAGTCCGAAATGACACAACCATGCAAGAAGTAGTCGCAACCATGGCCAAATACGACCTAAGCTACATGATGGTCGTTCAGAGCAACAAACCAACTGGAATAATCACCGAACACGACATCATTGTTCGACTCGTTAGCCAAGGTCTAGCACCTAGCTCAGTTATAGCTCGAATGGTGTACACCAACCCAATATTCACAATCGACGAAAACGCTACAGTTGAAGAAGCAGTCAAACTAATGAAGCACTGGGGAGTCAAACACCTACCAGTAACAGGGAATGAAGAACAGCTGGTCGGCGTTTTGACTTCGGACGATGTAATGTTCGCAGTCCCTTCAATGATGTCAATCATGGAAGAATTCTGCCGCCCAGGTTTCAAACGCGTCAGATAAATCTCTCTTCCAATCGAAAGTAGCAAAGCAAAAACAAAAAAATCTCAGATCGAGCCGATTTTTAGGCTCGTAAAAAAAATTAAGTAAAAGTGGGCTTTGCTTTACCCATTTTTTTGCTCAAACAAGCGTTTATGAAACCGTAGTATTCCGGTGATGGTCTACCTGGTCGGCTTTTGAATTCGCCATGGAATTGGGAAGCAAAGTAGAAGTAATTACTTGGAAATTCCATTGTCTCCATTCGTCTGCCATCAGTGCTTTTGCCTGAATAATTCATTCCGTTCTTGCAAAGGACATCAAGGTAATCGAGGTTTACTTCGAACCGATGTCGGTGACGTTCGTAGATTTCTTCGCTCTTGTACAAGTTGTAGGCCATGCTGCCTTTTTCCAGTTTTATTTTGTGTGCGCCTAGCCTCATGGTGGCGCCTTTGATTTCGATTCCTCGTTGTTCGGGCATTAGGTCGATGACTGGATGTGGGGTGTTGGGGTTGATTTCGGTGCTATTTGCATCTTTTAAGCCGCAGACATTTCTTGCGAATTCGATAGTTGCTAGTTGGAATCCGTAGCATATTCCAAGGAAGGGTATGTTGTTTTCTCTAGCATATTTCACTGCGGCTATTTTCCCTTCGGTTCCTCTTGGGCCAAATCCATAAGGAACGAAAACTCCATCAAAGTTTTTTAGGTCTTCTATGCACTGTGGTTCTTGCTCAAACTTTTCTGCTTCTAAATAGGATATGCAGACTTTGGATTTGTTGGCCGCTCCACCGTGTCGAAGTGCTTCACTCATGCTTACGTAACTGTCTGTTAAACCAGCATATTTGCCTACGAGGGCTATGTTGACTTCATGTTCAGGCTTTACTATTGCGTCGACGAATTGTTTCCATTCGGTGAAGTCGGGTTTGGTGCAGCTGTAGCCGAATCTTTGGCAAATGAAGTCTCCCATGCCTTGCTTGTCTAAGATTAGAGGCACCTGGTACACACTTTCAGCATTGTAACTGCAAAAAACGGCACTTTCCGGAATGGTGCCGAATAGGGCTATTTTTCGAAGGACTTCCCCATCTATCATTCTTGGGACTTCGAGCCACTATTGTGTCCGGTTGAATACCGATTCTTCTAAGTTCGTTTACGCTGTGTTGTAAGGGTTTGGTTTTCATTTCTTGGGTAACATCTAAAACTGGGACTAGCGCAACGTGAACGTATAGTGTGTTTTCGTATCCTTCTTCCAATCGCATTTGGCGAATTGCTTCTAAAAAGGGCAAACCTTCTATGTCGCCAACTGTGCCGCCAACTTCAGTCAGTACTACTTCAGCATCGGAGGTTTTGGCTATTTTTCTAAAATGACTCTTGATTTCATTAGTAACGTGTGGAATTATTTGGACGCATCTTCCGAGAAAATCGCCTCGACGTTCTTTTTCGATTACAGCTTTGTAGATGGAACCTGTTGTAATATTGTTCTCTTGTTTTAGGCTCAAATCTAGAAAGCGTTCATACCAACCCAAATCGAGGTCGGTCTCCCCGCCGTCGTCGGTTACGAAAACTTCACCGTGCATATACGGATTCATGGTTCCTGCATCAACGTTCACGTATGGATCAATTTTGATTACTGTAACTTTTACGCCACGGGATTGAAGCATTTTTCCAATTGAGCTGTTAAGTATACCCTTGCCGACCGAACTCAAAACTCCTCCCGTAACGAAGATGTATTTCACCATGCACGCTTACTCCACATTAGACTACTCCTTTCGAGTGGAGTTAATTTAACTTTTTTGTGCGAAAAGTTGAACAATTGTACGAAAGGTCTAATCGACAATATTGATTAATTAAAAGAAAAAAGAATTGAGAAAAGACGCTACAACGAAGGCGGAGTATATCTACGACTTCTCCTGAGTCCAACAAAAAGGATCCAGATGCCTATAAGGATCAGAATCGTAGGCCACCATGGAAAATTAAAGCCGTACATTTCTGAAAGCAATAAGCTTAGTCCGATCAAGATTATTATAAATCCAAATACTAGAGCGCCTATGCCGCTCCCTCCTCGAAAGTGATAGTATTCGCCTTCATAACGTCTATGTCGCCAGTATTGGCTGTAATTAGCATCTGTTGTTTTTCCATGAAGGAGAGAGCCGCATTTTATGCAGACATTGGCGTCGTTTGATTTGAGTGTCCCACATTTTGAGCAATAAACCATCTTCTAGCTGCCTTCTTTAGTTCTCGTAGCAATTACTGTTCACATAAAACTTTTGGTTCTCTCGCAAACCTAAAACATACTTCTTCAGAAAAAAATTAATTGTCCCAGCCGTAATCTTGGGTAAGGCAGATATGAATATAATTATTGAAGATGCGAGCATTCGACTTCTTGGAGAACTTTACGAGATAGAGAAGCAATGTTTTGAAGAAGAGGCTTTTTCGAAGCAGCAAATTCGCTATCTCTTGGAAGACTACAACGCTGTTAGTCTTGTAGCTCGAGTAGAAGGGGAAATTGCAGGTTTCATTATTGGAAGAGTAGACCTGATAGGCAATAGTCCCGTGGGCCATATTATGACCATTGATGTTACTCCTATTTGCCGTCGCAAAGGAATCGCTCGAAGGTTAATGCTGGAAACTGAAACTATTTTCAAAAAGAAAAGCGTTAAGGAATGCAGACTTGAAGTTAGAGAAAATAACGATGCGGCTCTTAGTCTCTATTTGAAGCTTGGTTATGAAAAAATCTCTAAGTTGGAGAACTACTATGGGGAAGCTCACGGTTTCTATCTTCGAAAAGCCCTGCTGTAGCCGGACATGTTCCTTTTAAGTTTTTTGTTGCTTGATTTAACATAATATCATCGGGAATGTCCATAGAAGCAAACCCTTAAGAATGGTGGTCCATTAGTTTACGTGGGGGCTAAATGGAGATTTGTCTACTAGACAAACCAGCGAGCAAGCACTTGTGAGGACAATTGTTGTTTTGATTCGCAACACAACTTGGCGTTGCGGAAAGCTTGAGAGATCCATCGTTAAGCATCTCCATAAGCGGCATGAGAACTTTGGAAAATCCGAGATATCGGTTAAAGATATGATGCATAGTTTGAATTTGGCCGGAGAGAAAAGAAACGAGTTCTTAGATGCCCTTAGGCGATTGGAAAAAAGAAATATTGTGAAATTGGCGTAATTTCAGGACTGTCCTCAACAAGCCCTTTTTTTATTTTGCCAGTTTCTTGGCGCTTCCGATCCACATTTTGACTATTTTTTCGGAGACTTGAAGTTTAGTCGCTAATTCAGAAGAGGATGCTTTGGCTAAATCTTCTACGGTGTTTATTCCGTTGGCATTTAGTTGCTCTGCTCTTTTTGCGCTTATGCACTTGATTTGGGCAAGTCCGTGTGCAGCTGTGTCTACAGTACATTCTTCAGTCTTGTTTTCTGTTTCAGGTTCAAGTGTCATTTTTGCAGGTTCCGGTGTGGTCATCTGTATCGTTTGTGGAGGTTGAACAACGATTGAATGCTCCATGTTTGATGTTTCGGCGATGGGTGTTTCAACTTTTGGAGCGGCTTCAGTTGATTTTGGTTCTTCAATAATGGCTTCGGCTTTAGGCGCCTCGGTAGCTACTGTTGGTTGTGGCTGAGGTTCGGAGATTGTTGGCTGTGTTGGCTGAACTGGTGGTTCAGAAGTCATTTTTTTGACTGGTGGTTTTAGGAAGTAGCCGCATCCTATTGATATTATTCCAAGAATTGCAGTTAGTGAGCCGTATATGATACTTCCATTTTGTTGGGAAATTGAAGCAATAATACCCGCGGTTATAATGAAAAGGATAATTGCTACTCCATAGAGAGCGTAATCCAATCGCATGGTCATGTCACCAGCCTCACTATCTGCAATGGAACGGCTTAAATAATTTTCTGCTTAAAGAGGATAATCCTCCTCATTTTGAGGAGATTTGTAAGATTACTTTAGTAGCTCTGCTTCGCTTGGAGTCTTTTTGATTAGACCTTGTTTCATAAGCAGTTTGGTTGATTCTCGGGCGTTTTGGATAATGGCGCTTGCTCGATCGTAAAGTTCTTGGCGACTGGGCTTTATTCTGGCTACTCCTTGTTCTATTGATTTTAGGGCACAAGCAACAGCTTCTCTGGGGAAAACTTCCCATTCTTCCATGCGTGGAAGAATGTCTTTTTCGTTCATTCCTCTTTCTTCCGCGAACTTTGCGAGTTCTTGAGCAGCGGCTATGCACATGTCGTCAGTAATTGTTTTTGCTTTAACGTCTAAGACTCCGCGGAAGATGCCTGGAAATCCTAGGCTGTTATTGACTTGGTTTGGAAAGTCATTTCTTCCTGTGGCAACAATTCGAGCTCCCGCATCTTCAGCTTCCCAAGGCCAAATTTCAGGTATTGGGTTAGCGCAAGCAAACAAGATTGCATCATCAGCCATTGTCTTAATCCATTCGGGTTTTATGGTGCCTGGGCCTTGCTTCGAAGCGGCAACCACCGCGTCCACTCCCTTAAATGCCTCTGTGATTTCGCCTGTTCTGCCTTCGCCATTGGTTTTCTGAGTTAGCTCGTATTTCCAAGGGTCGTCTTCTTCGGTAATGTCTTTTCTCCCTGTGTGGACAACTCCTTTTGTATCGACAAGGATAATATTGCCAGGTTTTACACCCCATTTCATGAGAACGTATGCAGTTCGAATGTTGGCCGATCCTGCACCTACTAGTGTTATTGTTGCTTCGCAGGGTTTCTTTCCGACGATTTTAAATGAGTTAATTAATCCTGCTAAAATTACGGTTGCTGTTCCTTGTTGGTCGTCGTGCCAAACTGGAATGTTTAATTTGTCTCTTGCCTTTTCCAAGGCATAGAAGCATTTTGGCTTTTCAATATCTTCAAGGTTTATTCCGCCAAAAGTGGGCTCAAGAAGTTCGCACGTGCGAACTATTTCATCGGGGTCCTTGGTTCTGAGGCAGATTGCTGTTGCGTCGACCCCGCCGAGATATTTGAAAAGCATTGCTTTTCCTTCCATTACGGGCATAGCCGCTTCAGGTCCAATGTCGCCTAAACCCAACACCCGTGTACCATCGGTGACTACTGCTACGCTATTCCAGCGGTTTGTTAATTCGAAGGATTTTTCGGGGTCAGCTTGAATCATTCTGCAAGGAGCAGCAACTCCTGGAGTGTACCAGATCGCGAAGTCGTCAGGGCTATTAATCGCGCAACGCGGCATTACTTGCATTTTGCCTTCATAGAACTTATGCAATGCCGGGGAGATTTGGGCGGGTTTTCGGGCTTTGGCTAACAGTTCTTCCACTGTGGGTTTGGTTTCAGTCTTATTTGCAACCATCGGACTATTCTCCGTTAATCGGTGAAATGTCGTCACGTATGGTTTTAAAGTTTCCTTTCGAAACAAGGGATGATTCGGAGAAAACTAAGAACCCATTGACCTTATTTCTTCTCGAATATAGATTGACTAAAGAGAGTAATAAAATAAAAAAATTACAAAAAATTGTATGAAAGCATAAAGAATTATGCTTATAGGTTTTAGTATCTTCGGTCTCTGAAACCGCCGCCACCGCGTCGGTCTCTTCCGCCACTTCCGCCGCTGCCGCCACTACCGTAGCCGCCACCGCCGCGTCTGTCGCCTCCATAGCCGCCACCGCCGCCGTAGCCTCCGCCACCTCGTCGGTCGCCGCCATAGCCTCGTCCGCCGCCGCCTCTAAATGGTCTGCGTTCTTGCTCGTATGCTTTGCTTGATACGTTGTTTTCTGTGTTTACTTCTGCTGTGAGTGGTTCTTTGGCCATTTCTAGTTTGCCGTATTTGCCTATGTTTAGGCGCATGTTACCTTTGAATAGCGTTACGTAGCCGTTTTCCACGCGTATGCTGTCGCCATCGTTGACTTTGGTGATGTTGTCATCCCATAGTGTGAGGTAGACTACACCGGTTTCGTCACCGACTAATGCGTCGCAGACTTTGTGGGCTGAGCCGTCTCTACCCATTGGGATTTCGCGTATTTCGCTTTTTGAGACGACTTTTGCTGTTACGTTCACTGCTCTGGATTGTGGGGTCAGTTCGCCGACTTTGGCTTCAACTGGTTGCCTTTTGTTTTCGAAAAAACCTTCTACTGCCAATTGATTCAACACCTTGTGGTTTATAGACAGACAAGATAAAATGCAAGCCGCACTTAAGGTTTGCGGTGGCATGAAAAAGCAGATTTTGGCGCCTTTTCGTTATTGTTTATTGTTCTTAAGCAGTTCAAAAAGATTCTGCATTACTGCTTTAACTTTTCCGGTTTGTTTAGAACCTCAAGTTTGAGCCGTTTTGCCTATTAATGAGAATCTCCTACAAACATCTCCCATGCGAAAGCCACTTAGTGTTGCGTTAGTGCTCATCATATTTACCCTTGCATTAAGTGGAGGTATATTATTTCTAGTTATTCAAAATGTCAAGCCAACAAATACGACCGAAGTCCAAAATTACGGGTACACTATAGTCAACACTTACCCCCATGATCCTAATGCTTTTACTGAAGGTCTTGTTTTTGATCAGGGCGTCCTTTTTGAGAGCACTGGACTCTTGGGAGCTTCTACCTTGCGACGTGTAGATTTGGTAACCGGCGAGGTTGTGCAGGAAATTACACTTCCGACGCAATATTTTGCTGAAGGAATAACAGTCGTAAATGACACTATTGTTCAATTAACTTGGCAGTCACACGTGGGTTTTGTCTACGATAAGAATTCCTTTGAGTTGCTCAGGAACTTCACTTATTTGACTGAAGGTTGGGGACTTGCCAATGATGGAAAAAACTTGATCATGAGCGACGGTTCAGATAATTTGTTCTTCCTCAATTCGTCGAGTTTCCAGAAGATTGGTCAAATCCGTGTTCATGACGGGAACTCTTCAGTCTTTGATCTTAACGAACTTGAATTTGTGAACGGACAAGTTTATGCTAATGTATGGCATCAACAAAAGATTGCTATTATCAACCCTGAAAATGGGGAAGTCAAAGGCTGGATTAACCTAACTGGACTTGGAAGTTCAATTGGTGAAAACGTGCTTAACGGAATCGCGTATGATGCGAAGAATGATCGACTATTTGTTACAGGAAAAGATTGGCCTCAACTTTTTGAAGTTAGATTGAATCCTACAAAGTAAGCTGAACAGACAAATTCATAGTTCAATGTTTAGTAGGGGGTGAGATTAAGAAGCTAAGAAGCAGATTTTCTTGGTTTTGACTTGCCTTTCTGCAATCAGTAAATTATTTTAGATTGATTATGGTAAGTTTTAGTTGTAAGTTTTGAAGGTGTTTTTGTGCCTAAAAAGAAAGCAATCAAAGAAGCCGAATCAGTTGAAGAGGAAGAAGAAACTACAACGGTTGTTACTCCCGATGTTGGAATAGACCACGACGACAATGCTTACTACATTGATGTTGAATTGCCTGGTGTCGCGAAGGAGCATGTTGACCTTTCTGTTGGAGAGCAAAGTTTATGCGTGGAAGCCGCCCGCGACGATGTCGTTTACTTAGGTTGCTTCACTCTTGCGCATGCAGTGGATGAGTCTAAAGCTAAAGCTAAATTTGAAAACGGGTTGCTTAAAGTTGAAATTCCGCTGAAAGCTCCGATAAAAGGAAAAAGAATCAAAATAGAATAGTTAGTTCGCTGCAAATCTCTTTTTCTTTTATTTAGCGATTACTGTTTCTTTACTTCTCCTTTTTCGACTAATTTATCATAGTAGACTTTGCATTGGTCCATTGAGACTCCGTGTCGTTGGCAGAAATTGGCTAAGACTTTTCCTACTGGTTCTGAGGGTTTTTCTTGGATCATTTCTTTTAGTTCTTTGAGGTAATGCTTTTCTCCCTTTTCCATTTCTTTGGGCATCTTGATTCATCCTTCTTGAAAAACTTGGATCATTAATTGATTAAAGGATTTGTCTCAAAAATACTTTCCTTAGCTCAAAATTAAGAAAGCACTCAAAGTATGTTAGAAATTGCTGCTGGCCTCATTTTTGGATAGGGTCAATAACGACTTCTCTTCTGTCTATGACGAAACTGGTTGTCTAAACAACCATCCATACCCAACAGTTATTTCAAGAAGATTATTAACTCGCAAGCTCGTTTGAGTGCACAAACAAGTAGTTGTTGGATTCGGCCTAAAAAAATTAACTCAATGATACTCGGGTTTAGTTTTATCTTCTCAAACCAAGAAAAGTCTCAAATAAAGCGAAGACAAAGAAGAACGAAGCGAAACCTCTATATGATTAGAAGAAAACTCTTCTCGACAGAAACTCTGCGGGCCCGTAGCTCAGTCAGGCTAGAGCGGCGGACTCTTAATCCGTAGGCCGCGGGTTCAACTCCCGTCGGGCCCGCCATTATTTTATCTGGTGCAACTTTTTTGAGTGGTTGCAAGAAAATTATGCCATCAACAGATGATCACTTAGCTTCTCCGGGTTTGATAAAATCAGGTTTCTTTTTGAGGTAAACCTAGACGCCAATTTTTAGGAAAACTCTTTAAACAATTCGCTCGTATATTGGCGAGCTATGACACAATTGTCCGCTCCAGCTATCAAAGGCTCTTCTGGCAACCGTTTTGTTTCGTCATTAGCTTTAGCTTTTTTTGCCACAGGAATGCTCGACGTTATAGCAAGTCTTTTTCTAAGAGATATTGCACAGACATTTTTTGGCTCAACCAACGGCGCGGCCATAGGTGCAGCCAGTCAGATTGTACTAATTTCCACAATTGCAGCCGTCATTTTTGGATCTCTGAGCGGCGTTCTGAGTGTCAGATTCCAACATAAAACCTTGCTACTATTCGGGGCTTCATGCATCATAATAGGCGCGGTTGGATGTTTTTTGGCACCAAGTTTCATTTTCTTAGAGATTTTTTATCCACTTGATGGAATTGGTACAGTAATAGTTGGCGCCATGGCTTTCAGCTTGATTGGAGAATTTTTGCCCTTAGAAAAGCGAGCAAAAGCAATAGGCTGGGTGGTCGCGACGGCAATTCTTTCAAGCGCGATCGGGTTTCCAGTATCCGGGTTCATTGCAGGCATTTCAGGCTGGCGTTCAGTCCTTTTGATATATATATTGCCGGTTTCATCTGCGGCTTTGGCTTTGGCATATATTAGCATTCCACTCGCGTCCAAGAAGGTAAAAGACAAAATCGACAAAGGAGCCTATTTTAGCAGTCTTAAGCAGGTATTCGTGAACAAATCCGCTACTGCTTGTTTGATAGGTGGAATGCTTATCAATGCCGCAGGTGTTTGGTCTTTTTTTGCTGCAACTTTCTGGAGAGCCCAATTCTCATTATCGATACAAGTAGTCTCAGTCATCACGTTGGGAGTGACATTAGTTTTTGCTTTGGGTAGTCTGATTGGTGGCAGATTAATTGACAGAGTTGGGCGCAAACGATTAGTGGTTACGACTTGGCTTCTAAGAGGGTTATTAATAGCGGCTATAGTTTTTATGCCAGATTTTTGGACTGCTTTGTCAATGTCTTTCCTAGCTACTTTAGTGGGTGGTTTGGCTGTAACTTCAGGTCCAAGTCTCAGTCTTGAGCAAGCCCCCAAGTCCCGCGGAACAATGATGTCGATTGGAGGAGTTTTCGGATCAGTGGGTAGTGCTCTTGGGGTTTATGCAGGTGGAATAGCGATTGGTCAGTTTAGTTATCAAATGTTAGGATTAACTTTTGGAGTCTTTGGTGCTGCCTCAGCTCTAGTTATCTTTCTCTTCGCCAAAGATCCTTGTAAGGGGAGCAGAGTTGTCGAAATTAATTGAATTAAGAATTGGGTCTTCAAACTTTTGGGGGATTTCCTTACTTAACAGGTTTGACGACAAATATTCCTGTTTCTTTGGGCGGCGTCATAGTTGCTATATAGTCTCGGACAAAAATCCCGTCTGTTCCAGGTCCTGAATATTTTGACTCAGGATGCATAAAAGTAACAAATGCGTCAAACCAATTCTGTTCGACCTCGCATTTTAGTCCGTTGGGAAGAACCGCCGTAAACGCAGTGGTTTTTACGTTTCCATGACCTTCTACAGTTATACATCCTGGAGGAAGCATGTAGTTTGGCCCGAGGGGAATTGGAATTGACCAGCCTGCGAAAAAAGTATTACCATATACACGCACTTGAAGTTCGTTCTTCTTAACTAACATGTAATTTTGAGCCGCGGGGCAGTTTGCTAAAGCCGCTTTTCTAAAAGCAACCCCTCGGGGATTGTCTCCCATTCCCCCCATGGCTATGAAGGTTTCTTCTTCCGCTGTTTTGGACAATAAATGAACTTCCATAGCATCTGCTTGCCCTAGAGAGGACTGTTTTTCGATGTGATCTACTCGAAACATTATATCGGGCAAATTGAAGTGAGCTGGAGAATGAACAACGGCTAGTGCTGAGCTTGAATACATTCTGTTGATATCTTTAGATGGATCTTTTACGATGTATTTCTTTGCATTAGTGATCTTATTCAAAACATCTTTTTCTGTCATTTCTTCAGGTCTTTCTATGAAAACTATGGATTTACTTTGTTTTTTCCACAGATTACCTGAAAGAGGAGCAGGCCCTGACCCGTAAGGTCCAATTAGGGATTCTAAGGTGCTGGACGATGGACTCCGGGCTTTTTTCCAGATTTCATTTAGCAGGTCTTCAGTTTTCCCTATGTGTTCTAAATTAGTTGTGTAGAAAGTGTTTTCGTATTGAGATACGAGTTCATTTCCATCTTGATTTGTGATTGGATTTCTGAATTGGAAAAGGTGTTGCCCATCAATGATTGTGCTATTCAGATTACTGGTTGGGACGTGTCTAATCTCGCAAAGTTCGGATAGTTGTTTTGCTGCAGCCATATTTTCAGCTGCAATTGTTGCCATGATTTTGACTGAGACGCCTCTACGAGCCCAATCCCTCAGAAGCCAAGTTATTTTTGGCAAATAGTTGAGGCCTTCCGGAGAGGTCATCATCATAACTTCTCGTTTGGCAGTTTTCATTATATTATCATATTTTGTTTGGGCTACGGTAGCATTTCCTATTAGGTAGGTTTCTGGATCAGGATGGAGCTTGATCCCTGTTACTTGTTCAATCTTGTCTTCAACTCTGGACGAGTTGCGCCAGAGATCTTCAAAAACCGCCAAGAATGCTTGAACGAGCGGTTTGCAATTGGTCCAGAGACATACTTCTTCTTGTTTGAGAGCTGGCCCAGATGGGGGGGTTATGAAGAAAAGCGCTTCTTCGTCGTCTCTTATAACCATCTGGTTGAATAAACTTAGACCTATGTCGGGTGTTCTTCCTTCAAAATTGAGTTTTCCTGAAGAGAGTCCGCCCAGCAGTTTTTTTAGTGTTTTTGCGTTTTCTTCCGAAACCTCAGTAAGAAAACGAAGTTTTATCTTATTTTTCGACGGGTGGTTGTAGCCTGCATTAAAGAGCCCAAATTGGTCTGCGCGAACCATGTCTGTGACTGTTGAAATGTTTGAAAACGAGTTTGTTGTATCTTTTATCATCTGAAGGATTCTTGAATAGATAGGTCCTCTTCCTTCAATTACGGAAAATTTTGCTGACGCGTTAGGTGTTTCTCCCACTGCCAAGGCTTTCCAGCTGGCAAGGATTTCTTCTTTGTTTTCTTGTATACGGTTCGCTTCCGCCATTTTGGCCTTTACGAAAATATCAACAACTTTGTCGAAAGAGACTGCACTAAAGCTCGCCGGGTGTTCAAGAGAGGCATCCACGATGCCTTTGCTCTGTAAGTTCTTAAGACTCCGATACAGTTGTTGTTTTTGAACTTTGAGTATCTTCGAAATCTCGTTACCTTTCTGGGGACCTTTCTTTGCGAGACAGATGTAGATCTGTGAATCTAGACGCGTAAGACCTAGCCCTACTAGAGTCTTGAGTACTTGATCCTGACTCAATTTTCTCTCTCCCCACGCTGAACGTTAAGTAGTCAGTAACATTTTGCGACTACCTCCAGCATATAGGCAGAATCAACATAAATGTTTTTCACATGTAAAAAGGAGATTATGAAAATGCGAAAAACCACAAAATATACAATAATCGCCTTGCTTATGACATCATTAATAGCTACAACAATTCCAATTTTTACACCGATGGCTTCCGCAATTGATAATTGGACTTTAGTGAATGACGCCAGAAGCGTCAAAGCTTACCCTAACCTGAAAGAATACGTTTGGCAGAAAAATGCTATAATGGCACCAAATGGGGCTTACGACAAAATAGGGCTCCACAGACTGGTCATCGCTGGGACAACACCAAAAGATGTGGTGTTGATGCTTCCTGGAACATATCTTTCTGGTCAAGGGTGGACCTCGAATCCACCTACTGACAATTTTACGAAAACTGAAAACGACAGCCAAGCCATCTACTGGGCAAACCGCGGCTTTGATATTTACGCATTAGACTATAGAACACATTTCGTCCCTACAAATTTGAACTCTACCCAACTCGGGTTCATGGCAAACTGGGGTTATGATCAATGGATGAGCGACATCAAAGAAGCCGTAAACAAAATTAAGGAAGTATCCGGAGTAAACAAGATTTTCATTGCTGGCTTCAGCTTTGGTGGACGCGCAGCAATGTACTATTCGGCGGAATACTGGCAAGAGGACATAAAGGGCATAATACTTCTCGACGGCGGGACCAATATTAAGACAGCAACCCCTACAAATTCCTACAACCTGACTGCACCCCTAGTGCAGGAAAATAACACATCGAAATGGTCCCTTGAAACCCCAAACCTGCCTACATCAACGGGAGTACCCTCGGGATGGTTATTCCAAAAACAATATGCAGCTCAAAACCCAGGAGCCCCAGCACAATATCCACCAGGCACGCCACTTCCACCAACCACAAATCCAGCAACCAACAAATCTTGGGCAAACATTACAGAGTTTTCCGCCTATAAGATGAACGGCCCAAGCAGCAACATATCAGGTGGCTACTCAAATGTCACTGTTCTCTCGCAAGCTTACGCAGAAATGGACAGATATTGGCCTGATAGACTAAATCTCGAATACAACGCCATAAATGATTGGACCAACTGCCCATATGTAACTTTTGACTTCAATGAATACTATTCTGCAATAAACTTGCCCATAATCAGCTTTACAAGCGAACTGTTTGGACTTCCACGAGGAAACGGAGCAGTTGTGAACACTACAAATCCCGATACAAAGCAAACGTTGTTGCTCGGCTATGGTCACATGGATGTCTACTGTGGAATTTATTCAGTAAGAGACATCAGTGAACCAGTTTATCAATGGATGGTTAACCATTCAACAAGTGGCTGGACCTTAGTTACAAACGCCAGCTCTTTAAAGGCATACTCGAACCTGAAAGAATACGTGTGGCAAAAAAATGCAACCATGCCACCCAACGGGCAATACGACAAAATAGGGTTACACAGACTTGTCAACCCAAACATCACATCGAAGGGAGTAGTTTTCATGACTAATTGCCCGATGTGGGGAATGGGCGAACAACGCATCTCAAACCCCGCAACAGACAACTGGACCAAATATGAAAACTTTAGCCAAGCCATCTACTATGCAAACCGAGGCTACGACGTCTACGCCATAGACTACCGAACAAACTTTGTTCCCAAAACTCTAAACGCAAGCCAAATGTCATTTGCCTCTAATTGGGGCTGGGACGTATGGGTCAGCGACATAAAAGAAGCAGCAGACAAAGTCAAACAGGTCTCTGGAGCAAGCAAATTCTTCATCTCGGGTGAGTGTAGCGGAGGCGAAGCTGCATTAAACTACGCAGCAAAATATTGGAAAGAAGACCTAAGAGGCATAATTCTCGTAGACGCCAACTACCCAGGAGTGAACGGCTACCCCATAGTCGGAAAAGGCCTTGAAACCAACACATACAACATGACAACAGCTATAACAACCATGAACATGGCTGGAACCTGGGCATACGACATGTATCGAACGTTAAGACCGCTAGCAGCCTACGCTCTTCAAAATCCAGGAGCACCAGCAGCTTTCCCACCAGGAAACCCACTAACTCCACCGCTTAACCCAATAACCAACAAAACATGGGCAAACATCACCGATTGGTTCACCTTCATGACTCAATACAACTTCGGTTCAACCACAATTCCAGTTGGCTCAGTCAGCAACATTGCAGCTGGTTTAGGGGACCTCAGCCAAGTCGAATACTGCTATGCAAACACCCAATTCTTACCTTACAGGTTGATTATAGAAAACATTGCTATGTCGGACTGGGCAAACTGCCCCTACCTAACCTACGACTACAACGAACACTACAGCCAAATCGCAGTGCCAATAATCGCGTACCAAGGACCATACACAAACCAAACTGGCAACCTCAGATTCGTATTCGGCGTGGACACAACAGACTTCACAGGAAACTACTTGGCAAAATACGGACACTTAGACTTCTTCTTTGGCACAAACTCAGCAAAAGACATTAGCCAACCCACACTTGACTGGATGACAAACCACTACAAACCACCAACAGCATCAGCATTCGTCAGCGCAACGATCATGACGGGCCAAACTTGGTACTTCTTCGCTCACTCAACAGGCACAGCCGGACCGAACACCTACCAATGGTACGAAGGCAACACGGTACTCGCAGGCCAAACCTCAATGTTAATGCCGGTAACCAAAGCCGCAGCCGGAACCTACACCTACATCTGCAAAGTAACCGACGCAGAAGGAACAACAGCAACAACCAACACCATAACCCTAACCGTCAACAACAAATAAGATCGATCCAACAAACTCAATCTTTTCTCTTTTCTTTTTTGTAAAAGTATTAATAGAAAATCTTGAAGGCGAAGGTATGAATCTGGAGCCGGTGTATAATGCGCTTGAAAGCTTGGGTCTTAAACGTTTAGAGGTTCAACTGTACATCTACCTTGCTCGAAACGGTCCCCAAAAAGGTCAAGACGTCTGCCAAAGCTTGAATTTGACAAAACAGCAAGTTTATCCCTGCCTAAAAAATCTAAAACAAAAAGAAGCCGTGCAGGCAACTATTGATCATCCAGCAATTTTTTCTGCAAAACCCTTCGAAGAAGTCTTGAACCTCTTAATTCAAAACAAAGTCAATGAAGCTAAGAATACCCAGCACAACAAAGAGCAGATTATTCGAGCATGGCAATTAATGTCCAACGGTGGCTCAACGGAAACCCAGTGAATTTAGCAGAAAACAAAAAGTGTAATTCTCAAAATTTCTGAGTTACCTTTCAATTAACGCTGATTATAGCGAAATTTTTAGAGCCTATTACCTGGAATTTGATGTTAACTATGATAAAGAGATTCCATTTAGTCTGTTTCTATTTGGATTTTCGTCTTCCTAAAGAAATACCAAAAAAGCGCTATCGAAGCAACATAGAAAATTCCCGATAGGAAGAAGGGCGCGGACAATAAGTTCATACTCATTAGAAAAGCGCCCACGAAGCTGCTAAGTGCATTCGGCAAGCTCCATAAGGCTGAGTTTATGCCTGAAGCAGCACCCCTTTCATCTTCAACAACAATGCCCATTATCATCGATTGCTCAAGCGGAGTTGACATGTTCATAAGAAAACTTCGTACCGAATAGGTGAAACCAGCCGAAATGTATCCTGGCGATAAAGGAACTGCAAACATGAATACCGTTGAAAAGCCCTGGGTTAAAGTGATAGCTCGCACCAAGCCGATTCTTTTAGCAATAGAAGGTCCAGTTAAAGTTGCAAAACCAGTCACTAAAGCGGACACCCCCAAAATGGGTCCGCTAATGGCATCAGAAATGCCGTACTGCAATCCCATCCAAGCCGTCATTAATGGAACAACCATTCCCGCCCCGAATGCTATCAAGCCAGTCGCCAAAACGTACCTGACTAACGGATCCTTCGATTTGTGTGGAAGAAGGTTCCGCCAACTTACTCCATGCCTTTTAACTCGTCTAGGCTCGCTAATTTGGAACATGAAAAGAGTCGAAGACAAACTCAGAATTGCCAAGATTACATAAAGTAGAATGTGCCCTTCCCTGTTAGTGAAACCGATTCCCTCAAAAATCATGACGACTGGAATTATCAAGCTTCCAACACCAAAAGCTATGCTCTGGACAAATCCAAAAAGTGAATAAGCACTGGTTCTCCTTTTTTCTTCAGCCTTTTCCGCAAGCAACGCGTTTGCTGAAGCTGCAAAAGCTGCCTCGGCAACTCCTTCTACCACGGCAGCTATTAACAAAAATGCGACGTTGGTTGTTAAGGCAAAAACTGCGATTATGGCACTCGCTAGCACGTTGCCTATTATGTGAAGTCTCTTTCTACCGTATTTGTCAGCTGCAACTCCAAGAGGGATGCTTGCTGCAAAAGTTGTGAATCCCATGACCGTTACTATCAAACCCATTAGTGGAATGGACAATCCTTGAACGGATGTCAAGAAATACGATAGGTCTGTGTAGAACATCCCGTAGGCGACGAAGGGCAGCGCAGCTGAGTAAATCAGGTATTTCGCTTCTCGGGGCAATCCACGGTAGCTGCCGAACAAAATTAACCTGTCACCTTCAAAAACAAATATAATCTGCTATTTTCGGGTTTTTTACTTTATCGCTAATTTTAGGGTTATTATGTGATAGTCATAAGAATATCGAATGGCGTTTTTCCATAATCAGCAGGTGCAAGAGACTAGGATTCTGCTATTTCTGAATTATTTGTAAATGTTACAATGGCAACAATCCTATGAAATGACCGATCAAGAAGCCAATTAGTCCCGCAGTTAATCCGATGAATGCCATTTGCAAGCCGCTTCTCCATAATGACCCAACCGTTGTTTTTGCTTCGTATAGCCCTATGAAGAATAGAATGAATCCGCTAAAGACGACCGACGCAATTGTCCCCGCAAGAATATTTTTTCCAAAGAACAAGTAAGGGATTAACGGAATTACTGAGCCAAACACTGTTGAAGATCCTACCACTATGAAGCTTCTTCTTGCCTCTTTTTCATCAACTGAGGCTATGTCAAGCTCAAATGACATCATGAATTCAAGCATCGCTTTTGGGTTTTTGACAATGAGTTCGGTAATGTCTTCGAGTTCATTACCTTCGTAATTCCATTCCTGTAAAATCTGTTTGATTTCGCTTCGTTCAATTTCCGGAACGTCTTTCATCTCTTGACGTTCGCGGTTCATTTCTTTTAGGTAAACTCGTCGTCTAGCTGCGGTTGATGTGTATGCGACAGCGCCCATGGATATTGATTCTGCACCCAAAGCAGCCAAAGCCGCCACAAAGAAAATTCGAACATCGCTGGTTGCAGCCGCTAAGCCCAGGAGAATACCGAGAACGTTTACTAATCCATCTTGGCTTCCGAGAATGAAGTTGGATAGTAGTGTTGGACGAGCGTGTTTTTCATTTTTGGCTTTGGGCTGTTGTTTATTTGGAACTAAGGTCACACCTGTTTTTTCTTCTTGCTTGCTCGTCAATGCGGGATATGCCTCATTTGCTCGTTTTCCAACAAGGATATATCATGATTGTTTATGAGTTCACCATTATTTCTAAAATTACGTCTTTTAAGTTTTGCACTTGTACGTCAATGAAAGAAAACTTTTATGCCGACTTGGGATTGCAAGAACTTAGATATGAAGGTCGTATTTTGTCGAAACGACTTCTTTTAAGGTGCTTTTGAGAGTCTTTGTAATGTCTTCCATGTAGATAGACCTGCTTTGGATACCTTTTTGGACGGCTCCTGCTGCAATAAAACAAGCACCTATCGTCGGAGTGACGGGTGTTGGTTCGGGCAGTACCATCAAGGCCATTCCAATCTGAATGAGCCGGGATTTGTTGCCTTCGCGCCACAGTTTTTTGGTTGCGCTCCCTTGTAGTTTAGTTTCTCTAAGAGCATTAGTCGTTGACTTCCTACTTTCAGCGAGCTCTGTAATGACTTTAATCGCCGTTTTTGCTTTTTCTACTTCCAAGGCAGATCCCCATTCCGCTATTAATGACTATGAGGTGAAAAACCTTTAGCAAAAAAATCATGGTGTTAATTGCCGCCAAGAGCTAATTGTATTGAAGATCTTGCTTACGTACCTTAAAATCAAGCAGAGGCGGAAGGTCGTTTTTGCTTCAAAAAAAGAAAATCTAACGAGGCTACTTCATATGTGAGATCAAGCAAAATCCGCAAAACATATCTTTCATATTGCACACAATTAACTTCTCAGTGCAATTTTAGAGGCTCTATTAGTTGAAAAATTCATTCAACGCAAAAAATCTGCTTCAATTTTTCCCATTAACCAGAAAACGAGATACGTTTTCTCTAATTGCAATCTTGCTGGCGGGTATGCTTGCCTTTTCTTTTGGCTCGCCTCAAGTCTCAGCAGCATCTACCGGATCGACATTAAATTATTATTTAACAATCAAACCAGATTTCGCTGGTCAAGGTTATAATGCTTTATCACCTCAATGGATAGTTGCTCAACAAGGAGACCAAATTAACCTAACAATAAGGAATTTGGGATCTGAACTGCTCCACATGCAAATAGAAGGTCAACCTGAAATCAAAGTGATGCCCGGAACACAGAACGGGAGCGAAATAAGCCCAGTTGAATCCAACGTTCCAATTTTCAACGCCCTAACTCCAGGAATTTTTAACATAGGCACAACAGAACATCCAGAAGATAAAAGGTCAAATCGTTGTCATCCCAACTGACTGGGCAAGCTACAACCCTCAAACGAAAACAAGAAGTTTAACCCAAATAATTATACCCGATTTTGCAGGCGAAGGATACGACAAATATTTTCCAGGAATAATGGTGGTTAACCAAGGAGATCTCGTAAACGTAACACTGAGGAACACAGACGATATGGCACACGGCTTCGCATTGGCTGCTTATGGCTTGGACGTAATGATCAATTCAGGATCCGCCCTGACTAATGGAACAATTTTACCGGAAAATACAGTTGTCTCAACTTTCAAAGCTTCAATTCCGGGCATTTTCGAATTCTTTTGCACCGTTCCATGCGGACCAGGACATTCAGAAATGGTTGGAACATTCGTAGTCCTGCCTGCAGGAAGCAATAATTACAATGCTCAGCCCGCAAGTCAATACGAATATCTGACTATAAAACCGGACTTTGCAGGTGTCGGCTACGACAAGTACATACCCGGAAGCATTTTTGTAAATCAAAACGACATCGTTAATATTAAACTGAGAAATACGGACGAAGTCAATCATGGTTTCGCTATGCCCAGTTGCGGCGTTAACGACCAGATAGTTCCTGCAGCAAATATGAGTTCAAATGGAACTCTACTGCCAACTGACACCTTCATCACCGAGTTCTTCGCCACCATACCAGGCATCCACGAATTCTACTGCACTAATAACTGTGGTGCAGGACATGATCAGATGATTGGTTACATGGTTGTTATGCCTACTTTGAGCGCAGCTCCCACATCCGGACCACAAACCCAACCCGCCTCCCCAACCATGTCGCTACTCATATTTGCCGCTCTAAGTATCGCATTACTTATTGCAGGTATTCTTATTGGAATAATTATTATCAAAAATCCCAAGAATAGTACCTGAATACCGCAATTGTTTGTGAATCTTGCAAAGAAAAAGGGAATTTCATCAAATTTTTTTTCTTTTCAACAGAGCTCCCAAATTGCTACTGAAGTCGTGTTTCGTTAATCAGGCTTTATTTGGGGCTATCTTAATCTGAGAGAAATTACAAGCCAGAGGTAACAGATAAACCAAAATGTGAAGGCACCATAGCTGTCTAATAACGAAATAAGAGTCCGATATTCGGGTTTTATCATATTCGCGGCTCAAATAATCAGCGTCTTAACAGGGCTAATCTTCTTGCTTTTGCTCACTAGACCAAGTTCATCTGATGAATTTGGAGCTTGGTCATTCATTTGGTATTTGATTGGGCTTTTTTCACTTCTAAACGGGTTGTTTCCCTTCTGGGCAACGCGCTTCGCAGCTAGGGGAAAAGAAGGAACCATAAAAACTGCAGTTCTAGCCAACCTGATATTGGGCTTGATCGTGATTTCAGTTTATTTACCATTAGTTTCGCCTATTTTGTCAGCATTTAACATAAGCGGTGCCTATCTTTTTCTCTATCTTCTGGCTTCACTTTTCATCCTCGACATGTTTTTGGTCTCGGTCTTAGAGAGTTGTTTGCGTGTTGTAAAACCGCAGGCAATTGGATATGGTCTGCTCATTGAAGAGATCATCAAAGTCACCCTGGCATATGTATTCATAGCTGTTCTGAAGCAACTTTTCTTGGGGGCAATCATTGGCCTAATTGCAGGCGCTTCCTTCCAAGTGATTTTCTATTTTTGGCTTCTCAAAGATGATCTTCGCCAGAAGAGTACAGTGGAGTTATTTGAAGGAATGGCTCAAAAGCTCTCCGGCGTTGATTTATAACACTGTTGGGTCCCAACTTGCGGGTTTGACGCTGTATCTTCTTGTTTATTATGCTGGGCAATCGGCTTTGGGGGACTATCAAGCTGCAATAACTTTCTCAACAATAATCGGCTATGCATTTTCATTGGCGTTTGCATTGTACCCGAAGATGTTGGCTAAAGAATGCCCTTCTGATGTTGCAACTTCTTTCAAGACCATGATTATGCTTGCTTTGCCCATGGCCGCAGTTGCTTTTACCATGTCTGAGTCACTTTTGACCATCTTGAATATTTCATATGCTGTTGCTGCACCCATTTTGATGTTACTTGCGGTTGATGCTTTGGTGGTTTTGGTTTCTCAATTTTATGCTCAGTGTCTTTTGGGTGTTGAAGGTTTCGATATAGAGGGGAAAATATCGCTTAACCAACTTTTCAGGAGCAAAATCTTCAAAGTATTTTCTTTACCCTATATTCAGGCTGCGATTACTCTTCCTTTGCTTTATGTTGTTTTGACAAGGGTGGTTTTCGAGAATCCCGTCCAAGCTGTAACTTATTTGGTGGCAATCAACATAGTCGTTCACGCGGCAACATTCGTCGGTTTGTACGGATTCATGCATAGTTCAATTGGTTTACCTTCAGTGTGGACCAGCATTGGAAAGTACGTTTTGACGGCGGCTGCTGCAGCAGGAATTTTGCTTGTTCTTCCACATACGACCACCCTTAGTACCACTTTCGCCAAAGCTTTCGCAGGAATTGTCGTCTATGTGGTTTTGCTTTATGCCATTGATTCGGATGCAAGAAAACTTTTGAGCCAGATTTGGTTCGAAATAACATCAACGATTAAGCGAAGCTAAACCTTCTTAAAATGCTTATAGGCATCTGAGGAGTTTTTACCAGAAAAAGGATTGAGTTTAATTGACAGTTGTCCCTATTGCAAGCACTATCGTTTCAATTGGTTTGATTCCCGTTGCTTTTCTTTTTGTTCACGCTTTTCTGAGCGGTCGAAAAAGTAAGAAGTTTCATGCAGTTTCTGGTTTCGCAGCAATTGTTTGGGATCTGTCTTTATCCATTGGGTATATGCTTTTTCGATCCTTTGGGGGAGCTGTTGATGGCACGGCGCTTAGTCTCAATCAAACATTGACAGCTTATTTTGCCGTTCATGGTGCCGTTGCGGTAGCCGTGATGACTCTTGAAGTTGTAGTATTAGGCATTGGCATTCGGCAGTTGCAGCTAACGAAAAGAATCATTTGGCACGGAAAACTCACCAAGATTCTATTTGGCATTTGGTGGTTTGCCTTTCTTTCAGGTGAACTATTCTACATCGCAATGTACGTCTTGTAACAGCAGAGTCTCGCATCTGGTTTCATTCAACCACAAAATCTTTTATAACCTTCTACGAGAATAGCCTCTAGGTGTTTTAAACGAAACTTTTGGAGCTAAACTGCCCTAATTGTGACTACAAGGCACACTTGCTTTATGGGACCCAAAACCCTGATCAAACTTTTTCAGATTTAAACGAGGACTTTGCTTACTACAAACTGTACCTTTGCCCTGTCGACAAAACTTTTTACTCCATGAATGCCAACGACAGAGAATGGAACGGGAACTGTCCCGAACATAAAACTGAGAAGCTTCAGCCCATTAATGATGTTCCTAAGAATTGCCCAAGATGTGGCAGCATCTTGGAAGTTACTGAAGAAGAAGCTTTGGAAGCCGAAAAGGAAGAGTCGACGGCATGACGGGAACTCTTGCCGAAAAAATCATCAAGGCTCATCTTGTCGATGGTAGAATGCAGTTTGGCGAAGAGATAGGCATCAAAGTTGATCGGGCATTAATGCAAGATGCAACAGGCACTATGGCATGCCTACAGTTTGAAGCACTTGAAATTTCCAAGCCCAAAATTGAATTTGCGATAGTTTACGTGGATCATAATATTTTGCAAACGGGATTTGAAAACCCTGATGACCATAGATTTTTGCAAACTTTCTGTTCAAAATACGGCATTTCTTTTTCTAAACCCGGAAACGGAATTTGTCATCAAGTAAATTTGGAACGGTTCAGTGTTCCTGGGCAGGTACTTTTAGGTTCAGATAGTCACACTCCGACTTCAGGTGGAGCAGGCATGCTAGCTATAGGAGTTGGGGGCTTAGATGTTGCAGTTGCAATGGGTGGTGGGGCGTTTTATTTTGAAATGCCTCAAATCGTTGGTGTTCATTTAACGGGTCATTTGAAGCCCTGGGTTACAGCTAAAGATGTAATTCTTGAAATGCTGAGACGACTAACAGTTCGAGGCGGAGTTCGCAAAATTATTGAGTACTATGGACCTGGAGTAGAGACTCTCTCAGCTCCTGAAAGAAGCACTATAACGAATATGGGAGCTGAACTTGGAGCTACAACCAGTATTTTTCCTTCAGACGAAGTTACACGTGACTTTTTTGTGAGACAGCGAAGAGTTGAAGAGTGGAAACCTATTGCGGCAGATGCTGACGCAGTCTACGACGATTGTTTAGAGCTTGATTTGGGAACTTTGGAACCATTGGTTGCTGCGCCTGGATCTCCAGACAACATTAAGACTGTTCGCGAATTGGAAGGAACTCCCATTCAGCAATCCTGCATTGGCTCATGTGTGAACAGCAACTATCGTGACCTGGTTATAACGGCTCATATTCTTAGAGGAAAAAAAATTCATCCTAATGTTAGTCTTCACGTTAATCCGGGTTCGCGTCAAGTTCTTGAAACCGTTATTAAAGCTCAAGCTATCTACGATATTGTTCAGGCAGGGGCTAGGCTAATTGAGAACGCCTGCAACGGCTGCATCGGAATGGGCTCTGCTCCTGCATCAAATAGCAATTCGATTAGGAGCTTCAACCGAAACTGGCCCGGAAGAAGTGGCACCAAAGAAGACAATATTTTCCTAGCGAGCCCAGAGACTTGCGCGGCAGCGGCTCTTTATGGAGAAATAGTTGATCCCAGAAAACTCGGCGCTTATCCAAAAATTGACTGGCCAGAACAATTCGTTATCGATGATTCAGGGATTCTTTCGCCCTCAACTCAGCCAGAAAAGACTGAGGTTGTGCGGGGACCCAACATAAAGCCGTTGCCAAGGCGAGGCGCTTTGGAGCCGACGTTGCACGGCGAAGTTCTCATCAAAGTAGGCGATAACGTAAGCACTGATGCAATAATGCCAGCGGGAGCAAAAATTTTGCCCCTGCGAAGCAACATTCCCGCGATAAGCGAATACGTTTTTGCTTGGACTGACCCGGATTTTGTGGGGCGAGCTAAAGAAAAGAAGGGCGGCTTCATCGTTGCAGGGGTAAATTATGGTCAAGGTTCTTCAAGAGAACATGCTGCTTTGGCGCCAATGTTCTTGGGAGTTAAGGCGGTTTTAGCGAAGTCGTTTAGCCGAATTCACAAGTCCAATCTCATTAACTTCGGTATTTTGCCTTTGGAATTCTCCAAAGCTGATGATTATCAGAAGGTTAAGTTGGGGAGCCAAATCTTAATGGATGAAGTTGCTTTCAACTTGAGAGGAGAGTCAAATGTGTTTGCGGTTACGGTTGATGGACTTCCTGTCGAGTTTAAGCTTTCGTTGACGCGAAGATTAAGGGATGTACTTCTTGAGGGTGGCTTGCTCAACTATACTAAGGCTCACCATTAATTGAAGGAGAATTGAAAATGTCAAACAAGGCGAACGTGAGAGATACGGGTCTACGAGGAGTGCTTGTTGCTGATACGGGCATTTCTATGATTGATGGAGCCAAAGGGGAACTCTCCTATCGAGGATTTGATATTCATGACCTTGCAGCTTATTCCACAAGCGAAGAAGTAGCACATTTGCTTTTGAAGGGCACACTACCTACGGTATCCGAGCTAGAAGAGTTTTCGCAAGTTCTAAGAGATGAGACTCCGCTTCCACTTGATATCATAGATTTACTTAGAGCTCTTCCAGAATCATCAGCACCTATGGATGTTTTGCAGGCAGCTGTCGCCTTATTGGCCACATTTGACCCTGAATTATTGGACGAATCAAAAGAGGCTAACGTTCGTAAAGCAATACGGTTGATTGCTAAAATTCCAACCTTGGTTGCGGCTTGGGAAAGAATTAGGTTTGATCTCCCGATTGTGGAACCTGAACCGAAGCTAGATCGAGCATCCAACTTTCTTTACATGCTAACAGGAACGGCACCTGACAAAGAGACGGCGAAGGATTTTGACACGTGTCTTGTTTTGCACGCCGAGCACTCTTTTAATGCTTCAACTTTTACCGCAAGGGTTGTAACTTCGACCAGGGCTCATATGTATGCTGCCGTTAGTGCGGCTATTGGAGCTTTGTCGGGAGAGCTTCATGGTGGGGCTAATGCTCATGTGATGCGAAATCTGGAGGAAATTGGTGATCCTGATAAAGTTGAAGCTTGGGTCAAATCTGAATTCGACCGCAGGGACCGGATTATGGGCATGGGTCACGCTGTTTACAAGTCAATGGATCCCAGGGCAGAAATGTTAAGGCATATCGCGGAGCAGCTCGCTCGAAGAACCGGCGAACCCAAATGGTACCTAATAACTAAGGCTATCGAAGAGGCTACTCAAAGAGAATTCAAAGCAAGAAAAGGCAGCGACATCTATCCAAACGTTGATTTGTACAGTGCCTCAGTCTATCGAATGATGGGAATAAGCTCTGATTTATTCACACCTGTTTTCGCTATTTCTAGAATTGCAGGTTGGACAGCTCATATTTTCGAGGAAAAGTTTCCTGAACCCCCAATTAAACCCGAATTGTATCGACCAAACGCCTTCTACCGCGGAAATTATTGTGGCCCAATAGGCTGTACCTATGTGCCTTTGAATAAGCGTATTAAAGCCAAGCCATAGATACTTCAGAAGAGAAAAGAAGAAGCGAGGATTCCAGTTTGGAAATGAGAACTGAAGTAGATTCTTTAGGCGAAAAACAAGTGCCCAAATCGGCATATTATGGAATTCAGACCCTTCGTGCAGTTGAGAATTTTCCAGTAAGTGGTTTGGAAGCCCCACCCGTCTTTATCAGTGCTTACGTGCTGGTGAAGAAGGCATCAGCCGTAGCAAACATGCAGGTTGGGTGGCTTGACAAGAAAATCGGAAAAGCCATTGTGAAGGCTTGCGATGAAGTTTTGTCTGGCAAGTTTTTGGACCAGTTTGTTGTTGACGTTTTTCAGGCTGGCGCTGGAACTTCGTTTAACATGAATGTGAATGAGGTTCTTGCAAACCGCACATTGGAAATCTTGGGTAAAGAGAAGGGTGACTACAAGAGTGTCAGTCCAAATGATCACGTGAACATGGGGCAGTCAACAAATGACACTTTTCCAACAGCTCTTCACGTTGCATCACTTTTGGCTTTGGAACCTCTTTTCACAGCCTTAGAAGACCTCGCGATGGGCTTTGATTCGCTTAGCCAGAAATACGCAGACGTGATCAAGTCAGGTAGAACCCATCTTCAAGATGCAATCCCAGTAACGATCGGGCAGGAATTCGGAGCATACTCCTGCACAATTCGAAATGCACGGTCACAGCTCAAGACAAGAAGCGAACGGCTCGAGGAGCTGGCTCTGGGAGGAACGGCCGTTGGCACAGGAGTTAATGCACATGAAGATTTCAGCAGAATCGCGATCGCTGAACTATGCCGAAATACGGGTTTTTCGCTAAGATCAGCGTCGAACTCGTTCGAAGCGCTTCAAAGCCGCAGCGCCGTCGCTTCGGTTTCTGGTGCTTTGAAGGAATTGGCCCTCGAACTCATTCGAATAGCCAATGACCTTAGGCTCTTGTCTTCGGGTCCCACAACTGGATTGGCTGAGATTTCATTACCAGCGGTTCAACCTGGCTCTTCAATTATGCCTGGAAAAGTCAATCCTGTGATGGCTGAATGCCTCAACATGGTGTCTTTTCAAGTGGTAGGCAATGATTTGACTTTGTCAATGGCTGTTCAGGCAGGACAGCTAGAGTTGAACGTGATGATGCCGGTTATGATGCATAACCTTCTGCAGTCAATTGAGCTTCTATCTAACTACCTTCCAGTTTTCACGAAGAAATGCGTGGAAGGCATAACCGTGGACAAGGAACGGTGTAACAACTATATTGACAAGAACCCATCACTAGCCGTTTTTCTCTCACCTTGCATTGGTTACCTTGAAGCGGCTAAAGTAGCAAAGAAGTCAGAGGAAGAAAAACGCAGCGTTAAAGAAGTTGCGCTTGAGAAAGGCGTCTTGAAACCGGATAAGGCAAACGAGATCTTCGAACCTGAATATCTTTTAGGTAAAAAAGGAAGAAGATGAAAATCTAAAAAGACAACACAGGTTTTTCTTTTCTCGTCTTGATAGAACAACAACACGCATTTTTTCATTGTTGTTCTTCTTCTCTTGACTTTCTCTTCTGAAAGAAGAAAAAACTTTTCTACAGGGCGACATTTTTTCTTCTTCTAAAAATCTCTTTTGAGAAGGATTAATGAACAAGGCATTTGTGATTCTAAACGATCTTTCTCAAATCTTCATTCCCGATACGGCTACAACGTAATTGCTTGTCCGGAAATATGTGTCCACACCCATTAAAACTGACTTCAAGTTGCCAAAACCAGCTTCTAAGAACAAGGTTCTGAGTTCGTCATTTGATGGAGAATACAAAACCTTGGCTATCAAGAACCTGCTAAACCAAGCGGCTTCCGGACCGCCAACAACGATAAATGCACCGGTTTTTGCGACTCTTGCCATCTCCCTTAATGCTCTCGAGGGGTTAGGAAAATACTCTATGGCACCAACTGAAATGACAGCGTCAAAAGTTTCATCCTCAAAAGGCAAATTTTCGGCATCACCTCTTGACAGTAGCACTCTCGCCTTTTCTGACCGCAAGTTCTTGACGGCTCCGCTTAGCTGAACGGGATTCAAGTCCAAGCCAAAGACTTCGCAAACGTCGTTTCGATTCAAAACTCCCATTGTGGTGTAGCCTGTTCCGCAGCCAACGTCCAGAACTCGAAGACATCTGCCCCTGGGAATCAAATTTACTATACTTCTTAGCATTGAGCCCGTATAAAAATAATGATTCAATCGGTCGTAAACGTGAGAAAATATTAAGTAAAAATAAAAAGCTCTTTGCTTGTCGGCAAGAAAAACGCCTTTCAATTCTTGATTATGCTTTTGCTTCAGTGTTTTCTCTTTGGCTAAAATACATGCGAACGCTAAAAAAACCATTAAAGCTGTGAGCAGGCTGGCCAAGAAGAAAAATAGCGAACTCTGGAGTTTAGAGGTCCCCTCTTGGGAAGTCACGGGGTAACGACCACGCTGCCCCACATGCCCAATTGAAGGTGAGCATCGACCTGGCAAATGTAATAGAAAGTTCCGGCTTGATTGGCAGTGAAGATAACTGATGCGGACTGGTTTGTCTGAAGGGGTGCGGAGTCACTTGCTATTCGCGCTCCAAAAAGCATTGAGGCGTCAGATTGGTTGGCGCTTACTATTGCCCAGTTGTGAGGCATTTGACCAACATTAACGAGGGTAACATTGACTACGTCACCTACCTTGAACGCGAGCGTTGGACCTGGCGAAGTCAAAGAGGTTGCACTGTTTCCAAACCCATATAATGAATCGGAAATTTCTCCCGAATAAATCGTGACTGAGACATTTGGAACAGGAGCAGCACCTGATTCCAGCTAAAAGTGCTCCAGCTAACAAGATAAACGCAGCCATCGAAACAAATCCTGCGGTTATCCACTTTCTGTTTAGATCTTTTGGATCATCAACATAGTAGAAGTAAGCCAGGATTGCGAACGCCACGAGTTCTGCGCTCACAAGCAAACCGAAAACTCTTTGCTGAGAGCTGAAATCAAGAAGCCAAACTGTTACTCCTACCACAATAAGGAAAAGTACCAGAAAGATAGCCATCAAACTTGTACTGTCTCGCGTTCGCTTCATCATTTAGCAGCGACTCCTCTTTCGAATGAATAAACTAAATGGCGAAGCATCCTACACAGTATCAAAAGCGAGAACACAAATCCAGACGAAGCCAGGGCGAACAATGGCAAAGTGGAAACAAGTGAGGGCAACATGCTTACAAGGAAGCCAAGGACACTGAAGCAATAGCTAAGAAGAGGACAAAGATTGCGGTGAATCGGGTGAATAGACTCTGTCCACCAATTTTCAGAGAATTGATGAGTTTGGTCTTGTTAATTGATCCCATCTTTGCAGGTACAGTTGGTGGAGCTGAAGCAGGGGATGTGGGTGGAGAGAGCGTTGAAGGAGTTGATGCAGTCACATTTCTTGCGTTTCTGATTCTGTAGACTACCCATACGGGAAGAATAGTTGCTATAGCGACCCCGCCTAGAACAGCCGCGGCTTGATAGTTGGGGATGACTTGTCCGGGAGTTAAATAACCCCATATTGTAAGGGTTAGGAATTCCATCACCAGTACAGCACCTATGGTTGCGTAAATTGGTCTTTGGCTGAGTCCTCTTCGTTTGCTTCGATCATAGAACGGCAACAAGAACAGAAGCACCAAAAATGCAATGACCCCGACTATGGCGTAAACAGCTGCGGTTCCTTCAAAGACCTGAATCTTCAACAGTTGATACAACCAGAGAAGATACCAATCTGGCTGAACGACAGTCTGTCCTGCCGCCACTGGGGTATAGGCTGGTGGAAGGGAAAGTGGGAAAAGCGAGGACGCTACCACCAAGATAGCAACGTAAACGCTCGTAATCACCACTGCATAAAGGAAGATTTTGGGGAACCATCGAACGTATTTTCCGCCTGATGCTTTGAGTTTTCCGTATGCGGCGATGTAAGATGGACCGTGAACTTCGTACATGTAAATTTTCAATCCGAGGAAAGCTATCAGCCCTAAGGGAAGAATTACGGTGTGAATATGCAAGAAGCTGTTAAGTTGCGACGCATCGCTGCCTGAACCAAGGGCAACGAATTTTCCAAGATTGGCTAGTGGAGCTGGAAAGAAATTGATGAGCCCAAGTCCAACGTCACTTGCAGACTTTGAAATCACTGTCCAAGGCAGAAGGTAACCTGTAATTCCGAAGCCAACGACTATTGCACCCAAGCCAATTCCTGCAAGCCACATCAAATCCCGGTTTCCCTTGAAGGAGCTTCCAAAATAGTTACGCACCAAATGAAGGAAAGTCAAGATTATCATAGCATATGCAGTGTAAAGGTGGAAAGTTTCAATGAGACTACCAAGGGGAACGGAGTTTATGATGTACATTGTTGAGGAGTAAGCCTGCTCAGGAGTTGGCACATAATAAAGAAGCATCAAGATTCCCGTCAAGGCCTGCAATCCAAAAGTGATTGCAAGGAGTAATCCGAGCCAGTAAATTGGATTCTGATTGTAATCTGGAATCGGCTTGAGAGGAGTTTTGGCAAACCCAAATTTCACGTCGAACCAATCAACTAATTTGTCATAAACAGTTTTTTTTCCACTCATACCAATTCATCCTATATGGTTGCCTGCGTTACCACGTCGCCGCCTTGGAGATCATACTGCATGACCAAAGTGGGATCAGTCGTTCCAGGTGGACCATGCCCAAAAATAGTCGGAGCCAACATCGCAACCGCACTTATGTTGCCAGTTGCTGAGTCAAATTCAAGTTGCACCTGAGGCACAGGTCTTGGAGCAGGACCGCCCAAAACCTTAGCGCTGTTAACGAAATCATATTGCGAACCATGGCAGCAACAATACCCCATAGGCATAGCTGCTTTGTAGGCTGCATTACATTTTGGAGAACCTCCCTGCGGAACAAAGCTGTATTGACAGCCCAGATGCTGGCAGATGGTGCTGAAAGCCACGATATCTTTGTCTGGTCCAACGCCGCCCTGGGCGGCTACGCCCAACTTAACCAAAACGTTTGGCGTGCTAGTTAAGGGGTAATTGAACGAGACTGGCGTAAGTGGTTGGATCTGACTGATGTTTGCCACGTTGACTTTTGGCCAAGAAGCTTGGGTGGTTGAGGTTGGAACGAATGTGGCCACCTTAATTGTACTTGCTACTGCGGCTATAGTAATTGCTCCACCTGCAGCAGCGGCTAACTTCAAGAAGTTCCGCCTGTCCATTGTTTGAGGCTGAACGAGTGGGAGCGGTTGAGGTTTAACAACCTTTTTTTCAGTTGCCAAAGGAACAGGCGATTTTAGAATCTGGTCTTCGAACTCGCCTATTATTGGAAAACGTTCAAGCAGATCTTCAGCGTGGGGAGCACCTTTTATGGTCTCTCCCAAGTTTTCGTTCCGAGTGTGAATACCCATGTGCTTGCCTTGAATCCAAAGCTTGCTTCCGGACAGGTCATAGACTTTTCCACGGAAAACCACGTAGAAAGCATGCCCGTTTTGTCCATCGAATTGCTGAAGCTCAGCGGAACTGAAACTTCTAGATTTCCCTTCTCCATTTTTGTCAGTGCTCATAGAAACTTCTCGCAATAAATTCGCTGAAAACTGGATACTACTTCTTGTTGTGAATTCAAGATAAATCTTTTGGAAAGCCAAAATTGGCCTCACTCGAACCTTGAACTCGTCATGGGAGGCGACCTCTCAACATTCCAAAAACAAGACGAGGACATGAATCTGCAGTGCAAAGTCTTCGAAGTCCTAGCCCCAAGAATCAAACGACCCACCAGCATCTGCGAACTCACAGGCTTGACTTAACCCAGTTTGTGGAATTGTTTCCCTTTTTTCTTTTTTAGAAGTTTTTACCTAATTTTATCCAAGAAATCTAAATCGTTCTTTAAGGGTTGAAGCCAAAAGTGTAAAAAGCTGTTGAATCTGGCTAACGGGTACTTCATATTTCTTATCGTAAATTCTTCTACTATGTTCTCCCAAAGGTATTTCGTATTTTTGTGGATAGTTAGGATATCGCCTGTAGGTTCCTTTTCCGTCGACTGAATAATCCTTTATTTGATCGATGGAAATATCATATTTGCGATCAGTGTTAACTTCTAACTGTAGGGGCACTCGTGAGGCTACAATCTGAGTTATACCGCAATAAGGAATTGCAAAGTTGAACCGGTTTCTTTGCAAAATGTCTTTGAAAGTTCTTTGTTTTAATAATTCGGTTCTTGCTTTATCTAAATTTCGTTGGGAAAATGTGCCAGAAATTAGAGATGCCGCTGAGCTGACAACTGGTCCACCAAATGCCCAAACGACCATTTTTCCAGTGCTAGGCATAGATTGATGTTCGGAGCCCCCTGTATACGCTAAAACCAGAAAGCTCTTGGTTGTGAAAAGTATTCCATTATAAATGAAGAAGCGATTTAGGATTTCTTCGTCAGGAACATCTATCAAGCTTCCTCCATTGATTTCTGCTTCTTCATCAACTATAATTTTGTTTGGAATGCTGGCGATTCTTTTCATTTCTTCCTTCAAATGTTCTGTAAACATTGCCGAATCGCACTGGTCGCACATTGTTTGACCATTCCATTCGGTGTGCAGATTCCAAGATTTTGGAGATTCCCATTTAGTACTAACATCATAGAACCTGAGCTTTTTTCCACAGCGAACACAGGTCACCATTTTCGTTAAAGACCCCGATGTTTCCCTATATTTCAATCACAGTGAATTCACTATTTATTAATTTTTATGTTAACTGAGTCTGATAGCAAATTTTCTTAATAGAAGATGTAGGTTCAGGTTAGTATCATGTTTGGGCTAATAATCTATTAGAGCGTAATCCGCCCCAACGTAATCTCATCAGATCGGTTGGGGTTTAGCATTGGTTAGTGTTTCGCCAAGCAGTGTGCGTGACCTAATCAAATTTCCGCAGTTGAAGCACCCAACAGCGTAGTCACCCAATTCATCGTTAAACGCAACCGAAACAATCGCAATAGAAAACGGATTTGCCATTGCCCCCGCAAACTGCACAACCCCAGAGGCAATTGCGATCCGAAATTTAGCCGCCATTTATTCCGCTGCCAGAGTCAAAGGCCAAAAGACATAATTATGATGTATAATTTTGGACCTTTTCGGGTATTAGCTGAGAATATTATTCCAGCTTAAGAGACTCAGCCATCTCTTTGAGGTAATTCTTGTATTCACTTTCTTTCAGTGAATCCAGACTTGAAAATGCCTTTTCTGTGTAGCCATTTATTTTTTGGAAACAGTAATCGATTGAACCGCTTGTCTTGAGTAAAGATTCCAATTCTTTTAGAAGTAGGTGGCTTCGATTCCCGTTTTCCTTTTTGGAGATCAATAATCTTCGTATGAGGATTAGCGCATCTTTGTTTGATTTTTTATCTAAGCAAATTAGAGGCAGTGTTGCCCTAAATTCATTCAAATCGGAAAGCATCGTATTCTTTGACGATAAAACATCCGAAAGATCATCTCTTATCTGAAAAGCTAACCCGTAATTTTCCCCAAAAGTCCCAAGAGAACTAATTTCTTGCGCTGAACCGTTTCCTGCTATAGCCCCACATTCTGCTGCCGCTTTGAACAAAGAAGCCGTCTTCTTCTGAATTTTCTCAAAATAATACTCTTCATATAACGAAGATTTCGTCGCTTTGACATCCAAGTACTCTCCGTCAGAAAGCTGCAAACAAGTACTTGCCATTACATCGAGCACTTCCTTTGGATAGTTGCTTCCTAAACTGAGTCCAAGGGAAGCAAGAGCGTCACCAACAAGAATAGCCTCTTTCACGCTCCATTTAGCTTGCACTGATAATGCATTTCTTCGGAACAGATCTTGATCAAGAATGTCGTCATGAACCAAAGTGGCTAAATGTAGAAGTTCAATTCCTAAAGCCAATTTCTTAAGTTTGCGCCTGTCTGCTCCAACACTCTCGCCCGCAAGCAAAACAATAGTTGAACGCAAACCTTTTCCTTTAGTCTGTAACGTGTATTCAATTTGCTTGTGAAGTCTCAATTTCGCAACGAGGGGCAAGAGACTTTGAAGCTGGTCATCCAAGTCAACCCTTGCACCATCGAAGTATAACTGTAACTCACTCTCACCCGATACAGCTTGGAGTTTTCTGGAAGTCATCAACGCAACCTCAAAACATAGCCATTTACAACATCAGGTTGAACTAATATTAAGTCTTTCCAGAAGAAAATCCACCCATATTTCACAATATTTCGGACAAGAAGTGGGGCACTTCAGAGTGGCTGATGAAGCATTTAAGTTGCTTAGACCAATACGCATATAAGCACATAAGCACTTATTATCTTATGTTGATAAGCTGATAAGCGAATTGAAGTGAATGAAAAATGACAACAAGAACAGTATCAGGAGTTTGGCGTTTCGCTTATTGGAAATTTGCTTGACACGTGAAACCGTGCCGTCAACTCTAACTAAATTAGGTGTTTGAATATGGGTCGAATCAGTGTGGATCTCCCAGATCAGCTCGAAAAACAACTTAGAATAAAAACAGTTGAGAGGTTTGGCGGGAAAAAAGGTGACTTGTCCAAAGCTGTCGAACAAGCAGTAAAGACGTGGGTCTCTAACAAAGAATAGATCCTACAGAAGTCCTTTCCCGCACAGGAAAAAAGGGCCTGAAATAACAAAAAGCATGTTTTTTCGACCAAAAATAGATCAGATAAAGTTGATTTTCCCATTCTTGGGTTTCTAAATAACAAGTTAATCGAGGTGAAAAAAATGAGCAAAGAAATAAAAAACACAACCGTGAAAGCAATCGCAAAAGCTGAAGTGCCAGTGAAAACAATAAAACCCATAAAGCCAGTTCCGACAAAACACGTTCCGGCTAAGCATATTCCAGCCAAACAAGTTCCAGCAATCCATGTCCTGACAACCTTTGAAGATTTAATGGAGAATTTCCGCAACAATTTCATCGAAAGCATAGCTTATCCGTGGAATTGGGTAAGTCTTGAACCCGTTGTTCCGTCCATTCCAGTCCGTGAAGCAACCGTAGATCTAGTTGACGAAGGAACCAGGTTTGTCGTACATGCCGAGATGCCAGGTGTAGCTAAAGACAAAATCGACGTATCCCTTACAAAAGATGGCATAGAAATCTCAGCTGAAACAGAGACTGAAGAAGAAGATCAGGAAAAGAATTACGTTGTTAGAGAACGCGTATACTCCCACATATACAAACAGTTAGCTTTCCCTGAAGAAGTAATCCCAGAAAAAGCTGAATCCACATTTAGAGATGGATTACTTAAAGTTAGCATCCCAAAAAAGACGATTGCGCCCGCGCCTAAAAAGCACAAAGTAGCAGTGAAATAAGTGAGACAGCGGCATTTTTTATGCACGCTCACCATTTCCACCAATATTTTTTAGAAAAAAAAAGAGGACGTTTGGATCTTTTTTGTGATAGTAAATAAATGAAAATAACGCAAATCTTATGTAGAGAATTCCTGAATCTATAATGATATGTCTGGAAAGAGTCCTCAGAATAGGTCTAAGGCTAACAAAGATCCCAGAGCTCCAAGCAAATTACCTAAAATAGCTACTTACGAAAGTTGGGTAGACGCATTTAGGTCTGACCGCAAGCAAATCGTCACTTTTTTTTCAAAAATGCTTGACGCATTCGTATATTGCAAAATCATAACTGATGAGGCAGGGAAGCCCGTTGATTACGTTTACCTAGGCTTAAACGATGCTTACGAGCGCTTGATAGGTGTCAAGAGAGAGACTATACTGGGTAGAAAGGCAACCGAAATGTTCCCAGGCCTAAAGAACGACCCTTCTGATTGGATTGACACACTTGGAAAAGTCGCTCTCACAGGAAAAGCAACAACCATTGAAAACTTTGCCCCAACCGCAAATATTTGGGTTCACGCATCAATATATAGTCCCCAAAAAGGCTACTTTGTGGAAATTTTTGAAGACGTAACAATACGTAAAAATTTGGAAGCTAAACTTGAAGAACACACAAAGAACTTAGAAAGCATAGTTGAAGAACGAACCAAACAGCTAAAAAATTCTGAAAGGCTAGCTGCTATTGGTCAGACGGCTGCAATGGTTGGGCATGATATTCGTAATCCGTTGCAGTCAATTCTCAGCGAATTGTATATGGCAAAATCAGAATTACCCGCAATAACCGAAGAAGAGGTTAGAAACAACTTAACTGAAAGCATCGAAAACATTGAAAAAGACCTCGACTATATAAAAAAAATTGTGCAAGACCTTCAAGATTTTGCAAAACCAATTAGTGCCGTCGCCGGAGAGGCTGACTTGCAAGAAGTCATCGACGAGGTGGTAAAGAAAAGCAGTGTTCCAAAGACAATCAAAGTGTCTATTCGCATAGTCAAAGATGCTAAAAGAGTGATGGCTGATCCAGATTTGTTAAAGCGGATTCTAGGTAACTTAGTCATCAATGCAGTTCAAGCCATGCCCGAAGGAGGAAAACTAAATATCAGCTCTTACCAAGAACCAAGCGACACAATAATAACAGTTCAAGATACGGGTGCAGGCATACCCGAAGCAGTGAAACCTAAGCTTTTCACACCTTTGTTCACAACCAAATCAAAAGGTCAGGGATTCGGACTGGCCATAGTTAAACGCATGACAGAAGCGTTAAATGGCACCGTAACATTCGAGAGCGAAGAAGGCAAAGGCACAAAATTTATCATCCGTTTGCCTCCAATAAAGAAGTAGCACTCGAACAAGATTTCAGAAAAAAAAATCCCACAATAACATTTCTACACTATATCTTTTTGCATATTATTCTCGAAAGTGTAGGTTTTGAACCTGTAAAGAAAGTGAGCCGCAGGTGTTTCGTTTCATCTAAACAATGAGCGGCTCCTTTTTGTTATCTGCTGAAAAACCTCGCGTAGAAAAGGTAAGTACACCCCAACTTACGAGAACAAATACTATAACTCCAGCAGCAATGTAAGGCATTTTGCCAAACGTTGTTCCTACATCAGCGGGATTCATAACCCCGCCGAGAATTATCCCTAAAATAATTATTCCAAAGGATAGAATAAATGTAAACTTGTAGGGTCTATCTGACTTTGTCTTAACTAGTTTCTTCCTGTCGAGTTCCCCAACAAGAAAATTCGAGAAGATGCCTATTGAGCCAATTAACAATGGAATAATGAGAGAAAGAGGTATCTTCACGCTAAAATCGATAATCTTCTGCACACCAAGAACAGAAAAGAGAATTAAAAGCAGAACAAGAGCCATGGATCCAAAGAAGATGCACCGGTCAAAAAATTTCCCTGAGAGAGCCGGGCCATAAGTTCGTCTGTTTGGCACGGGAACCGCCCCAGGTTTAATATCTTTGGTGGTTCTTTGTGTCAGTCCAGGCAAATCATTCGAGAGAAAATAGATTTTATGTTTTGGATCGAGCGGCAATTTGTTTCCGCCCGAATCATATACTGATTTGGATACCATTCTTGAAAACGGATAGAGCCATTCGACGCCTCTGTCCCTTGTTGTGGTAAATGAATCTAGGAATGAGTGAAGAAAAGCTCCAATGCCAAAAAACGGGTTTACCAAATACACTATGCCAATAAATACAAAATTGTGGAATAATGCACGATGTATTTGTCGAAGTCGAAAAGATTCCTTGCTGAAAAACCCGTATTCTCTGTCGAGGTCATTAATTGCCGAACCGACACCAACCATTAGGGCGATCTCAGGTCTGCCAAATAATAATGCTCCGACGAGTATGCCGAACATAATGTGAGTAGAAAGATTCATGAGAACAATCCGTCATCTTTTGACTGGATATTAAGAGTATTAACAATATTTATAATATAAAGGTAATTAGATTTAGAATAATCGCTTTTCAAGCTTGATGGTTTTGGGTTTTCCGCAGGAAGCTGAAGGTTTTTATGCCGCGTTACTTAAAGGATAATTGTAGAATTGTTTTGTGTTTGCAGCATAAACTGAGGTCTAATTGTGTAGCAAAATTCAGTCATGTTGAAATGGCTGAGTTGAACTTTGCAATTCGGATTTAGAGGTGCGGCAGCAAACAGCTCTTAATCCCTCAATAGCTGGACGAGGGAGGTGAAATTTGAAATATGTCAGAAATTTCTGTGTCTCGAATAGCTTACATTTTAGCTCTTGTAGGTGGGATACTCATGATAATCTTCGGGTTATTGTCACTCGTCGGCACTTCTTTTGAAAACTTTGGGCCGTTCCTTCACTGGGGCTTCGCCTATGGCAGCATAGTCACCATTATTTGCGGCGTCATAGCAGTAATTGGTGCAAAAAGCGTGAATACTCTGGTTTGGGCAATCGTACTCATAGTTGTAGGAGCAATCGGCGGAGGACTTGGCGGATTGCTAGTTGTCCTCGGAGGGCTTCTTGGACTCGTTTCCGTAGCAACCAAAAAAACATAAGCAAATCTAAGACAACCCCGAATTTGGTCCAACTGATTGAACGTTCAGTTTACTCCGACAAAACCTTAAAAGGTTCCACGAAAATGAAGACTGTGTTTTTTCCCAGTCTCACAATTTTTTCTTGCCCACAAAGTCGTTTTCTATATAAGTGGTCTCTGTAAAAACTGCATCTTTTGTTACTGTAGCTGATCAGTCACATACTTTTAAAAATGTTTCAATTCTTCATAATTGTAAGAAGAAAGAACTGCGCCAAACAGACTTGTTCTAGAGGTCGCAAGAAGTTTAGATATTAGCAAATCTGCTAAAAAGGAGGTAAAAGATAATGTCTTGCTATTTTTGTCTGCATGATTCCTTCAAAAAACATGTGATTGTTAAGACGAAGCGAAACAAAAGCTAACGCCAATTGTTGCTGTAGCTTTACAGTCATTGAAACTTAAATAGAGATTTTGGTTTAGGAAAAGTTATTGGGTAGTTTAATGAACAATGATGATTTGTTAATTTTATTTGCCGTCATAATCTTTGTTCTTCGGCTTGTTGGCTTTTTCACAATTGGAGGACTAGTAGATCTTTTTAATTATAGTGGTTATCGTTTTAGTTGTGTTAAGGTTGCTTCGAGGACGCAGATTAGTATAACCTTTGGGTTCAAATCGCGAATATGATAGTTTCATTAACTCAACTTTAAAAATTATATGTTGCCTTCCCAATTGAACATCGCGGTAAAGCGTTGAATTCGAGTTTGACAAAGATTGTGATTGCCCAACACCAGAAGACGGCTATTGATAGGTTTTATGCCTATCCATTGTTTCTTTGCTCACTTTGATTTTTCCTAACCCACCATTGTGTGCACTCAACACAAATTGTACCGTATTTTCCTTGAAAAATTCTCTAAATTGATTTCCACATTTGATGCACTTGTACATTTTGACTTTGAATCGCCCAAAATTCCATTCCTTGTCAGGACCTTGCGAGTGCGAGGTGCAGTTAGGACATTTCGGCATAAATTCTACCCACTATGCTAGAGCGAAAGTGACTATATACGCATTTCAGAGGCTGAGTCGAAAGGCCCAATTTGCGTAACTTCGAAAATCGTGTGAAAGCACCAGTGAAGGCTCAACGTAGCAATGAAGACTACATTTTTGGCAGTCTTTCGTTTCTTGCCAGTTATATTCAGAAATTGCAGTTTTGATGCCGGTTTCAAGAACTGAAATGTTTGCTGCATATTCATTTCGAATATAACAAGGTAGAACCAAATTTCCTTCAGGACCTACGTTAATCATAGCCCAAGGTTTACATTTCCAGTTCTTCTGATGGGATATTACCTTGAAGTAATTGATTGAATTAACAAGAGGATACCCTTTCTTTTTCATTTCAATTAGTTTTCCAGCGGTCTTACCAATTTCCCCCGCGGTAGGCAAAGACGCTGCGGCATTACAATACTCATGGGCGACAGCTATAGATATTTTGACGCCCAATTCCTTGGCAAGCTCCACCAGTCCTTCGATTTCATGCAAATTTTCAGCCATTATTGTTGTGTTGATTGTCACTGGAACCTTGTTTGCTGCACTCATTATTCCTTCTATTGATTTTTTGAAGCAATCATTAACCCCTCGGATGGCATTGTGGGTTTTTTCTAAACCGTCCAGCGAAACGTAAACAACGCCATTGATGTAAGGGGATATTTCATCTATTCTGGATTCCAAGAGGGTACCATTGGTTATGAGGCTTGTATGCAAAGGTAAAGAATGGGAAAAAGCAAGGATTTCGACTAAGTCCTTTCTCAACAATGGTTCGCCTCCTTCAAAGGCGATCCCGCACGCTCCTGAATCGTAAATTTGTTTCAGGATTGTTTTTTCCTTCTCCAAACTTGAATCAGGAATTGATCTCTTCCAAAATGGGCACATTTTGCAGTGCAAATTGCAGTTGTAAGTAAGTTTATGTCCAAAAAATAAGGGAGCCCTGACGTTGAATAAGTTTGAAATTAAGCCCCGATAGATTCTCATTCCTAACCAAAATTTATCAATGTAGCGGCGAATATTTTTTCTCTCCAGAAATGTTAGAAACCATTCAATTCTGTTAGAGTGGAATCTAAATCTTTAAAGTCATATATTAAGAACAAATACTTTTCTTTTTTGTTTTTGAGAAAAGTTTACCTTTCTATTCTTCTTTCTTGAGCCCTTTCTTTATGCCTTTTCCAAGATCCTCTACGGCTTTAGCACCTTTCTTGATGCCTTTGCCAACTGCTTCTCCAGTCTTCTCGGCAGCATTTTCATCTTTCTTTTTCTTATCCGACATTCACTCCATCTCTATTACTATGGCAATCGTTTACAGAATTAAGGGTGTGTGACTGTCAGATAACAGCAACTTTCAGGGCCATCGAGGTATTTATTTCTTAAACAAGTATTTGGTTAAAACGTGTTAGCTTTTCATGAAATCAAGCTTAACTGCCATCATTTACATTTAAGCCTCTCATATTCTCCACATATTGTTTACTCCTAATTTGCGTTTAACGTATACTCTTAAATAGTGTAAAAAACCAGTAAATATTGGTGTAGTTTTTGAGTAATTTAATTATTGGAAATATAACTTTAATGAGTCTACTTGTAACCATTATTAGCCTAATTATTCTCTGGATAATAGTCTCAATACCTGTTTGGCTAGCTGGCAAGGCAGTAACAGGCGGAAAAGCCACTTTTGGCGAGGCCATGATTGCAACGTTGTTTGGTCCAATAGTTTACGCAATTACTTTAGTAGTAGTTGATTTCCTTGTTGGAGGACTAATTGGTTCAACCGGATACATAATAGCGTTAATTCTGGCTTTCATAGGCTGGATTTGGGTCTATAAAGCAAGCTTCAAAACAGGTTGGCTCGGCGGCATCGCAATAGCCATACTGGCAGTTATAATATTCGTCGTTATAAGCATAATATTTGGAGCAATCTTCGGTCTGGTAGTTCCGGCACCATTCTTCCCTCGCATCTAAAAAGCCTCAACAAGCGCCAAGATGGCATTTGGAGGTCAACAATTGGGACCAGACGTGGGTGAAGCTAAATTCGCTAGAAAGATTGTACAGAACCAACCTTCCTGATCTGTCGAGAAGATCAAGATAAGAGGAATGTCTCAATGCTCTTTGACTTCTCGATGAAAATAACTTTTGATTAGGATTTAAGAAGAAATCTATTGGCGGATGAGGGTTTGCTTAACCTTACGCGGAGTTGAAAAGGAAAATTTCTTCCGCGTTCAGTTAGCTCCTAATCCGCCAAATTCTGCCACATTTGACGACTAAGTACACCTAACAATCCTTTAAGTCTCAAAATACTTATAACAATATGTCGACTGGGGTGTCAACACTACAACCAAATTGAAGTCTTTGTCTAAGAATTGTTTGGATGAAGGAATTGGCTACCGAATTACTTGGGAACTGCTCGGAGTTTGAAACTTGCTGTTTTTTCACTTGCGCTTCGAAGACATAAGCTGAACATTTGAGCTTTGTCTTAAGCTTAAATTCAATTGTTCTGAAAAAACTTTACCTCATCACCCCGCCACCTAACATATTGGTCGGGGAAGCTGCAAAATTCGCGTTTTGATAGCATCAATAAATAAGCGCGAATCACAAGAAAGAATCACTATTGTAGGGCTAATTATTGGACCAACTAACCACCATAACGGCTCCACCAAAGAATTCAGATCCTATTCATTGACAATTTCTCACTTTTGAGAATCTTTTTTGTCCTGGAAATCTTTTTTATCTTTATCCGTTTTTTCTTTAAAATCTTTTTTGTTACTGTCTTTTTGTTCTTTGTAATCGCTTTTGTCGCTGTCAGTTTTTTCTTTAAAACCTTTTTTGTCACTATCTTTTTGTTCTTTGTAATCCGCTTTCGTTACTATCGCTTTGTTTCTCGAAATCCTTTCTATCACTATCTGTTTTTTCATCAAAATCTTTTCTGTTAGTATCCCTTTGATCTTTGTAATCGTTTTCGTTACTGTCACTTAGTTTCTCGAAATCCTTTCTGTCACTATCAGTCTTTTCCTCAAAATCTCTTCTGTTAGTATCCCTTTGATCTTTGTAATCACTTTCGTTACTATCACTTAGTTTCTCGAAAACTCTTTCTATCACTATCAGTTTTTTTTTCAAAATCTTTTCTGTTATTATCCCTTTGTTTCTTGTAATCACTTTCGTTACTATCGCTCAGTTTCTCGAAAATCCTTCCTGTCACTGTCAGTTTTTTCTTCAAAATCTCTTTGATTGCTATCAGTTTGTTCCTTGAAATCCTTTTTATCTTTTTTCGTTTTCTCTTTAAAAGCTCTATTCAACAACTTTTCAGCAATAGTTCCTAATCCATACAGCTGGAAAAAGACGAAAGAAACCACCAATCTGAACCAGAAATTGGCAAATCCGGCCAGTAGACTCGAAGCCTGCGCCAGCGAAATATTGATTCCAAGAACTTGGTAAAGCTGACTGGAAACTATTTGCGAAAATCCGGCAAGAGCCACACCTTGTCCCCTAATATTATTAACTATAGTATTTGTAATTACAATCTTATCTACTCCAACCACTGACCCTAAAGCTACAAAGACAACATACAAAGCTATAATGTCAAAAATCCACGTTATGGTTTGGAAAACGAGGGGTTTCACCATGGCTCTTGGACGGTTCTTCATCGACATTATTCCATCATGAAAGTCAGTTATTTTACTTTCAAGATCGGTAGAGTCGAACGGTTTGTCCTTAAATCTTGCTACTAGCCTTACAACTACTCGAAGCAATCTTTTGGTTGCCGAAACATTGGTGCTTAGGTAAATTATTAGAAAAAGCGGTAATGCCAAAAAGACCAACGTTAGTCCTATAGCGATTAACAAGACGCTATTTACGCTGTAATTTAGAACGAGAAGAATCATGCCAACAATTAAGGAACCTAAGACAACTGCAAGCTCAAGAACATCCTTAATTATTATTGAAGCAAATGCTTTAGATCCATCAACACCTTTGTCTTTGCTTATTAAGTAAGTTATGAAAACGTCTCCTGACCAGCCTCCTGGGATAATACAATCAAGGAAAGCTCCAACCCAACTGAGATTAAAGACTCTTCTAAACGTAGTTTTTACTGAAACGCTATCAAGTGTGGCTTTCCAAGTTAACGCATTAAATACCGCTCCGCCTATAACGCACACAAAAGCTAGAAGATAGATTGGGACGTTTACCCCTTCAATAACTGCTGCAACCTGTCCTAAATCTGTGAAGAACATGAAGTAAAGTATGAAAACAACGAAACTAAGCGCTGCTAATAGAGTGACCCATTTCTTGAATGCTGGTTTCTGCGTCAACATATTTTCTACCGCTGCTCTCGCTGTTTCCCCTTTAGCATCGGGGTCTTTCTGTTATTTCTCGTCCTTCAAAGATGGAAAGTTTTGGTTTTCCGCCGCTCAGTTCTACGACCGTGTTATGGATATTTGAGTCTGTGACCCAACTGCCTGTGTTCACAACGTTTTCAGCTTCGTTTATGAACGGATGATGAGTATGGCCAAAGACCAGTATTTCCCCGTTCTTAACCGACGAGACTGCACGTTTTTCGACATCGCCCAGGATCTGGGATAATCGAGTCTCCGGCGGCTGGGTTGTTCCGAAGAGATTTTCAAAGCCCTCTATCGGATCGTACATTACATGGCACAGGGTTTCCATAATTGCCGGTTTCTGGGCGGGATCAAACTCGTGACCGTGACATATTGTGTAAATATTGTCCCCATCCATAAACTTCAAGTTTTTGGCAAAGCTAAACGGTTAAGATTGACCCCTCATTAGAAGGACATGGTAATCGTGATTTCCTGCGACGTAATGAATCCTCATTTTTTGCTTCAGACCGATAATCTTCGCTACTATATCCCAGTTTTCCAAAAATACTCCAGATGCGTCTCGCCTCCACATGTCCACAATATCGCCCAGCAGAACCAGATCAGTAGTCTCTTTATCAGACTGCATACTGTCAAGAAATCTGCTGAATGAATCTTTATCCGCATTCTTGTAGCCAAGATGAAGGTCTGATACTATTGTGAGTTTCAGAGATTTATCGTTGAAAGCTGAAAATAAACTGTCGTGTGCCACGGCAGACAAGTTACTCTGGTTGCTTAGGCTTTCTTTGGCTTTATACATATTTTGACGTTAACCTCGACGGTATATTCTTTATCTACGTTTCCAACAGTGAAATTCCAGTTCTTAACTTCTACATCCATATCCTTAAAATGATTCATTATCGAGTCCTTATATTCGCCAACCGTTTCTCCTATTTTCTGCAACCGCTCAGTTATGTCAACGTGTTTATCAGTCATTCAAATACACCTCCCAAGAGGCAATATATCCTATCTGTTAACCCCTAGACAGCTCTTAAGGCTATGTGACTGTGAGCTAACACCGACCAAACCTTAGCACGCACAACTCAGTTTGCTTATTCTCAATTGCTTTCTTATGAAGAAGATAAACACCAAGAAGATCAGCAAATCGATGATGGCTGAAATTGAGACCACGATTGTCCAAACCGTCTGGCACCAGCAAAGATCAAATCGGAAACTTCAACGAAACAAATTAGTAAAGAAAGGAATAGTGGAATTGGAGTTATTTTTGTGAGCCAAATCGTTTAGCATAAGTTTTTGAGAATTCAGCGCCAAACAGCATGAGCTGGTTCATAATGTAAACCCATGTTAGCAGAATCATCAGTGCTCCTGCGGCTCCAGCTACTGATGTGATTGTAAAAGTTTGCACATACCAAGAAAACAAAACATTTGTAATCGTAAATATTAACCCAATCATGACCGCAGCTATCCTTACGTCACCCCAGTGAACCTTTGTATCGGGCACTTCTCGGTATATTATGGCAAACAAAATCGTCGCCAAAATGAAAGATAACACAATCTGAACCATCCTTAGAAACAACGAAGTTAAGCCACTATTCAGAGGCACTATTACATTGCCCACGGAGCTTAAAATTACAGTAATTATTCCAGTCCAGATAATTACTATTATTGCAACGGTTGAAACAAGCAGAAATGGACGTATGTTGCGTCTCACTCGGATCTTGAGTGTTCGCTTTTTTGGCGGAGGAGGGATTTTCCAGATGTAGTCCATCGTCTCGCGCAATACGTGGAACGCGCCTATAACGCCTGCCACAGAAAAACCCACAAAAGTAATCGTAGCCAAAGCCGAAGTGAAAGGAGCGTTACTGCTTTGGAGGAGTTGAGAAACAAGATTTGCGACAGCTGGTCCAGCAACTGCACTTATTTGTGCGACCAATTGTTGAAAGGCCTGGGTATGACCAAAGAACTGAGAAGAGATCACTATAACAATTAGTAAAAGAGAAGGAAGTGGCAAAATAACGTAGAAGGCAAGCGCTGCAGACCTCAAGGTTACATTATTTGCTTGCCACTGGTTGAATGATTCCTTAAGAAGAGACGTGAATTGTTTTCGATTCATACTTAACTGCACCTCTGAGGATTTGTCTGAAGAAAACACTCTATTACTTGTTTAAACAAAAATGCAGACTTGGCTTATATGTTTCTTTATTGTTTATGTCTATAGTCTATTAGTCAAGCCATCCTTTCCACTTAAAATACCACAACTCAACTGCGCCAATACCCAACATCAAGACTATAACAATTACAAACCCCTTTGGATCCTGCATTCCAGGTAAACCGCCCACGTTCATCCCCAACAAACCTGCAATAAGACTGAAAGGCAACGTAACGGCTGAGACAATAGTCAATATACGCAGACGTTTTTCGACACGAGAACTACCCGCCGTCTGATAAGAGTCATATAACCCATTCACGCGAGTTTCCAATCTATGGACGCCACCTTGGGCAATCTCAAGCTTCTGACACTAAATCTTGGATGTAAGCCTTCCGATGAGGCTCTTGCAAGGCTTTATTGTCAGAGGAATTAAGACCAGTTACGCAATAGAGCTGATTTTCGATCAAAGAAATCAATTTGTCAACCTGCCAACGCAAATTCGTGAGATCACCGGATTTAACATTGTCGGGATTGTCGGCCAAAGCTCTAGCAACAATCTGTGTCTTGTCCCGAACTTGGGTTTCTGCCTGAACGCTCATATCGGTCAGGTCATCGAGAATTAAATAAACAATCTGAATCAAATGACTTAGAATAGGAATTTTCTCTGCCGCTATTTCTTTTACTAATTCATCTATTACAGGCATTGGACCGCTTCTGATAGTCACCAACACTGGACTTTGAAGTACTATTGTAAGGTAGGATGGATCCAAAGAATCCAGATTGAGTGCAGCTGGAAACTCTAACAGAACAGCGCGATCATAGGATACTACGCCAGGCGTGTTTGCCGAGTCCAGGCAACGATTCAACATTATTGGGTGAAGATCCAAGGGCGTGAGAAAACTATGGAGTTCCTCACGTGTGGCTTCTTCGACATCAAACCAGCTCTCCCCAAGCTTGATTATGTCGGCAGTTGGCCAACCAGAGATAGTTGATTGCTTCTGTAGTTTCCCCGAACTAATTAAAAACCAATTAACTTTCAAGTTAAATCGCTCTAGACCTAAATTTATTTGTCCTTCTTAGATAATATTGTTCAATAGTCCCTTGTTAATTGATTTTTCGGCTAATTAGTACGCTCAAGAAGTCCGAGCTTGATTTTCTTTCTCAGCGTATCTATACTTTTTTAGGCTCCTTCAAAAAATTGTGAAGAAACTCTTCAATGTTTTCGTGCAAAAAGGGAATTGGTTTTCGAATTTCCTCTCTAATTTCCGCTTTTGGCTGGAAGTAACCTTGTTGGGTCATGAAAAAGAATACGCTTGAAAAGTCTCCCGCAAGGGCACAATTAACCTTTTTTCTTCCTAGCTGTAAATATGCATAATACCTGTGGTGACCATCCAAAACCGCGTACACATCGAACCGCGGATGTTTAACAACGATTATCGGCGCAATTTTTTCGCCATTCATAATTTTTTGCTTGTATTGAGCTACGGCTTCCGGATTCACTTTTGTGTCAGCAATGATTTTTTCTATAGGCAACCGGACTAAATACTTCTCAGGATTAGAAAAAACATCTACGTTAATTTCTCGCCCACTTCGTCTCATCAAACTCATAATTCTCAATCTTAATGAATCCACAATGTCTTGAACACGTTCTGCCAAAAAGTACACGACTCCCAAAAAGCATGCATTGACTATAGATCTTGACTCTGACTAGACAAATCATCAAAGATCAATGTTCTACAAAAAGATTCCCTCTAGACTAGCCAATAAGCCAGATTATATGGGGATGACCTAAGCATTCTTTGTTTAATAGCGGGTTGATATTTTTGCTGACACGTGGAAACCTTCAAAATTAGACCAATACAGCAATCCAAAAAGCCAATACTTGCTAAGAATCTTCCGAAGGTTGCCGCGCAATTTAAATATAAATTCTTACACAAAATATATAGAGAACTAAGAATGTCCAACGACGAAAACACTGACTTGCTCTTGGGCTTGGGATTGAGTCTTAATCAGGCAAGGGTATACATAGCAATACTCAAACTTGAAAAAACAACAGTAGGACAAGTATCGAAGTTTTCAAAAGTGCGTAGAGAAGACGTCTATAGAGTTTTGCCTGCACTCGAAAAAATGGGTCTGATCGAAAGACTGATGGGCAAACCGACTGAGATCAGGGCTACTCTAATTTCTAATTCCTTAAATTCACTAGTGATGGAGGAAAAAAATAGATCCGAGGAACGTTTGTCCGGTATGAGAAGCATGGTCCAAAAGCTGTCTCTCAAAGATTGGAAGCAGCCGCCTCCCGGAGAAGAAAGTATCTACATACTGATAGCTGAAAAGAAAGCAATTTTGGCAAAAACTGCAGAACTTATCAATAACTCGGAAAAAGAAATCGGATTAATTGCAGACAAAGGAAGAATAACACAAGTTTTAGCACATTTTTCAGGTGAACATAGGCATGCAATAAAGAAAGGGGCGAAGATTAGACTGATCTTTGAAGGAGAAACACCGGACATTTTGCTCAAAGAAAAAGTCCAAAAACTCATTGGAAGCGCCTCAGTTAGCGTAAAGTTTCATCGCGAAGAATTGAATCACTTCATAATGTCAGATGACAAAGAAGCACTAATTACCACTTCTAAGGAAAGCGGGTTAGGCGAAAGTCCGTCTCTTTGGACAAACAACAGCAACCTTATAGGCGTATTAAGAACAAGTTTTGAATCAGACTGGAAAAAAGCTGAAGACTGACTTGAGAACTTAGTTTTTGCTTTTCGACAGCAGTTTTTCCCATTGTTGGAAACAATTAATCCATTCATAACTATCCGAATGTCGGTGGGTACTAACAGTCACATATGCTTAACTCCTTCAATGACCTTTTGTAAGATAGCCCAAATAATGGGGCGTAGAAGGGCTCGTTCTTAATATAGAGTAAAGAAAGCGAAAAAAATGTCAGGAAAAATTTTAGTAGCATATTCAACAAAAACGGGAATAAATGAACAGGCAGCAAAAGTAATAGCTGAGACATTTAAAACAACCTATAACACTGATGTAACGGTCGTTGATCTTAAAACTGGTTCACCAGACATTATGCCATTCCAAAACATCATAGTTGGCGGAGGGGTAAAGAGTACCAGCGTTTACAACGAAGCCGTTGATTTTTTGGAAAAAGACTTTGGGGGCAAGAACGTCGCACTCTATTTTTGTTGCGAGGATCAAGAAAATCCGAAGGTACAAAGTACCGAAGATAACTCGAAAAAAGTACTCGCCAAAAACAAGTCTCTAAAAATTGTGGATGTTACTGCCTTTGGGGGCTGCATGTTTAGAGAAGGAAGACCAGTCATGGATGATCTAAACATGAACAGAGTAAAGGAATGGGCAATTGAGCTGGGAAAGAAATTCAATATTCAAGCCCCACTGGATTTAGCGTCTAATTATGGCTCAAACCTACTCAACACAGTCCCGTTTGAAAAGGCCTTTCAGTTTTTCACAGACCTCGAAGAAAACACTGGAATAACTGCAAGCAGCACTCCTGAATTCGCAGAAAAACTCCAAATAGTACCCATCCAGTCAGTCACTTTTCATTTTCAGCGGCAAGATTTTCAAAATTGGTTCAAAATCACCGTTGGCGATGAAGAATTAGCTAAAAGAATTGACCGGATTAACTTATGGGTCCACAACGATGAAAACTTGAGAAAAGAGATTCTTAAAACTGTTCAAAAGCGCATCGCCGAATTGACGAAATCTCCACTGCAGATTTCTTCCTAACGAATCGTAAAATACCAATATTTCAGCATCTGCTAACGATCTCTTGAATTGCTACTATTCTTTTCGACATCTTTCCCAACGAACGGCCTCTATCATCGGTCGATTTCGTTAATGACACATTTCAAGTTAGTGAAAAGAGTAATTTTCATTTAATTTCTCAGCTCAATAAGAGGCTAACCATGCGATTTACAGGTTGAGATTTCTGAATGAGTTTAATTTTATTAAAGGATAACCTTCTTTTGGGTAACCGTTCAATTAGTAAACCCAGACATGTTGACTTAATTTGAAGGGGCAAAATCCTCTTCTTGAGATCAAAGCCAATTTTTTCCTCCTAATTCCTCCTTATCTTTTTGGAAGTTAATTCACTAACTGAAAACCTTGTTTCGCCTTTTCTCCTGAGTGCCCTTCCTTTTCCAGAACCTGAAATCAATTAAAAAGACTCGACCAGAATGTCGGTGTGGATCAACAGTCACACACCTTTAACTTTGTTAATGACTATTATAGAGTAGGAAGTTTGTTATGAATACGTTATTGACAATAGTTGTTATTCTTGTTATACTTTGGGCGGTTGGGTTCTTTGCTTTGCCAGGTGTGGGCGCATTAATACATATACTGCTTGTGATTGCCGTAATCTTAGTACTCGTTTGGCTGTTCACTGGCAAAAAACTGTGGAAATAAACTAGTCTCTCTTTTTTTGTATCCCAAAAATATTTGGAGAATTAGATTGTTTGGTCAAAGGTATGAACCCGCGCAATCCGTTAACATATTTATTGCGGCGCTCAATGAAGAAGAAGGTGTAGGAGCCACTATCTCCGAGCTTTCAGAGAACATATATGCGAAGCGTATTTTGGTAATTGATGGTCACAGCCATGATAGGACTGTCGATGTCGCCAAAGATTATGGAGCAGAAATCTTTTTCCAAGACGGCAAAGGCAAAGGCGATGCCTTAGCCAAAGCGGTGCAGTGCATGGATGCAGATGTCGAGTATGTCGTTATTACTGATGCTGACTTTACATATCCAGCTGAACATTTGCCGGAAATGATTCAGATCCTTGAAAAGATGCCACAGGTTGGCATGGTTTGTGGGAATAGGTTTAGCAAGCAAACAGCAGGAAGTGCGTTCCAAGGTCGATTTACTTTTGGAAATAAACTGTTGGCTTTTTCGCACAGTTTTCTTAACGGAGTAGATTTACAGGATCCACTAACTGGATTGCGAGTTGTCCGTGCGGATATACTACGGAAATGGGAGATTAAGTCGAAAGGCTTTGACATAGAAGTCGAATTGAATAACCAGGTAGGGAAACAAGGATTTGAGACAATCGAAATCCCAATAGGATATCGACAACGATTGGGCGAGAAAAAACTGAAAATGAGGCATGGCGCGACTATTCTAAAGAGGATTCTATTCGAAAGCTTTAATGGACCTTATTAATGTGGCACACGAAAAAAAATCGCACCCAAAGAACCTTAAAAGTCAGATTAAATACAAAATACCATGATTTTCGGTTGCAAAAAATAGCAACCTTTGACGATCATTTTTCTCCGATATAAATATATTGAACGAACTAGCAGTTAAGTTAGGTGTCTTTTTGATGTTTCCTTTACAAATCATTATCCCATCTCTTTCAGATGCTTCTTTTTGGTGGCTCGTAATTGTCTTTCTCATAATTGCTTTGATAGCGGTAGTAGTTATCGGGTTCCTATTTGCGTTTCCCATCGCAGCCTTAGCCGCAATAATAACATATTTCTTAACAGGCAGCTTAGTGGACGCAGGAATAGTATTCTTAGTAGTAGCATTAATTTCAGCGGCGATTGGAAATCTTGCAGGCTATGGACGCAAACGCACGGTAATAGTTCATGAAGAACACCACGATTAACAAAATTAAACTTTAACTTCACTATTTAAAGGAGCTGAAGCGATTATTAGGACAAAGTTAATTTGCTAACTGCGAAAGCGGATAATATTTTTGGGACCGTAAATTAGAAAAATAGATTGTTTAAATCCGCTCGCAAGCAAAAAGTTAAAGTAAGATATTCAAGTGCGTGCTTCGATTCAGATTTTTTTGATTATTTATGATTTCATACAACCAAATTCGAGTTTCTTGGCTGTCTATGTTTACGGAGATGTATAATATTTGGAGAAAAGTGTTCGAGAAATCGTAGATTCAATAAGTTTTAAACTTATACAACTAACGAGAGGAAGAGGGTGGGAAATTAACTTTGACGTATTTTCTAATCCTGAGAAGTATTTAGTCCGATTACCAATAGACAATATTGTTGCTGACTCAAAAGTCGTTAGGGAGGGAGTAGAGGGGTATAAGCAGAGGATTGAAGGTGGGGAGAAAGTTGGGTTGATAATCGTGGTTAAGCACCCCAAATTCGAAGTGTATGCAGTTTTGGATGGTCACCACAGGTATTATGCTCTTTTAGAATTGGGAAAGAAAGAAATTGATTGCGCTCTTGCTGGGGATTTCTCAAGCGTAATTTTTTATATGACCAAACACGGCTATTTCCAGCCAAACGCAGAAGTCAGGAAAGGAATTCACAAACAAACTCTTCAGTTCCACGAAAATATCCAGGAGTTTCTTGACAATTTTTCAAAGAACCCTCACGTATCTTTGCAGGCAAAAAAAGAGAAACAATCTGAGACTTCTTGAAACTTTCGGTTTGCACTTTATATTAGACCGCATATGGGTCATTGCCCTTTATCATTCGTGAAATTGACTTAGAAGAATAGATTTTAAGTATGATAAAGGCAGTCGCAAATACCACCAAAATACCTGCAACCAGGTATGGAAAATTACCTGCAAATGCGTTATATGAACTGGGATTGAGATAGGCTCCAAGCCCAACCCCAAAGCCGATAATGGATATCGAGAGAAGGAATGATAGCTTATATAGTATCGGCGGGGACCGAGAAGGTCTCTTAGCCTCCAAGTGCCTTTTTGTTTCACCTACACCTAAAACCAGAGAAATGCCTAAAATGCCAAAAGAAAGAGGACCAATAAAGTTGAAGCTAAGTTGGGGTTGGTAGAAATCGATGAAAGTTCTGATTCCTAAGACTGACATAAGAGTCAAAAACAAGATTAGAACTGTGGATCCAACAAAGATGCCAATGTCCAAGATACCGCCAGAATAGAAGGGACCGTATATTCTTCTCCATGGCCTTAAAGTATAGTCTTTCATATCCTCGGCGGTTTTTCTAGTTAGTTCAACAGGGTCGTTTTGATACATGTATAGTTTGGTTTTGATATCGAATGCAATTTTCTTGCCTCCATGATCATACCTGGATTTCTTTCACTAGCCTAGAGAAAGGATAAAGCCATTCCACACCCCGGTCTTTTGCAGTATTGATGCTGTCAAGAAGAGTGTGACAGAAAGCGCCCAGGGCAAGGTAAGGACTAACAAGAAAAAGGATCCCGATGAAAGCAAAGTTGTGGCATAGAGCTCGATGGAGCTGATGTTCGCGGAAATAGTCTTTGCTAAAGAAGCCATATTCCCTATCCATATCGGGGAGGACTGACCCAACTGCAACCAACAAAATGATGTCCCACCGCCCAAAGAAGAGGGCTCCGATTAGCGCACCAAAAGTTATGTGCGTCGGAAGATTCATGCTAATTTGCCTTTTCGAGCTCTTTTAGGTTTATTTGGGAGCATTTGGAGCGGTTGCATACCCAGTTGAAAAAGGCGATTGGAATTTGCCAATATTCTCTCTGATCACACCATACCCTTTTTCAGCAAGATCATTTGGCAGTTTATCCAAATCCAGATGTTCTTCCAGATTCTTTCCCTGATTTCCTTCCTTAGGTTTAAGTGTAAGTTTGATAGTGGAACGCATAATTCCCTTGTCTAACGTTACGTTTGTAATGTCCCTATAACTGTAATCGGTATAATCTTTCTTCAAATTAAGCGCATGAGGATGTCGCAGAATTATTCGTTCATTCGTAATAATCACGGATTCTATGTTAATTCGAGGATGATAGATTTTCTCCTCAATATACAGCTCAACCTTTTCGTTCGAGCCAAGTATGTTCTTCAAATCATCAGGCGCAGTCATATGATCAACCAACTTACTATTGACATTCTCAACTATACAATCATAAACCAAGTTGTGGATAAATAGCTGTGTGACTGTTAGCTAACAGCGACACACGAATAGCCAATGCCTCATTGACTTTTCAAGTATGACACTATAAGCTGGAAGATTCGCTTGCCAGCAACATTTTGGGTGAGTGGCAGACAAGTTTTCAAGGACCATTATGTTGGGTTAGAATTTTACTCTCTTGTAGAAAATCCTTTTCACAACTTCACCCGAAATTATGTATAGGACAACAATTATCGACATCAAAACAAGAACCAAAAGAGGCGGCTGAGCAAAACCAAAGAGACCACCAAGCGCAGTGAAAGGCAAGATAACCGTGGCACCAACAATCACTAATGTGGCTATAAGCAAATATTTTCCTGGAGAACTTTTGAAGAATGGTCTTCGGCTCCGAATAACTAGCACAATTAGACTCGCAGAAAGGACGGATTCTATGAACCAACCTGTCCTAAACAAATCCTTAGAACTACCCAAAACAAACAGAAGTACTCCAAAGGTGAGATAGTCGAAAACCGAACTCAGGACACCGAAAACTATCATGAAATTGCGAATAAAGGCAACATTCCAACGCCGGGGCTGTTCAATCATTTCGCTGTCCACATTGTCGGTGCCAATGGTTGTCTCCGGGAAATCTGTCATAAGGTTGGTGAGCAAAATCTGTCCCGGTAGGAGAGGCAAATATGACAAAAAGAGGGATGCGCCAGCCATGCTAAACATGTTTCCAAAATTCGCACTCGTTGCCATGAACACGTACTTTAAAGTGTTAGCGAAGGTTTTCCTTCCTTCTTTAACTCCATTTGCAAGCACACCGAGATCCTTTTCAAGCAAGACGATATCCGCGGCTTCTTTGGCTACATCTACTGCACTCTCGACGGATAGACCAACATCAGCGGCGTGAAGTGCGGAGGCGTCGTTGATTCCGTCCCCCATGTACCCCACGACATTTCCAGCTTTCTTTAGCGCGAGTATGATACGCTCCTTCTGGTTTGGTTCTACTTCTGCGAAGACGTCTACCGAATTCACTTGTCCAAGCAATGCTTCGTCACTTAGCGCACGAAGTTCTGGACCAGCAAGGATTCTTGGATTTGGAAATCCGACCTGCTGACTTATGTTGCTAGCAACTAATCGGTTGTCACCTGTCACAATCTTTAGCGAAATCCCAAGGCGCTTCAACTCGCTAATCGTCTCAGCGATTTTAGGCTTAGCTGGATCGAAAAGAACAAGGAATCCTAAGAAAGTCATTCCAACTTCACTGCCTTTATTGATCAGTTTTTCGGATCCGATGTCTCTATAGGCTATTCCTAGAACGCGGAAACCTTGACCACTAAGCGCTTCGAAACGTTGCTGGATCTGCTGATCCACCCCGGTAATTTGAACGACTGTTCCTTCGGAAGTTTCAACTTGGGTGCAAACAGCAAGCACGTCCTTCAGGGAGCCTTTGGTAACCATCAGATTTGAATTGTCTTTCGAAACCAAGATGCTTAGTCGTTTCCGAACAAAATCGTAAGGTACCTCATCGAGTTTCTGGTAACCAGTCGCGTCAAGATTGTTTGCACAAATCGCTTCATCGATCGGATTTGTGAATCCTGTCTGATAGGAAGCGTTAAGGTAAGCGTAAAGTAGCGCCTTCCCGCTAGGATTGCCATTGAAATCGAGAACCGACTGTACTTTTATTATGCCTTCCGTTAAGGTACCAGTCTTATCGGAGCATAGCACATTCATACTTCCGAAGTTCTCAATGGACGCAAGTCGCTTAACAATCACCTTCTGAGTCGCCATGTTCTTGGCTCCTCGAGCGAGGTTAATACTAATAATCGCGGGCAGTAGTTGCGGCGTCAATCCAACTGCCAGTGCTAGAGAAAAGAGAAGGGACTCAAGCACAGGACGGGAAAAATAAACGTTAATGGCTAGTGTAGCGACCACCAACACCAACGTAACCTCCATAAGAAGGTAGCCGAAATGACGGACCCCATGTTCAAACTCAGTTTCAGGAGGTCTGAGTTTTAACCGTTCTGAGACTTTGCCAAACTCAGTTTGCAATCCTGTTCCCACAACAATAGCTTGTGCGCTCCCGCTGACCACGTTAGTCCCCAAAAAAAGACTGTTGATACGCTGACTAAGTGATGTTGCAGACGGTAAAACTCCAGCAGTTTTCTCAGCCGGAAAAGTCTCTCCTGTTAAAGACGCTTCGTTAACGAAAAGATCATTTGATTCTATGATTATGGAATCTCCAGGTATTAGGTCTCCAGCGTTGAGAACAATGACGTCTCCGGGCACAATTTTTTCAACGGCAATTTCCTTTGGAAGACCGTCCCGCAGAACTGATGCTTTGGTTTCAACGATTGCAAGCAGTTTTTCGACTGCATTGGCTGCACCTCGCTCTTGCCAAAATCCTAGAAGGCTGCTTATGAGAATGATTGTTATGATGATGATTGCATTCGTTGGTAGAGCCCCAGTCGACACGTCGAGATATAATGATAATCCGCCTGCAAAGATTAGGATAAGGATTAGTGGGCTTTTGAATTGTGTTAGGAGGAGCGTGATCGCGTCTGATTTTTTCTTGGGTTTAAGAAGATTAGATCCATACGTGGTAAGTCTTTTTTCAGCTTCATTCTCAGTCAAACCCTTCGAAGTAGTTTGAAGTTGTTGAATGAGCTCTGAAATAGGGATGCTCCAGAATGACTGAGGATTTTGATTATCTTTATTACCCAAAGAAAACGCCTGGCAAAATGAAGTCTAATTTGCCTATAATGATTTATTGAACTCAGGTCTATAAACAGTTTCATTGATGCTTTGAGTGAAATCGTCGAGTCTCCCCCCTGACTCGTTGAGTTGAACTCATCTTACTTTGTATAGCGAAGTTGTGCAAATTCAACTAGAATCCGATCCCAACTAATTTCACTCTTAAATTGGTTGTTAAAATTGGTTAAATAAAGTTAGGGGGTGATTTGAAGATCTTTAGCAAAATCCAATAGAGATTTATTTAGAACAAGAAACAAAAAATGATTTGATCTCCAGACAGATTGGAATTCAAATCTGAAGACTTATCTTGAGTAGAATGCTTCTTATCCTCTGTTAGGGTCGCGTTTGTGCTGCCGTCTTTGTTTTTTTCCTCGAGACGTTTGTGGTCCTGTTTCTTGCTCATTGAGCTTCGCGGTTACTTTTTCGTTCTCTTTTGTAAATCGTCTTTGTTGTTTTTTTCCTACAGAATCTTGCGGGGTTGTTTCTTTGTTGTTAGTCTCTTTATTTTCTTTTTCATTCATTTTTTTACCTCAGCTATTCGAATTCTCTCATTTTACTAAACAATAGTTTACTAAATAATGCGCTGTTTTAGAATGCACCCATTAGGACTTGGGTTCTTTGTCCTCACTGTAATTTCTGTCTTCGTGGGCTTCTTCTTCTGATTCTTCTTCAGCCTCTTCTTCGTCCTCGGAGGTTTGTTCGTTTGCGCTGCTTTCTTTGTCTTCAGCTTCACCTTTTGGGGGATAAGCGCTGTCTAGCCAAGCTTCAAACTGCTTCTTGCTCTTCTGAATTAGAAAATGCCCACTCGCACAATTCATTGATAACGCTGTTAAGTTCAACTTGGTGATCCTCGGCCAACTGTTTCAGAAACTTTTCCCACTTTGTGGGCAGAGTTATTGTAGAGATAACCATCTATATTTTCACCGTAATGTTTTATTTTGAAATTATCTGTTTCTCGAATCGACAAGGCAATTTTGGCTTATTTTAGCAATTTCATGCTTTCTTCAAGACTCATTGCAAGCTTAATTTCGTTCGTGTTCCAAGCCATCCATTTCACCATTTCAGGTTCCATTGAGAACTTCTGGAGGCTCTTCTGAACTTGGCGCTTCATATACCCAAACAGTTAGATGTTCAGGAATTACAGTCCAGACTCCGATTCTTTTGAGGCCATGTTTCTTTTCCGAGGCACCCAATTTTTCAGGTAGCTCTAACGTCAATTTTTTCATTTTCTCATTGTTTAATGGACAATTCTCAGGAGAATGCCTAGAAATCATCAAAAACGTGGGCATAAAAACACTTCCATTTAAAGTGTAACTGAAAGCAGCATATAAACCAGTTGGAAAAAAATGGACGCCTCGAGGAAAGCGAAAACAGTTTATTCAGGAAACAACATAATTAATACATCAACTTTTTAGAGAAGGGCTAAGTTTGGTTGAAAGAAAATTGAAACTTGTATTTATCGACAATGACAACAAAATTTACGAATTAGATGAGGTTAACAGTCCAGAGTTAGCAAGGGGTTTTGAAAAAATATCCAAAGAAACCGCAAAGAGATTGCTTTTGCAAAAAGAAGAAAGATAGTCTATTTTCTATTTTCCTAGTTAACTTTGAATTACGATTCTTCGAAAAGAATGCAAAGGAAAAAGGATGTAGAATAATGCCGATAAATGAAGCAGAATGGAAATCAGGAAACAAAGTTGATACGTTTGAAACCCAAATTCTGTCTTTTCTGAGGAAGAACCAAAGTACCGCTTTCACTCTCTCCGAGATAGTGATTGGATTGGGATACAAAATTGAGATTAGAAATTTTGAAAGTTTTGTCGGGGGAGTTACCGGTTATTGGTTATTTCAGAATGCAATAGAAAACTTACTGAAAGAAGGAGCTGTTGAAGCAAGGAAAATGAAAGAAGATTCCGGAGAGCAAATTTATTACAAGGCTATTTAGTGGAAACAGCCAAAGTATGGCCACGCATTTTCAAGAATAAGCTTACAAACTTAAAATGAAATAAACGTTGTTTTTGGGTGCTTTACCCTATTCAGGTTTGTTCCAAAACCATTAAAACATAAGAGCAAGGGAATTGAATGATGTTTAACAATGTTGCGAGCTCTTATTAAGCAACAAATGATTATTGCATATAGGATGTTTTTATATGCGAATTAACGCTGTTGACAATTTTAGAGTATCTGCAGGTGAAAAAACTGATTTAAAAGATTATGATTCCGAGTGGGTCCCCAAATGGGCAGCGGCTAAAGGAGACAAAGAAGGCAAAAAAGTTGCCAAGCAGCATGCCTTGGAGATCCTTGAGGAAAACAGGCGAAAGCTGTCTGGAATGCAGGAACTTTTCTGGGCAAGCAATAGTTATTCTATGTTGATAATTCTTCAAGGGATGGATGCCGCAGGCAAAGACGGAGTAATCAGTCACGTTATGTCTGGTGTTAATCCTCAGGGTTGTCAAGTTACAGGGTTTAAAACGCCAAGCGAGGAAGAATTAGATCATGATTTTCTCTGGCGATACTCCAAGGCTCTTCCCGAAAGGGGACGTATAGGTATTTTTAACCGCTCATATTATGAGGACGTTCTAATAGTCAAAGTTCGGCCTGAGGTTTTAGAGAAAAATAAGTTACCACCGGGATCAAGGGGCAAACAGTTTTGGAATCAAAGATACGACGACATAAATGCGTTTGAGCAACATCTGGTGCGAAATGGAACCGTAATTTTGAAGTTTTTCTTAAACGTCTCCAAAGAACAGCAAAGACAACGACTGCTAAAGCGTCTTGAAGACCCTGAAAAGAACTGGAAGTTTTCTCTCACTGATCTCTCGGAAAGAGAAAAATGGAAAGACTACATGGACGCCTACCAGGAAGTTCTCGAAAAAACCAACACCGAATGTGCACCTTGGTACGTTATTCCCGCAGACAAGAAGTGGGTAACCAGAGCATCAGTGTCGGAAATACTCGTTTCAAAAATAGCTGAACTTGACCTAAAATACCCCACTCTAACTGAAGTGCAAGAGACTGAGTTAAAAAAGGCCAAAGAAATGCTTTGTCACGAAGAAAAGTAACGAATTCCCCTCATTAGCTTTTTACCAAATATTCTCCGATAAATCTAAGTCAAATCATGAAGCATTATTTTGCGGTTGACTAATTTGAATTTTCATTAATTATTGAATGGTGCAACGTTCAGTTTAGTTAGAATTCGGCGACATTGCTACCTAGCGTTAGTTGGACGCAGGTTGATGCAATGTGCGTCCAGCTTTTTCCCAAAAGCACCATAAAAGGCAGGTCCGTTTTGAACAACACTCCATTCTTCCATGCTGCAATCGGAGTCCGAAAACAATGAGAGGAGCACACGGTCTTTTTCAACAATACTGAATTCGGCCTTCTTGATTATTGCACAGTGACTTCTGTCAAGCTTTTCCGCGAGTCGGAGAAACACTGCTAGCTTCATTACAGTCGTTTTGGAGTTGTCATCCAGCCCTGATGCTTTCAAGGCTTTTTCTGTGGGATATTTTTTCCTGTGAAACCTAGCTACGTTCGCCATTATGGTTATTTCTTTTTGATCGAATCCCAGAAGGCTTGCGTTGCTGATGATGTAATGCGCGTGAAGGTGATGGTCGTTAAAAGAGAGAAAATCGCCAATGTCGTGCATTGTCGCTGCGTACTTCAAAAGCTCTCTTTCTTCATTGTGCATATTGTGTAATCCTGCTGCTTTTGCACTGTCAAAAAGTTGTGTGGCGAGGCATGCTACCGTTTCTGAATGTTTCTCGTCGTAATTGCATGACCTGCTTAGATGCAGTACGCTTCTGTTTCTTACGGGAGTTTTTTGAAACTCTCTAAAGCTCTCGAACGTTGACAAATAGTCAACGAGCAATCCATCTCGAAGTTCTTTGTGACTTATGTTAATCTCTTCCAAGCCAAATTCTTCCATCATTGCATCTATCGCAGCTGCTCCTGCTACAATTATGTCGGCTCTTTCTGGATTGATGCCTGGAATCTTTTTTCTTTCTTCGAGAGTTAGAGCGCAAAGGATCTGAGCGGTCTTTTTTAAATTTCTTCTTGACAAAACATTACCTTTGGCGCCATTGTTATTTTTCTTGAACATCCTGGAGCTTATTTCAGCTAAATTTATTACAGTGCCAGAACTTCCGAATGCACGTTTTACGCCCAAAGTTTTGACTTCCGATGCAATTCGATTGATGCTGCCACTGACTTCTTTTTTGATACTTTTGTACTGTTTGTAACGTATTCGTCCAGTCCATCCTTCACCGATGAACTCGCCCGTGAGTCTTATGGCGCCCAATTTGATGCTGTCTAAGTAGAGGATTTCGTTTTGGTTGCCAATTGCAAACTCCGTGCTGCCGCCACCTAAATCAATAAATATTGCATTTTCTTCGCCGATGACTACTCCGCTTGATACTCCGCAATAGATCAAGCGAGCTTCTTCTAGACCCGAAATAACGTGGAGATTTAGTCCTGTTTCATTTAGAATTCTTTGTAGGAATTTCTCTTGATTATGCGCTTCCCGAATTGCAGATGTTCCCACCGCTACTATTTCAGATGCACCATACGTCCTTGCTAGATCAGCAAATTTTTTGCAAACCAAAATAGCTCGGTTCATGGCATCGGGTTTGAGAACGTTATCTTTGAATTCGTTTTCGCCCAGCCTGACTACTTCTTTTTCTTGGGTTATGCAGGTGTAAGAAAGATTTGAGTTTATTCGAACTACTAATAGACGGATTGAATTGGTCCCAACATCGACGAAACCGACGACTTTGCTTATTTTTGCTAATTCGTCTTCCATGTCAGCACCAGTTTTCTCCCAAATACCTTTTCGAGCAAGTCCTTTTTCTTATTAACCGCTTGCTCTTCAGCGTTTGGGTTAGAGTGAATTCCACATTCGAAATTGATTTTCTTCGTTTCCACCTTGACTTCTATTTCGTCAACTATGGATTGATGAGTAAAATCTAAACCGTCAGCTACGCGCAATATACTTGACAACATTTTTACTTTTAGTTTTGTTTCTTTATCTAAGCAGGCAAGGTTGTAGTGCTTTTCTTTGGGAAAGCCTTTCCGATGATATCTCGCAATACTACCTATAATCCTCCTTTCAACCGAGGAAAACGGTATTTGCGAATCATCTAATATTAGCCTTAGAGAATTTTTATTATGGTTGCGGACGTTCACAGACAAACCAATATCATGAAGAAGACCTGCACATTCCAACCAACATCTTTCACGTTTGCCAAGGTTGTGCAAATCCTCAAGACCATCAAAGATTTTCAACGCAATGTGACTTACCTGCTCGGAATGTTGTGAGTCTTGTTGGTATCCAAAGCCGATTTTTCTGGAGGATTCTCTCATCTTTGTACAGTCATGTTCCATTTCCAGATTTCTGGCCTCGTCTTCTTTGAGGATTGCTTCAGATGACAGACCACGCAGAAGCATTTGGGCGAAGCTCTCAGGCAGTTTTTTCTTTCTCATTGCATGAGCAGCCTCCTTTACCGGGTAATCCACTCTTATGAATTCAACACAAAATGGATCGAAACCTGCAATTGCATAAGCAGCTTGCGGGTTTTCGTCATATGGTCTTCCTACACTGCCTGGGTTAACGAATGAAATTTTTTCTATTTCGCTTAAGAATTGTTCATGAGAATGGCCAACTATGATAATATCGACTTCGGCTATTTTGGCAAGTTCTCGGAGCCGTTTTGTCGATGAGTCAGGGTAAATGTGTTCATCTATCGCTGCCGGGCTTCCATGGACCATAAGCAAATTTTTGCCTGCTATCTCAAAAGTCATTTTTCGAGGCAAACTGCGCAGATAGTCTTCGCAGGGTTTGCTTAGCTCTTTTCGAGCAAACTTTAATGCAAGTTGTCTAACGCCTCTGCTTTTTCCTTGTTTTTCTAAAACATCGAGATCGAAGTTACCAACTATACTAACTGCTTTATTCGAATTAAGTAATCTAATTACCTCGTTGGGGAAGACTCCGAATCCAGTTAAATCGCCCGCGTTTAGAAAAATACTAATGCCACGTTGCTGGGCATCGTGAATGACTGCTTTGAGTGCATGAACGTTACCGTGGATATCCGCCAGCAGAGCTACTTTTGTTTTTGAATTTAGAAGAGCTTCTCTTGCCGTTTTTTCTGCATTAATGATTATGGGAGCAGTGGTTTTTCCAAGTTGTTCAAAAAGGTTCTGAGTTGTTTTTTCATCCCAAAGTTGAACAAAATCTCTATAATATTTTTTCCTGCGTTCTTTTACGAATTCGAGTAGTTCCGAAAGGGACTTTCTTTCGTTTTCGATTTGATTTTTCCTCTTTTTTGGAGTTTCTCGTCTAGTTTCAATTTGGGCATTGAATTTTGGTAAGCACTGAATCCAAACGTCGCAATCGTGTAATTCGCCCAATAAATCTTGAAAATGTTTAATTGTGTCTATTTCCTGTGAAAGTTTCTCTTTGTACAAAGACGCGAACGCTTCCATTGTGTACCGGAGCCATTTTGCGCGGATCCTCATTTGATGGTGGCACAGCGTATCATCTTCTTTGTGCACACAATATTCCATCGAGAGAAAATTGTTAAGCTTCGCCGATATTCGATCATTGGCTTCTTCGAGCATTTCCTGCAGGTCAAGCGGTTCGGTCGTTGGTTCAGGAAGTATCTTGCAGGAAAAATCTCTTATTTCCTCCAAAACTGCTGAATTTCTTAATTCTTCAAGTTCGCTGACTACGGTTTTCTGAATATCAGTTCTGCGACTTACCAGGCTATCAAGGAGTAACTTGACCCCAGTATTGATGCCTAATTTTGAGTGGTTCTTCAAGTAATTTTGGAGAAAGATTATTTGGACATCTAGATCTCTTGCTTCTCCAAGAAACTTCGTTAGTGCCCTTATTTCGTTAAGCCATTTTTTGAATTGTTTTTTGGGGTAACAACTTTTGAAAAGGGGCATTGCTGCTCTGATTCTGCGCGAGGTAACGCGCATTTTGTGTAAGCATTCAATATCTTCACCTTTTTCCACGCCCTCAATCTGTGCTGCCAATATTGGCAGAAGCTTGAGCAACGTTTGAGCGCCATATTTGCAGTAACAGTTATTTTCCCCGCAGCTTTGCTTTTCAAGCTTGGTATTCATGCCAAATGCCTCTGTGTTCAATCAGCCAATTTTGCGAGTCTATGATTTCATCTCCTTTTTGGGGTGTTACCCTTTCATAGGTTCCATCAGGTAGAAGTCTGCGGGACTTTACATTGTCCTGAAGATGTATTCTCAGAATGTCTTCAAGAATCGCTCGCTTTATTTCCGAATCAGGAACTGCAAATACTACTTCTATCCTCTCATTGAGGTTTCTGAACATCAGATCCGAGCTTCCTATTAGTATTTCGTCTTGTCCGTCGTTTTGAAAATAGTAAATTCGCGCATGTTCAAGAAAACGGCCTACAATAGAAATTACTGATATTTTTTCGCTTACCCCTTGTACTCCCGGTCGTAAACTGCATATACCTCTAACGTTGAGGTCAATTTTGACTCCAGCCATTGAGGCTTTGAAAAGCGCTTGAATAACGTCCTTTTCTTCTAAGTTGTTGAGTTTAAAAGCCAAATATCCATTTCCAGTTTTTCGGTGTACAGTTATTTCCCTTTCAATGCGTTTTAAAATCTCTTTTTTTAATGTTTTTGGGGCTACAAGCAAGTGATTGAATTCTTGTTCCTGAAGTCCGTGTGAAAGTACGTTGAAGAGTTCTGAAAGCTCCTCACCTATTTCGGGTCTTGATGTGAGGTAACCAATATCAGCGTAAATTTTCGCTGTTACCGAATTGTAGTTTCCTGAACCTATATGCGAATATCTGGCAATGCCCTCTTCTTCTTTTCTCACTATAAGGCATAGCTTCGCATGGACCTTAAAGTTTGGGAAGTTGAACACAACATTTACTCCAGCTTCCTTCAGCTTCCAAGTCAAGTTTATGTTGTTTTCTTCATCGAATTTGGCTTTGAGCTCTATGACGACTGTTACCTTTTTTCCTTTCTTGGCTGCCTCAATCAAAGCGTCAACAACGGGCGATTTTGAGTCCATTCTATAGAGCGTTACGCATATTTCCAAAACGTTTGGGTCCTTCGCTGCTTCTCTGAAAAGGTCAATTATTGTTTCAAAGCTATCATAGGGGTGGTAAAGAACAAAATCGCGCTCAGCGATTGTTTTGAAAAGGTTTTTCCCTGGAAAGAGCGGAAGAGTGTATGGAAGGAATAACCTGTCTTTTAGTTCGGGGCGGTCTATTTTAAGCATTTGCCAAAGATCAACTAGCCCAAGGGGACCAGCAAAATCATAAAGCAAGTAGCTGGGTAAGCCCGCTAAATTGGATAAAAGTTCTCTTAATTTTTCGGGCATTCTTTCGTCAAATTCGAGCCTACTTGCAAATCCTTCTTTCCGATTTAGCACACTTTTCTTAACTGAAAGCAAAAAATCTGAAGACTCATCCATCACTATATCTATTTCACCGTTGCGAGTTAGCCGGAAAGGAAAAGCACCTATCACTTCTTCATCAGGATAAAGCAGGTCTAAGTTTGAAGTTAACAAATCTTCTAAGAAGATCAATTCAGTAGCTGTATTATCCTGCTCATTCGAAGATTTGGATTCATCAATGGGAATTTTCAAAAGTCGCCCAAAACGTTCTACCGGAACCTCAACTATGTAGTTGAGCTCTTGCCCCAGTTTGTTTCTTGTCACTACCAAGAGGTTAATGTGCAGATTTTCTATGAACGTGTGGGCTATATCTTGTCGGTGGTTGTTAAAAGCAGGTAGCAGTGTATTTCTAAAATGTTCGCGTAATCTTTCTCTCTGGTTTTTAGTGAGATCAGTCGTTCTTCTTATGTAGATCTTTTGCGCAGCAAGTGCAGGCAAAAGTTCTTCTTTCCAACATTTCGAGTGTTTTTCAATAAGCCGAATAATCTCGCTCCTAGTTGCCTCAATTTGTTTGAAAGCTGTCAGGCCATCCATTGATTTTTCCAAGGAGCCCTTGGACACTTTTTTTAGGAGTCGAGGGATTCGGGTCATAAAGAATTCGTCGAGGTTGCTTCCAGCTATGGCTAAAAACTTAATTCTTTCCAACAGAGGATGTGTTTGATCTTGAGCTTCTTCCAGAACACGTAGGTTGAATCGTATCCAACTAAGTTCTCTATTAAGAAAAAGGGCTGGATCATCCAATGATGCTTTTTGGGGAAGCTTTTCTTCAGTAGCTTTTCCGCTTAGGTTGCTGGTGGTTGACAATTGATTTGAACATCTCTAAAGGTTGTTTCAGCTATCAAGTAAATTCGAGTAGCTGTTAAAGCATGTTTACAAGACGCCGCTATTTGTCAGGTAAACCCATAAGTAGGTATAAAGGTTGTTGCTTTTAGTTAACGTAAGCAGATTTGCTATTTGACTCGTTTCATTGAAGTCTTGAACCAATTGAGTCACTCTACGAGCCAAACTATTTCTCTAATTATTGATATCATCACGTAATATTTTATAAAAAAATGACTTTTGTTTTTGTTTTATGATACTCCTAAATGATGTTGTTTTTGCATAATAATCAAGTTTTTCACGACAGCAAACTCTTATATCATTCTGGAATTTAATTACATTCATGAATTCTATAACGCTTAAAGAAACAGGCTTTTCCGATTTGGTTCCTCTTTGCAGTATTTCATTCTTGAGTTTACCATACGACAAAAGCATCGTTTTTGCATTAGTAGACAAAACCCTTTCAGGAAAAACAGGCTCTGATATATTATACATTGGACGCTCGAAGAAACCAATAAAGAAAATTTTAGGCAGCTATCTAGCAGGGTTTGGCGGAAAGAACAGTAAAAAGATTTACACTAAGCTTTTTGATGAAGGATACTTGGAAAAAATCGCGTTGAGTTGGATCGTAAGCGACGATCCACGAGCAACTCAAAAAGAGTTCCTGAGCAAATTCGTCAAAGAACTAGGAGACTATCCCATCTGGAACACAGTTAAGAAACTGCCGGAAAAACCAAAAACAAAAAGCAAAGTTACAAAACCCCGGACAACACGAAAACCTACACCCGTCTAAACCGCCTATTTAGCGGTCATTTTGACGTCTTCTTGAATAGTAATCAATCACTTCGTTAGTGGTCCATGGCAAGCAGTCCTCAGGTTTGTAGCCCAGAAGCGCAGCATGTTTTTGGATCAAACCAATGTTTTTTCCTTCGATTTCGAGGTACTTCTGGTACGTAAGCAAACTCGTTTTCGAGTTTATCAATATCAAATCGAAGGTCATCAAGTTCATAACTTGTGCGATGTTTCTGTATTTTTCCAATCACAAACAAACCTAACAGCTCGAGAATCGCCTCCATTTTCATAATGCTTGAAACCTCGACTTCGTACTCTTCAGCAACCTTTGCGGATTCCTTACTGAGCACCTTCTTAAAAGTCAAAACCGATTTCTTGCCTTCCTTTCTAAGCCTTAGTACGTTTTTCGCTTTGACTATACGGTCATCTTCAAAATCAAAAAAATAAGTAATTATTTGATCTTCAAAAATTTTTCTGGCCCTTAACAGTGAGAGTTTTTCTTCAATTTTTTGTTTGTCGACATTTAGCACTTTGACTTCGATCTCTTTCATAAAATGAAGTGACAACAAACTAACTTTAAATAATTATGGAATGAAAAAATGAATAAAACCGAAGAAACGAAATAGTAAATTTTAGTTCGGAATATTAAGTCTGCAAAAGTCTTTTTAACGTCGAAGAAACACAAGAAACACAGAAGACTCCAGACAAGTTCTTCAAGGTAAGCTTACGGGAGAAATTTTATTGAAGTTCATTTGTACATTTTGCGAAATATTCACTTTTGATGAACAAAAAGGCGACTCGAAAGCAGGGTTACCTTCAGAAATAAGGCTTGAACAAATCTCGCCCCAATGGAGATGCCCTGTCTGCGGCCATTTCAAAGGCAACCTCCGAGAAATCAAAGATGAAGAATTCGCCCAGAAACGAGCCAACTACGAAAAAAACTACCAAACAAACGTTGAAAAACCAATTAAAGACATCTCCTATTATCGAGATATTGCTCGAAAGCAACTGGCCAGAGTTTGCGCTGTAAACAAGGTCTGTGATGGAAACCCAGACAGATTATGCCAAGGCATGAAATATGGTAAACCAATCGGATTTGGAGGAGCAGGACAAGGAAAAACCTGGGACGCCAACTACCAAGCGTTATCAAAATACAAACTTCAAATGAGGATAATTAAGGAGCACCACGAACCGGAACTTGAAACCACTTTTTTGGGAACCAAAATTTCACTGCCAGTTCTTGGCACTAGCATTTCAGGCACCAGAATAAGTATGAATTATGCATTAAGCGAAAAAGAATTTCAAAGAGGACTAATTGAAGGAGCAAAAACCGCTGGAACAATTGGCTTAAGCGGGCACACGGTAGACGAACCAGATCACCCAGGAATTGAAATTATCAAGAAAAACAACGGCTGGGGAATCCCAGTCTTCAAACCTCAAGCACAAGAAAAATTATTGGAGCTTTTCAAGCAAGCAGAAAAAGCAAATTCACTCGCAATCGCTGTGGATTTAGATGGCTATGGCTCCACTAACTGGGCTCTAAGAGGAAAACCGCTTTACAGGAAAAGCGAAAAAGACTTGCGAGAACTGGTTGACTCCACAACAAAACCCGTAATTTACAAAGGAATAATGAATGTGGAGGATGCAAGCAAAGTAATGGATTCAGGTGCCAAAGCACTGGACGTTTCTAACCACGGAGGAAGAGTCATGGATTGCGGACAAGGTGTTTCCGAAGTCTTGCCAAAAATCGCCGAAGAATTTAAAGGAAAAATAACCATAATGGCAGACGGCGCTGTAAGAACCGGTTTTGACGCATTGAAATTATTGGCTCTGGGCGCAGATGTTGTATTAATTGGGAGACCTCTTGCCTGGATGAGCCTTGGCGGAGGACCCGAAGCAGTAGCTATGTACTTGGATTATGTAAGAAAAGATTTGCGAATGGCAATGATAATGACTTGCTGCGACACGATTAAAGAAATTAACAAAGACGTTATCATCTCAGATACCGGAGCTGCAAAAACAAAATGATACAACAGTACGACGCTGTAATTGTCGGCGCTGGAATCGCAGGGTTAACAGCTGCTTTGGTGGCTTCTGAAGGCTGCAACGTTGCAGTAATCAGCAAAGTTTATGCTTCTCGCTCCCACTCAGGCGCCGCACAAGGAGGCATGGCAGCAGCACTGGGCAACGAAGAAGAAGACCATTGGGAATGGCACATGTTCGACACCGTCAAAGGCAGCGATTACCTCGCCGATCAAGACATGGTGGAAATCCTCACAAAAGAAGCCCCAGAACGAATAATCGAACTAGAATACCTTGGAGTTCCATTCAGCCGCAATAACCAAGGCAAAATAGAACAGCGCCGTTTCGGTGGACACACAAAAAACTACGGCGAAGCCCCGGTGAAACGGGCCTGCTACGCTTCAGACCGAACAGGCCGCGTAATAATGGACACACTCTACGATCATTGCCTGGTTCGAGGAGTAAAAATCTACAACGAGGTCTTCATCACCTCCATCTTGAAGTCAGGCGACCAAGTCTGTGGAATTTCAGGATATGATCTTGCAAGCGGCGAATCAAGAGTCTTCCATGCTAAAGCGGTACTGCTGGCCACTGGAGGATGCGGTAGAATCTTTAAAACTGCTTCAACATCGTTCGCCTCAACTGGCGACGGATTCGCACTTGCCTTTGATGCAGGAGTTCCGATAGAGGATTCTGAGTTTGTTCAGTTTCACCCAACTGGAATTTACAAATTAGGAATTCTCGTAAGCGAGGCGGCAAGGGCGGAAGGAGGCATTTTACGAAACGGTACCGGCGAACGGTTTATGGAACGGTATGCACCTACGCTGAAAGACTTAGCCCCACGCGATATCATTTCTAGAGCCATCCTTACAGAGATTCAGGAAGGAAGAGGCGTCAACAGCGAAGATTATGTGTATTTAGATTTGACTCACCTGGGCAAAGATCAACTTGAGCAGAAGCTTTCTGAGGTCACATCTTTCGTTAAGACTTATCTCGGCATCGACGCAAGTAAATCGCCGATTCCCGTCGCACCAACATGCCACTACATGATGGGTGGAGTCCCAACTGACGCACAAGGTCGCGTCTTAGGTGACGGCAAATCCTCGGTTATCCCTGGGCTTTATGCTGCTGGAGAATGTGCATGCGTCAGCGTCCATGGAGCCAATAGACTTGGAACAAATTCGCTAGTTGACCTGGTTGTTTTCGGAAAAAGAGCTGGAACATACATAACTTCTTTCGTTAAGGAGAATTCCCTGCCAGTACTCCCTTTTGATGCCGAAACACAAGTTTCAGCACAAATAACCAAACTATTGAATTCTAACGGAAACGAACGGGCGCCCGTCATTCGTGAAGAAATGCAAAAAACCATGACCCTTCTATGCAGCGTATTTCGCGAAAACAAAGGCTTAGATCAAGCCCTAAACAAAATCCGGGAACTAAGGAGCAGATTCGCCAATATCGGACTGGAGTACAAGGGAAAGACGTTCAACTACGAGCTCGAAGAGGTATTTGAGCTAAACAACATGCTAAATTTAGCTGAAATAATTGTTTACTCAGCCTTGCAGCGTCAAGAAAGTCGAGGCGCACATTACCGAAAAGACTTCCCCGAACGAAACGATGTTGACTGGCTAAAACACACGCTCGTTTTCCAAACCCCCAAAGGCCTCGAAACGCGATACAAACCGGCGACTATTTCGCGTTTTGAGCCCAAAGCAAGGACGTATTAGTCATGAAGGTCGAACTCAGAATTTTCCGCTTCAACCCGCAAATCGACACAGAACCACACTACGATTCGTTCACGTTAGAAGCAAATCTGACTGACAGGCTGCTTGACTGCTTAAACAAAGTTAGATGGGAACAAGACAGCAGTCTCGCTTTCCGGATGAGTTGCGCACACGGTATTTGCGGATCTGACGGGATAACTATAAACGGGATTTCTGCTTTAGCTTGTCAGAAGCTTGTTAAAGACTACGCCCCCGACAAAGAGATCCTAATCGAGCCGCTAAGCGTTTTTACTGTTCTGAAGGATTTGGTCGTTGATTTGGAGCCGTTCTTTGGTGAAGAAAAATCAGTTCACCCCAAAAACGGCATAATTCTAACTGACGCCGAAGCAAACCAAGGACACATTCAAACTCCAGATGATCGGGCCAAAATCGAAGACGACATCAAATGCATCATGTGCGCATGTTGCATTTCCGCCTGCCCGGTAAGCCAAAAAGAAGATCCAGCATACATTGGCCCTGCAGCAGTCGTCAGAGCACACAGATACATTTTCGACTCCAGAGTCAAAGACACTTTTGAACGATTATCAATTATGGACGAAACCCACGGAGCATGGAGCTGCAAAAGCTACTACAAATGCACCCAAGTCTGCCCCAAAGAAATCCAAATAACAAAACACATCCTCGAAGTCAAACGAAAAATCCTAACCGACCTAAAACCAAAAACAAACAACAAAAACTAACATCCAATAAGACACCGGTGTCTTCTAAAGTGTCTTCTCCCTCAATCCAAAAACAACCCCAAAACAAAAAACCAAACCATCTCAACGCCAGAACAGAGAAGAAACCACTGACAAGCGAAAAAATGAATCAGTGTCTTTCCACCCAAAAAAAAACCAATTGTTCTTACTTATTTGAAACGCGATACAGCGTTGCTGCAACGGGAGCATAAGCTATAGTCACGGCTACCAGAATAATGATCAACTGCAAAGTATCTGCTCCGTTGAAAAGTCCTTGGATCGCGTAACCTGCTATCAAACCCAAACTTGCTGCGCCATGAGCCTTAATCATATTCAGGTTCGCAGGAGCCAAAAGCGACGGGGAATCATAATGAATTCTAAGGGTTCTAATCGAATTGTAAACAAGGGGCAAAGAAACGAACGCTAGCAACGCGAAGATAGGAATAAGTCCAGCAATTACTGAACCAAATATTACAGCGTAAGTGCACGCCCAACTAACGAGGTAGAGTTTTACTCCAGTTTTCTTGCCGTATCTTGCCACCAGAGTTATCTTCCCAGCCGCACGATCCTCTTCGATGTCAGGAAGCTCATTAATGACAATCATCGAAAACAACATTATGCCCAATGGCAATGTGGCAAGAAATGCTTCTAATGTGAGTGTTTGAGATTGAACATAAAAAGCGCCTAAGCCTATGACTGGCCCAAAGCAAACTAGCATTGCAAGTTCGCCTAAACTATGGTGACCAAATTTTATTGGTGGAGCTGTGTAGAAAACGGCGCAGAATACGCCTATTAGGCCAAATGCTAAGATGGGTAAACCCCTGGTCAAGGTCAAGTATAATCCAACAATCACAACGAAAAGGTAGCAAAGAGAAAATGCCTTAAACATGCTTGACGGCTTGAGAAGACCGCCACTGAGAGTTCGACTACCTCCAGTGTAGGGGTTTTTTTCACCAGGCTTAAGATTATCAACCGAGTGATTATAGTCAAAATAGTCATCGGTCATGTTTAGCGCAAAATGGTTAATTATAATTGCAACAAGCACTAGCAGAAAATAGAAAGGATAAAACTTTCCGTTGCTCGCCCAGCCGACTAATCCACCTAAAACAGCGGGAAAAATGCTAGGGGGCACATAATGATAACGTAGCGCCTGCCACCAAACCTTAGCCTTTGAAGGTTTCGCCGCCGATTTCAAATATAAAAACTTCCTTTAGCTAACTTGGCTGAATTTCGGCTGTCTTCTTCTTTCCCTTACTGCGACCGACGATAAGAATTGTGTACACGGTAACTATTATGAAAATGACTGCTACAAATGTTGCTAGATACATCAAAATGTTCGCTGTGCTTTCTTTTTCCCGCAATGTCTTGTAGTCGGATTGCAAACTCGAGTATTGTGATTGCAAAATCGAGGATTGATTGTTTAGACTGTTAACCATGTATTGCAGGTTTGTGCTGTTAAACTCTAAGCTTGATACTCGGCTTTGTAGAGCTGCTGTTTGGCCCATTAGTATGCTTTTGTCAGATTGCAAACCTTCCACTTGGGTTTGAAGTGCGCTGTTGTTAGCTAACACAATTGTTAATTGAGATTCAAGTGAAGTGCTGTTTGACTGTGATGCGTTCAGCTGAGTTTGCAGATTGCTATTTTCTGTTTGTAAACCGTTGATTTGTTGCTGAAAAGAGGTGTTGTTGGAGTTGAGCGTGTTAATTTGAGTTTGCAGACTGCTAATTTGATTTGAGAGTAGCGTGTTGTTTCCTGAAAGGTTGTTAATTTGAGACAAGAGACTTGCTTTATCATTTTGGGAGAGGCTTAGAAGGTTGTTGTAACTAGACTGCAAAGTTGACAACTGGCTTTGAAGGTTCGTGTTATTAGTCTGAAGAATACTAATTTGCTGCTGCAAAGCACTGTTGGTTGATTGAAGCCCAATTAGAGTCGCATTGAGGCTATTTAACTGACCTTGCAAAGCGGCTTTATCAGATTGCAAAATTGTAATCTGATTTTGAAGGGTAGTGCTATTCGCCAACGCAGTAGCAAGTTGGTTTTGTAGTGTTGCAATTTGAGATTGCTGCTCAGAGTACAATGGATTCTGAATGAGAGTTATTGGTATCTTTGAAAAAACTATGGTTCCATTACCGATCGTAGCAAAAACATAGGTGTTATTCAATGCGTCTGAAGGAACGATAAGCTGAGCCACGGCTGTTCTTGAAATATTTGATAATACCAAATCACGTTCATCAAGAACCTTTCCGCTCTGAGAAATTGTGTCCACGGAAAAAGCTATGTGGAAAATCGTTGATTGCCCATTTACAGCTAGTTGACCAGTTACCGTTGCAGTTATTGAGCTCCCTGGCTTTGCAATATCTATATTGCTGCTAACTGAAAAGGTGCTTAGAAAATTATCGCTATAATTGAAACTTAATGCTTTTGTAGTTTGAACTAATGCCATTGAGGAAAGAACCATTAAAATGAAGGCTGCCACGAGAATTTGTCTTGTGAGTGTTATTTTCATTGTTAGCCCAGCGTCCACGCTAAACCTTAGATAACATTTATTGTTTGTGGAAACGAATCAATAAGCGTTGGGTGACAAAAAGGCCAAAATTATTGCTTATCGATTGCTGCCTCAAAAAAAGAAGTAAAGCCAGTAGGCTTACTCTGTAACTCAATTTTTTTGGTCGTACGCCTTTCTAAGGTCACATTAATTTAAGTATTGGGATTTTGAGTTGAAGAGGTTGGGGAACGATAGCTAATGGCAAATGCGCCTCCAATTACTCCCAATATGGCACCAATGAAGAAGCCACCCATATCCACAAAACTGACCAAAGCAAACACCAGAATCAATACACCCCAAAGCAGGTGATCCTGCGGACGAGCTCTCAACATAACCGCACCGAAAATCATAGCAGCACCAGCGAACAAACCTAGAAGAGAAATAATGCTGAAGAATCCGAATTGACCGCCACCAGTAAACCCGTGATAGCCACTCATCATACCGCTCATCCAGCCGCCGTATCCGCCCCAGGCTGGCCCACTCGTTCCAAACCAAGCTAAACCTACGATTCCAGTTAAGAAAACAATGGCTCCTCCGATTAATGAAAGAATAAACGACGTTGTTGGTTTTTGATTAAATTCCATAAAAATATTCTCCATTTACCATTGGGACTCCGTGAATATAAATCGTTTCAGCCTACAAAAAACGCCTCGAGTCTGTATCAATATCTACGATCGTGGCTTTGCTTGCAGCAAGGGCTTTATCCACCGCTGCTTCAAGCTGACTTGGCTCCGTGACCTTGATCCCGACACCGCCGGCGTTTTCCGCAAAATCTGCAAAGCTGAAGTCAAACAATTCAGTTTGGTTGCTCGGGTAACCTTCAACTTTCTGCTCTTGCTGTATCATTCCAAGGCTTTTGTTGTTCATAACAAATACTTTGACTGGCAACTTGTATTTCAAAGCTGTCAAGAAATCGCCCATAACTTGAGTGAAGCCACCGTCTCCCGTTACACAAATAATCTGTTTCGTTGGATATGCAAGGGCAGCTGCCATGGCACCAGGTAAACCGAAGCCCATTGAAGCCAGTAATCCGCTCATTATCATCTTTTGGGTTTTCTTCATCTGGAAGTTTCTGCCAAACCACCAGCAGTTCTCGCCAATGTCTAAGGATATTATTGCATCGGAGGCAACTTTGGCGTTTAGAACCTTAATTATGTAAGGAGGTCTTATGGGTTTGAGAGATGAGTCTGCTTCGCGGTCAATCTGTTCAAGCCAGTTTTGCTTTAACTTGACAATTTCTTTGAGGTAGTCGCTGTTTTGTTTTTCTTTTACTTTCTCAGTAAGTTTGGGAATAAGGACACTGCTGTTTCCGAGTAGACCAACTTCAACAGGGAATTTCTTGCCAATGTTCTTCATATTCAAATCGATTTGGATCATGCGCTTCTGAGGAATTAATGTTAGATCACTGAAAGAAGACCCTATCACAATCAACAGGTCGGAGTTTCCAACGAGTTCAGCAGCCGCCGTAGAACCTATCGTGCCATGGCTTCCGACGTATAATGCGTTGGCTTCATCCACTACTCCCTTCGCTCTGAAGGTGCTAACTATGGGTGCACTAATTTTGGTTGCCAACTTGAGAAGCTTATTTCCTTGGCCCCTGCTTCCGAAACCTGCAAGTATTACTGGACGTTGAGCTTGGTCAACAATCCGCGCAGCCTTTTCAATAACAGCATCTTCAACGCTAAATGCCAAATTAGGCATTCTTCCCTCAAAGGGTTGCAGCGACAAATTGCAAGCCATTTTTTGAACATCATTTGGAATTCCAATGTTCCCGACGCCCCTGTCAAGCAACGCAGTTTTCACTGCAAGAGTCGCCAACATGGTCGTCTGATCTGCGCTCATAAGAATCTTATTAAATACGCAAATGGGTTCGAAAAAATTGTAATTGTCAATTTCTTGAACTGAACCTGGACCTATTGATTGCCTAGCAACCATGCCAGAAAGAACAAGAACTGGAGAATGATCCAAACTAGCGTCGTACAATCCTGTTGCCAAATTTGTTGTTCCAGGACCCGAGACGCTTAGGCAAGCTGCCAAATGCCCGGTTAGTTTCCCATAAGCAGAGGCCATAAAAGCTGCAACTTCTTCATGGCGCACCTGTATGTATTTGATTTTGCCGCTTTTTCTAATTGCATCCAAAACACCCAATGTTGAGGTTCCTGGAACGCCGAAAACATAGCTAACGCCCCATTCTGCAATTTGGTCGACTAAAACCTCAGAAACCGTCCTGTCAGCTTGTTTCGCTTCTTCGGTCTTTTCAGCTAAGAGAACAAAAACGCTTTGGGGAGCACCGCATATTGGACAAACCCACTCTTTAGGTAAATCTGCGAATTTCTTGCCTTCTTTAACTTCGTCATAGACATAATTGCACACTGTGCATCGGTATTTTGCCAAGGCTTAACCCTCTAAAAACTATGAATAACAATTCTAGCGGAGATTGGGTTTATCTGCTTTTTGGATAACTGAAATTGCCGCAAACCAATTCTTAAAAATAAAAGGAAAAAGAAAGAAACCGTTTAGAAGCTTTATAAAGATCTAATTTGCCTTGCCACAAGATGGGCAAAATGGACCTTGATTTATCTTCGTTCCACAAAACTTACACTTATTCGGAGCACTAGAAACGGTAGTAACTCTTGACAGTTGTATTTGGTTCAATTTGGCATGTAGTGATTCAACTTGTCCATTGAAGTTTTTCGTGATGCCAGCTACGTGTTCTTGGATATTTCGGTTTGTGCTAGTAGCTTGATCTTGCAAATTCTTAGCAACCGTTGCCATGAGAATTTGCCTGTTGTAATCTGCATTTGAATTAACTTTTGTAGATACCGCACCGATTATTCCGAAGCAGATTAGTCCTTCTCCAAGGAATTGAAGGATCAAACCGAAGATTTCAAGAGTTTGCGAACTCATTAGACCTGAAAATATGCTAACTATCGAGGGCTGACCAAAAAGCATGAGTAAGCCCACGGGAAAAATCACGAGTCCTATTGCTAAATAGTATGAGCTACCAATTTTTGTCTTTTTCATAAGAAGTGGCCTCTTGCCAATAAAAAATGAATGATAGGGAGATTTAAATCTTCCACAAAAAATGCTCGCCATCTTTGAAAATGCAAAAAGAGCAAGAACACCCTTTTGCTTCAACAACTCAAAAGGAATTGGATCAAGAGATACTCATCTATCTGAAGTTAGTTTCGGCCAAACTCATACTTTTCCAAGAATCCTAGAAGGGAGCTTTAAAGCCAAATACTCGAAAACAAAAATGCATAAAAGAACCCAGAAGACACCTAAGAAAACTCCGCCTACCGTATCACTGAGCCAATGTACGTTAAGGTAAATCCTATCAAACCCCACAATTGCCGCTATGGCAACATATAGCCCGATAGCGACCATTTTTGTTCGTAAAGTGTTCCATCTTCTCCATGCAATGTATGTTAGCACGCCAAAAAAGACCACACACCCAGTGACATGTCCACTAGGGAAAGAGTAACCAGTTTCGGGAATTATTTCATTCAATGGTCTTTGAGACATAATTATACTTTTGAAGAATTGAACTAATAACGCGTCACCACCCATCGCACCCAACACGAGTAAACTGTATCTCCTATAATTGATCAGAAAAAGGATTACGCCTAAAATTATGGAAGCAATGCCAATAAAAGTCGTGTCAAATATTATGGAAATTTCCTTCGCCGCTAAGGTAAAGGGTCCGTTGTTTATTGATGCAGACCACAAATTAACCTCAAGATTTATGGAAGAAAAGGTGCTTCTAAAAATGGCCACGAGCAAAAAGCACATGAGAAAAAACAAAGCACCAATAAAAAGTGTTCTTTGTCGGCTCATTTGGATTTTCATGTCTTTGATTTGCACTTAATACAAACATTCAAACGTGAATTAAAGGATTTAGAAAATGCAATGTCGAAAGTTGATTTGGTTTGTTAACTGACAAGAATTCTAAAGAGGGTTGAATTCAGCGTTTTACGGAAGTTGCAGTAGATGGCGAACCATCAAAGCAGTTCCCACTGAACTCAACCCAATCTAATTTTTGCATGTCCTCCTTTAAAGTTTTGTGATTGTATTGGCACACACACGACCATGAACATCAATTTACCGAAAAATATCTCTGAAAAAAAAATAATAATTTGTGTTCGAAGAAACTAAAATTTACTGAAAAAATTAATTTGAAATATTAGCATTTGCAGAAAACGGAAAATCCTTGTCGATTGCGACTTTAGCAGAGGCTACGACCCAGTTGTTCGCTGAACCAAAATCCATCCGAATTAGCGTATGCTTGCATTTATGTCCCCCACAGCCATACAGAATCAAGTTTGGGTCATCATTATTTCCAACCACTAACTTTGTGGCTGAATCGCAGCCTTTGCACTGTGCTGACCTAACTTGGTCGTTTAGAATGTAGCCGTCAACAACTTTTACGCTCCAAGATTTGACCTTATAAAAACTCAATGGATGAATCCCACCAATAGGCGGAGCTATATTATGACGAAGCCTTCTCCTAATTACTTCCCGCCAACAGAGAATGTATCGCAAACATAAATAAAACAATTTGTGACTGTGAATAAACAACAACTTTTGCAAAATAAACGAAGAAAAAACAAAATTATATCTTTAAAAAAGACGCAAATTCGGTTACATTCATAGACTAAGATGACCAATTGGTTGGTCGAGTTTGACTCTTGGTTCTTAATGAATTTCTTAAATAGCTTAGAAAGTTGGAAAGTATAAGACCGCAGAAGCCTTTTATTCACGCCAAAACACAATGTTGTCAAGCAGTTTGTTTTCACCAACTAACCAAAGAAGATGAAAATGAAATGGTCAACGAGTTAACTCCAACAGAACTAAGAAGGATCTGCAATCCAGACTTCATCAAATGCAAAAACACAAGCGAACTAACCCCGCTTCAGGAAATAATCGGGCAAGAAAGAGCGGTACGAGCACTAAAATTTGGCTTGGGTATTAAGGACAAAGGATTCAACATCTACGTTGCAGGATATCCAGGAACAGGCAGAACAACAGCAGTGAAAAACTTCCTGACGGAAACGGCCAAGATTCAACCGGTTCCTCCAGACTGGTGCTATGTAAACAATTTCCAAGACGAATATACTCCAAAGGCCCTAAAGTTGCCCCCGGGTAAAGCAAAAATATTCCACAAAGACATGAAAACCTTCATCGACGACGCTAAACGCGCACTACGCAAAGCATTTGAAAGCGAGGATTATGCTGCTAGAAGAGAAAACACTGTAAAAGCAGTCGAAATCCAACGCAAACAGCTCATCGAGGAGCTAAACTCGGAAGCTCAAAAAGAAGGCTTCGTCATTCAAACAACTCCAATCGGCTTAATTCTAATACCCGTCATAAAAGGAAAACCTGTTACTGATGAAGAACTCTTGACAATGCCTCCGAAGGCGAAAACCGAAATCCAAGACAGAAGAGCCAAACTTGAATCTCAACTTAGAACTGCTATGCGTCAATTCTTGGATCTTGATAGAAAGGCTCATGAAGAACTTGAAAAACTCAACCGAGACATTGCCCTCTATTCAATTGGACATTTAGTGGCTGACCTTAGTGAACAATACAAGGGCTTTCCAGACGTGGCTTCATACCTAAAAGATGTTCAAGATGACATTCTCAACAACGTTGCACAATTTATCAGAACTTCAGAAGAATCCCAACAACAGATGCAGTTCCCCTTGCCTTGGATGCGCGAACCAACCTTCAAAAAATACGAAGTGACAATCGCAGTCGACAACAGCGAAGTAACTGGTGCACCAGTTATAATGGCAACTAATGCTACCTACCAAAACCTTTTTGGCAGAATAGAAAAAGAAGCCCAATTCGGGGCATTAGTTACTGACTTCACAATGATTCGCGGAGGATTCCTCCACAAGGCAAACGGCGGATATTTGATAATACCCGTAGAGGAACTTCTTACAAACCCATTCTCCTACGAAGGATTAAAACGCGCCTTAAAAAGCGAACATATCAACATAGAAGAAATAGAAGAGCGATACGGATTCTTGGGTACAAAAAGCCTAAAACCAGAACCCATTCCACTTAGCGTCAAAATAATCATAATCGGAGATCCTTACATCTACCAACAACTCTACGTTCTTGACAAAGAATTCAATGAACTCTTCAAAGTCAAAGCAGACTTCGACACGAGCATGGCCCGAAATGATGAATGTGAAGAACAATACGCTCAATTTGTATGCGCATTATGCGAAAAAGAGAAACTCAAACATCTAGACGGTTCAGGGTTAGCCAAAATTATAGAGAACAGCAGCAGACTCGCAGATGACCAAATGAAACTTTCCACCCAGTTTTCCGAAGTTGCAGACATCGCACGCGAAGCAAATTTCTACGCTCAGCAAGATAACGCAGAATTCATAAACGGAGAACACATCAAAAAAGCCATCGAAGAGAAGATATATCGCTCAAAAATGATTCAAGAAAAAATTCAAGAAATGATTAAACGCGAATTCTTCCTCATAGACACTGAAAACGAAAAAGTAGGCCAAGTAAACGGGTTATCAGTCACAGGTTCAGGTGACTTTTCATTCGGCACACCATCGCGAGTTACAGTTAGCATAGGCTTAGGTAGAGAAGGCATTGTAGACATTGAACGCGAAGCAAAAATGGGCGGACCAATTCACACCAAAGGAGTACTAATTCTCAGCGGCTACCTAAACGAGAAATTCGCAAAAGACAAACCATTGAGCCTCAGTGCACGATTAGTTTTTGAGCAAAACTATGGCGGTATTGAGGGCGACAGCGCATCCAGCACAGAACTATATGCAATCTTGTCAGATCTCTCCGGCTTGCCAATTAAGCAAAGCTTAGCCGTCACAGGCTCAGTAAACCAGAAAGGAGAAGTCCAAGCAATAGGCGGAGTAAACGAAAAAATTGAAGGCTACTTTGAAGTATGCAAAGCCCAAGGACTCTCAGGCAAGCAAGGCGTAATGATTCCACACAGCAACGTTCAAAACCTAATGCTAAAGGAAGAAGTTGTTGAAGCCGTCAAAGCAGGCAAATTCCACATTTACTCAGCCAAGACTATCGATGAAGGCATTGAAACACTAACAGGCGTTAAAGCAGGCATAAGAGACAGCCAAGGCAACTTTGAAGAAAACACAGTAAACGCACTAGTTGATAAACGACTTCGCGAAATGACAGAAAAACTCGCACAATACGCTAACGTAGGCGCAGAAAAAGCAAAGCAAAGCGAAAACTAGGTTTCTTCATTTTCTTTTTTATTTTGAGAAAGAAAAACTAAAGACGCAATCTTATTTTTGCAGCTACACTCTCTAAAGCCTGCCTGTTTGCGAATTCTAGTTCGCCAAACCTGGGCATTTTTACTCCTTCGAATCGAGGAATAACGTGAATGTGCAAATGGAAAACTTCTTGTCCTGCAGCTTTCCCGTTTTGCTGAACTATGCTTATTCCATCAGCCTTGGTTACATTTTTGACCGCAGCAGCTATTCGTTTGGTGATTTTGTGAGCAATCGCTATTTGCTCGTCGGGAGTGTCAAAAATGTTTTCGTAATGTTGTTTTGTAATAATGAGAGTGTGGCCTTCGCTAACCGGTTTGATGTCCATGAAGGCCATGACATCTGAATCTTCATAGACAACACTTGAGGGTGCTTCTTTACGGACTATTTTGCAGAAAATGCAGTCTTCACTCATATGACTTCAACTGTAAGAGCAAATATTTAACAGAATTGGGCGCACGCAACAGTTTTATATCCATTGCAAAGACATATTTCTAGTGCCAAGAGATCGGAGACAGGTGAAAACTTTTGACAGAACTTGAAGATAAAGTTCGAGAAGAAGTAGGCAAAGTATTAGACCCAGAAACAGGCCAAAGCTTTGCAGAAATGCAAATGATCACCAGCGTAAAAGAAGAAGAGCCAGGCACCGTCAAAGTCGAATTCATCCCAACCAGCCCATTTTGCCCAATAGCATTCAAACTAGCAAGCGACATAAAAGCCGCAGCCAAAAAAGTTCCAGGCGTCAAGAATGCTTTAGTTTATTGCCGCGGGCACATGATGGAACAACAAATCAACGAAATGACAAACAAGTAACTGCAAAAAATCATTTTTTGCCCTTTTTAATTTTCTTCAAAGTACTTTTTCAAAATATCACAGTATGAATGATTATCAATACGCAGCAGCAACTACGATTATTTTCCTAAAGTGAAAGTTACTTCATTCTAGTGAAAGCCCAAGTGCCTACCACAATCATTACAACATCGAAAACACTAATTACCGCCAAATTAACCCACAGCGGCTGCAAAGAGGCATATGTTCCGCCTAAAAGAACGGAACGCAACGCGTCAACACCGTACGTTAATGGATTGAAACTTGAGGCAGTCTGCAGCCATCCTGGAACGCCCTGAGCCAATGGACCATTAATTGGAAACAAAGCACCACTCAGGAAGAACAGGGGCAAGTTGATGAATGTTTGAATTGCGCCAAAACTCTCTAAGCTGCCCATGAAGCTGGCTATTGTCAAGCCAATACTAACCAAACCAAAAGTTATGAGCAGCATGATCGGCAAGCTCACAAGGAATGCAATTGGGTTAATGCTAATTCCTAAAACCGCGCCTAAAGCAAAGACTATTACGCCTTGAATTAACGCGTCGGTGCTGTCACCCACCATTTTTCCCAGAAAAAGCGTCATCCGCGAGACAGGCGCCACCAGAACTTCTTTGAGGAAACCAAAGTCCCTGTCCCAGATAACGGATATCCCCATGAACATTGCAGTGAACAAAAGGGTCTGCCCAACTATGCCGGGGAAGAGATATTGCTGATAACTTCCGCCAGGAAGAGCAAAGCGAATCCCAAAGCCCGCTCCGAAAATCACTAGCCAAAGTAGAGGCTGCACGAAGCTACTGACTATTCGGGTTCGATCGCGCAAATAACGCTTGACTTCCCTGAGCCAAAGAGTGTAAAAGCCTCTGAGCTCAGTCACTTTATTTTCCTCCGTTGAATCGCTGAGAAACCGTGAAGTTCCCGCCCGCTATCTGCACGTATGTCTTTGCCAGTGTAATGTAGGAAAACATCTTCCAAATTGGGTTCCCTTAGCGAGATGGATTCGATGGAGAACTTGTTCTGAGTGGCTGCCTCCATTATTCGGGGCATGATGGTTTTTCCACCGTGAACGGTAATTTCCAAGGCGCCATCAACGATGCGGCTCTGAGTAAGTTCTAGTTTTTCAGAAAGCAAAGCTGTCAGTTCATCTATTTTGGTGGCTTTTATCGTAACCACGTCACCTTCTAAGGTCTCCTTTAGCTTTGTGGGGGTATCTAATGCGATGAGTTTTCCGTGGTCAATTATTCCTATTCGGTCGCTTAGCCTGTCTGCCTCATCCATGTAGTGAGTGGTCAAAACGATTGTTATGTCGTGACTTTGTTTGAGTTCTTTTATGTAAGTCCAAATATGATCACGCGTCTGTGGATCTAAGCCAACCGTTGGCTCATCCAAGAAAAGCACCTTTGGGTAGTGAATTAGACCTCTTCCCAATTCTAGCCTGCGCCTCATACCTCCAGAATAAGTTCTCATAAGGTCATCTGCACGGTCCTCTAACTCGACAAGTTTGAGGATTCTATTTATGCGGTCTTTCTGTTCGCTGGGCGGCACACCATAGAGGTTCGCATGCATGAACAGATTTTCTCTTCCGGTTAATCGGTCGTCGATGCTTGGGTCCTGAAAGACAATCCCTATAGACCGCCGTACCTGATTAGCATCCTTGACAACATCGAAACCGTTGACTTTCGCCGACCCCGCAGTTGGCTTGAGAATAGTGCAAAGCATGTTGATTGTCGTGGTTTTGCCGGCCCCGTTTGGTCCAAGTAAACCGAAAATTTCGCCTGATTCCACCGTTATATCAAGCTTATCCACGGCCATAAGTCCATTAAATGACCTTGTTAACTGATTAGTTTCGATTACATGAGGCATTTACTAATCATCAACTTCTTTTCCTTTCTGCAATGGGACCAAAGGCAGATTTAAGGCTATTTCTAGTAATTACCTCGATACGAACGATTTGAAGCCAAAATCAAAATATCACAGCACTTCCAAATAATCAAGTTGATTCCCAATTGGCATTCAAGAAAATCTCTGTTGTTAGCGACAAGTACTTTCTGATTCTCTGCGTAATGGGAGCCTTTGCGATCTTGAGTTCTACAATGTCCAAGAGCCCAGTCTTGAACCCCTTCGCAACAAGCCTTGGGACTCCAAGCGATTTGTTAGGCTTTATCGCTGCTGCATCAACCATACCTGGAATGCTCATCAGCCTCCCCGCAGCTTCTTTATCTGACGTCATCGGCAGAAGAAAAGTTCTGTTATTCGCCACTTTCGTTTTTGCTTCTGCACCTTTTTTCTACTTGTTCGTGGCCACGTGGTGGCAATTGGCTCTCGTCAGGTTTTATCATGGATTTGCAACAGCTATTTTTGTACCTGTTACTGAAGCCACTGTGGCGGAGCTGTTTCCTAACAAAAGAGGCGAACGCATCTCGATTCTAAACTCAGTAACAGGTGTTGGAAGAACAACTGCACCTCTTTTAGGGGGAATAATTCTGGCGATCACAAATAATGGCTACCACTCACTTTACCTTGCGGTTGGAATAGCAGGTGTCACAGCGTTTGGAATGACTCTTCTTCTGTTGACAGAAAAAAGGAAAATTCAAACCGAGTTTGTCGGCGCAAGGAAAATAACTTTGAACATGTTCCAGGGTTGGCGAAAAATTGCTTTTAACCGCGCCGCTCTCTTAGTAAGTTTTGTCCAAGCCGCCCAATACTACGTTTATGGTGCAGTAGAATTCTTCATAGTTGGCTACGCGATAAGCGTTGCAAAGCTGGATGCGCTCTATGCTGGTTTAATCTTGACGGTCCAAGTCGCGACAATAATAGTTTCAAGACCAATTTTGGGAAGGCTTTCTGACAGTAAGGGACGCCAAGTCCCAATTATTGCCGGATCGCTGATAGGCTCACTGTTATTGTTTGCAGTTCCATTCACAACTCAGCTACCTTTGCTTCTACTCATCGCTATTGGCTACGGTCTTGGCTTCGCAATGGTAATTTCATCAACTTCACCACTCATGTGCGAACTAGCCCCATCCGGCTTAGTGGGTTCCTCAATGGGTTTTCTAGCTACAACAATGGATATTGGACAAACCCTCGGACCAATAATTAGCGGATTTATTCTAGCATCGACGCTACAGTACACTGGACTCTTTGCCTCATTGAGCCTTCTTTTGTTGACTTCTAGCATTATTTTCGCATTATCGAAAACCTCAAGGTCAAAACCCCTCAAACGGGCATCATCAGAAGACTGCTCCTCCAAAATAGGAACGGCAACTTCTTTAAGACAAAACCGCAATCAAAAATACAGGAAGAAAAAGTATGTTCGTCCATTCCAGCATCAGAACAAGCAATATGGATCGGTCAATAGACTTCTACACTAAACTTCTTGGTCTAAAAGTGATTCGGAGAATGGAAATTCCCCAAACTAATTCATTACTTGTTTTCCTTCAGGATGCAGAGGCAAAAGGGGCTACTCTTGAATTGACTTCTTACCGAGATCAGAAAAAATTTATTCAAGCCGAATACGAAGACCGTTTATTCGACCACCTTGCCTTCGAAGTTAAAGACATGAACAAAACAATTGAAACGATGCGAAACAGCGGCGTGACAATAACAGACGAACCTTACAGGCTTAGCCCAACAGGCAGCTTGCTGGCTTTCGTGGAAGACCCAGATGGAACCCTCATAGAACTCATTCAAAAAACGTAGCTCATTTCTATTAGACCAATTCAAAACTCCGAGACTATTTTGTTCTAATAAACCTTTGAAAGTTTCCCCAAAGAAAGAACTAACCGACCTAAAGAAATCACTACAATCAAACCAGGCAACAATTAAAAGAATTTATGAACAAGAGCAGGTTTTTTTAGCTCACCTAATTCTTCACGTTCGAAGAGCCTTCGAAAAAGTGACGAAAAAGAATAAGAATTAACTAGGTAAGTTATCAGGCTAAGCTTTAATCAGGATCTTCCCGTTTTCGACTTTCACATCGTACTTGGGTTCAGGAAGTGCCGCTGGTCCGCCTATGACTTTTCCTGTTTTCACGTTGAATTTTGATCCGTGGCAAGGACACTGAACGGTCTCTCCTTTGAGTTCGCCATTAGTGAGAGTACATTGCATGTGAGTGCACTTGTTTCCGATTGCATAATAATTGCCTTCTAGGTTCACAAGCAAAATTGGATTGCCATTAGCATTGACAGGTTTCATCTGATTAATCTTCAAATCAGTAACGGAAGCAACAATCACAAAGGACATTCTTCATTCCACCTCAAAACTAGTGAACTGTAGGAAGTGACAAGGATAAAACCATTGCCATGTCGTGAGCTTAAACGACGAAAAGACCAACACAAAAGACTCAAGTACGTCAAGGCGTATGTTTTCAAATTCAATTGTTTTTTCTTTGGAGCACTTCAGAAAATTAAATTAGGAAATTGAGTTTAGATAAAAGAGAGAACGATTCAATGAGCACCAATCGCCCCCCTGTTGAGTATAAAGGAAGACCTTTAGGTATCGTATTCTTGGTAGCGGCTCAGGTGCTTGTCGGAATTATACATGTTGTTTTCGGATTTTGGCTGTTAATGACTCTTCAATTACCCCCATCAGCTGGAATTTTCGGTCAATTAGATGCTGCAGAAATTTACAGTATTTACACAATCGTCTTCAGTCTCTTGACACTGATCCTGGCAGCAATGCTATGGCAGCAAAAACGCTTGGGATGGATAGGCACATTCACAGTCTTAGTCTTTGTTATCATAGCAGATTCCTTAACCTTGTTAAATTTGCCCAGCATTCCAGGAATACCAAAATTTGCCGGCTTCGGAGAAATCACATATAGCATTCTCGTAATACTCTATTTACTTCAAAAGCATATCCGCGTCAGATACAGGATCAACTTCCAATCAAACAAACCCAAAAATCTGGCATCATAGGAATTTGAGTAGTTTATTCACGTCTTTAGGCGGAAAACCAGAATAGTACTTGCTGAAATATCCAAAAACTTGAACGCCTTTATCCCTCAACGGCTTTATTTTTTCCGCCCAGAGTTTAATGTCCTTATCACGATCAACTTCTGATTTTCCCAAGTCGCCCTTGACGGCCTTTCTGTCGCCTTCCCATCTAACAAAAATATGATCTGCAGTCATTTCTAAAGTAAGAGGCATCTTTACTGCATCCACCCAAACTAATGAGATATTGTGGTCTCGCAGAAGTGCATAAACTTGGTCGTTCAGAAGAGTTTTGTTTCTAACTTCCAGAGCGTAACTGAATTTCTTTGGCAAGGATTCCAGGTAATTTTTTAGCTGCGAAAAATGCTGCTGTCTGAACATTGGGGGAAACTGAAGCAACAATATTCCTAACTTTTCACCCAAAAAATCAACATGGTTTAGGAAGACTTCTGTTTCCTCTTCTGCATTTTCTAGCATTTTAATGTGAGTTATTTTTTGCGGAAATTTCAGCGAGAACTTGAAGTTTTCAGAAGACTGCTTTTTCCAATCTTTTATAGCTTGAATCGAAGGAATTCTGTAGAAAGTACTGTCGACTTCAACGGTGTTGAATTGCTTTGAATAGTATGATAGAAATTCTTTAGACGTGAAGTCTTCTGGATAAAATGAGCCTTTCCAAAAGTCGTAGCTCCAACCCATAGTGCCAATATGCAAGTTGTCTTCTATTGAGTTGGTTTTAGCATCAGCCAATTTTTCTCGCCTGCTTTTTTTAATGGGACAAGCACGTACCGCCCTTTTAGCTTCTTTCCGCTTAGGATCACTTCGATCATTTTTTGATCCCAAACTTTGGTTTCATAAGTGCCATTGTCCCAAATTATTACTTGACCAGCGCCATACTCGCCCTTTGGAATTTCGCCTTCAAATTTAGCATACTCAAACGGGTGATCTTCAGTCTGGACAGCTAAGCGTTTATCTTCGGAACTCTCCGGAATGCCTTTTGGAACAGCCCAACTTTTGAGAACTCCTTCACGTTCCAATCGGAAGTCATAATGAAGTCTTCGGGCATGGTGTTCTTGTACCACAAAAATTTTGCCCCCTCTTTCGTTTACCTCCATTTTGGTTGCCGCTGTGGGTTCAGAAGTTCGTTGGAAGTCACGTTTCTCTGCATATTCTTTAAGGTGTTCTTGACCAAGTTGGTCAAGCGTGCATTCTGAAGGCTTCTTGTCTGTTCTAAGTCTTAGAAAACGAGGCATGCGCAACCTTCCGTCGTTTGTAACTACTTGGTAAGCAACTTCAGACACTAGTTTGGGCTCAAGCCAAATTACTTTTTCGGGAATATCGGCTTTGAAGGGGGCTATCGTTGTTTCTATCTTCGCGAATTCTTGAGACATCACTTTCAATGCCTCGTCAGAAGAATCCCGTGCCAACTTTGCCCACGTAAACGGGTTCGCCTTCTTTAATGAAAAGACCCAAGATTAATGCGCCAAAAGTATTTTTCCGTGCGCCGGTGCCTTTAGTATAGCCGAAGATAACGCAATCGCAACTTAGAAGTTTCTTTATTTTCAGCCAATTGCTGCTTCTCACCCCAGGTTGATAAGTGCTTGCTTTCTTCTTCGCCATAACACCCTCCAACCCTTGCTTCAGAATTGCCTCATAATAGACTTCCCCTTTCGCCTCTACAAAATCAGCTAAAATTACGTGTTCGGTTTCCTTTAGGGTGTCTTTGAGGATTTTTTTCCGCTTTGTTAGGGGCAGATCAAGAAGGGATTTTCCATCTTTTTCCAAAATGTCGAAAACAATGTAAGCGGCAGGAGACTGTTTAGAACGAACTGCAATCTCATTTTCTGAAGCGGCTTTTCCTCTTTCAAGCATAGCTTGGAAGTTGACTTTGCCGTTGTCCAGAATTACAATTTCTCCATCCAAAACCATTGCGTGTTCTTGTCGTTTGAGCTCGATCAGCTCGGGAAAATTGTCGATGAGTTCTTTTTGGTTTCTACTCCGAATACTAAGTTCTTCGCTCACGTAGGCAATTGCCCTAAAGCCATCCCATTTAATCTCGAAAATCCATTCTTTATCTGTGAAGGCTTTCTCGGCTTCTTTAGCGAGCATTGGCTTGTATCGATGAGGACTCATTTCTTTTCCAGCTGCTTCAAAGTCTCCTGCAATGCTGCCATTAGGCCTTTAACTTCTTCTTTCGGTGCTTTCTCAACTGTTATCGTTTCGCCCTTGAGCTTTTTCTTGATTAGCTCTTCAACTTTTGCGCGGTAGGAGTCTTTGTATACCGCTATGTCGAATTCCCCGGACAAATCTGTTATTATTTTCCGGGCTAATTCAAGCTCGGTTTTTTCTGGTGTTTTGAGCTCTTTCAATTCCTCGAAACCGCTTGGATCAACAACATCGTATCCATACCGCATAGTCGTTAAAACTAAGGCACCTTTGTACGCATGAACCAAAGCGGGATATTCTTTCGTTCGTAATGTTATTCGGCCTGCTCCAGCTTTTCCCATTTTTTCAAGCGATTGCAGCAGCAGATTGTAAGAGTCGCCACTTTTGTCAGGCAATAACGCGTAATTGCTGTAAAAATAAACGGGATCCACGCTGAAATAATCAACGAATTTATCTATCCTAATTCGTTTATCAGATTCTGGCTTTACAGCTTCAATTTCTTCTTTGCCAAAAATTACGTATTGGTTTTTGGAGACTTCATAGCCCTTTACAACTTCTTCCCAAGGCACAGTTTTGTTATCTTTAGTGCACACCTTTTCGTAACGAAGAGGTTGATTGTCAGTTTTGTGTAGAAAATGAAACGTGACCCCTCGGTCAAAAATCATCGCATACAACTTAACGGGAACATTAATCAACCCAATAGTTATGCTGCCAGACCAGATTGGCCTCTTTGGCATCGGCGCCTTCTTTGATTTCTCAACTGTTTCAGCTTCTTGCATTTCTTCAGGTTTTTCAATTTCTACAACTTCTTGTTTTTTGCTTTTTCGAGCTTTTTTCTCCAAGTTATTCTGCCTCCAGTTTTTGGCGGTCATCAAAAATGTTCTTCCAAGGTTCTTCAAGAAGACTTGGAACACTGTGAATATTTAATTCCGCAGGTTTTATGCCTTTCTTAAGGTCATCCCAACTGATTGGCGTTGAGACCGTTGCCTCTTCACTAACCCTCAGACTATAAGGACAAACCATTGTCCTTCCATGGCTATTTTGAGTGTAATCGATGAAGACTTTTCCAGGCTTCTTGGTATCCGAAAACTCAGAAACGACCAAGTCAGACTCTTTCATGAGCTGCTTTCCGATAGCGTGAACGAACCCTCTAGTTTCTTGGAAAGTGTACTTTCTAATTATCGGAACAAGGATGTGTATTCCTTTTTTACCTGAAGTTTTTACGTATGCTTTCAAACTTAGTTTGTCAAGTTTTTCTTTGAGCAAAAGGGCAATTTCAGTGGCTTCCTTGAACGTGCATGGCGGTTCAGGGTCTACATCGAAAAAAGCAAAGTCAGGTTTTTCTCTTTCATCCATTCTGGATAGCGGCATATGAATTTCTATGGCGGCTAGATTTGCAAACCAGATTAACGTGTCAAGATCATTACATATTATGTAGTTCACATAGTGCTTAGCGCTTTCTGAATATAGCTTAGTTGTTTTTACCCAGTCAGGCATGCCTTCTGGGGCATTCTTGGCAAAGAAACCTTCTTTGTCGATTCCTTCTGGATATCTAGTTAGTACAATTGGCCTATCTTTTAGGAACGGAAGCATTTTGGGAGCAACTTTAATGTAGTATTCAATAAACTGGGCCTTTGTTACCTTCAGTTTGGGATAAAGTATTTTGTCTAAATTGCTGAAGGTGACTCTGGTGAGTTTTTCGGTCATCTTTTAGCTTCCAAAAAATGAGTTTGACAAGATTAAGAAGAACTCGCCCCAAAATTTAAACCAATACACAAGAAATGGGGCCCTTTTTGTTACAATGGAGTGTTCTATGCTTGCGAACTGTTTAAGTCCTAATTGACAACATGTTTTCTCGAGGAAAACGAATTGAAGGAACTAGTCTTTGTCGGGTTAGGCTTGAATGATGAAAAAGGCATCAGCCTTAATGGTCTGGAGGAAGCAAAAACCGCCGACAACGTTTACATGGAACTTTATACAAGTTTGCTGCCGGATTTTTCATTGAAAAATCTTGAGGTACTTGTTGGCAAACAGATTCATGTCCTCTCGAGACGAAACCTCGAAGAAGAAAATGGAAAAATTATTCTTGATTCAGCAGAAAAAGGCAAAACCGTTTTCCTAATTCCAGGAGACCCTTTTATCGCCACAACTCACATAACACTGAGGATAGAAGCCTCCAAACTACATATTTCCACTCGCATAGTTCACGGGGCAAGCATAATTTCTGCGATTATCGGTTTAAGCGGACTCCACAATTACAAGTTCGGCAAAACGGTAACGATTCCGTTCCCCGAAAACTTCTCTGAGACACCGTACAACGTTATCGCTCAAAACAAACAACTTGGATTTCATACATTATGTTTACTTGACTTGAAAGCAGACGACAAAAAATTTCTGACAATAAGGGAAGCATTAACGATGCTGGCTGCAATGGAGGATAAGAAAAAAAGAGGCGTTGCTTCGAAGGACTCGCTAGCGGTGGGTATAGCAAGGGCTGGAAGCAACGAGCCTACGCTAAGAGCAGATTTCGTTGCTGAGCTTCAAAATTTTGACTTTGGCAAACCGCCCATGAGCCTGATTTTTCCTGGCGCACTTCACTTTATGGAGGTTGAAGCATTAATCGCATTTGCTGGAGCGCCACCAGCCATACGGAGCTTGGCGAAATGAGTGCAGAATCATTGTCCACAAAATACATTGGAGCAATGGAAAAGACAATTGTAGATATGATCCTAAGAAGAGATACGATTACCGTTAGTGAAAAATGCGTAAATGAAGTTCTTGATTATGTCAAATCTTATTTAGAAGACGCTAAATACTTTCGAGACCAGAAAAAATTTGAAACAAGCTTGACATCAATTGCATATTGTGAGGGGCTTCTAGATGCGATGAAATTAATAGGTGCAATCAAAATTCCAGAAAAATCCCCATGAATTCTTGACATTGTTGTTGTCTCCTCACAGTCACACAGTCTAATATACATCAAAAATCTAATTTTAGATCACATTCTGGATGAGTCGGCAAGTAACATTCCAGACCCTTCCATGCAGAAGAGAATCGCAAAAGAAAAGTTTGTACGTGATTGTTTGAGCTCAAAAAAAAGGCTAAACATAAACAACGAAGCGGAAGATACGAATTCCCGAAATCGAGAAGAGGCATCATCCATAGTTGGCTATCTGCAAGATTTTGGTCTGACAGAAAAAGAAGCAAGAATTTACTTTGGCCTTTCCAAAATGGGGTCAGCCACAGCATCAGAAATTGCCGACATAATTAAGTTTAGCAGACTCCAAACGTACCGCGCTATCAAGGGTTTGCTCGACAATGGACTTGTAGAGATGTCGCTGGAAAGACCGAGAAGATACACTCCTCTAAAAATCGAGCAAGCTTTGAACCTCCTTGGACAGGAAGCGGAAAGGAAAATCCTTGACTTGGAAAAGAAAACGCCGCTGCTTTTGAAAGAATGGGCTGCGATAAATGATCTTCAATCAGAAAAAACAAACTACACCTTTCGTATTATCCAAGGAGCAAAGAATGTTGTCAAGTTTAGGCTAATGCTCTTCCAATCCGCCCAAAGAGAAATTGCCACAACAATGAAACCCAACGAGCTAATGAGATTTGTCTTGGAAGGAGCAGATGATATTGTCGAAAGCATTTCGTCTAATAATATTGCAGTGAGAGGACTTTCCGAAGTAAACAAGTTCAACTTGGACGCCACAAGACGCTTCCTCGAATTCAGTAAACTTCACCACACAACAAGATCAAACATCGTACCTTTCAGCATAATAGATGATGAAGAAGCCTTGATTTGCTTATCAAGAGACTGCACTGAGAGCACCGCGGAAAATGCAATTTGGACAAATCACCCCGAGATGGTGGGGATATTGAAAGAAATGTTCGAAATGATGTGGAAATCCTCTCAAGACGGAAATATTAGAATTAAAGAAATAGAAAAAGAGCAAATTGCCCCATAGTAAGTTTTGATTTATAGTAATTTCTTTAATTTTATCAAGTTCTCTTTAGTAATCCAAATATTGAATAACCAGATTTTTATTCAGGAAACAACAATTGAAAGCTAAATGCCAAGTCCACACAACAATAAAACAGTAGTTTTAGCTTCTGGCGTATTTGACCTCCTTCATTTGGGACACGTAAAGTTCCTTGAAGAAGCAAAAAAAGCAGGCGGCTCAAACGCAAAACTATTCGTAATAATTGCCAGAGACAGCACAGTAGAAAAGACCAAGGGAAGAAAACCAGTAATGCCAGAAAACCAACGCCTTTCATTAGTTGAATCGTTAAAAGTGGTTGACGATGCCGCTTTGGGATTAGAGGACTTTGACATAGGCAACGTAATTGAAAACATAAAACCAGATGTTGTTGCGCTTGGTTATGACCAATTGGACATGGAAAATCTTGTTAAGAAATATGTTGCCATGCATAACTTGAAGACAAAAATCGTCAGGGTTGGCAAGTTCGAAGCAGATGACTTGGATAGCTCTTCGAAGATTAGAAAAAAGATTGTTGAAAAATATACATGATAACATTTATGAGTAGTAGCCAAAAATTTAAGATAACAGCCATACTCATCGGGCTAAACGTAGCCGTCTATATCTACACATCATTTGCAGGTGGAAACTTCTTCACCACCAGCAACGATATGGTTTGGCAATATGGTCAAGTTAACGGTTTGGTAATGTATTACGGCGCTTACTATCAACTTTTAACATCAATGTTTGTTCATGCAGGAATTATTCATCTTGCGGGTAACATGCTTTTCCTTTTAGTTTTTGGCTTGAGAGGTGAAGAAATGTTTTCGCTTCCCGAGTACCTTGGAATTTACATCCTTGGTGGTTTAGCGGGGAATGTGTTGTCTTTGGTAATGGGACCAGACTTAATTTCTGTAGGAGCCTCTGGCGCAATTTTCGCTATGTTTGGTGCATGTGCCATTTACGCGAGAAGAAGCATTGGCCAATCAATCGTTGGGGCACTGATATTTGGATTCTTCCTGTTAATGATTAGCGCAGGCGAGAACGTTAACTATTTAGCTCACATAGGAGGACTCGTTGCGGGTTTGGCAATTGGATACGTCATAGCCCGTAGACGTAAACCCCAGATGGGTTATCAGGCGAGTCACAACTACATGATACCATTCTAAATCTCAAGTCAGAGGAAGAACTTCAACTTTCACTTTGTTACCGTCTTTAAGATTCAGTTGCTTTCGCAGGCAGACTGGCGCTAAGATTTCTAGAACAGAAACGTCATAATGTGTGCGGAGAGCAGTGATGATCGCGCCTTTCACTTTGTTTCCAATCATCACTGGGTAACATTTTACAATGCCAAAAGTTCGGTCTGAATTCTTGAAACCTTCCACCTCAATAGCTGGATAGGCCTCAAGTTCTGTGCGGGTTTTTATGTCGTAATCGGTGGTAAGTTTGAGGTTTAGAGTACCTGGATATGGCTCGAAACCCAGTTTTTCTATGAACTGCTTTTTGTAATGATCTTTGGCTGTGTAGTATGCGCCTTCGCCCAGTCCAGTGAAAACTGTTCCTTCCAAAGTGACTGTGGGAGGATAAGTGACTTCTAATAGAGTTTTTAGGTTGGCGTAAAGCTTTTGGAGTTCAGCAGTTCCCGCGGCATCAATTTTTATTAAGCATCCTTCATGAGTGACATTTCTTTTAATCAAGCCCTTATGTTCAAGCTCGATAAGGTAACGACTTGCCGTCTGTTGGCTAGTCCCAAGTTTCTCCGCCAAGTATTCAGTTGAAATCTTTGCGGTTCGCTTATGTGCGCCCATCTCGGCAAGTTTGACAAGTGTAAACAAGTGACGCCATTCTTGAGTTGTCAGTCATTTTGAATCAACTGGTTTATCATCGGAAATTAGTGTTTACTATTTAGTGGGTCAAATTTAAATGAGTCGAACCATACTTCGCCAAGATGGGTTATCCCAAATCACACGTAAATCGCCAATAACAGGGGAAATGTCTACGGCTGAACCAAATCTGGAGCTTCCTACTGCAATGCTCTTTGATAATATTAGCAATTTCTGGGAAGAAATCGCAGAGGAAAGCTCAACCGAAAATCAAACAAAGTTTGTAATGGAGAACATCGAAAAGAATGGACTTTTTTTGGATTTTTGCTGTGGAAGCGGAAGACACTTGATTCGACTCGCAGAAAAGGGTTATGATGTGGTTGGTTTGGATGTTTCAAGTCGTCTTCTGAGAATAGCAAAGCTCAAAGCAGCTAAAGCCGACGTTGACATTCAAACAGTTAGAGCAGACATGCGTTTCGTGCCGTTCAAAGCAGAAACCTTCTCGGGTTTAGTCAGTTTGGATGCAAGCTTCGGTTACCTTTCGTCTTATTCAGAAGGATTCTAAGAGTTTAAGTGAGGTTTGGAGAATACTAAAGCACAACGGTGTTTTTTTGATGGATCTTTTTAATGGTGACCGACTAAAGCAACGATATGGGAAAAGATTCTCCATTAATTCATTGAATACCGTTATTGTCTCATTGCTACGGGTCCCTGGTTTTTTTAGATTTTTCAGATGGAAAGAATACCCTAGTTTTTTTCTAATTCAGAAAAGGCAAGTGACAATAAGTGGAAATTTGGTTGAGGCATGGATCTTCAGGCACAAGAAAACGAATCAAATTAGTTCTTACCTACATGTTATAAGATTATTCAGTCTTTCACAAGTGCGGTCGATGTTGGAAAAGAATTGTTTTCAAATAGCCAAAATCACTGGCAATTATAATGGGCAGGAATACAGCGAAAACACTTCAAGACTTATTGTAGTTGCTCACAAAGTTTGACAAGAATTCATTCTATTAAGCACCACAAGTTTTTGGAGAATAATTATTCTGACGAAACAAACACGAATTTCTGAATCCCGATGACTATTTATAGTTACTTAATCAATCGCAAATTTTAGCTGTGCCTGGATGTGTTGGCTGTAACTTTACCGAGTTGGTCAAGTTCTGCACTTTGATGCCCTCTAACAGCTGTTTCTTGCCGAATATTTCTACTATAAACAATTTTTAGAAGGATTGGAGTCAGAATTGTTGTTACAATAACCATACCTACTATTGCAGAATAGGTACTTTGTGTTACCGCCTTTGAGGTAAACGCTACTCCAGCAACAATTAAACCAACTTCTCCGCGCGAAATCATTCCAACACCTACTTTGATGCCTTTGTCGCGGCTCTTCAAGAAATGAATAGCTGGAAGTCCACAACCAACCATTTTGCTTACAATGGCAACAACCACTAATGTTATGAAGAAAAGGTAAAATGGCCAATCTGATGTAACGAAGCTTTGAATATTGAAAGCTGCGCCTGCCAATGCAAAAAAGACGGGGGAAAATATTGTACCTATCTTTTTGGTGTATTCACGAATTTTCTCGATTGCATTGGAACTTGCGACAGCCATGCCGGCGGCAAATGCTCCTACGATTGGTGAGAGTCCAATGTAGGCGGCTAACGCAGCTGCTCCGAAGCAGGAGGCTGTGGCAGCAGCTTCAACCGTTTCCTCAGATTTACCACGTGAAATTAAGTTAATCAATCGAGGCAAAACAGGAGTAATAACTAATACTAAAACTAACCAAATCGCGAGAGACTTCAAAATTACGAGCACAACATCCCATGCGCCTATTGTCCCGGGATTCGCGATAAATGAGATTACAACACCTAAGACTGCAAGCCCTAAGACATCATCTACAACGGCAGCTCCGATCATTACTTTAGCTTCCTTTGTGCGTGACTGTTTCAATTCCATTAGTACAAGAGAGGTAATGGAAATGCTGGTGGCGACTAATGCAGCAGCCACTACCAAGCTGGATATCGTATCAAACCCCAAGAGAGCTGAGAGACCGTATCCCATGATGAAAGGAACTATAACACCAACCGTTACAATAACGAAAGAAGCCGAACCCACAGTTCGAAATTCCTTAAAAGTCATCTCCAAACCGGCAACGAACAAAATGAGTATGCCACCTATCTCTCCGAAAGCGCGAACAAAATCGCTGTATTGTATTAAAGGTGAGCCCCCCTAATGCAATGACTGACCCCAATGCATATGGTCCCAACAAAATGCCTGCAAATAGCTCACCCAAAACAGAGGGCAACTTTATTCTCGAGAAAAGTTCACCCAAGACTTTTGCTGAAAAAACCAAAATGCAGATGCTCAAGATAGCTCTTATTACAGGATCTAAGGCCAATTTCTTCAAACTTTCTTGAATTTAATGAACTTGAAGTTAACGGAATGGGCGAGATTTAACTTTTGCCAAATTTATATAAAAACCAAAGATTGGAAAAGAGAAATTTTCGAAAATGCACTATGCAGACTTAGAAGAAGAAATTAGATGGCGCCCGCCTTGCTTTTGAGCAGAACTCCTTCGCGGTCCATTTCGCCTCTTCTTATTCTTGTTGTTGAGATTGGACCACAATTTTGTGAAGGAACCATGTTAATACTTATGATCTCCAGGACTGGTAACCCTGCCTTCTGGCGGCGATCATTGATTTTTTGCGCAGTGGGTTGTGTTTCTTGGCTTACAACCAAGGCTTGAATTTCAGGATCATTTATGGTTGAACCCACCGAGTCAAACAAGGGTATGATTTCGGCTCGAGAAGATAATCCGGATTCGGCTAACCATTCATTTACCCCTTGTTTTCTTTCCTCAAATGAAGCCGTTAGGTGAGGTTTGCTAAGTTTTGACACGAGCTCATCAGAAGGATAAACCGATAACTACTCTTTCGCCTATTGCAAATGCTTGGGTGAGCAATGTTTTGTGTCCTCGGTGAAGTTCATCGAATGTCCCGCCGACTGCAACTTTTCTGAATCTCGTCATGCCGAGTTCACCAACCGAGCCCCTTCAAAATCAATTTTGCTTACCAAGATGCCTTCTCTTGGTAAAACTTGCTTAAAAGCTTCAGCAACTGCGGCTGCATTTTCATCAAGGACAATTGCATGAACTGCCTCACCAACCATGTTCTGAGCGGCACCAACGGCTCCAGCCTTTATAGCCAACTCAACGAGCTGCTTCACCCTTTCCGTTGCAAAACCAGCATCTTGGGCAAACTGCCAGCAGCAACTCAAAAAATTTTCCAGTTTGGGTTCCGCCAAAATTTTGTCTAAAGTCTTCCTGCCGAAACGGTTGATTTCTCGTTTCTTCTGTTCAGATGAGAATATCGTTTTTTTTGTTACGCTCTTGAAGATCCCCGCGACCACAACGTAATTCGGGGTTAATGGAATACGATCGATGACACATGTTCCAGGGGCTCCGGGTTCAACCACTAAAGCGCAGCCGCCACATTGAGACAGAGAACTTACTGTACCTAAACCTGTCTGGCACCGAATCTCAGCAATATGCGCCACTGTACCCAACTGATTAAATGTTAAAGGCAACCCCAATGATTCTTTGAGGGCAAGAGCTGCAGTTAAGGCGCCTCCCGCGCTAGTACCGAAACCTGCACCTACCGGGATCTCGATGCTGTGTTTGGCAACAACTTCATATTTGCCCTTGGTTTTCTCCAGCAACATTTCAAGAGTTGTAAGAGTTGTTTGAGCTTCTGGTGCCAGTTTCCCATTGATGAAAATGGTTACCTTGTTTTTTTCAGCCTCTTTAACAGTGACTTCAGTTGATACGCCTTTTTGGAGCCCGAAGCCGCCACCTCTGGCACCTACATGCTCCAAATCTGTAAGAGGTTGGCCATCAGTTGTCTGGTCACATATTTCAAAAAAACTGGAGATGGCCGCAGGTGCGAAAGCTTTTGCGGATTTCTTCAATTTTGTTCCCTTGCTTCTTCTTTGCTTCTGAAGTTAGGGAATGCTTTGTAAATCGCCCATATAATTGGGGGACCAAGAACTAGCAAGAAAGGTATTTCTGTTAAGAATGTAAAGAAGAAAGTTGCCAAAGCGACAGGGACAGTAAAAGGGGTTGCTGATGGTGCGAAGAGTTGAGTGTAAACGGGCACCATCACTCCGATTATTGCGGCGCCAAGGAGCATGCCAACTATGGATCCAATTTCGAAGCTGCGCCATTTTGAGTTTCTCCAAACAACGACTGGAATTAGGAAAATTACGTAAGACACCGCAGCTATTGACATAAAGACAAGTTTGCCTTCAAAACTGAGCTCGCTGTAAGCATATGCTATCCACATAAGCAAAGCAGTGGCAGCACCATAAGCGACAACTGGAATCGTCCATCGAATTTTCTTTTTAGCGATATATCCAATGAGATAGAAAGCTACAAAGTTGCTGGTTACGCCAGCCATTAGACTCAGCAAAGGATTGCCGCCAAGGAGTAGGTCACTAAGGAATATACCAACTGCCGCACCTAAACCGCCTACCAATGGACCGAAAACAACAGCGAAAACGGCTGGAACAATAACTGGAGGCCAAAATCTAACTTGTTCAAATTTGAATGGAATAAACGAGTAAACTATGTAACCAACGGCAACATAGAGTGCTATGTTTAATGCAAAAGCCGCAACATCAATTGTTTTCGTTGGTGAAACCCCTATATAGTTTAGTTTAACATTGGAACCTCGGCTTCCAAATAAGCATTATGTATGGAATGTTTAAACATGTATAAACATGCATTTCTTGACTTCTGAAAAATAGTAAGTTAGACTTGAGTTATCACCATTAAAAATAATTTAGAAAAGAAAAAAAAGATACTTCGAATCGAAGCAAGATCTGCTAGTAAGCTTAGAAGCGTCTTGGTGGTCTTCGTTTAGAGTAACATTCTCTGCAGTACACTGGCCTGCTACCGTCTGGTTTGAATGGAACGTCACATTCCTTTCCGCAGTCGGCGCATGTTGCCTTGTGACTTTCTTTGTTATACATTATCTTTTTCAACTCCTTCTTACATTGTTTGTGCAAAGGCTTGTTTTGCGCAAGTTCCCTATATCGCCACTGCTCTTTAAGTATATCCATAGAAAGTTGATAGATTATTGAGCAATAACAGAAATAGATAAAAGAATTGAAAAATAAAATGGTCTATTTTTTGTGCCGTTTAATCCGGTCTTGCTTCTGAGATTTCATTCGCCAGTCTTTTTTCCTTTGAGTGGTCACCGTAAATCGGTCATGACGGCGCTCAGACATTACATCTCCGCGGTAACGGGCAACATTTCTGTAGAAGGTTTCAGGGCTGATTTTGCTTTCTTTTAATTCTTCAATGTTTAAATTCAGATCAGTTTTTGCTTCATCGTTTCGAGCGTTATCAAATAAATCTGAATAAACCATGTAGGCGGCGTGAAACTGAAAATTTGAGGAGTCATCGATTTCTAATTTTTGGGGAGATGGTTCAGGAGGGGTTATTGGTTGTTCAGTCATGTTAATTCAGTCTTCTTGCAACGCTAAGATTGTATTATTTCCTTCTTTATAGCTTTTACATTAAAGAAACGAAACAAAAAGTCAAACTTCACTCTGGACCGCTGATGGAGCCGTGTTCAAGTCTACCGTGAACCCTTCGAAACTCATCAAGGTGGCTTGCTTGAGATGACCCATAAACTTCCATGTGACGCTTCAAGTCAACTTCGTTGCAGAAACAGCATGCACAATGTGGACACTTGAAGAGGTTGTTGGAGTTGCATTCTTCGCTGGTTTTATCTTCCATACGAACACATCATTTGAAAACTAACTAAATTATGAAGTTGCTCTAAATAAGAAGTTTGGATTAAACGTCTCGAAATCATTGAAGCTAGAGAGCCCAACAAGACATCAAAGATTAGATTAATAGAAATAAATTATCAACTAATGTTCCAAGCATTTGCTCCAAATTTGACACAATGCACTTATGAAACAAACCCTATCGAGTCACAAAAAGAGTCTGAGAAATGGATAGCACTAAACTCAGCCCAAAAGGAATCTTGTTCGATTTGGACGGAACCATCTTTGATACAAAACCAGCTTATATGGAAGCGGCAAGAATTGCGTTCAGAACAACTGGGTATCAAATGCCCGAAAATACCAAAATTCTGGAAATTCCTAAGAGAATCGAACAAAGAGAGAGTCTGAACGATATAGTAATAGGCGATACAAAGGCGTTTTTAGATATTTATTTGAAAACCTTTTATGACATCAGCACTGCTGAATCGAAGCCGTTTCCCAATATTGAAGACGCACTTGATACGTTGTCAAAGAAAGCAAAATTAGCGGTTATAACAATGAGACGCGTACCCAACACTTCCATTATTAACGAATTAAAACAATTTGGACTAAACAAATACTTCGCACATGTGGTTACCGCTCTGGATACTCACAAGCCCAAGCCAAGTCCTGAAGGATTAATAAAGGCAGTAACGGCTTTGGATGTTCAAATGTGCGAATGTATAATTGTCGGCGATTCCACTGTCGATATCAGAGCGGGCAAGGCAGCAGGTGCCAAAACTGTTTCTGTCTTAACAGGGCTTTATTCCCGTGAAGAACTTGCTGAAGCCGACCCTGATTTCATAATAAATGATATTACTGAAATGCCTCTTCTGGTAAATTAGCAGAGGAAAATTCGTTAATCTATATTTCTAATTCTGTAATATTGCTAAAAAACGCCTAACCCTGTTATATTTGATAAAGAAAATAAGGTTTAATAAAAGCCTCAAACGCATAGATTAGTGGAGAAGGCTTCGGAGCGGAAAAAGGTAAAATGAACTTTGTTGAGATAATCCTAACGGAGAAACTGAAAGACGCAGACCCAGCCTTAGATATCATGGGATCTGACCGGAAAGTGCTTCAAGTAGCCTGCCAAGACTTTACGAACTATCTAAAGTTCCAATGGGATCTAATCGGAAAAGAACTGAACAATTTTGAACTCGTCGAAAAAATGGAGCAACACTTCAAAGAAGACCCAGCAGAATTTGAGGCATTCTTGACAGTTTGGGTGGGCATTTGGCTGAAAAAATGGAAAGAACGCGTAAAGCTCCTCATCGGCAATCAAAATCAGAACAAGTGGAACAAAGTCTCTAAAACCCTGGCTAATGCAGAACCATTGTGGAGAAACATGACACACAAACAGGAAATAATGGAAATCGTAGAAGCCACGCTAATAAAAAATGGAGAAATCTGTGGAACCGAAATTCTAACAGAAGAACCTTTTGAAAATGGAGCTAGGCGAAAAGAATTGCCCATGCCTTAGCGAACAAGAACAAGTCCTGACTATGCTTAATAGTGCACTCCGGAAAGCTCGTGATATGGCCCAAAGCAAAGGTCCTTTGATCTTTGTAAAAATTGACAAGGGCTACTATAGTAGCGGAAACGAGTAAACTCGTCTTTTTTCCTTTGTAAGTTATATTTTCGAAAAGACTAAGACTTCGTCTGCAAAGAAGAAAAAATGATAAAAACATTCCTAAAAATGAAGATAGCTTTAGGCGATTCTTTGCCTAGCTAGAGTCTTGGTTTGCCAGTCGTAATGGCGAATAGTTGTTGTTTCGCCATAACCGCAGGCTGCGCATCGTTTGTGGCGCACGTGATATGCACGTCTGCCACAGCGTCTGCATTTAATATGAACTGTTTTGCCTTGTCGCTTTCCTTGAGATGGCGTTCCTTTACCCAAAGTATGTCACCTTTTAACGAGGCGGTGGAGAAATTAGAACGACGTTGTCTCCCCGAACGATTATCAAGCCTAGTTTTCTTTGGCTTTCAACGTTTGTAGTGTCTTCTGTTTCTTCTAAGACGAGGTTAAGGTGCTGATCAAAGCCCTTCAATCTTCCTCGAAGGCTTTTTCCACCTTTCAGCCGAACTAGAACTATCTTGCTGATGTTCTGCTCAAGGATTTCTGTGGTCATTTCGCTCATTTTGGACCCTTCGTAATCAATATTCTCTTCTATACTTAAACTTTAACCATTTAAACCTTGTCTAAATGGGAAACCGGACTAGGCAGCAAAAAGCTATTAGAACGAAATTGCCACGTATTGAAAACAAATAGGCGTGCAGTGATCAGAAATGCTTGACCAGTTGCTTACGACAATAATTCTTGGTTTAATTCAAGGTTTGGCTGAATGGCTTCCTATTTCCAGTACAGCCCATCTCAAATTAGCAGAGACATTTTTGGGGTTAGCTGCAACGCCATTGTTTAATTTGGTTTTACATCTAGGGACGCTGACGGTTGTTGTCTTCTTTTTCAGAAAAGACGTAAAAAATATTCTGGTCGCGCTTGTCCATTTAGATTTCAAATCGGAAAATGGAAAGTTAATTCCGCTAATCGTCATAGCCACAATACCTACTGCCATAATTGGCATAACGTACGATTTATTTCTGCAAAATACGATAGAAATAATTCCAGTTATAGCTGTTACCTTCATCATCGGTGCAACAATTGTTTATTCCACGAGGTTTGCTAAAGAAGATATTGAGGGGTTATCTTACAAAACAGTAATTTTGATGGGAGCCGCCCAAGGATTTGCCATCTTCCCAGGCTTGTCCAGAAGCGGAGTAACAATATCTGCAGCACTATTACTTGGATTGAAACGGGAAAAGGCTTTCAAATTCAGTTTTCTCTTGTCGATTCCGGCGATTCTGGGAGACTTTGCGGTCGAAGCGTACAGCCAACGCGGATTGCTTTCAACTTCCGAACTGAGTCCGACTAATGTTGCGGCAGGCTTAATTGCAACAGTTATTGTCGGATACCTTGCTCTTCGGTTGGTTTCAAATGTGATTAAAGGAAAGAAGTTCCATTTCTTTGCGTTTTACACTTGGGCGCTTGGGATTGCTTTGCTGATTTGGTTCTTCATTTTCCGTTAACTCAGCGATTCAACAACTGCGTCATTTTCTTTCCCCGGTTGGGTTTACCTTATAAATTGCAGCAACAACTTTTGATTAATGGCTGATCCGGCATGGCGACGTTCATTGAACTTATAATCGTTTTGTTTACTTCATTCGGGTTTGGCTTGATACCTTTCGCGGGACCCTCAAACCTTCTGTTGGCATCTAACGCAGCCGTGCTTTTGGGAGCCGTTGACCCAGCTACACTATTCGTCATAGGTTTTTTAGTAGCAGCCGGCTCAGCACTCGCAAAAAGCATACACTACATGGTTACTTTCTTTGTCAGTGCTCACCTGAGCGAAAAACGACGAGAAAGACTTGATGCAGAAGCAATAAAGATCAAAAAATGGGCTTTTCTTCTTCTTTACGCCGCTGCAGCGACGCCTATTCCTGACGAACCCGTTGTCATACCGTTGGGATTAATGAAGTACAATCCAGTAAAGTTTTTCACAGCCTTCTTCTTAGGCAAACTATCCATCACTGTTATTGGTGCATTCTTAGGAAGTTGGACGGGCAAAGCGCTTTCGGAATATCTAAGCTTTGACGGCATGGTTGTGGTCTCAGTCATCCTAACAGTAATTATCACAGTCATTCTGCTCAAGGTTGATATGAACAAACTCGCAGAAAAAATTGGAAGAAAACTTCAAAAAGAAAAATCGAAGACCACAAATCCCGGTGATGCTTTGATATCTGAATTCGATAAACCTAATTAGGTTCCAACCAATCAACGCATATGCTGGAGAAAAAGAAAATTGCCCCAAAAGTACCGCAGGTACGCAGTGAAATCAAAAGAAGCAAAACAAATCATTACTCAGGCATCCCAAAAACTGAAAATAGATTTGGAAGCCCTCTTTGGATCTAAAGTCAACGTCGAGGTCATGGAAGGGGAAACCGATAAGCTCTTTCTAGTAGATGGAAAACCAACATTGTTTGAGGTTGGCGACTTAATTTTGCCTACTCTGACAGCCGAGCAAATAATTTCCCACTTGCCCAAAATAGTAGTTGATATGGGCGCAGTCAAGTTTGTCTGCAATGGCGCAGACGTCATGGCCCCAGGTGTCGTTCGATACGAAGGAGACTTCAACAAAGGAGATTTGGCTGTAGTAATAGATGCGAAACATGGAAAACCTTTAGCATTGGGTGAAATGCTTTTTGGCATAGAAGATGCAAAAAACACAAAGAAAGGAGCAGTAATGAAAAGCAGGCATTTCGTAAGCGACGCGATTTGGAATTTTGCCAAGTTGCTAGCAGATCAACAATAATCAGTGTTTATTTCCATTTAGTCAGTATCTCTTCTCTTTGAAAAGTGGCTTTGCTTACATAGAATAATGCTGCGTCAGCGACTGCTAATCCTGCAGATACTATAAGGGCCAACAAAGTAGTTGGAAATCCTGTATATGTTGAGGAGAATATTACCACGAGTAGCAATGGGAGAACTACTAGGCCACCAAGTTGCTGAGCGGCTCTTATGTCATTGACTCTTGAGGAAACTATTACATTGGTTTCGACGCTTAGGATGCAGGCAAGAGGTGCCATGATGAACATTACTATTAGCCAGTACGGGTTTGGAATCAGCAACGATCCCAAGTTGGTAATGGACCAGCCATCTAAAATTGCTACGAAGAATGCTGCTCCAATGTAGGTGACGCCTAAACACGGAATAAATGCGGCCAAGCTTTTTCCGAGGAGAAGTTCACCGTCCGTTGTTGGGGTCGCCAGAAGAGGTTCCAAGCTTTTTTCGATTTTTTCTCCAACAAAGCTGTAAGAAGCGATAATTGAAGGCAGTATTGCAGGTATTAAGACGAAGTACACTGAGGCGGTGTTTGTTATTTGTTTGGCGCCCTCAAGGATTTGAGCGTTTGTAAGATTTCCTGCTTGGGATTGTGATTGCAATGCAAATATGAAAATTATTGGCAAAACAATGCCTATGATGAGTGGTAATGCAACTAGAGAATAAAGTATGTATTTGTTTTTCTTGAACACACTCAAATCTTTGGTGGTTACGATCCATGATTTGGAAAATCTCATTTTGGCGTTGCCTCCCTAATCAACTT
>CAVTMS010000008.1:0-20143 GCA_963735905.1 Candidatus Bathyarchaeota archaeon | reverse complement strand
ACCCGCTTAGTCAACATGAGGCTTCAAAGCCTATGGATTGCGAAGTCGCAGAATACGTTGCTAACCAAGTTGGATTTTACATTAAGCGAACAAAATACAAGTCCGTGGTCTTCCTCTATGACTCAGATGAATGGCAAGGCAGAGTCAAAGCAAAATGCGTAAGTGCCTGCAAAAAGAAAAACATCCCAGTCAAGGTTCTTCTGCGTTGGAGATCAGTCGACAAAAGAGTTTTTAGCGAGCTTAGAAAGTATCCTTACCAATAACTTGAGCGAATAACTTTGATTCAAGCAGACTTTCACATACATACCACTTTCTCGGACGATTCAGAAACAAGACCCAAAGACCTCATTGAAAAACTCGTCGCTCACCCAACCCTTAAAGTAGCCGCAGTAACTGATCACGATTCAGTAAATGGGATCGATACAGTCCGAAATTTGGCAGCTCCATTTCCAGATATTCTGATAGTGCCCGGTGTCGAAATAAGTACTCCACAAGGTGATATTGTAATTTTGGGCACTGAAGAATTGCCCCCTAAACCTTGGTCAGTGGAAAGTGTCGTTGATTTCGCCAAGAAGAATGATTGCGTTTCCATTGCGGCTCATCCGTTTCGAGAATGGGGCTTGGGTGATGTTGCAAGGACAAGTAATGTCGATGCGATTGAAATCCTCAATGGTGCATCTTCTGCGTCGGCTAATCAGCAGGCTCGTGATTTGGCTAAAGAATTAGGTGTTCCCGGAGTTGCCGGTAGCGATTCTCATAAGCCGTCGGAGTTGTTTTCTGTGTATAATGAGGTTCAGGCTGGGCTTAATGTTGATGAGATTTTGAAGGCGTTAAAAAAAGGACAGTTGTCTACTTTTCAGGCAGAGAGGTCAATACGTTTTTAAAAGACCGATAAGTCATGAATAACGCGATAGCTATTAAATTGAAGGATTGATTCTGTTTGCATGTTGGATTTTTAGGCGGGGCACGAGAAGTCGGCAGAATGGGCATATCTGTTAAGTCGGAGAAAACTCAGTTTCTGCTCGATTATGGTGTTATGCTTGAACGCCCGCCGGGCTTCCCTATGCACGTCCCTCCAAAGGATGTTGATGCGCTTATTCTTACTCATAGTCACCTGGACCATTCTGGTGCGGTTCCAATATTCTACATTGAGGGCAAAAGACCTCTTTTCACAAACAGGCTAAACTTGGAATTGACACAAATTCTCATTCAAGACTTCATTCACTTATCAGGATACTACTTGCCTTTCGAGTATCTCGAACTGAAGACAATGATGCGTAGTAACAAGCATTTGGATTACGGCGTCGAAGAAAAAGTTGGCGACATGAAGTTCAAATTGTTGAACGCAGGTCATACACCCGGAAGTGCATCGGTACTAGTCGAAGGTGAAGGAAAAAGGATACTTTTCACCGGAGATTTTAACCTTGAAGATACCAAGCTTCTGAAGGGGGCAAATTTTGAGGATATTGGAGATCTTGACGCTGTCATTACTGAAAGCACTTATGCAAGCGAAGACCATACGCCGCGTCTTGAACTTGAGGAAAAGTTTGTTGGTGCATGTACCGATGTTGTGTCGAAAGGTGGAATTGTCCTAATACCCGCTTTTGGTGTGGGTAGGGCGCAAGAAATTGCTTGCACATTAGCTGGAAATGACTTTGAGTACCCAATTGTTTTCGATGGAATGGCACGCGAAGCGAGCCGGGTAATTTTGAATGATAAGGAGTTTTTGCGTGATCCTAAACTATTTGCTGATGCGATGCGTTCTGTTGAGTGGGTTGAAGGTTGGCGTGATCGCCGCAGAGCGATGAGAACTCCATCGGTAATAATTTCGCCTGCAGGTATGTTGAAGGGTGGACCTAGCCAGTTCTATATTAGCAAGGTCGGTAAGAAAGCGAATAATGCTGTTTTCTTGGTCAGCTACCAGATTCCTGGAACTCCTGGGAAAGAACTTTTGGACAAGGGGCTCTGCACTATAGATGGCAAGGTCCGGAAAATTAAGGCTCAAGTTCAGCACTTCGACTTCTCCAGCCACTGTGGCGCTAGCCATTTGAGAGCCGCACTAAAGCAGATAGGCGGAAAACCAAAGGTTTTCGCTGTTCATGGTGCTGAAGGGAACTGTGAATTGCTTGCAAGCTGGGCTAACACGGAATTGGGTTTGGAAGCTGTTGCGCCACGAACAGGCGAATACTACAAAGTCTAATTTTCTTTTTTTTGTTGGCTTTTGCGAAGTTGCTTCTTCATAGATTTCACGGCGGAATTGTGGGGCGATTTGAGAATATCCATAAATAGGGTTTCCGCTGTTATGGAGGCATGGATTTCAAGACCAGGGCCATTGACCTCCTGCCGATTTTCCTGATGGGTGGCTTATTTGTTCTTATAGATTTGCTTGCTTTCGTGGTTTCTGGTCCTTTTGAGGCAGCGGGCGAAGTTGCCTTCGTGAATCCTGGGGACCCTTGGAATCTGGTTTATTTCTTTTCTGTTTTGATTGTTTTTACTGCTATTATTTTGTTGATTGCGAAGTATAAGCAGACGCGAATAATTCAGGCAGTTTTTCTAGGTTCGACTGGGCTTCTTGGAATTTACGTGTTTTATCCTTTGCTTGGTTACTTGCCTATATCGTGGGAGTTGGCGCTTGGCTTGTCTGTTGCGATTATGGCGGTTATCGTTGGGTTACTTGTGAAGTTTCCTGAGTGGTACATTGTTGACATAAGCGGCATTATCACGGGAATAGGCGCAATCGCTATGCTTGGCATCTCCTTGACAATTCTGATCGTTCTCTTATTGCTCATAGGGATGGCGTTGTATGACGCGATTTCTGTCTACAAAACTAAACATATGATTGACTTAGCTGACGCCTTAATCGATCTAAAGCTGCCGATCCTGTTCGTAATTCCGAAAACAAGAGAATATTCTTTGGTTAAGGAGACTAAGGGTCTTAAGGAGAAGCTTAAGGATAACGAGAAACGTGACGCTTTCTTTATGGGGGTAGGCGACATCGTAATTCCAGGAATTTTGGCGTCCGCCGCCTTTCACAATATTCCCACTTATGGCTTTCTTATTGGTCTGTCTGTAATCGCGGGCACTCTCGTTGGCTTCGCTGGGCTGATGTTCTTTGTGATTAAAGGTAAGCCTCAGGCGGGGTTGCCTTTCCTTTGCCCAGGTGCCATCTTAGGATATGTAATATCCAGTCTAATCTTAACCGGCGGATTAGTTGGTCTTTCGTTAGCTCTCTAAGTTCACGATTAGTCAGTTGGAGTGAAAACTTTGACTGGGCAACCTGAGAAATTCAAGGCACAATTGGTTTATTTGACTCCTATATTGGCGAGTTTACTTTTTGGGTTTTTGTGCGCCACTTTGCTGCAGAAGCCAACCCCGTCTTCCCCTCCAGTTTACCCAGTAACTCCCATTCCGCAAACAACTCCAGAAGGGCCATACTTCAACGCAATTTATTTTGTCGTAATCATAGGGGTGAGCGCTTCAGTTCTATATTTGCTCATTAAGTATCGGAATAGAAAAACTCTGAACTTTCTTACTGGCTTTGCTTTGACAACCGCCTTTTTGCTTTTGTCCTTTGTTTATTTCTCAGTTATTCTTTCTTCAATTCCAGACTCGTTGCTTATAGTGATTGGTCTTGCCATACTTGTTGCTGTGGTTGGTGATTTTGTTGTTTTTCGTTTCGGGGGAAGAGCGTCGGATATTATTGTGGTTGGATTAGGTGGGGCGTTGGGCGTTTTTCTTGGGGCCAACTTGAATATTCCAACTGCCTTGCTTATTCTGTCGTTTTTGGCGGTTTACGATATTTTTGCTGTTTATCGTGGACCTGTTGGAAAAATTGCGAATTCTGGGCTTGAACAGCTTCGGGGGTTGAGTTTTTCTTTTAAGGAAATTCAGATGGGGTTAGGTGATCTTGTGTTTTATTCTTTGCTTGCTGGAACCATGTTCATCAACCTTAACTTAGTTGCTTGTGTTGCTTCCATTTTGGGGATTTTGGTTGGCAGTTACCTGACTTTTCTTGTATTGGAGAAGCGTGAAGTTTTTCCTGGGTTGCCTTTTCCTATAGCTTTGGGAATAGCCTTTGGTGTTATCGCGGGTCTGCTTTTCTAGATGAGATTAAGCTAGTGAGGCTAGGGCTGCGGTTGCGAATGGTGCTATTATTGAGAGTATTAGGCCGCTTGAAAAAGCTGTTATGAGTGTATCTTTTCCGCAGTAGCGTACTATGATTCCGAGCGTTGTGTCCATTGTGGTTCCGCCTCCTGAAGCGACGGGGGCGTATTTGTCGAGTTTCACCATAAGGGGGATCGTGATTATGGTTATGAGTTCTCGCAGGAAGTTTGCTGTAAAGCCCAACGTGCCCCAGGTTGGACCCATGAGTTGTCCCATCATCGGTCCCGAAAGCGTGTACCAACCGTAACCTGAGCTAACCGCCATGGTTCCCGCCAAGTTAGTTTGAAGAATTAAGCCTGCCACTAAACCCCCAATAAGGCTACCCACCGCTACGAGAAGCGGGAAGGAAAAAATTCTGAAACCTGTTTTCTTAATTTTTTCTACTGCGTTTTTGTCTGCTGCGAATGAGAAGCCAAAAACGAAAAGTAGTGCGATGAGGGCAATTGTGAAGAGCTGGTCAGAAATCAGAGTGTTTGGAACGGCGTTTAGGAAATTGTTGTTTATGTAGCCTATGCTGCTTCCGAGAATTAGGGCGGCTAAAATGTATTTTATCATGGAGCTTTTACCAGTCTCTTTCCTGCCTTGACGAATGCTATGCTGAAAAGAATAGCCAACCCCGCGATTACCAGGGCCTGCAGACCTACCTGTGGAAGTGCGGCAAGTAGTTCATTGTTTGAACCTATCCCAAAGCCTAATGAAAAAATTAGGATCACGATTATGGCGAGGGAGAATTTTTCAAGCTTAGGCTGTTTCTTGTTTCTAAGCAAATATCCTAAAAGAACTCCCGCTACTAGCGGAATCATGAGGTAAACTAGAGTTAGCGGATTAAACAAGATCTTTCCCTCTGCCGCGGTCAACAGTAATTGAGCTTGCAGTTGGTTGCCTTATGGTTTAAGCTTTTGCAAACCACTCTTTGAAAACTGTTCGGATTTTCTCCAAATCGGGAAGAACGTGGACGTCCTCCATCTTTTCCAGTTTTCTGACTTGTTCGGCGTCTTCTTTTCTGATTCGCAGTCTCATTTCTTTTCCGTTGGGCAGTTTGGTGTAGAGGGTTTTTTCTTCGTAGTCTACTGGGACCAGATAGACTGGGACGAAGGCTTTTAGGCTCATGCCTGCTGCGTTTGTGATCATGGTGTCTCCGATGCAGTTGGCCATTTTTGCAACTGTGTTTGAAGAAGCGGGTGCGATTAAAAGGAATTCGTACTTGTGATTTTGCAGCCAAGCTGCTAGGAAAGGAGAGTTGGCGTTTTGTTCCACCATTACTTTGGAAAAGTTCTTCTGAAGTTCAGCTTCTAAGTTGTAGAATTTTAGTACGGTTTCTCCAGCTTTTGAGATGAAGACGTGAATTTCAATTTTGTCTTCGTATTCTTTTTTCATTTCTTTCATTATGTTGATGAATTCGTCGATTTTGTCGCCTGCGCCTGTGATTCCCCAGGCAACTTTAGGTTTTTTCTCGACGGGTTTTTCTTGGGTCATGTTATTTTGCTCCTTTTGCTTCGGTTTCTTTTAGGAATTCGGCGAATTTTTTCACTGTTTTTTTGAGGCTTCTGAATCCTTCTTCGTCTTGCTTTGCGCCTTCGAGTGTGTCTTTGGTCCAGAATGTGGCGCCTAGGTTGGCTCCGAAGAATCCTCCGCTGACTGGTATCATGCCGTTTAGAATGTAGAATGTGTGAATCTGCATGAGTGCGAGTTCTTGGCCGCCGGCTCTGTCGCCGCCCAGTGCGATGCCCATGCCGATTTTTCCTTTGAAGAAATTTTTGTCTGCTGCAACTGCTGCGCGGCTTCTGTCCATTACTGCTTTGATTTGGGCGCTGACTCCGCCGTTGTAAACTGGAGATGCTATGATTATGCCTTTTGCCTTTGTGAGTTCAACGTATAATTCTTGCATGTCGTCTTGGAGGAAGCATTCTTTGCTTTCAAGGCAGTAGTCGCAGTGTGCGCAAAATCCCACTTCTTTTCCGCGAAAAGTCCACATCCGTGTCTCGAAGCCTTTCTCTTTTAGCATGTTGAGTGCTTCCGTGAGGACGTGTTCGGTGGCTTGTTGACGTGGGCTGCCGCTGATGCCAAGAACAATCATAGGTTATCAAGCACTATTTCGTGGATGATTGCCTTAAGCCTTTCCAAAAAACGATATTCCCATTAGGGGTCGTTTGCCAAGGTTTGTAGTTCCACCAGACGGGCTTCCAGCGTTTCTATGAGTTCTTTTTTCGTTTTTTCTTGTGGTTGCTGGAGATCTATTTTGTCTATTCTGTCTGCTAGTTCGTTGTCTCCTAGTGTTTCTTTGATCCATTTTTGGAAGTCCCCGCGTGGGAAGTGGAATATTACTGAATCGTTTTCTATGACTCTTATTTCCTCGTAGAATGCGAATAGGTCGATTGCTGTTTCACCAGTGTATCTGCCTACGCCGATGAAGAAGTGGAATCCTTGATTGTAGGGTACTGAACGCAGGATTTTCTGGGCTGCAGGTTTGTCGATAGAAGTAGTCTGAGTAGTCTTTTTGGACACGAAAAAACCTCTTGAATTAACAAGAAACTAACTGCTTATCAAGCTTGTGTTTGTTTTTTTGGGTGGAAAGAAACTTTTGTTTGGAGGGGGTGGGTGGGCTGGTTCTTCTCTGTTTTTGGCGTTGTTGGGGTTTGGTTTTTTGGTTTGGGGTTGTTTTTGGGTTGTGGGAGAAGAAACTCTGGAAGACAACAGTTTCTTCTTGGAGTGTCTTCTCTGCGCACTATTTTTTGGTTAGAAGTTGTTGTTGAGGGTGCTTTTTGACCGGGGTCAAACAACAACTTCTCTTTCGTCTAAAACCAAGCAAAATCAACTAGCAAGCGTTTTTGAAGTTACAAAAAAAAATAATAAATTTGATCGGCTGAGCGACTTGCAGATGGAAGTTTTTATAAACGGAACAGCCCAATTTGAAAGAGAAGAGTGAATATAACGGGCAAAAATGTCAGATTACTTTTCATAGGCTTATTATCGCTGCTGATAGCTTGCCCATTTTTAGCTGGTAATGCAACTGCTCAAACACCTTCCAATTATTATGTGACTGTGAATCCAACAACGTCAGATTATCCTATTTACACATCAATTGGAAATAATTGGACCTTCTCTTTTGAGGCAATTTGGAGTTATGGCAACAATTCTGGGCAAGCTATCAAAAACGCAGTGGTCACGATTCAGGTTAGTGACGGCAAAAACGTTGTGGTAAACTTCCTCTCACTGAATACAACAGAGGGATTATTTTCTTTCAACTATTCTACCTTAGCTGCGAACGTCTTAACTTTTAAGCCCACTAAGTTGGTTACTCAAGATGGCGTAGAATGGACGGCTGATCTTGTTGATTCAGGTAACAGCGTTTATGGTTTTCGATCCAAATCCGTTGTTGTTTGGTGGGATACACTTCATGCATCTTTGGTTGACTACGACACCAAAACTTTTGGGGTGTCCAAAGTTTGGGTGAATGTCACCTACTTGTTGCTTCCAGAAGAAGGCATGACTTTGCCGGAGTGGGCTACTTATTCGAATCAAACGTTTTTACCTAAAATAGCTCATAATGCAAGCGTAACGATTAACGGTGTAAAAGCTCAAGAAACCTCAACTGAAGGCATTTTTTCTGCAAATGTGCCGACATGGCTGCCTACCTCTTATGTACATGTTGCTGTTTCCCAAGATAGGTGGGTAACAAAAAAAAGCGGGTTTAGTTTTGCTCAAGATGCAAACGAACCTTTGTGGTTCGTAGTGGTGATCTTCGGCTTAGTGGCTCTAGCTGCTGCCGTGGGTTATTTCGCTATTTTGCGAAGAAAATCTGAAAGCAACGGGTTGTCTCGCCAAAAAGGCTACGCTTTTTTGGGTGGGGTCTTGCTCGTTGCTGTGTCTGTGATTAGCCTTTATTGGGGGTTGGTTGGGTTAGACAGCACACTTCACGGATTTGATTGGATGTTCCTGACATTTTTTGAATTTGTGTCGTTTGGTTTTGGAATAATTGCTGGTGTGTTATCGATGAAGAGGAAAAATCAGGCGCTGGTCATATTTGCAGTGATTCCACCAATTATCGCAAATATGGTTGGTGTTAAAGTTTCATTGGAAATGTACCTATTGGCTCTTCCCTGGGTAATTCTTATTGTCTCTTTTGGTTTGGCTTTTATTAGCGGGATTTTAGTATCAAACGCTGATGAAGCATTCGCCTAACCAAAGACTGAGCCACAACTTTCTTTGGGTGCTATTGTTTGGCGTGCCGAAGAAAAAAGGCGCCCTCAAAGTGACTTGATCATTTAGGGTTTTTTGACAATGATTTTCGTTAAAAGAGTTTAAATCTCAAATAACCCATAGTTGCACTTGGGGAAAAAGATGTTTAACAAAGTTGAAGCGGGTCCTTCCGAAACGCCTGATTTGCCAAATCAACAAGCAACAGATCAAACTAGTCCGAGGCGATTCGGGAAGAAACGTTATGTCGCTATAGCTTCAATTGTGGCTATTGCAATTATTGCATTAGCGTTTCTTATTCCCCAGGGCGCAGCCACGATATCCTTAAACGTTGATTACTCGATTGGCGAAAAAATGGTTTATGATAGCAACATAAACCTAACTATGACACTCAAATCATCCAGCCTAGGGTCAATTGGTGCATTTCAGGTGCCTAATAGCACAACGGTGAACAGTCAACAAACAATAGAGGTAATCGGTTTTGACGGAGAAAACTACTTGCTCAACCACACAACCACAATGACCGTACTTGACCGACCAATTAGCTTTTCGATTACGGAAAAAATGAACAAGACAGGCTACTCAACCTACTTCTTAAACGCCGGAAGCAATCAGACCAATGTTCCTACTTCGGGTCCAGTAGGTCCAACCAGCGAATCCTTCCTTGCACAACTTCTAAGCAAACCAGAAGTCAAAGTCGGCGACACGATTACAGTGCCCTATCCAGCCGCCAGTTCACTTATTCAGACGACAGGTAACCTAACAATAAAGATCAACGGCGTCCAAGACCTGACAGTGCCAGCGGGCACCTACAAAGTCTTCAGAATAGACATGACTAGCAACAACCTCAAAATTAGCCTCACCCCACCAAAAACCAATTCAAGCATAATTCTACCCGGCGACATTAGCATGAATGTTGACATAAACGCTCAAATGTACCTAGAATACGGAACCATGCGCCAAATCAAATCCACGATGCAAGAAACCAGCGCCTACCAATCATCATTTCTAAACATGACAATTCAAATGAACATGGACATGACCCTCAAACAACACATTAAACCATAAAACGAAATAATGGAAACCACTACCACTCCTTTTTAGTTTAGTAAGGAAGATTCTGAGTAAATCCGAAAGAACAATTGAGCAACCAAATTTGCAGGTTTGTTGTGTCAACAAATCTTTACAAACATGTTCTTAGGCTGGAAAAACCTCAATTTAACTATAGGGGCAACAGACTATGGAGCATCTGAAGAAAAGCCTTGTCTTGATTCTTGCATTTTCCGTATTTGCAGCTTTAGTAACAGGGGCAATCATCTTCAGCCAAGTGACTTTGAACCAAGATAAACCCTCAGCCACTTCACCTACTTCTGAATTGACACAACCACCCTCTTTGCCGATGAGATCTGAAAGCCCAATGCCCTCTTCATCTACTCCTCAAAACTCTAACATTTCTCCGTCTCCATCATCATTACCTAAGCCCTCAGAGGAAACTGCTGCGCCGCCATCTACTCCAAAGATATTTGACGTTATTGTCCCTGATAATTATTCAAGCATTCAACAAGCCATTGACAATTCACCTGATGGTTCCGCGATCTTGGTGAAGAAAGGCTACTACAGTGAAGCGGTCACAATCAACAAGGCAATTTGGCTAGTTGGGGAAGACAACCAAACTACAATTATCGATGCTCACAGTTCGGGTCCAGATTTGCTCATTCTTCACGATAATGTCAATGTGACTGGCTTCAATATGATTAATACGCCTATTCCAGCTCAAGGAAATTGGATGTTCCAATGGGAATATGTCCCGGCAAAGCAATTGCAAGACACTCAAATCAATGGATCCTCCAACTGCAACATATATGGAAACCTCTTAACCAACTGCAGCGTTGGAGTTGACATAGTCAATTCGAACGGCAACAATATCGTCGGAAACACCTTCTCCAACAACGGGTGCGGCGTGTACTTGTCCAGTGGAGGTAATTTAGTTGCCAACAACATGTTTGTAAGCGGAACCGCCTTGAAGGTTGGCTCAAGTCACAACATCCTCATAAATAATACAATCTTCAAGGCTTCACTCGCCATCTGGTTGGATTCAGGCTCAAATAACACTTTAAGAACAAACAAGCTAACTGGGAACTTTATCAATTACCACATTGAAACTTCGGCTTTGGACAATAACGTGGATATATCCAATACAATAGACGGCAAGCCGGTTTACTTCTGGATTGGCAAATCCAACTCCACTGTTCCTTCAAACGCGGGGTTAGTCATTATCGTCAATAGCACAGGAATTACTGTTAAAGACTGCGTACTACCTCTAAACGGTGACGGGATAATTCTGGCAAACACGAACTACTCAACAGTTCAAAACAACAAGTTAGCGAATTTGGACCAGACGCTCTTGGATGAGTATTACACTCCAGGCGTTCCCTTGGATATTCTGCTTTTTGGCTCGTCAAACAATGAGTTGACGGGTAATCGCGCCACAGTTTGGCTGAACTCATCCTCTACAAACCTACTCGCCAAAAACATGGGTGTTATACGGCTTTTTGATTCCAACTTCAATGAAATAGCCGAAAACACAGTAACAAAGATAGGCTTTGTTGGGGGCGATTGGTCAGGCATTGTTTTGAGTCATTCCTCAAACAACCAAATCATATCAAATTCGATAACGGGAAACAGCGCCGGAATTGGCGTAGATGAGGCTGCCACGAACAATCGAATAATCGGAAACTTCATTAGTGGAAATGCTCAGGGCGGGATTGTTCTGAGCGGGAGCGGAACTGTTCTTGGAACTTTGGAGGCAGGGACAAAGAACAACCTAATTTTTAACAATACTATTACGGCCAATGGCAATGAGGGCATTCTCGATGCTGCCTATGGCACGCAGATTATCGGTAATAGCATAGTTAAGAACCAGGGCAACGGCTTAGAAATCGGGAACGACGTAAACTGTACTATAACAGGTAATGTCATAGAAGGCTTCTTTTTTGGAACTTTTGGCAACAACGCTCAAAACTGCATCATTATCGCTAACAACATAACAATAAACAGTGCCTACAGTCAATATGGCATCTGGTTCCTGAACAAAAATCGCGGGACATTCTACCACAATAACTTCCTTGCACCCATCAGTTTCGAACATTCCGATAATACAACAAACATCTGGGACAACGGCGTCCAAGGTAACTACTGGCGCTTCTACACTGGGAAAGACATCAACAACGACGGCATAGGTGACACTCCTTACGAAATTGGACCAAACAACATCGACCGCTACCCACTAATGAACCCTTTTGACATCACAACAGCTATTCCAAAAAATCCACTATGAATATTTATTCAATAATCATAGTCATCTTATTGCTTTATCTTGTTCCTTACCCGCAGACCCTCTGTTACAAAAGTAACTGCAGAAAATCCAGTAACTCCAAGAAGCAGAAGGTAAGAGTTTTCTATTAATTCTTTATTGGATAATCGGATTTCAAGGGTGACTATTTCAACTATGAAGAGTCCAGCTAAAAAGAACCCGTATAGAATGAATCTTGGAACAAGATTGTTGCCAAGCCAGAAGTGTCCTTTGAGACCCATTTTCTCTTTGACCGAATATCTGCCGTAAGCATCTTTTTCGGCTAGCCCCAAATCCATCAGTTTCTGCAATACTTTGTGAGAAACGGCGGGGCTGCTAAGATTTGCTCTACGCATTAGGTCTTCTGGGTCCAACAGGTTCTCCAGCTTTAACTAATTGCAAATAAGCCCGAAAGGTGACTTCGTCCATATCCTCTTCAATCGACAACACAGTCACCTTATCTTATTTGGCCACCTGAAAATGATATGCCCAAATTATAATCGTTAAAAAAGAAATAGTTGCCCTCAGAAAACGTTGTGCCATACACAAACTCGTCCGAGCTAACGGTATTTAGCGGGATTTGTTTGAAGATGATAGCTTCCCCTCCGCCTCTCCACTCTGTTGACGAACAAGACAAGTCAGCATAGAAAAGAGCTTCATGTTGTTGATTAAGAAAATCTAATCCTATTTCAGGCATGAACCCTGTTTGGCTAAATGGTATAAGTCTTGACGAATGAGGATATATGAAGTGGTCCGTATTTCTGTCTGAAAAATCCCTCTCATAACTGAAGATGCTATTTAGGCTAACAGAAGATCCAGTTCTGGTACCGTTTTGAGCTAAAGCCATTCTCAACGACGAAAGACTTACGACGCTATCTGAAGGATTAGTTATGTTCAAAACAACAACGTAAGACACCATTTTTCCAAATCCAACCCCAGAATCTTGAGTTACATTGTAAACTTTGAAATAAGCTTGAACAATGTCCGACTCCACTTGAAAAGACTTGAACGAGGAAAGATCGTTGCGGAAAGACACTATGCCAACTAATAGACCAACAGCGAAAACAATACTTATCAACACAATTAACTTCTTGCCGAACACATCAAATCCTCTAAAACGACAACGTTTTGTGGGCTTTTTACACTTGTGGTGGAACGCAACGTTCCAAAAATGGAACACTATTTTGGTATGTCATTCTTTTTGCAGATTGCTTTTTCCGTGTAATGCACGCACAAAAACGCTTTCTTACGAAGGCGATAGATAGAAAACTAACTTAACGCTTCTTTACCTTTTTCATTCCAACGCGAATTTACTTACCGCTTCCGCAAAGGCGCTAGCAATTATATTTGCTTGTATGAAGTATTGTCTGGTCAAAGAAGCGACTTTTTTGCTTGTAACGGGTAGCCCTGTCTGTCTGGAGAAACTTTCCAATGATTCTTGGATTGTTGTTTGGGCAGCTTCTTTCATTTCTTCCATTTTTTCTTCAGGTATTTTGCCGCCATGGGATAGTCCCTTGCAAGATAGTGCTGGATCGCAAAGAGTAGCGGGATTTATGTCGAGTTTTATTTTGTTGTTCTCATAATCGTAATCGACAATAATTAGAGGCTCCAATTTGCATGCAGCTGGTCTAGCCTCGTAAATGGCGCAATTATTATCTCTTTTTAAGAAGAAGCAGCTTTTGTCATCTTTTGCTCGAATGCGCCTAGTTACATCACCAATTTCGCCTTCTAAAAAATCAGTGAAACCCAAAGATTCAATCTTCTTTTGTTCATCAACATTAACATCGCTTGGGTGAGCCTTGCAGCAAGACCCGCAGTTTACGCATCGGAAGCCTATTCTGTCGAGAAATTCAACATTGACGTGCTTCATAGCTGTCACATTGACAATAGCTCTTATTATTTAGATGTAGTTGGATGTTAATTGTGAGGAGATGACCGTGACGAAACACTGCAAAAAAACAAGTGAAATACAATCAACCAAATCCCCAGATTAGGTAAAGTATTTTCTAAAGTGTATCGAGCATTTTCTCAACGGTAATTATCTTGATTTCTCGAAAACTTTCCAAATCAAGAAGATGTCTATCTCCTGAAACAATCACATCAGCGTTTCCATCATAAGCGGTATTGATGATTTTGTCGTCTTTTGGGTCCTTTTTGACTGCTGTAAATTTTGACTTAACTTTTATAACGTGAGCCGACCTGATTAAGGCAAGCCTTGTTCTTTGGATTTCTTCTTCGTTTGTTTCGAATTTGGGTCGACGCAGCACTGCGGCAAGTTCTTCTAAGATCAAATCAGATGTTACGATTGTGAATTTTTTCATTATACCTTTCTTCAAAGGTTCTCTTGGCTTGCCATCAGAAATTATGGCGCTGACTAGAACGTTGGTGTCAAGGACAACTCGCAACATTCGATAATCTATTTCTTTTCACGCTTTTCCTTTCTGCACTGGGCAATTTCTTCCAGTACATCTTTTTCTGAGAGTTTGATCGCTTTCTTGTCCATTGCCTTGAAGATGTCGTCCCATTCCTTCTTGAGGTCGGGGAGTTCGAGTTTCTTCATTATTACTGTATCGCCCTTGCCGTAGATCAGAAACTTGGTTTTTGGCTTTATACCCAGTTCCTTTCTTATGGATTGAGGGATGACTACTTGCCCTTTTTCGCTAATTGTGGTGACTTGGGGCTCTTCTGTCATGTGCATCAGTAAGAATAGTTTACTTTCATACTATTAATAGGTTCTCCAAAAAATGCTGGAATTAAAAAGTCCCTCAAATCAAACAACACAAAACGGTGTTGCGCATTAACCAGGAAACATTAACTATCCAATTTGGCAGATTATTTGTGTCAAGAAATCTTTACAAAACAAGCTTTTAGGCTGACTAAGCCCATAATTACAAGATTGCTATGGTTAAGAAGAGTTTTCTCTTCGCAGTCTTCCTGCTATTTGTGACGTTGGGTGGATTAGTTTTTGTTGAAAACTTGCGTTTTGGCGTGGCTCAGACAGGTTGTCAAGTAAGTGGAGAAATCAATTTTGATACAAAATGGGTGGCAAACAAAGGTCCATACAACCTGACCGGTACCGTAACGGTAAATAAAGGAGCAACTCTAACAATCGAAGCTGGAACTACCGTGAACACCTTTAACCACTACATTCAAGTTAACGGTACATTGAAAGCCCAAGGAAACAACGTAGCGCATGTAGTCTTCATTTCCGCTAATCAGCACATTTATCCTTTTTACTCTAGTTATCCTTCGGCGAGCATATACTTCTCAGAGAATAGCTTCGGTTCCATTATAGAAAATGCCATTCTCAACTCCACGTTAATAACAAGCAAGAGCTCAATTACCCTGAAAAACAACACGTTCAATTTTGTCTACATTAACCTCGTCAAATCATTCCTTATTGATAATGTCATCACTGGGTCAGTCACCGTTGAAGGTTCATCAGTAGTTACTAACAACACTATCATCGCAGGTCAGGATTACTATACCGTTGGTATTTTGAGCAATTATGGTTCGCCAATAATCTCGCATAACGTCATTCAGAGTATGCCTTTTAACAACATAGCTTGGGGAATTTACTTTGGCGGGACTGAGAATGCAGTGATATCTGATAATGTTTTCTCGGGTTCTTTTGGGTATTGCGTCGTGGTTGGTGAAGTAAGTTATGGTGCAAATCTGATAGAACGAAATTTGATGACAAACAATCTCGACAATCTCGCAAATGGCGGAGATGGTGGAGGGGTTGGTAGAGGGATTGGCATAGAAATTATAGGCGCAAACATCACAAGTTCGGTCCTCACAATCAGGAATAATACCATCAGCGGAAATTCAGTTGGAATAAACATACACGCCTCAACATTGGACGATGTAAACACAATAATCCAGCCAACAATTTTAGGAAATAACATTTTCGACAATTCTAGAAACAGCCTTTTTTTGGGTCTTCCTCTCAACCCGCCCTATGGACGCAGTTTGAAAGCAGGCGGCGACGTAAATGCTACGTACAATTGGTGGGGAACAACCGATATCCAAGCGATTAACCAGACAATTTATGATTTCAAAAACAAATCAGACATAGGTACAGTCAATTTTATTCCCTTTTTGACTTCACCAAATCTTCAAGCAACCCCCAATACATATGTACCAACAACTCCAATCCCAACCCAATCTCAAAGTCCGGAGCCAATTCTAACGCCTTCGCCTTCAATTCCCGAATTTCCCACATGGATTATTCTGCTTACGGTTCTGATTGCCTCGATGATGGTGTTTGCAGCAACAAGAAAAATTCCGTATAGCAAGAGTGTGGGACAAAACCAAAGGACCAATCAGTTTTCTTCTTCTCAGGATTCCAAAATTTCTTAAACAAGCATGTGCATAACGTCTGATTGCCGGATCCCTTGGTTTTCATGAATGAGGCTCTTAAAATTCGCATAACGGGTAGAATAATGATTCTTGCAGTAGTTCTTCCGCTCCTGTGGTTCTCTTTGACAACACTTGGTGGTTCGACGAGGGTAATTACACCATTAGGTTTACTCGTTGTTTCTTATGTATCAGTTGTCGTGGTTGACAAATTTGCCAAAAGAAAAACTCCCCCATCCCCCTCAGAAACAGAAAAATATTGACTCAAATAACCACATTCCGTTTTTCAGTCGCGAAAACGTGTGTGCGAGACTAGAATTTATTTCTCAGCGGCAGTCGTCAGTCATATAGGGTTTTTATTAAAATTTAATCCACTTCCACAATTCGCGTCACATTTTGATTTCGCTAATAGTTGCAAGGTTATAGTTAAGTCGGCATTCAACTCGACTTCGTAGGCGGTATCCTTTCTACCTTCACAATTGCTATGCTTACACCAGCAAGAGGAGGCAACAAATGGGATAGTGTCTGCTCGGCTGTGCATCGTCTAACTATTCCCTTAGAACTAGTTTGGAACCAGCCATCTTTGTCTCTTTGAAAAGATTGAAGAACTCTTCCTTCTCTATTTAGAAATTTTATGATGCATTCATCGTTCCTCAATAACTCACCAACTAATTCGGCTTCCCATAGCTCGAATGTATTTGCAGGTAGATTAAAACTTTAATTTTTGGGTTTGAATATTAAAACTTAATCCAAACCAACTAACCAGTTTTCCAAATTGCCCCAACGAAAAGCGAATTTCCAAACATATACCTGTTCAGAGCGTAGGCATTCTTCACACTTTCAGAGGGGTCTTTACTGTTGTAATTACTCTATGTTGGGTATGTGAGCGAACTTTTTTCAGGAAAGCATTCCCTTTGTTATGATTTCACACACTTGGTCAGGATTTTTAGAGGAAAAAACGAACGTTCTTCCTAACTTGGGAACAACCTCAACAGCGTCAGCAAACGAAGTCGTGTACGCCATTGAACCATCAAACCCGTACCTCACACCAACCCCCATGTATCTGCCAAAAGCTTTGGTTTTTTTGCAGGACGTAATTTCTTTGAGCAAGAATGACTTCTTGTTGAAAATTCCATAATCAAGTGAGAGTCTATCGTTTTTAATTTGAATGCGCAGACCCCTGTAATTCCAGAAGATAAATAGCAGAAAAGCCAAAACCACCCAAGCGAACGCGATCCCAAGAATATCCTCAACCAGTAGCTCTTCACTGAAGAAGAAAACCGCAAAAGTGACAAAAACAATAATCGAGCTAACCATTGCAAATAAACCTTTGACTAAAACTCCGGCAGAAACCCACTCGGTGTATTCAACGTCTTCCATATCTGAAATAGGGAAAACAACCAATCCATTATATTTTTTGGGTGGAGGGCGACGTTTATCTTATCGACGAGCTAAAATACAAAGCACTTGCTCGAGCGCCCTAATCAAAACTTTTCTTGTCTTCGTTACTCTTTTTTGTCTCTTTGATGCGGTGGCATTTTTCTCTTTTGCTACACTGGGGGCATTTGAGTAATTTCCACTCGAAAAATTGCCCGTTTGAACCTTTTGTTATGCCATGCGGCGCGAAGAAGTCTTGCAGAGCCGTTATTTTGAATTCTTGGTCACAGGAAAGGCATTGGTAAAAGTTTTTGGACGCTGTAAAGTACCCCACAACAACAAGCAAGCTGACTAAGACGCCAGGCCAAACGAACCAGTATTGAGTGACTAAAAGAAGACTACTTAGCGCTAACACTCCAACGATCAATGCGATTACGGCAACCGACAATTGCAGTTCTTTCTTAGATATTGGAGCTTGCTTTGCCATGAAACCCAAAAAAACCATGCATTCTATTATTCTTTCTGTTTTTCGAAAAGTCATAATTCTAAGACGTCAAAAAACATTCACTTTGATGTTGATTCCTAGGTCAAGAAATCTTGACTTAAGCCGGAAGTTTTTAGTCAAGGAATCTTTACAAACACGCTTTTAGGAAGGGTTAAACCCGTAGTTACCTGATTGCTATGATTAAGAAACTATTCATGATGGCAATCATCATATCAGCACTTCTATTTCCGCTAGCTGTTGATGCGCTTGTTGTAAAGGCAGAACCTAAAACAATTACTGTTCCAGATGATTACCCCACAATTCAAGCAGCCCTTAACAGTGCATCCGAAGGCGACAAAGTCTTTGTTAAGAGCGGAACATATAGCGAAGACCTGATCATCAACACACCATTGTCTTTAGTTGGAGAAAACAAGTACTCCACAATTGTGTCTGGAAATGGAAATACAGCCTGCTTAATTCGGCAAGATAATGTGAACGTGACAGGCTTCACATTCAAAAGACCATCAACAATGCGATGGTACTACGGGATTCACCTCTTGAACGTTAAGCATTGTAATGTGTTCGAAAATAACGTGGAAAGTACCTTCTACGGCATATGGCTTGTAGATGCATCGTTTAACAATGTCTTCAAAAACGCAGCGTCAGGTAACTGGAACGGAATCCACCTAACCACTTCCGATCACAACAACATATCCGATAACTCCGTGACCGGCAGTCATGACTTGGGCATTAGCACCGAAGGTTCAAATTATAACTTGATAATGGGAAATTATGTAGCTTCAAATGGATGGTCGGGCATTGAATTAGACGGTGGCAGCCCCAACACAGACAACTTGATAGCCCAAAACACCATAGCAGGCAACGCCCGTGTTGGCATAGAAATAACCTCAACCGGTTCATCTAACAACAAAATTGTTGGCAACGACATCACCGCAACAGGAAGTGAAGGCCTTGGAAACGCTATCTCGATTGCATGGGATGGCAACTTGGTGATGAATAATGAAATTGTTGGAAACGTAGCCGGAATTAGACTTGACGGCTGCAAAAACAACACTATACGCCAGAACGTAATTGAAAATAATCCGCAAGGAGCGATCCTTATCCACAGCCCTCCATACAGAATGGCTTCTCAAAACATCATATACGAAAATAACATCATGAACAGCATTAACCTCACTGGGAACATTCAGGAACAAAATTGGGATAACGGCACGGTAGGCAATTACTGGAGCTACCATAATGGAGCACACTCAACAATGATGGTATTGTTGATAGCCCTTACATAATTGATAGCTTAAACATTGACCACTACCCACTCACATCCAAAATCACCATAACTACGCAAATACCCGATTCGTTTCTCTCTCCTTTTTCCACTCCTACTCCTTCGCCATCACCTTCCCCAACCCCCTCGTTGTCCCCAAGCCAATCACCTGAGATAACTCCAACTCCTACCGCAACTCTATCGCCTTCTCCAACAATACCCGAATTCCCAGTCTGGGTAAGAATTCCAGTAATTGTTTTTGCTTCGGCGTTTTTGCTATTTTTTAGAAGAAGGAGGGTATGAAGACAAATGACGCGGAAAATAGCATTAATAATCGCCATCTTTGCCTTGATTGGGACGATAATAGTTGAAATGAAAGCTGTTGAGGAAGCTAATGCTAATTTTTATATGCCACCTGCTAACACGGTATGGAAGATTCAATATCCACTAAATTCCACTTATGACTCCAACAATATTGTCTTACGTTTTACCCTTGAAACTAATCTAGGGCTTCTTTACTTCTACAGCATAGATGGACAAGAAAGAAAAGAAATTAACACCACAACCATCTCAAAGATACCTTTGCCCGAGTACCCTCCATTCATTGTTAAGCCTTTGGAACCGCCGAACAGAAGAAGGCACTGCCGAATTACCTTACTTATCAAAAGGCACCCACGAATTGATTATTTACCAAATCTACCCCTTGTCTAAAGATAATCCTGAAAATGGAAATGTTGTTTCAAAAGCGCTAACAATCTTCAACGTAACAAGCAGTTTGACCATGGAGAGTCCTTTGCCAGAAACGAATCCTACCACGTCATGGCAAATACCAAATCCAAGCCCGACTTCTTCGCCTTCTATCCCCGAGTTCCCATACTGGATCGTTCTTCCGTTGGTCTTGACTTCAGCTTTATTGACAATTTAC